>JAXUUN010000002.1:0-110416 GCA_037231075.1 bacterium | reverse complement strand
CTCCGTGTGGACGGTCACGCCGTCGGCGTCCGCCTGTGCGCCGCAGGTGCAGCCGTCCTCCACAGGCAGCTCCTCCACAGCCGGGGCCTCGTAGAGTGGGCAGCCCTCCGTGTGGACGGTCACGCCGTCGGCGTCCGCCTGTGCGCCGCAGGTGCAGCCGCCCTCTGCGGGCAGCTTCTCCACAGCCGGGGCCTCGTAGAGGGGGCAGCTTTCCGTGTGGACGATCATGCCGTCGGCGTCCGCCTGTGCGCCGCAGGTGCAGCCGCCCTCTGCGGGCGGATTCTCCACAGCCGGGGCCTCGTAAAGGGGGCAGCTTTCCGTGTGGACGATCATGCCGTCGGCATCCGCCTGTGCGCCGCAGGTACACTGCGCAGACTCTGTTACTGAATATTCATCTTCAGTCAAAATCCCTTCTGTCGCCATTGCCGATATAGGCAGAAATGTCAGAATAAGAGACAGTATCAAATACAAGCTTAATATTTTCCTGATCATATTTGCCTCCTGGAATAAGTCGTTTTCCATATATCCGTACTCTCTCTACCAGATTTGTACTTCCGGCCAGCAGCAGATTCCCACCTCCAGCGCCACCGGGCGCTTCTGGTGAAAATCCGCATAGCGGCAGAACCAGCACTGGCTGCCCTCTACGGGCAAGTGCTCTTTTCTGGGGGTAAATGCCGGACAGCTTTGCCGGGGCCACACGCTGCCGCCTGTTTTTGGAGCCGGCATGGATTCCCGTTGGTCATAATGTGTTTTACAGTTGTATTCCATTGCCAAGCCTCCTTTTTGCGGCCCCCTTGACGGTTTTTTTATTGCACTCTAATTATACAGAGTGTTACGAAATTGAACATGGATTGTTCAGAATCTGGTCGTGTGTGCGTAAAATTTGTTCTCAATTTCCGCGGAGAGACGGTAATACCGCACTCCGGCAAAGCTCCTATCCCCACGGCTGCTTGCCCGTGTTCCGGCAGGAGGGACAGGGTCTGGGGTACCGTCTGTTTCTGCCTTTTGAAAAAAATGGAGCCGCCTGCCGGTTTGACCCGTCAGGCGGCTGGTTTCGTTTGTAGCTGGCGCCGCGTCCACCTCAAGGGGCAGGGCGGGCAGCATTTTGGAAATACAGACCTCATTTTTTGCAGGTCGGCAGGCATGCCGGTTCTTTTTTGTCAATGGGTGACCAGGAACATCACCGTAAACAGTCCCCCGATAACCCAGGTACCACCGTTCAGCTCCTTTCCCTTCCCCGAGAACACCGCGATGAGGATATGGGAGATCACGCCGAAGGCAATTCCGTAGGAGATGTTATAGGTCATGGGCATAATGGCCAGGGTCAGGAAGGCGGGGACGGCTTCTTCGGTGTTCTGCCAGTTGATCCTTTTGGTACAGTCCATCATGAGAATACCCACATAGATCAGAGCGGCCGCTGTGGCGCAGTTGGGCACAAGGGAGGCCACGGGACTGAAAAACATGGCCAGAAGGAACAGTCCACCGGTGGTCATGGCGGACAGTCCGGTCTTCCCGCCCTCGGCAATGCCGGCAGAGGCCTCCACATAGGAGCTGACCGTGGAGGTTCCGCACACCGCGCCGCACACCGTGGCCACGGCATCGGCCAGCATGGCCCGCTCCATATTGGGCACTTCTCCCTCCCGGGTCAGCAGATTGCCCCGGGCACAGGCGCCATACAGGGTTCCAATGGTATCAAACATATCCACCAGGCAGAAGGCCAGGGAGGTGGTGCCGATCAGCAGGGCCAGCTGGGCGGGGTTGTGATCCACCAGATAGTAGGAAAAGTCAAAGCCCTCGGTAAAGACCCGGCCAAAGGCCGCTGTCCCAAACTCGTAAAAAGCCGTGAAGGGATTCAAATTCAACCCCGCTCCAAAGTCTGTATAGAACCCCGGAACCGTGGCTCCCAACAGGTAATAGAGAATGGTGCCTCCCAGAATTCCCCACAGGACAGCGCCCCTTACCCCCCTGCATGTCATCACGGCAATGGCGATGAGGGCAGCCAGTGTCACCAGAACCGGCATGACATCTGCCCAGAGCACAGTACCAAACAGCAGATTGAACGATGTCAGGTTGACAAAGGTCTCGGAATCCGCCACCACGATACCGGCGTTCTGCAGGCCGATGAACGCAATGAACAGGCCCACTCCGGCGGGAATGGTCTGGCGTACGGATGTGGGAATGGCCTGAAAGATCTTTTTTCTCAGGCCGGTCACCGTCAAAATCACAAAGGCGATTCCGTCCAGCAGGATCATGACCAGGGCGTTGGCGTAGCTCAGGCCGAAGCCCATGCACACCGTATAGACGAAAAAGGCATTGGAGCCCATGGCGGACGCCTGGGCCAGAGGCAGGTTGGCCAGAAGTCCGATCAGAATGGTGCCGATGGCCGCGGAGAGGGCCGTGGCGATATAAATGGCATAATAGGACACCCCGGGCAGCTCGGCAAACATGCCGGAGTTTACCACCAGGATATACGCCATGGTCATGAAGGTTGTCAGGCCGGCCAGCAGCTCCGTGCGCACATCAGAGCCCTTTTCGGTCACATGAAACAGCTTTTCTACCATTCTCTGTCACTCCTTTCCCTGTGGGCGGTTCAATCCCCCAGCAGCTCGGCCATCCAGTCTGTGGTGGGCATCCAGGAGCGGTCGGTGTAGGATTTTCCCGCCACCGTATCCAGGTTGGTCACATCGATCCCGCCTCCGGAGACCATGTCCTGGGTCACCACAGTGGTGGGCAGCTCCAGCCAGCTTGCCGGCTCCCATGTCATGGGGTCGATGATGGCGTTGTAGTCCCCGGTGAGCTCCAGGGCCAGCACCCGCATGCCGAATTCTCCGTTATAGTTCCAGTTGGTGGTGGCGCAGGCCTTCCAGGGGGAGCCCTCCCCGGCCATTTTCTCAATGTCTCCGTTGCAGATGTCCACACTCACCATAGGGATGTCATATCCCCCCTGGGTCAGGGCGGTGTAGACCCCGTTGGCGTACAGGTCATAGCAGCACCAGATGACATCGATCTCCCCGGGCTCATACCGGGCCAGGGTGTCCGCGGTCACCTGGGCCATGGAGCGCTCGGCGTCGGTGAAGTCCTCGGGGCCGATGGTCTCCACCGTGTGGATAAGCCCCTGCTCCTCATAGACGACATAGCCCTCCTGGCGGCGGTCAAAGGCGGAGAGAAAGCCCGGTCCCACCCAGACTTTCAGGACATTGATGGCTTTCCCCTCTGCTGCTTTGTTGGGATACAGCTCCGTACGCACATACTCCAGCAGCAGCTGGGTCAGCTTCACATCCCGCTGGAAGAATTGGGTCACCCCCTCCAGGGTCTGGGTCCGGCCATCGCTGTCCTGAAACTGGGTGTCAAAGGTGACGATCTTCAGCTCCGGATACTGCTCCAGCAGGTCTTTGAGAAAGGTGTAGGCATAATCCTGCCCCCCGTGGCTGAGCAGCAGGCCGTCATAGCCCTGGGCGGCACACTGGGTGATGGTGTCCCGCCACTGCTCATCAGAGCCTCCGCAGAAGAAGGCGTCATACTCCATTCCCAGTCCCTCCGCCGTCTCCTGGGCAGACTGGGACCACATTTCAAAAATCTCCGACGGCGCCATCTGCATGATGTAGGCCACCTTTTTCCCCGCCACCGGGGAGCCGGAATCCTTCTCCGCGGCTCCCGGCTGGGATGTACTGCCGCAGCCCGCCAGAACAATGACGCCAAGAAGCGCGCATAATCCCCTCATCAGTCTCTTCACAGGCACTCGTCCCCTTTCCTGGTCAAATGATATCAAATCTGTTGTCGGACTGACAGCACGGACCGGCGGCGGTCCCTGTACTCTCGTCCGGCTGTTTTACTCCCGTTTTCACCATTCCCGTGGGGACCTCAGGACTGCGACCCAAGCCAGTCAACAAAATCCCTCGTCGAACAGGTAAAGGCAATCTCCGCCTTACTGCCGTCCTCAACCAGAAACTCGGTCAGGCCGTATGCCGAATCCCCGCCGCTCCAGTCATAGGTATAGCCCAGCCTGGTCCAAGGATATTCGCTTTCAAAATAGGAGTAGAGGATATTGTCGTCGAACCAGGCGCGATACTCCGGGTCTGTCATCCGGTCGTACCCGTTTTCCATCTGAGCGGTCACATCGGTCACATAGGCGGGGCGAATCACCTGGGAGGGTGAAATCCAGAAGGCGGAAAACCGTGTGCAGCTGCCGTCACCGGGCATGCCCAGCAGCTGCGCAAAGCGCAGATCCCAATCGGTGACACCGCTGCCGTTTTCCCGATACCAGGCTGTCATCTCCCCCAGAGAGGTGGCCCAGATGTCCTGGTATTCCAGAGGATCTCCCGGCTCACACGGCTGCTCATAGTCGTGCCAGGTGACCAGCAGCACCCGCTCTCCCGCCTCGTCCCAGATGACCTGCGGGTCATCCCGGGTCAGACAGACCAGCTCCATCACCTCGCTGTCCTCGCTGAAGACTGCGTCGGCCATGGCGGCCTGCCAAAGCTCCTCACTGGTGGGCGCGCTCTTCCCTGCACATCCCGCAAGGGGCAGTAAGCCCAGAATCAGGCAGAGGACAGTTGCAGCAAATCTTTTTCTCATCAAGCCTCCGGCTCCCTCCCCGCTGAACTGGCCGCATCCACTCCCACCGGGCACCGGCAGGCACTGCCGGGCCGTTTTTATTGAGCGGGTCATATGTCGTCTCACCGGCATGGTGCAGCTGTGGATCAGCCGTCCTTCCCCCGCCTATGCCGGCGTGAGGCAAATGAGGATACACCCGTGGCTCAGGCGGCGGAAAACGGCATTCAGAGCGCATAAGCCCCCTTGAGAGCGGTTGCGGAACCTGTTATCTTCATTCTATCAGGCATGCATGGAAAGCACCACAGCAATGCAAAATTCATGGCTTTTTGTGCAGAATTCATATCCCGAAAAGGAAAGAGGGCAGGTCCCTGCTGCGTCAGTATGGAATGGTTCCGCCCGTGACCCTACCCGAAGCCCCGCATATCCCCCTTGCGGCTGCGTACGAACTTATAAAAATTCCTGACCGCGGCAGGCATATAGACGCTGTCGTCATGTACCATGTAGAGCTTCCGCTCATGGACGGGAGTGCGAATGTTCAGCACCCCCACATCCAGCTTCCGCAGCAGATCCATATAGGGAACGACGGCGATGCCGAAGCCCTGGGCCACCAGGCCCGCAATCACCTGATCCTCTTCCGTCTCATAGGCGATGTGGGGCACCACCCCCACCTGGGCAAACATCCGGTCCACCTCCCCCCGCATGCCGGAGCTGGGCTGGAAAAAAATCTGGGGATAGGGAGCGGTCTGGGACAGGTCCACCTCCCCCAGCCCCGCCAGGGGATGGTCCTTGGGAACAATGAGCACAAGCTCCTGCCGCCCCACGGGTACCGCGGTCAGGGACAGCTTCTCGGGAGGTTGGGAGCAGAAGGCCAGGTCAAACTTTCGCCCCGTCAGACCGCTGAGCAGCTCGCCGGTCACCCCCGTATGAAAGGTAAAGCGGATGTTCAGCCCCTGGTTCTCCTTTAAAAATTCGGCGGCGAGCTTGGGGATCAGCTCCACCCCCAGCGTGCGCAGCAGCCCCAGCCGGATCTCCCCCTCCCCCCGGGCGCTTCTCTGGAGGGAGGCGATCCCCCCGTCCAGGGTGGACAGGGTATTTTCCGCGCAGGCCAGAAATTCCTCTCCGAAGCGGGTGAGGGTGGTGTTCCGTCCGCTCTTCTCAAACAGGGGCACCCCCAGCTCCGCCTCCATCTGGGAAATGGCGTGGCTGAGACTGGGCTGGGAGATGCACAGCTGTTCCGCCGCCCTGGTGTAGTGCCGGACATGGGCCAGGGTCACAAAGTACCGCAGATAGAACAGATTCATGTCATTCTCCCCCTTTCACTCAGTATATCACATTGGATAGTTTGAAACTATAATTTCATCAAAATTATTTATTTGCAATTATAATTGTGTGTTTGTAAACTAAGCCTGTAACCGGACCGCACCTGCCATAAGCGGTCCCATCAGAGGAGGTTAATCACGATGCTCCAGCGGGAACAAGAGACGAAACAAGCTGTCTGGTACGGGGAATTGGCCCTGCTGACGGCGGTGCTGATCAACAGCTTAGGCGTGGTGCTGATGCTGTACTCCGGCGGAGGAATCTCCGCCATCTCCAGCGTACCATACGCCTTTTCAGAGGTATTCCCCGCCCTGTCACTGGGCACATGGACTTACATCTTCCAGGGGGTATTGATCCTCAGCCTGCTGCTTCTGCGGCGGAAGCTTGTGTTCCCCTACCTGTTCAGCTTTCTGGTGGGGTTTGTATTTTCCCAGCTGCTGGACTTTTATGAGCTGTGGGTCGATCTGCTGCCGGATGGCCTGCTGTGGCGGATCTGCTACTTTATCCTCAGCTACCTGATCATCAGCTTCGGCATCGCCCTGTCCAACCGCTGCGGCCTGCCCATTATCCCCACGGACCTCTTCCCCCGGGAACTGTCCCTGATTACCCATGTGTCCTACCCCAAGATCAAGATCTCCTTTGATGTGATCTGTCTGTGCGTCACCGCCGGTATGACGCTGGTCTTCCTGGGGTATGTAAAGGGGCTTGGGATCGGCACCGTCTTGGCCGCCTTTACCATGGGCAAGGCTGTGGGCATCATCGGCAACTGTCTGGACCGGCACTTCCGCTTCACCCTTTTTTCCACCCGCTTCTTCGGTCACAAGGCCGGGAAAGATGAGCGGCCGGACCAGACCGGTTCATCCCCGGAGGCACCGGAAGGCCACGGGGTCTGAGTCACATCCTCTGTCACCCAGTAAAAAATATGAAAGGAACGGCTCTTATGAAATTTTCGGCGATGTTTTCTCCCGTTCAAATCGGGTCAGTCACCGTCCCCAACCGCTTTATGGTCCCGGCCATGGGCAACAACCTGGCCAACACTGACGGTTCCTTCAGCGCGCGCTCCTTTGCCTACTACCAGGCCAGGGCAAAAGGGGGCTTCGGCCTCATTACCCTGGAGGCCACCGTGGTCTATGAGAAGGCCAAGGGCGGCCCCAGAAAGCCCTGCCTCTTCTCCGACGATACGGTCCAAAGCTACCGTCAGGTCATCGACGGCTGCCACCAGTACGGCTCCAAGGTCTCCGTTCAGCTCCAGCACGCCGGCCCTGAGGGCAGCTCCGCTCTGACCGGCTATCCCCTTCAAGCGGCCAGCCCCGTCCCGGCGGCTCTGGGCAGAGAGATCCCCGAGGCCGTCTCCAATGAGGAGCTCTACCACATCATTGACTGCTACGCGGATGCCGCCGCCCGGGCCCAGCAGGCGGGGGCGGATATGGTGGAGATCCACTGTGCCCACGGGTACTTCATCAGCACCTTTGTCTCCGAGCGGACCAACCACCGCACCGACGAGTTCGGAGGCTGCTTTGAAAACCGCATGCGTCTGCCCCGGCTGATTATAGAGGCCATCCGGCAAAAAACAGGTGGGACCCTCCCCATTATCTGCCGTATCAACGGCTGTGACGAGATGCCCGGAGGTCAGAGCGTCCATGACGCCGCGGCCGTCGCCGCCTATCTGGAGGGGGAGTGCGGTGTGGACGCCCTCCATGTGTCCCGGGCCACCCACCTGCACGATGAATTCATGTGGGCGCCGGGAATCACCCACGGCGGCTTTAATGCCGAGCTGGTCAGCGAGATCAAGCGGGCGGTATCCGTCCCTGTGATCACCGTGGGCCGCTTTACCGAGCCCCAGTACGCCGAGCTGCTGGTAAAGGAGGGCCGGGCGGACCTGATCGCCTTCGGCCGCCAGAGCATTGCCGACCCGGAGCTGCCCAACAAAGCCGCCCAGGGGCGGCTGGAGGAGCTGACCCCCTGCATCGGCTGTCTGCTGGGCTGCGTACCCAATATGTTTGCCGGGGAAGCCATCACCTGCGCCGTCAACCCCTGTGTGGGGCGGGAGCGGGAGCTGACCCCCTCCCCCGTATCCAAAAGGGTCGTGGTGGTGGGGGGCGGCCCCGGCGGGCTGTACGCCGCCTGGGCCTGCGCCCTCCGGGGCCACCAGGTGACCCTGCTGGAAAAAGAGGCGGAACTGGGCGGAAATTTCCGCATCGCCGCCTATCCCCCCGGAAAAGGACAGCTGACGGCCCTTGTCCGCTCGCTGATCGTCCGGTGCCGGAAGGCGGGTGTCACCATCCGCTGCGGTACAGCGGCAGACGCGGCCCAGATCCGGGCCCTCTCCCCCGACGCCCTCATCCTGGCTGCCGGCTCCACCCCCATTTTCCCAAAACTTCCGGGACTTGACCTGGTATCCGCCGTATCCGCTCAGGAGCTTCTGGAGGGAAAGGTCTCCGCTGGACAGAAGGTGCTGGTGGTAGGCGGCGGCATGGTGGGCTGTGAAACCGCGGCGTTTTTGGCCGAGCGGGGCCACCAGGTGACGGTAGTGGAACTAAAGGACACCATTGCCGCCGATGTTCCCCCGGAGAACCGGCGCTGTCTGTTTGAGCTGTTCCAGATCTATGGAGTCCGCCTGTACCCCGGGTGCCAGGTGAAGCAGTTCTCCCCCCACAAGGTGGACTACACCGCTCAGGACGGGACCGACGCCTCCTTCGGGCCCTTTGACACCGTCGTTCTGGCGGTGGGCTCCAGATCCAACCATGTTCTGGGGGAAGAAGCTGAAAGCCTCGCCCCTCAGGTCTTTGAGATCGGCGACGCCGCGCGGACTGCCGGAAACGCCCTGCTGGCTGCCAGAGATGCCTTTGAGGTCTGTCTGAAAATCTGATCCGCCAGGTGATACGCAAAGCCCGAAGCTCCTTGTTCCGCAAGGGGCTTCGGGCTTTTTTTATCAGAAAGGGCCTGTAAAAAAGCGGGAGGGAGGATTCATGGCCCTCTGTATGGGGCATACTTCTTTTAGTTTGAATCTTACGATTCAAAATTTGTATTTGGGGAGGACGCATATGAGTTCATTGTGGGAACAGACCTGGACGCATAGGGAGTTTGGTCGGCTGGAGGGCGATGTGACCACCGATATTCTGATCATCGGCGGCGGCATGGCCGGCATCCTGTGCGCCTGCCTTCTGCACCGCGCCGGCGTCCCCTATGTGCTGGCAGAAGCCGACAGCGTGTGCAGCGGCATCACCAAAAATACCACCGCCAAGATCACCAGCCAGCACGGGCTCATATACCACAAGCTGATCCGGACCTTTGGCGTTGAACGGGCAAAAGGGTATCTTCTGGCCAACCAGGCGGCTCTTCAGAAATATCGGGAGCTCTGCTCCGGCCTCCCCTGTGATTTTCAGCAGGCCAGCGCCTATGTCTATTCCCGCCGGGACCGCCGGAAGCTGGAGCAGGAGCTCGCCGCGCTGGACACCCTGGGCTTTGATGGGGAGTTTGTGGAACATCTCCCCCTCCCCTTTTCCACATCAGGCGCAATCCGATTCCCCCACCAGGCCCAGTTCCACCCCCTGAAATTTGTCTCCGCCCTCTCCTCCGACCTGCGCATCTACGAGCACACACCGGTGCGGCAGCTGATCGGCACCACCGCTGTCACGGACCGGGGCAAAATCTCCGCCAAAAAGATCATTGTGGCCACCCACTTTCCCTTTCTCAACAAGCACGGCAGCTATTTTCTGAAACTGTACCAGCACCGCTCCTATGTGATCGCCCTGGAGGGTGCGCAAGCGGTGGAGGGCATGTATCTCGACGAGGCCCAAAACGGCCTTTCCTTCCGGGATTACGGTAATCTGCTGCTGGTTGGCGGCGGCGGGCACCGCACGGGCAAACAGGGCGGCGGGTGGCACGAACCGCGGGACTTTGCCGCCAGGCACTACCCGCGGGCTGTGGAGAGATACCACTGGGCTACCCAGGACTGCATGACCCTGGACGGTGTCCCCTATATCGGCCCCTACTCATCCCGTGTCTCCCATCTGTATGTGGCTACCGGCTTCAACAAGTGGGGCATGACCTCCTCCATGGTCGCGGCCATGATCCTCAGCGACCTGGTTCAGGAGAAGGACAACCCATATCAGGATGTGTTTTCCCCTTCCCGCTCCATTCTTCGCCCCCAGCTGGCCGTCAACGGACTGGAGGCCGCGATCAGCCTGCTGACCCCCACTCCAAAGCGCTGCCCCCACCTGGGCTGTGCCCTGAAGTGGAACCCCCGGGAGCACACCTGGGACTGCCCCTGCCACGGCTCCCGCTTCACAAATGCCGGTAAGCTGATCGACGGTCCCGCAACGGGAGATCTGAAACCGTGATCTGCCGGAGCTTACCGTCCAGAGCCGGTCATTTAAGGGGATTGCCGTCTCTGGTCCTGTTTTCTCATATACCCTCTTCATTTCGTCGTGCCCAGGTGGGACAGAAATATGGAAGGTGGGAAAACTTGAGACAGATCGGGATTTTTGGCAAACCGGTCTTATTTCGTTGTTAAAACAACATACCTGTTGCAAAATCTGTCCTATTCTCTTATCCGGAAACCCCATTACCCCACACAGGAGGAAATCAGATCATGGAAAACAATATGTTTTGTTATCAGTGCCAGGAGGCCGCCGGATGCAGAGGCTGCACAATGGTCGGTGTGTGCGGCAAGGACGCCCATGTGGCCGCCATGCAGGACCTGCTGGTATATGTGACCCGGGGCCTGGCGGCTGTCACCACCGCCCTTCGCCGGGAGAACAAGTCCGTACCCGCCCACATTGACCAACTGGTCACCCTCAATCTTTTTGCTACCATCACCAACGCAAACTTTGACCGTGACAGTATCAGGGCCCGGATTCAGACCACGCTGGATGCCAGGAAAGCCCTCCTGGACCGGCTGGACAATTTCGCCGTCCTTCCTGAGGCCGCCCTGTGGGACGGCAGCGGAAGCTGGGAGGAGAAGGCAGGGAGCGTGGGCGTGCTCTCCACCAGGGACGAGGACATCCGCTCTCTCCGGGAGCTTATCACTTACGGCCTCAAGGGCTTGTCTGCCTACTCCAGCCACGCAAACGCTCTGATGCAAAAGGACCCCGAGGTGGACGCCTTCCTCCAGCGCGCTCTGGCCGCCACCCTGGACGACAGCCTCAGTGTGGACCAGCTGGTGGATCTGACCCTGGAGACCGGAAGGTTCGGGGTGGCTGCCATGGCCCTTCTGGACAAGGCCAACACCACCGCCTACGGAAATCCCGAAGTCACAAAGGTCAAGCTTGGAGTGGGCAGAAATCCCGGCATTCTTGTCTCCGGCCACGACCTGCGGGATCTGGAGATGCTGCTGGAGCAGACCCAGGGCAGCGGTGTGGATGTGTACACCCACTCTGAGATGCTGCCCGCCCACTACTACCCCGCCTTCAAAAAGTATCCCAATTTTGTGGGCAACTATGGCAACGCCTGGTGGAAGCAGAGGGAGGAATTTGAAACCTTCAACGGCCCTATCCTTATGACCACCAACTGTATTGTCCCCCCCAAGGACAGCTACAGAGAACGCATATACACCACCGGCGCGGCGGGGTATCCCGGCTGCCGGCATATTTCCGGGCAGGCGGGCCAGGAGAAAGATTTTTCCCCTCTTATTCAGCATGCCAAGCGGTGTGCTCCCCCCACCCAGATCGAGACCGGCGAAATCGTGGGCGGCTTTGCCCACGCCCAGGTTCTGGCCCTGGCAGACCAGGTGGTGGAGGCGGTGAAAAGCGGCGCCATTAAAAAATTCGTGGTGATGGCAGGCTGCGACGGCCGGGCCAAAAGCCGGGAGTACTACACCGAATTTGCCAAATCCCTGCCCCGGGATACCGTGATCCTCACCGCCGGCTGTGCCAAATACAGGTACAACAAGCTGGATCTGGGGGACATCGGCGGTATTCCCCGGGTTCTGGACGCCGGTCAGTGCAATGACTCCTACTCCCTGGCGGTCATTGCCTTAAAGCTGAAGGAGATCTTTGGTCTGGAGAATATCAACGACCTGCCCATCGTCTACAATATTGCCTGGTATGAGCAGAAGGCGGTGATTGTCCTGCTGGCCCTGCTGTACCTGGGCGTCAAGAATGTCCACCTTGGCCCCACCCTTCCCGCCTTTCTCAGTCCCAATGTGGCCAATGTTCTGACGGAGCACTTCGGGATCGCCGGAATCGGCACCGTTGAGGAGGATCTGCGGCTGTTTTTCCCCGAGGGATAAGGACTGCTGTGCCCACAGCCGCGGGCAGAGCAAATCCGAACCTTCTCCATTTTATCGATGATAACCCCTGGAACAGACGCGAGGCTGCCCGGAAGGGCCGGCCTCGCGTCCTGTTTGCGTCTATTATTGAATTGTTGAGGAAGCAGTTCAGACTGCCCGTCTGATGAAATTTCCTCCCTCCGCACGCATGGCACACAAAAACCTGAAATTTTTGTCCTCCACCGTCACATTTTGACCTCCCGGGTTGTTTTTATTATGTAGGCCGCTCCATCGGCCGCCAAGTGTCGGCTGTCATGCCGTATTCTAAATATCCCGGAGGTTCCAATATGGAAAAGCGCATCCCATATCTGGATTTTTTACGCTGTCTGGCCATTTTCTTTGTGATCGTTCTGCACAGTATCGCACCGACGCTGGTCAATCCCGGATTTTATTCCTGCGCCACATGGTATCTCTGCATGCTGGCAGACCCCTTTGACCGGACCGGAGTGCCCCTTTTCTTCATGATCAGCGGATACCTGCTGCTCAGCCGCTCCGGCACGGAGCAGGTGTGGAAATTCTACAGGCACAATATTCCCAAGCTGGTCATCCCGCTGGCCGCGTGGAACCTGATTTATTATCTGATCCAGTCAGGCTCCGGGCAGTATCCCATGGATTCCCGTGATTTTCTCAGCAGGCTTTTGAATCAGGGCGTCAGCTATCATATGTGGTTTGTCTACACCCTTCTGGGTATTTATCTCCTCTGCCCATTTCTGAAACGAATCGTGGACCACTGCCCGCCCCGGCAGCTGGCGGTTCTGCTGGGAATCATTTTGTTTCCCCCCACCCTTCGGCCCATCCTCAATCGGACCCTTCCCGTCTACATCTACCTGTTTGGTCCCATGATGGAAGGGATGACCGGCTATTTTTTGTTGGGATACCTTCTGGGCAGAACTAAATTTCGGAGACCATACCGCATGCTGATCTATCTGGGCGGGGCCATCGGGTATGGGAGCTGCCTGCTGGGAAATCTGGCTCAGGCCTCCCCACAGGAAATCTCCCTGCCCATGAATGGCGGATATATGCTGAATCACTATCTGCTTGCCGCCAGTCTATTCGTATTGTTCCGCACCTGGTTCAAAACCCACGCCAGTCGGCTGGAAAGACTGTCCGCCCCGCTGGCAAAGGCCTCCAATCTGGTCTTCGGCGTATATTGGGTCCATGTTTTGATTTTAAACTTTCTATCGGGCTGGATCCATTGGGATGGGTCCCTCCTCCTGCGGCTGGTGATTCAAACCGGCTGCACCATCCTGCTGTCCTTCCTGGTCTCCGCAATCATTTCCGCTTTCCCCATTCTGCGCCGTATTCTGGCATAAAGCAGTATCGTCTTCATTTTGGTTTCCTGTCTCTTCTCAGCGCAAAAAAGCCTTGAAATCTTCCGATTTCAAGGCTTTTTTCATATACTTTAACTTATTTTCCTACGCCGTCGGCGCCCGGATCAGGTCCTTGTGACTCTCTGGAGAGAGCATCCACCGGAACTGTTCCGATTTGTCCGGATTGAATTGCAGACAGAACATAGTCCCGGAACAGTTTGGCCGGGGAAGAAAGGGGCCTTGTGCGGGAGATCACCATGTAAAAGTCCCGGTAGGCGCAGGCGTCATGGATAGGACGCAGAACGGCTCTGGTGACCGTCAGCTGCGGATCATAGGGCAGGATCGCCGTTCCAAACCCGCAGGCTACCAGGTTGGCAATGGAGCGGTCCTCTCCCATGCGGCATGCCACAATAGGGGTCATCCCACGGGACAGCAAAAGGTTCTCCAGATAGCGTGTCTCATCCACAGAGAGAATCAGCGGGTACCGGCTGATATCCCGCAGGGTGATGGACTGGTTCCGGACAAGGGGATGATCCCGGGGGAGCAGGAGAAAGAGCGGGCAGCGTACCAGCGGATAAAACCGGATCTCAGGCTGATCGTGCATATAGGAACAAAAGCCGATCTCACTCATTCCCTCCCGCACATCGTTTAACACCGAGGGCGTGTTGGATTGACGGAACTGGAAGGCCGCATGGACATCAGGATTGCTGTCCAGATAACCTTTCAGCAGACGGGGAAGATAAATATTGGAGACGGCATAGTTCAGTGAAATGTCGATGGAGCCCTTTTGGGGGTCTGTGAGATCCTGGACATGATGGATTCCGGTATTGAGCTCGTGCATGGCGGTAAAAACATGTTCCGAAAAAACCCGTCCAAAGCGGCTGAGCGCAACATTCCGCCCCCGCCGCTCAAACAGCGGGGCCCCCAGCTCCAGCTCCAGAGAATTGATCGCCCGGCTCAGGGTGGGCTGGCTGATGCCGAGCAGTTCCGCCGCTCGCTGATAGTGCTGTGTACGGGCCAGCGTTTCAAAATAATGCAGCTGGTTGAGTGTCATATCGGTCAGGTCTTCCCCCTTCTCCATTATTTCCATAGCATTTATGCTATCAATCGTGAGTCAAAATGCAGTTGTTTTCTTTCCCGGATGGCGATACCATGAGCATAGCATATTTCACAGAAAATTCAACAATTAAATTTTTATTCTTGGAGAAGAAACCAGAAAAGGGAGGGCTTGAAATGGAAAAACCCATTGTAACGGTTGGCACCGTGGGTGCGGGATACGCTGCCCATCTGCACGGAAACGGCTATGAAAAGGTAAGCGGCATTACCGTTCGGTTAAAAACTGTATGTGATCTGAATCTGGAGCTGGCAAAGAAGGTGCAGCAGCGGTTTGGCTATGAACAGGCCGTCAGCGACTACCACCAGATGCTGGCTGACCCTGAGATCGATGTGATCGACATTGTGGTGCCTCCTTTCCTTCACACCACCGTCGCCATGGAGGCCATGGAGGCGGGAAAGCATGTCATCTGCGAAAAGCCCCTGACCGGTTATTTCGGCCAGAAAGGGCAGGAAAACATCGGGGCGACGGTTCCAAAGAGCGAGATGTACCGGAAATGTCTGGAGGACATGGACCGCCTGAAAGAAGTGGTGGAGCGGACCGGAAAAAAATTCATGTACGCGGAAAACTTTGTCTATGCCACCCCCGTCCAGAAGGCGGCTGAAATCATCCGCGCCAAGAAGACCAAGCTTCTGTACATGAAGGGAGAGGAGAGCCTGAAAGGCTCCAGCAGTCCCGTGGCCGGTCAGTGGAACAAGGTGGGCGGCGGCACTCTGATGCGGACCGGGACCCATCCCATGGGGGGGATGCTCTGGCTGAAACAGCAGGAAGCGATTGCCCGGGGAGAAAACATCACCATTCAGAGCGTAAGCTGTGATGTAGGCCGTGCCACCCAATGTTTAACCGAGGAGGAGCACCGGTACATCTCCGCCCGTCCGGAGGATGTGGAAGACTTCGGCGTGATCACGGTCACTTTTTCCGACGGGACCAAGGCCATTTGCATTGCCAGCGATACTGTTTTGGGCGGCAGCCGAAATTATATTGAAGTCTATGGAAACAACACCGCTCTCAACTGCAACATTACTCCCACCGACCTGTTGAATACTTATTTTCTGGATGAAGATGGACTGGATGATGTAAATATTTCCGAGATGCTGCCCCGGAAGCTGGGCTGGAATAAGGCCTTTGTCAGCGATGAGATCATCCGGGGCTATATGGGAGAGCTGCAGGATTTTGTGGAAACCATCGCTTACGACCGAAAGCCTGTCTCCGATTTTACCCTGGCCTATGATACCACAAAGGTGATCTATGCCGCTTATCAGGCGGCAGAGGAGGGGCGCCGCATCGATTTTTAACGACCAATCCCAGAATTACAGGCAAAAGCTTCTGAATAAGGGAAACCACAATCCATAGCACGATGGCTGTCAGGAAGTTAAAGCTTATCTCCTCATAATCGGGAGGCAAATCCACTGTTTGGTCATTAAAATGCTCCCTCCATGAGCGGCAGTACAAAAAATGCTGTCAAACATGGAGGGAGCATATTTTTTTAAAAAATCGATGTCTTTTATTCGGTCCCCACGCCCAGCACCGATTTTCTCAGCTTCCGCACACCTCTTGCGCCATTTGAGAGACGGTTTTGTGCAGAAGCGGGTGGCGCTTGTTGGGGGCGATCTCCTGAAGGGGCCGCAGTACAAAGTCCCGCAGATGCAGCTCCACATGGGGAATTGTCAGCTCGTCCGTCTCCAGAACCAGATCGTCGTACATCAAAATATCCAGATCCAGGGTCCGGGGGCCCCAGCGGACCGTTCTCTCCCGATGGGCGGCCTGCTCAATATCATGCAGGCGGTCCAGCAACTCCCCGGGGGAAAGGAGGGTATGAAGGATCAGGCAGGCATTTAAAAAGTCATCCTGTTCCACTCCGCCGTAGGGCTTGGTGACCAGGAAGGAGGACACCTTTCCCACATGGCAGCCCCGGAGCTGATCCAGCGCCCGGATCGCCATGTTCAGATAGCCTGCCTTGTCCCCCATATTGGATCCAAGGCCCAGATAGGCCGTGTGCCAGAACCGGGTGATCCTTACCGACACCGTTTCCAGCGGCAGCCCCACAGGGGCCCAGGGCTTCTTCAGCTCCAGGGTCACCCCCTTCAGCAGGGGATATCGCAGCAGCAGCTCCTCCGCCAGGTGCTCGGCGGCGGCCTCAATCAGTTTAAAGGTATTCTGCTTCAGGTAGTCGGCCATAAAACTGCTGACTTCCCCATAGTGGACGGATTGTTCCAGACAGTCCGATTTTCCCGCGGGTCTGGCATCCACATACATGATCAGAGAAATCAGGAATTTCTGGCCAAGACGGGTCTCTTCCGGAAAAACTCCGTGATTGGCAAAGATCTCGAGATTTTCCACATGGATTTCGTCATAGCCCATGGTATCCATCTTCTTACCGCCCTTCCCGCATAATGGCCTGGGTCATGCGGATGGCCCTGAGGTTTTCTTTCACATCGTGGACACGGACAAAGGAGGCCCCCTTTTCCACCCCTATCACGGTAGTCACCATGGTCCCCTCCACCCGCTGATCAGTGGGGAGATCCAGGGCGCGGCCAATAAATCCCTTCCGGGAGGTGGCCAGCAGTACAGGATACCCCAGCTCCACAAGCCGCTCCAGGTGCCAGACCGCCGTCAGATTATGTTCATAGGTCTTTCCAAACCCCACGCCCGGGTCCAGGATGATCTTGTCGTCGGGAATACCCGCGCTTTTGGCAATAGCCAGAGAATCCCGCAGATCCTGGCACATATCCTCTACAAAGTTCTCATATTCCGCCTTCTCCCGGTTATGCATCAGGCAGCAGGGGACCTGATACCGGGCGATCAGCTCCGCCACCTTCCGGTCATATTTCAGACCCCAGATGTCGTTGACCAGGTCGGCCCCCGCCCTCAAAGCCGCCTCCACCACCTGACTTTTATAGCTGTCAATGGACACGGGGATATCAAAGCTGCTCTTTACCATTTCAATGACGGGCAGCACACGGTCGATCTCCTCCTGATCGCTGATCTGGACATGTCCGGGGCGTGTGGATTCTCCCCCGATGTCAATGATGGAGGCCCCCTCTTCAATCATCCTGGCGGTATGCTCTCTAGCAGCTTCCAGATTGTTCCACTTTCCGCCGTCGGAAAAAGAGTCTGGGGTCACATTGAGAATACCCATCACATAACAGTCGTTGCCCACATCAAACAGACGGTTTCCTATTTTCATCATATCACATGCTCCTGTTGTTATCTGGTCAGCGTAGAATTCCTCTTTTCCTCGCCCCACTTGCACTTCATGCGCGCATCGCAGAACAGGCAGGGCCGTGAGGCCTTGTCCGCCCGGTAAATCAGTCCGGGCAGCCCCTCGGCGGTCCTGGTCTTCTGATCACTGTGCTGTAAAATGGCGGCGATGATCCGCTCCTGTTCCTCCCGGGAAAATCCGCAGTCTTTCAAAATGCTCTCGGCCTCCACGGCGCTTGCCTGCTCATGGGGAACGCCCGTGGTATATTGAAGACGACGGCCAATATCGTGGAGCAGGGCCGCGGCATAGATCTCCTCTTTGGGAATGCCCAGACCGGTTTCCAGATTTTCGATCCAGGCGATCCTGGCCACATCCAAAAAGTGCACCGTGTCGTGCTTGCAGAAAATACGGTCCTGTTCCAACCGGCGGATTTCTTCCACGCTCTGTGTCCATCTGGGATGGCTGCAAATTTGATTGATTCGATCCATAGCCTATCTGCGCTCCAGCATCTGATAAAAATTATTTTGGAGAATTTGGTTGTTGTCAAATATGCCTCTGGTGACCACCGTGACTGTTTTGGTCCCGGGTTTTTTGATGCCCCGCATGGTCATGCACATATGCTCCGCCTCAATGAGGACCATGACCCCCTGGGGCTTCAGCTGCTCCATAAACACATCGGCAATCTGAGCGGTCAGCCGCTCTTGGAGCTGGAACCTCTTCGCGAAAACCTCCAGGGTGCGGGCAATCTTGCTCAGCCCCACTACCTCCCCGTTGGGGATATAGGCTATGGCCGCCGTTCCGTAAAAGGGCAGCATATGGTGCTCGCAGAAGGAGTAGAAATGGATGTCCTTCTCCATGACCATATCATTGTTGTCCACATGAAATCGTTTTTGCAGGTGCCTGGCCGCGTCGTCTGTGTAGCCGCCGGCCAGCTCCTCATACATTCTCGCGATACGGTCCGGTGTCTCCAGAAGCCCCTCCCGGGCAATGTCTTCCCCGACCCCTTCCAGAATCAGCTTGACACCCTGTTTGATCATCTCATGGTTCATTGCCGTCGCCTCCAGTCAGAACCGCTTTTTCCGCCTCACCCAGAAAGGAGAGGGACCCGAAAATCACAATGACATCCTTCTTGTCCGCCCGCTCCAGACTCAGCTTTACCGCCTGCTCAATGCTCCCGGCGGCCCGGGTCCGGGGATTGACCGCTTCCACAGCCTTTTTCAGCTCCAGGGCAGGCAGGGCTCTGGGATTGTTGGGGGTCTCCACCGTGATGATATCCTCCGCCAGCGGGGCGGTGAGCCGGATCACGGTCCGGAAATCCTTATCCTTGAACATCCCCATAATGTAGTGGAGCTTTTTGCCGGGAAAACAGCGCTCCAGGGACTCCCTCAGCTCCCGGGCCGCTCCTGGGTTGTGGGCCCCGTCCATAATCACCACCGGATCCCGGCGCAGCAGGGTAAATCTGCCCCGCCAGACCGTGCGCAGCATCCCTTTCCGCACCTGCTGCTCTGAGAGCGGATAGCCCAGTTCTCTCAGGGCCTCCACGGCCTCCAGAGCCAGGGCGGCATTTTGGATCTGGTAGCTGCCGGCCAGGCTGATTTCCACATGCTCCCATCCGCGATAGGAGAAGCTCTGGCCCTCATATCCGTAGCGGATATCCCGCAGCTGCCCCGGGTCCACGGTACGAAGGGTACAGCCCTTTTCCCGGCATGTCTCCTCAATCACCCGGGCGGCCTCCGGTTGCTGGGCCGCCGATACCACGGCGGTATGGGGCTTAATGATTCCTGCCTTCTGCCGGGCGATTTTCTCCAGGGTATCCCCCAGGCAGTCCATGTGATCCATACTGATGGAGGCGATCACTTCCAGGACCGGGGTCCGGATCACATTGGTGGCGTCCAGCAGCCCCCCCAGTCCGGTTTCCAGGGTGACGATGTCGCAGCGCTTTTCCCTGAAATAAAGGAACGCCAGCGCCGTCTCGATTTCAAAGGCTGTGGGGCTGGCCAGGCCGGCAGCCTTCATGTCCTCCACCGCCTGGGCAATGTGGGTGACATGGCGGGCCAGGGCGTCCTTCTCAATGTACTCCTGGTCCACCTGGATCCGTTCACGATAGGAAAACAGGGTGGGAGAGATGTACCGGCCGGTCCGGTATCCCGCGCCGGACAGCACCGTGGAAAGATACGCCAGCACAGACCCCTTTCCATTGGTTCCGGAAATGTGGATGAACTTCAACTCATCCTGGGGGTTGCCCAGCCTGTTCAGGAGCTCTCTCATACTCTCCAAGCCAAGTACACTTCCGTATTTGGATATCTCATCCAAATATACTCTTGCTTCCGCGTAATTCATACTACTCCTATCCGAGGCGGATTCTCGCCTCTAAAGTGGTCGAAAATATTATATTCTAACCAAATATACATTGCAACACATGATTGAAATTGTTAAATTTTTAATATGTTTTTGTCGTTTTGCGTCTGCCTGTAAAGCAAAACCCGGTACTCGGTACCCCTTCCTGTCCTTGCCGACCAAGGGGCGGGACGGGCCCGGTCAGCGGAGCATGTCCATTCAGAATCCTTTCCTTTTTTGTTGACAAGCGTAGACTCATTTGATATAATTTGTTTACAGATATAGACAGAAAGGAGGGGACACCATGTCCGTGCACAGCATCAGCCTGACCCAGGCGGAGTGGAGTGTGATGGAGTGCCTGTGGGAGGCGGGGCCGCTCACCGGGCGGGAAGTGGTACAGCAGATGGAAAAGCGCTGCGGCTGGAGCCGGAGCACCACCCTCACCCTGCTGGGCCGCCTGGAGCACAAGGGGGCGGTGGAGAGCGTGGTCCCGGAGAAGGGGCCCAAGGTGTTTTCTCCCCTTCTGGGGCGGGAGGAGGCCGCGCTGGAAGAGACGAAGGATTTCCTCCACCGGGTGTATCAGGGAAGTCTGAGCCTGATGGTCAGCTCTCTGACCCAAAAGCAGGTCCTGTCCCGGAAGGAGCTGGATGAGCTCTATGAGCTGCTGAAAGGATTGGAGGCGGAGCGCCATGATTGAATGGGCAGTGACCTCCAGCGTACTCATTTTGGTGGTGCTGGCCCTGCGCCGGTGTCTGATGGGGAAGATCAGCCCGCGGCTTCAGTATGGCCTGTGGGCTCTGGTGCTCCTGCGTCTGCTCCTGCCCGTCAGCCTGGGGGCCACGGCGGTGAGTATATTAAACCTTGTAGAGGGCGCAAATATTTCTAACCCCGTGGTGGGATATATGGGCGGCAACACAATTCAGTTATCCATCAGCGAGCCTGACCCCTCCCTCCCATTGGAAGAGCAACAGGATCAGTATGAGGAGAATCTGGACCAGTGGCAAGCGGAAATGGACGCTGATCGGGCCGAGAACGGAACTCCCATCTCCCTGGGGGCGGTGCTCCTGGGCCTGTGGGCGGCGGGAGCCCTTTGTCTGGGCCTTTGGCTTTTGTGGGTGAATGTGCGCTTTGCCCATAAACTCCGCCGCGGCAGAAGGCCCCTGGCAGCGGACTGTCCTCTCCCTGTGTATGTCACCGGGGCGGTTCAGACCCCCTGTCTCTTCGGGCTTCTCCACCCTCGCGTCTATGTGACCGAAGAGGCGGCGGCAGATGAGACGGTTCTGCGCCACAGTCTGGCCCATGAGCTGACCCACTTCCGCCATAAGGACCACATCTGGGCGGCCCTGCGGGGGCTGTGTCTGGCCCTCCACTGGTACAACCCCCTGGTGTGGCTGGCCGCCGTCCTGTCCCAGCGGGACGGGGAGCTGTGCTGCGACGAGGCCACGGTGAAGGAGCTGGGAGAGACAGAGCGGGCGGCCTACGGCCGCACCTTGCTGGCCGTCACCTGTCAGGGACACGGGAATCCCCTGCTCACCGCTACCAGCATGACGGGCAGCGGCATCAGGGAGCGGATCCTTCTGCTGGCCAAGCGGCCCAAAACGGCGGCCTGTACCCTGGCGGCTGTGGTGCTCATCGCCGCCGCGGCGGTAGGCTGCACCTTTACCGGGGCACAGAAGGGAGACGGCGACCTTTCCGTCACCCTGGCCGAGGGGATCGAGGTACCCCAGGCGGTGGCCGACTACGCCCGGGAATATGTGGAGGAACAGCTGACCTTCTATACTGAGAAAGAGGGCTATGAGATCACCAAGGCAGAAATTGTCGGCCTGACCCTCATCAATACCGGCAGCTCCGCTGAGAACAGCGGTGTGAACATGTACCGGCTGGAGTACCGCCTGAAAGCCGCCCATCCGGAAGAAGTAGTTCTGGCGGGCGGAATGACCATGGAGGACGGCGCTATCACCGAATGGGGCAGCGCCGGACAGCCCTATCTGCTGCTCCGCTGGGAGAATTCCGGGGAGGCGACCCACTGGGAGCCCATCCGTGTCATCAGCGATCTGACCATTGCAGAGGAATACAGCACGCCGGAGATGCTGGAGGAATACGGAGACGCCTATACCGCTGCGGCGATGGAGGCTTGGAATCCCACAACATCAAACCAGGTCACTCAGGTTCGGGAGTGCAGCTATCTGGACGAGGACGGACGCCGTCATTTCTTCCCGGTCCAAATACTGATCACAGACGGACCTGAGGAGACAGGGCGCGACGGCGTAACCTACCAGCGCCCCTCCCTCTATGCCTTTGCCGCCATGGATGGCAGCTGGGAGACTGAGTTCCGCTATATGGGCTGCATCCCCTTTCCCGGCGGTCTGGCAGTAGGAGACAGAGAACACCTGTCTGTCCTTGATCCGGAAACTGGCTCTGTGCTGCGCGCCTGGAGCTGGGAAGAGCTGGGTCTCCGGGATGTGCGCGATGTCTTTCCCCTGGGCCCGAACGGATTTATTTACTACCCCCAGTGGCTCCAGGGAGCCCTCTACCTGGGTACCGACGGGGAAAATGCCAGGATGCTGAACCCAGAGACGGGAAAGGTGACTTTGATATCTTCCGCTGAGGCCCTCCAACAGATCAACGATCTTCACGATACATTCTCCAATCGTTTAGCCGCCCAGCAGGACGCTCGTGAAGGCTTTTTGACGGAAGAGGAACTGGAAACATACCGCTCAGCCTTCCAGCCGGAGCTCACGGAGGGAGAGCAGGTAACAGGGGTCAACCCGGTGAGCGCTTTCTTCACCTCCTACTACCAGCGGCCGGAGGACCTGAGCTTTGAGGAATTCCTGCGGTATCTCCCCGGCAGTGAGTCGGTGAAGGACGATCCGGACGACCCGGAATTTCAGGCCCTGACGGCTCATCCCCTGTGGCCCTTTGACGGGGACCTGGTCCCAACCCCCATCCACCGCTATTCCCGACAGGTTGTGGACCAGGTGCTGGAGCGGTATACGGGCATCACCTCGGCGGAGCTGTCCGGCGTGGGAATGGACACCGTCATCTACCTGGAGGAGTACGACGCCTGGTACAACTTTACCAGCGACTACGGACCCGGCATGTTTATCCCCGTCTATGGTTTGCGGGAGGGCAGCACCGTTACCCTGTGGGAGCAGTCCAGCGGGAACGGTACACTGGGAGATATCCTGACTTTGGAAGAGTCAGAGGATGGCTTCCACATTCTCTCCCACCTGCCCGGGGCATAAGCGCAGATTTTCCCTGTCCCATCCTGGGATTTTATCTGCCCCTGGCCTACATAGGATTGAACCCATGCTTCATGATCGGTCATTTTCTTTTAATAACGAACAGATCGGCTATCTATGTACAAAATAGATAGCCGATCTGCATACTGTGTCCATGACAGCCCGTTACAAGAGGACACACTGTGTCAGAATACGATCCCGTATTTCCGGATGCGATACTGCAGGCTTTGCCGCAGGATCCCAAGGGTCCGGGCGGTGCGGGTCAGATTATAGCCGCAATGCTCCAGCGCCTGGAGAATGATCGTCCGCTCGTACTCGTCCAGCAGCCCCTGAAGGGTCTGATTGGAAAAGTCAATGTGCTCCGGAGGCTGAGAGGCCGCCCCTGTCTGCTTTTTCAGCAGGTAGGGGGGCAGGTGTTCGGGCAGCATGGTGGTGGAATCGGCCACATTCTGGGCATAGTCCAGCACATGGAACAGCTCACGCACATTTCCCGGCCAGTCATAGGCCCGAAAAATACGGTACACCTGGGGATCGACGCTGCTGATGGCATGGACATATTGGTAAGCGGTAGCGCCCAGGTGATAGCGCACCAGGTCCTCCAGGTCCTCCAGGTGCTCCCGCAGAGGCGGCAGGTCGATCATGACGGTGGACAGGCGGTAGAATCGTTTGGGGCGTGTCCATCGGCGTGATCGCCTGTGTCATGGTGGCATTCGGCGGCGGCCATCCGTGTATTCTTCTTTGACCCTGAGACAAAGAAGGACATGGTAGACAGTGCCCACATTGCGGCAGTCTCTCTGGCAAAGATGTCCGAGCGGAGAAACAACCGCCTCATCGACGGCTCCCTGTCCGGCTACCCCTGGTTCCGCATTAAAGAGCCCGGGCTCAATTCCGGGCTGATGATTCCCCAGTACACCCAGGCCGGACTGCTCAATGAGATGCGCGGTCTGGCTACTCCCTCCACCATTGACAACACCCCCCCGCGGCAACCAGGAGAACTATGTGGCGATGGGGTACAACGCCTGTAAAAAGGCAGGGGCCATGGCGGAAAAGCTGGAGTACATCCTGGGAATCGAACTGCTATCCGCCTATCAGGTGCAGCAGTTCCTGGACCCGGAAGTGCCCCGCAGCCCGGCTACCGCCGCCGTGCTCCGGGAGATCGGGAAACAGGTCCCGGTCATGGAACAGGATATGCTCCTCTACCCCCACATCGAGTACCTGAAGGATATGATTCATTCCGGAGCGCTGCTTCAGGCGGCGGAGTCGGAGACAGGAGCGCTGAACTGAGATGAAACGGCAAGTGGAAATCGATCTGAAAAAAATCTTCCTGACACCCCCCAATACCCGCCGGGAAAAAATTACCCTGCTGGTCATGATGGTGGCCCTCTTTGTAGCATTCTTCGGTCCCATCTGCTTTTCCCAGATTCCCCCGGGAAATGCCATCCTGCTGGCCTGCCTGCCCACCCTGTCCATTTCCTGGGGGTGGATCGTGCTGCTGCGTTCTCTGTTTCGCAAGTCGGAGTTCTGCCGGTCCTGAGGCCGGCCCCGCCGGTCGGCGTACCAGTCTCCATTTTCGTAGGTTGTCTGTCAAAAACCCGGCTGCGCAGCAAGCGCAGCCGGGTTAACTATTATGAGCCTAATCTTACCAGCAGACACAAACACTATCAGGACGGCTATCTATACCCTAGCAATTTTAAATCAGAATCTTTGAAACAGGGGTCGAAATCCACGGTTCCAGAATCCTCTTGACGATACTGTTTATTTCATCAAACTCGGAATAAATGTTACTGTAATCGGCACATAAGTAATGATCAGCAGCACAATAATCCCGCAAAGCACGAATGGCCATACACTTTTATAGAGGTCGCCCAATTTAATACTGGTTACATTGGAACAAACAAACAGCAAAATTCCAATCGGCGGTGTGATAAGCCCGATAGTCAGATTCATACACATGACAATGCCGAAATGGATCAGATCAATATCATACATTTCCGCTACAGGGCACAAAATGGGTGCCAGCAGCAAAACGGCAGGGGCACCATCCAGCAAGCAGCCGACAATTAACAACAAAATATTGACAAACAGCAGAAAGACAGTGGGACTGCTGATATAATCCAGGCAAAAGAGGGCCAGTTTTTGTGGAATCTGCAGGGCTGTAATCACCCATCCCATGGCACTGGCGGTGGCAACGATGAATGTGACCGAGGCGGTAAGCCGCGCCGTGCTGATCAAACACCCATATAGTTCCTTTAAATTCATCCGACGCTGAACCAAGGTAATAATCAGCGCATAACACACCGCCAAGGCGCCGGCTTCCGTAGCAGTGCAAATACCGGTCACAATGGACCCCATAATAATGACGGGAAGGAGCATAACGGACGCAGAATCTTTCACCGTATGCCAGATCTCTCTCAATGTTGCCATACGACCGGTAGTTGGAAAATTGTACTTTCGGGCGTAATAAGCGCAAAGACAAATCTGAGCAAGTCCATATACTACACCAGGCAGAAAGCCTCCCGCAAACAACTTACCAATGGAGACCCCTCCGGCTGCGGAAGCGTAAATAATCATAATCGTGGAAGGCGGAATCAACGGGGCGATGGTTGCAGAAGCCGCCGAGAGGGTTGCAGAAAATTTCCTATTATATCCGGCTGCCGTCATGGTATCAACCAATATTTTCCCAATGCTTGCCATATCTGCCGAAGCCGAGCCGGAAATGCCTGCAAAGCACATACTGTCCAGCACATTTACATATGCCAGTCCTCCCCTGACATGGCCAATAAACACATTGCAGAAACTTACTATCTTATCTATTAATTTACCCTGCGACATAATTTCAGCACACAGGACAAAAAGCGGTATACAAAGATAGGAAAAACTGTTGATCCCCGAAAATAGTTTCTGTGCCAAGACCATCAGCTTTCCATCCAGCATTAAAAATGCTGTCCAGGTTGTAAAGCCAATACAGAAACTGACCGGCACACCAATAAAACAGCAAATTAAAAACAGTCCCAGCAGCAGAAGAGGCATTATCATTGTTTCAGTCATTGTTCATGCCCTCCCTAGTCCAGGCTTTCCGAGTTTTCCGGTTTTGTCATACTTTCAAATGGGACAATCTCCTGGGCAAGCACACCAAAAAATTCGGTAATGATCTCATACCCAATCAGGACGCTTCCTAATACCGGAAGTAAATACAGAATATCTCCAGGAATACGCAGCATCTCAGAGCGATAAATCGAATTGGCATTTGCAAACTGAATACCATATTTAATTACCGCCCCCAGGAAAATCATCATCATTACAAATTCTAAAACATATAGCAGTTTTTTCGCCACGGGATTCAACCGATTGTAGATCATATCCACACGGGACATCTGCCCATATTTATAGATCTGACCCAAAGAAACATAGGTGATACCCACCAGCAAAAACCGGGAAAGCTCATCTGTCCATGTAACAGAATCCCACGGAAATAAGGTCTGTTTTACTAAAATATATCGATTAATTACCTGAAAAAACACAGCAAAAAAGCATCCGAACACCAGGATAGCTGAAATCGCCTTTACAATATATTCTGCCAAGTCAGATCCTTTTCTTAACACATGATAGATCTTTTTGAGTGCAGTCAAACGGAGGACCTCCTCTCTGCATCCTACAGTAAGTAAAAGCGGCCAGGTACCTGCGCCAGCAAGCACCCGGCACGCTTTTAGTATTGTTACACAACAACCTCTCCTATAATCAGATGCCGCCATACTGCTGGATCGCAGCTACGAAATTTTCCACCTCTTCCGCACCGATCTGCTCCTTAGCCAGTTCCATGCAGGCGCCGGAATAGGCGTTATGCCAATCTTCAAGTTCCTCAGCAGTAGGCTCATAGACTTCAACACCGTTGTCGCGCAGAGTCTGGATCCCATTGACAAGAATATTGTCAACCGTCTGCTTCACTTTCCCCTTGGCATATTCGTTGGCATCCTGAACAACCTGCTGCAGATCTGCTGGCAGCGACTGATAGAAGGAGTCGCTGATCATCCCGCAGAAATAGCTGCCGGCATGGGCATCCATCACCAGATATTTCTCAATCTCATATGTTTTATCCTGGAGAATGTTGGGAATAGAGTTCTCATGCCCATCAACCACTCCGTTTTGCAGGGCTGTATACAGTTCAGAAATATCCATAGGAACAGCGCTGGCAGACAAGGATTCAACCATCTTAATGTACAGAGGGTTATTCAGAACACGGAAACTGAGGCCGGCCACATCATCAACGGTTTTAATCGGGGTATCGACGGTGGTAAAGTTGCGGAATCCCTTACCTACGGCACAGAGAATGCGGACTCCGGAAGCATCGGCACAATCTTCAAAGAACTGCTGGCCCCACTCGCTTTCAAACAGATTATTGGCCTGTTCAATGCTGCTCAACGCGCCGGGGATGGAAAACAACAACGCCGGGGTATAATAGGACGAAACGGTGGTGATATCTCCGCAATAAAATTCAATGGTACCATTGGACAAGCCCGCTACTACATCAGCATCCGAGCCCAGGGTATTCCCATAAAAGATTTCAAACTCAATGGCGCCGTTGGAATGCTCCTCTACATATTCCTTGAAATATTCGGCATAACACACATCCGCACTTTCCTCACGAGGGGTTCCTGCACCGATGGAGGTCCCGCAATTCATTTTATAGACCTTATCGGGCTTAGTTTCAGAAGAAGCTGAATCAACAGAAGAACCGCCAGAAGATGAAGTGGTAGTTTCTCCGCTGCTACAGGCGGTCAGACCCAGCACCAAGGCCGCGCACAGCAGAGCAGATACGAACTTTTTCATACAGTTTACCTCCATTTTATTTTTTAGTGTCCTCAATGAATTACAGGGTACTTAACAGCTTGTCCAATTCGGTTCGAATGGACCGGATACTGCTGTTCCAGATATTGAAATCGCTGGACATGATAACCATGGTGACGCCCTTTTCAATCAAGTGCATGGCGTTCTCCATTGTCGGAGGATTGGCGGGGGCCATAATACCAATACCTTTGGGTTGACACCGCTGACGCAGCGCTTCTAACGCATCAGAAACTTCTGGCTGGTCAATACTGTAACCCGTGCGCAGGCAAAGTGAATTGGAATAATCAGCGGGTCCAAAATTGATTGCGTCAATCCCAGGCACCGCCATCAACTCATCAATATGATCTTTGAATTCAAAATCCTCCATCATAGGAATAACCAACTCAGTGTCATTGCTGTAACTGATATAGTCAGATTGCTCATATTGACGAAGGCCATAGCCCGCCGAACGAACGCCAAAGTCTAAACCGCGGCGGCCTAAGGGTGGAAATTTCGCCCCCCGGACACAGGTTTCCATCTCTTCCACGGTTTTGATGTGCGGTACAATCACGCCCTCTGCCCCCAGCTCCAACGCCTTGCGGATTTCCACTTCGTCCGGCTTCGTTACGCGAACCAGAGGACTGACTCCACCCATGCGGGCAGCTAAAATCAGTTCCCGACAGTCCCCCACCCCGTTGGAATTGTGTTCTGTGTCAATAAAGGCAAAATCCAGCCCACCATAACCCAACATCTCAACAATTGCAGGCGAGCCACTGCAAATGGTCATACCAAATACAGGACGCTGTTTCATTTTCTCCTTCAACTGATTTTTCATCATAGCAAGCTACCACCCTTTCGGCCCGTTTCAGCTCAGCCCCATGCTTTTATCGTCATGTAAGGCAATTTCCTTGTAGAGCGCATTGATATCTGCTGAAAAGTCTCCTCATCAATCATTTCCATTGTGTTTTGCATGCTCATTATAGATGCTTCATCTCTCCCCGTCAATAATTTTAGTTAAAAATGGTCAAATCATTCAAAAAAACGGTCAGATTTTTAAAATCTAACTAAATAATTTAATATTAGACCGAATTTTTCCACAAAATCTCTTGACTTTCATAAATGTTAATGCTATATACTTTATATAAAAGTCTACTCAATCAATCAACATTTTAGTTGTTTTGCCTTGACTTCATATGCTAAAATTAATTCTGACTAATATTAGTCAAATTTAAGTTCACTATTTGTCAAAAATATCCGGAAAGGAAAGTCAATGAATTCTTCCATACATAATTTATTTGATTTATCCGGCAAAGTGGCTATCATCACCGGCGGCCATTCGTGGCTTGGCTATGATATGGCCTGTGCACTGGCAGAGAGCGGCTGCAATATTGTCCTTGCTTCCAGAAGCAAAGGAAAATTGGTCTGTGCTGCCGAGGCAATCCACTCACAATACGGAGTGGACACTTTAACTTTGTCATTAGACCAGCGTGATCCTGCCCAGGTGCAAACAATGGCCGAAGCAGCGTATGCCTGGAAAGGCCATATCGATATTTTGATCAACAATGCCGGTGGAGGTTCCGGGGCATCTGAGGGCAATTTCTTACAGCGCAATCCACAGGATGTCGTCGACATGATCACATCCAATTTGATCGGTCCAATGCTGTGCTCTCAGGCTGTAGGCCGCTATATGGCTAAACGAAACAGCGGCAAAATCATTAATATAGGTTCAATTGCCGGTGTCGTAGGCCGGAACCGACTTATGTACCGAAAGAACAACAAAATGGAACAGCCCGTGGATTACGCTGCCGCCAAAGGCGGTGTAATTGCCATGACCCGGGATCTGGCTGCCTTTATGGCCCCCTACCATGTTCAAGTCAACTGTATTTCTCCTGGGGGGTTCGACAAAGGAGATCTTCCGTCGGGTTTTGTCAACGACTACGCCAACGCTACCATGGCCGGGCATATGGGGACTATGGGACTGGACATTAAAGGCGCGGCCCTCTTTTTGGCCTCACCCGCTTCAGATTATGTCTCGGGCCATAATTTATTGGTCGACGGCGGCTTTTCTGTATTCAAATAATCTCAGATCAGAAAGCTGAAATCTTGCATAAGGAGGTTTCCCCATGCTCCGTTACAAAGAGATCAAGCGCGACCTGCTATTGGAGCTAAGCAAATACACCCCGGAGGATCGACTTCCTTCCAGGCCATTTCTATGCAAAAAATTAGACACTACCCGTACCACCCTGGACAAGGCAATTCGCGAACTGGAAGAGGAAGGGTTTCTGATTTCAAAAAAGGGCAGCGGAACTTATGTAGCAGGGTTGCTCGAAGGAGGCACCTCACCCATCGGAAATTGGGGTGTCATCGTTCCAAATGTAATGGAAGAAATATATCCTGGATTGGTAAGGGGCGCCGAAAATGTGGCCCAGCGCTATGGGGTCAACACAATTATCTGCAACTCAGACAATGATCCGGACAAGCAGGAGCAATATGTAAAGCGCCTTCTCCTGTCCGGAGTGTCCGGGATGATCATCGTCCCGGTCGTCTCCAATGATATCCGGGTAAATTTCCGTCTGTACAACCAGTTGGCTTCAGCCAAAACCCCCTTCGTCTTCTGCAATCGAAGCGTAGAAGGAATCAATGTCCCAACTGTCACCTCCAACGATTTTTATGGAGGGTATATTGCCGCGAAACACCTGATTGCCCATAATTACCGCAACATCGCTTACATCGCTAAACTAAAATACAAAACCAGCATCGATCGCTGTCAAGGCTATCTGTCCGCTCTTATGGAACAGGGGCTGCCAATCAACCGTAAACTGATTCGCTTCGACTCCGACTGCTACCGCGCTATGAAGGATCTGATTGAAAGCAGTGAGGCGCTGGACGCCGTATTCTGTTTTAATGATGAGGTTGCGCAAAAGTGCTATCAAGCAATTTCGGAAAGCGGCAAGCAAATCTCTGACGACATTGGTATTATCGGTTATGATAATACTGACACATGCAAAATGCTCCCGGTTCCCCTCACTTCTGTCGCTTACAAAAACTATGAAATCGGTGAAAAAGCCGCAGAACTTCTCTGGGGGATGATCAACCATCAGCCGCTGTTGGATTTTGAGTACTACCTTTTCCAGCCCAGCATTGTTGAGCGAAACAGCTGTATGGGGGGTCAAAACCCGGTCCCATGCTCTTGCCAGGAGAAAGGAATGTAACAGTCAGACTATGGATAACAAAAATAAATATACCGGTATCATTCCTCCCACGGTTACGCCGTTGACCGCTCACGAGGAATTAGATTATGATGCCCTTGAAAAGCTGATTACACACTGTATTGCAGGCGGTGTGTCGGGAGTATTCGTAAATGGCACCTCTGGGGAAGCGCTGCGTTTGCCCGATACTATATGGTACCAGAATATGAAGGCCGTACTGAATAGCGTCAAAGAAAAAATTCCCGTTTTCTGTGGCGCTATTGACACCTCAACTTCCCGGGTTATTGAACGCCTCAAGCAGATTGAAGCGTGCGGCGGAGAGATTGCGGTATGCACCCCGCCTTTTTACTTAACCAGTTTTGGTCAGGACGAAATACTGCGGCACTATGACAAAATCTGTAACAGTACCGGTTTGAAAATCGCTGTATATAACATTCCGGAGACGACACATGCCAATATTCTGCCCGAGACCATCTCCCTACTCGCCGATTACGAGAACATCGTTGCATTCAAAGACAGCACCGCAGATTGGCAGCAGCTTCAGCGTGCCATGATTCTGTTGCAAGATAAAAACATCTCGGTTCTGAACGGTGCAGAAGAACTGTGCTCTGTCAGCATGCTTTACGGCGCGCAAGGATGCATCCCCGGCCTGGCTAACTTTATTCCCCAGGTGTTTGTCCAGCTTCAGGCTGCATGTCAAGCCGGCAAGGTTCAGCAGGCCTATCAGATTCAAGCACAGATCAACGCAATACGCAAAGCGATTTTTGTCAGCGGCTGCTGGATGGCCGGAATGAAAGGGATTTTAGAATTTCTCGGCCTGGGTACTCGTTTCGTGTCCAGTCCTTTACTGCCAGTCAATGACATTCAAATGGAAGAAATCGCATCCATTTTTCACTCGTGCGGACTTTGACCAAAGTGTTGACGGGTCACAGATAAAGGAGCTGATTTTCAGTGAAGCGCTCACAGATCAACCATGCCATCCGGCGCATGGAGCACCTGGCGGCAGAAAACGGTTTTACGCTCCCGCCCTTTTGTCATTGGACATTGGCCGACTGGCAAACCAAAGGGCATGAATATGACGAGATCCGGGACAACATGCTGGGGTGGGATGTAACCGACTACGGCCTGGGCGAATTTGAAAAGACGGGATTTACGCTGATCACTCTGCGCAACGGGAATATTTGCCAGACCGACCGCTATCCCAAGCCTTATGCCGAAAAGCTGCTGATGCTGGAAGAGGGCCAGTATTCGCCAATGCACTTTCACTGGCACAAAATGGAGGATATTATCAACCGCGGGGGCGGCGCCATCCTGATACGGGTATATAACTCCACCTCTGAGGAAACATTTGCCCCCACCGATGTCCGGGTGTGCAAGGACGGTCATGCATTTTATGTAAAAGCCGGCACCCAAGTCCGCCTGGATCCCGGAGAAAGCATTACCATCTTCCCCTACTTATACCATGATTTTGAGGTCATCCCCGGCACCGGAGCGGTTCTACTGGGAGAAGTGTCCATGTGCAACGACGACCAGAATGACAATCGGTTCTACAAACCGATCGGCAGATTTCCGGAAATCGAAGAAGACGAGGCCATTTACCGTCTGTTGTGCACGGAGTATCCCTCCGCAAAGGAGTAGATCATGTTTGATGTAATTGCCCTAGGTGAACTGCTCATTGACTTTACTCAGGCGGGCGTATCTCCCAACGGGATGCTGCTATTCGAACGCAACCCCGGCGGCGCAATTGCCAATGTTCTAGTTTCAGCAGCCAAGCTTGGACACTCCACCGCTTTTCTTGGAAAAGTCGGAGCAGACATGCATGGTGTTTTTCTTGCCGAGACACTGCGATCTGCCGGCGTTTCTACTGATGGACTCATTATGGATCCAGATGTTTTTACCACTATGGCCTTTGTAACGCTCTCCCCGCAAGGAGAACGGGCCTTTTCCTTTGCCAGAAAGCCCGGCGCTGACACGCAATTGCGGCCAGAGGAATTAAACCTGGAACTGTTACAAAATGCCCGTATTTTCCACATAGGCTCGCTCTCTCTCACCAACGAACCATCCCGAAGTACCACGCTCCGTGCCGTAAAGCTGGCCAAAGCATCCGGGAGTCTTATCTCCTATGATCCAAACTACCGTGCTTCTCTCTGGCCCGATCAAGACACCGCTATCGCTCAAATGCGTTCGCTTTTACCCTTGGTTGACCTCATTAAAATTTCCGATGAGGAGGCAGCTCTGATTACCGGTACGGATGATCCCGTTGCAGCTTCCAGATACCTGTCATCACTTGGAATTACCTGTGTTGCAGTCACACTGGGCCAGAAAGGTGCCTTGGTCTGCGTCAATCAAGAAACCGCCCATTTGCCCGCTCATTCCGTTCCCGTTACAGACACAACCGGCGCAGGAGATTCTTTCTGGGGGGGATTCCTTCACGGGCTGCTGGCATATGGAAAGCCGTTGGAAGAAGTAACCCTGGCAGACACCTATGGTTTTGCACAATGGGGTAGCGCATCAGCTGCCTGCTGTATACAGCACCGCGGTGCAATTCCCGCAATGCCTACCCTGGAGCAAGCAAAAATCTATCTGTCCGGCTCCTGTTTCTAGCTTTCAAGTTTACCGCCAGTTTGAATCACTCTTGGCTTTCCAAGCTTACTTCCGCAAGCCATACCGGACTAAAAATTTTAGTCAAAACCACCGGCTAAGCCGGTGGCTTGATTAGGCCCTATGAGGGCCCGCTGCAGACAAAGCCCCTTAAGGGGCCCGAAACGGTTTGCCGACTGCATTGCTGTTTCGGGCCACCCCTTAAGGGGCTCTTTTTATTGCCTTATCTTTGCTTGCTACCCGTAAACGGGTCTATAAATTACTTTATACTTACCTGGTCAGCTATTTGGTCTTCTTGTAACTGGTTGGCTATGTATGCCTTTATCGCTTTTTTATTGCGTCCTGCCGTATCTATTATCTATATAATAGCCTCTTGCCCAAAAATGTCTATTTCCGTACTTGTATTTTAAATTTGCATGTCGGTCAAATATCATTAGACTGCTCTTCCCCTTTAGATATCCCACGATCTGGCTCACACTGTATTTTGGGGGTATACTTATCAGCATATGGATATGATCCGGGCATGCTTGAGCTTCTATTATTTCTACTCCTTTTTGCTGGCACAGCTTTCCTCAGTATCATTCCTATATCTTCCCGTATTGCTCCATATATCTCCACTCGTCTATATTTTGGCGCAAATACAATATCATATTGACACCGCCAACTTGTATGCTCTAAACTACTTATGCCCTTATCTTTCATGATGAAGATCTCCTCGATTCTGTTAGTCTGGTCGGCAAACCTTGACTTTACTTTATCGAGGAGTTTTTTATTTGTCTACTCTCCCCTCGCTATAAGCTCTTTTTTCCACTGGCATAGCCAGTGGTTGACTTTGCCCCAGACAAAATATGGGAGCGCTGCAGATGGTTATTCTGCAACGCTCCCTTTTCATGTGTTTCAATTTTCTGCTTGCTCAGGCTGCCTTTCAGGCCTCCATGTAGTCCACGAACTGCATGAGCATGACGGCCACCTGGGCCCGGGTGGCGGTAGCCTGAGGAGCCAGGGTGCTGCCGCCCATGCCGGAGATGATGCCGTTGTCCACGGCCCAGGCCAGAGCCTCCACAGCCCAGTCGCTGACGCTGGAGGCGTCTGCGTAGCCGCTCAGGCTCTCGCTGGTCTCGGGGCTGCCGGCGGCACGCCACAGCATCACAGCCAGCTGCTCACGGGTGATGGAGCTGTTGGGGGCGGTGCCGTCGGAGACGCCGTTCACCATGGCCCACTGCTGGCCGGGGGCGTACCAGGGGTTGCCGCCGCTGGTGTTGTAGCTGTTATAGGCCGCCAGCACGGTCCAGATCATGGCACGGCTCATGGAGGTGTCGGGGGCGAAGGTGGTAGCGGAGGTGCCGGTCATAAGGCCCTCTTCCACCACAAACTCCACAGCCTGGGCATACCAGGCGTCGGGGTTCACATCAGTGAAGTCGTCCAGAACAGAGCCCACATCGGCCTTCACGAAGGTGGCCTTCACATCCACGGTGCCGGAGGGCATGGTGAAGGTGTACTTGCCGCTGCCCTCATAGCTGAGCTCCAGCTCGTTGCCCTTGCTGTCGGTGACCACCAGCTCGTCCAGATCATAGCCGTCGTTGGGCTTGACGGTCACAGTGACCTCGTCGCCCTTGTCGGCACGGCCGGGGTTGACAGTGACCTTACCACCGGAGACACGGTCCACGGAGACGATGTAGTCGCCGCTGGGCTCGGAGGAGCCGGAGTCATAGGAGGGGGTGTCGGGGGTGGAGGGCACATAGGTGTTCAGGTCCTCATCCTGCATGGCAGGGCGCAGATAATAGACATTTTCACCGGTGAAATTGGTGCCGGTAGTTTTGTCGCCCGGAGCGCCGCCGCCCCAGTAGTTCTTGGAGACATTCAGGTTCGTGCCATCCTTCGCCTGGTCAGTGCTGACGGTAGTGCTGCCCAGCACCTTATTCTGGGTGAAGGTAACCTTTCCAAGATCAGCGCCGGCGAACCAGATCTTGCCCGCATCCTGGAAGGTGTTGCCGGTGACAGTTGCTTTACCTTCGTCGGTGATCGCCAGAGACAGCTCACTGCTGTTTGTCACCGTGTTGCCTGTAAATGTGGTATCTTCTACACGGATGACGCCTACAATACCGCAATTTGTAAAGGTAGAATTGGTAATATCAAGGTCATCAACCTTATTTTCCCCTCCATCACTGGAGTCATAAACGCCAATTCCAACATTTTCAAACTTGCAGTTATCGATAGACAGGGTTTCGCCAGTAGCAGTAGTCCCGCCAACGGTAATGCCATAGCCGATATGCTCATTGCCCTTAATGGTTACATTGGAGAAAGTATCGCCGGGGGCGGCACTGAAGGCACGACTGCCCTGCGCCTGAGAATCATCAGCTACCTCTGTCAGATCAATAATCAGGTCCTTGAAGGTATTGCCGCCGAGGGAGTGGAACACCGCGTCGTGGTTCTGGCCACTCTGGATTTCGTTGATCTTTAGAGTATTACCATCTCCGTCCAGAGTAATGCCCTCCATATTCCAGATCATATTCCAAGAGGCTTCCTCGATGCTGGAGAGTAGGGTAACGGTTTTGTTCTCACCGGTCTTGGCGGCCTCGATGGCGGTGTGCAGGTTGTCGTAAGTATTCGCACCTACCAGAGCCACTGCGCCGTCGGGAGTGGTATTGGTAAGAGTGTTATTCACCATACTGTTGATGATGGTGGTGCTGGTGGAAGAACTGTCAGGAACATTACCGTTGATCGTACTGTCTACAACGGCAACAGAACCGCCGTTTTCATTGACAACATCGCCGGTAATCGTAGCTTTTTTGATGCTGGCACTTTCCTTACCAGTGGCAGCAATCCCATAGACAGCTATATTACCGGTAAAGGTACCGCCGTTGATGTCCACGGAGGCCGTGCGGTCAGAATCAGCTTCACCACTACCGTATACCAGAACAGCATCCGCCGATGCAGAGATCTGTACACCATTGAGAGTTACTTTGGCAGCGGTAGCGCCGGTTGCCCCTTGGGCAGCATAATGATTGTCAACCCAAACGCCATACTGGCTGTCGGTAATCTCACCACCGTTAATGGTTACCTCAGCATTGTTGTAAATTTCAATGGCACCAGAGCCCCAATCAGTGTAGTTGGACATGGAGGTGCTAACATTTACATTGGTCAGAGTACCGGTGACCTTGCTGGAACCATATCCGGCCTTGACCCCCTTAGTAAGAATCTTGTTTCCCGTCGTTTTACCATAGTCATTGGCGCAATCAATGTCGGTATTGGACAGTTCAAAGGTACCCGCTACAAAGTCAAAGCCAGCACGGTTGAAGTTCTCTACTGTCAGCTTATTTCCAATAAATTTAGCGCTGTCACCAGTCACCTTAAATACCGCTGTACCACTGCCGACGGCAACATTGCCGCCGAAATCCGTTAAGGTAACATCGGAGATATTAAAGGTGCCGCCCGTGATCTCAAAATAAACGCTGCTATCACTATTATTGCCGGTAATAATATGATTTCCACCAACGATAGTAAGGGACTTGTTGATGTTAACCTTTTCCGTCAGTGTGGCATCATTCAGCAGGGTAACTGTTCCGCCAGCAGGAGCTTCCTCGATGGCCTCCGCCAGGTCGTCAAAGTAACGGGTCTGCCCATTTTCCACAAAGGAGGCCACAACATTGCTGGTAATCTCGCCGTCCACAATATAAATCTCGGACAGGTGGTCAATGGTAAAAGTGAATTTATCGCCGTTCACTGTACCGCCCAGATTATCAACAAAGACACCGTTCTGCACATACCAGGCGACAGGACTGGTAACGCCCTGAGGCACGGGAACAGTGATGGTCACGGTACCGTTGTTGGCGCTGTTGGGCAGCAGGTTGGCGCCATTGGCCTCAACAGACACCTCGTAGGAGGCAAGGACCTTCTTGTCACTTTCAGATTTCTTCGTCTTCTCAACGGTGATTGTGACATCGTTGTCAGCGCCGGAAGCAATGGTGCTCAGAGCGGTGGTGTCGAAGGAGACCTCAGCCGCGTCGGTCTTGACGGTCAGCTTGTCAGCATTGCTCAGAGACTGGGCGGTCTCCTTGGTCACTTCCAGAGTAGTAGTGGCAGCAGGATTATTGGTGTTACCAGTGGTCAGGTTAATAGACACATCGTTATTGGTGGTAGTGTCTCCTCCACCAACAATCCCGCTGTCGGTATTGTCGTCTATGGCAGTCCCGTTGCCACCGAAGCTTCCCTCCAGAGAACCAGAGACATTGCCGCTGCCGTCGACGCTGCCGCTGACCACCAGCTTGTCTTCCATCTTCTGGACGGTATACTTGCCGTTGTCATTGGGGCCAACGCACTCATAGTTGGGGGCCACATACTCTTTCACACTATCGTTGGAGAAGATACCGCCATAGATGATAATGGCGTTCTCGTGCGTATTTGATTGTGCATTGAGTGAATCAGCAAATGTGCCGCCATAAATTGCAATGGAGCTATTAACAGGATCATTATAATCGCTGCCAATCCAAACAGAATATGACTTACCATCAAATGTCCCACCATTGACTGTTACAGCGGCAGTCATAGGATCTGATCCCATACCATCATTTGAAACATATAGTCCATAATAGTCTGTCGAACTATACATACCACCATTGACTATGGCCGTACCGCTGTCAATTGCCAGACCGCCATGAGCTCCCGTGACAATGACTTCTTTTCCAGCACTCGGCGTAATCTCGATTTTCCCGGTAGAAATTACAGCATAAGTGCGCTTATTTACATCGTTAAAGGTGCCACCAGTAACAAGTGCCGTACCACTATTGTTCAAGCAGCCAACGCCAACACTATCGCTCGCCGAACCAACATGAACAGTTTCAAAGGTACCACCATTTATAGTTACCGTTGCCTCATTCCACACAGCAGCCCCACCGTTACTGTCACAGGAAACAATTTTCCCGCTTTCGATGGTCATCATGCCATTTTCCAAATTTTGAATTCCTCGGGCAGTAATAGTACCATTTCCGATAGAATCTAGCAGAGTAAAGTCACCATAATTGTTAATAGCATAGAGGCTTCGGCCAGTACTGTTATCCTTATAGACAGTAATATCATTACCATTCAAATCAAAGGTAACTGTTTTTCCCTCAGGAACTTCAACTGTGCTATCTAAATATACATCCTTCAACAATTTTACGGTTTTTCTATCCGCATTTTGAAAGGCCTCTTGTAACGAGGTATAAGTAGTATCATCAACTTGAGCCACATCCTCGCCCTCAGCTCCCGCCGTTATGGGCAATAGACTCAGAAGCATTGCCATTGTCAGCAATATGCTCCCAAAGCGCATGCGCAATTTTCTTCGCATTTTTCTTCCTCCTTAAAATGAGCTGCCATATTCAGTTTTCAGTCTCCCGGAATCATTGCCGCCGCAAGTCCGAATCCAAGATATGGTATAAACAATTGAATTATATCACTTTATTTTTGGGGGCTCAAGGTATTTTCTGTTTTCCAGAGTAAAATCTCTGTAAAAAAGCGAAATAAACGGGTCTTTGAAAAGTGTTTACTGATCCTGCGGCAATTTCGTAAAAACACGGCATAATAAGACGGCCCGCCGGAATCCTGTGGTTCCGACGGGCCGTCTCCGCTGCTAAATGGGCGCTTTTTGCGTGTTTGGATTTTTCTGCTTGCTCAGGCTGCCTTTCAGGCCTCCATGTAGTCCACGAACTGCATGAGCATGACGGCCACCTGGGCCCGGGTGGCGGTAGCCTGAGGAGCCAGGGTGCTGCCGCCCATGCCGGAGATGATGCCGTTGTCCACGGCCCAGGCCAGAGCCTCCACAGCCCAGTCGCTGACGCTGGAGGCGTCTGCGTAGCCGCTCAGGCTCTCGCTGGTCTCGGGGCTGCCGGCGGCACGCCACAGCATCACAGCCAGCTGCTCACGGGTGATGGAGCTGTTGGGGGCGGTGCCGTCGGAGACGCCGTTCACCATGGCCCACTGCTGGCCGGGGGCGTACCAGGGGTTGCCGCCGCTGGTGTTGTAGCTGTTATAGGCCGCCAGCACGGTCCAGATCATGGCACGGCTCATGGAGGTGTCGGGGGCGAAGGTGGTAGCGGAGGTGCCGGTCATAAGGCCCTCTTCCACCACAAACTCCACAGCCTGGGCATACCAGGCGTCGGGGTTCACATCAGTGAAGTCGTCCAGAACAGAGCCCACATCGGCCTTCACGAAGGTGGCCTTCACATCCACGGTGCCGGAGGGCATGGTGAAGGTGTACTTGCCGCTGCCCTCATAGCTGAGCTCCAGCTCGTTGCCCTTGCTGTCGGTGACCACCAGCTCGTCCAGATCATAGCCGTCGTTGGGCTTGACGGTCACAGTGACCTCGTCGCCCTTGTCGGCACGGCCGGGGTTGACGGTGACCTTACCACCGGAGACACGGTCCACGGAGACGATGTAGTCACCGCTGGGCTCGGAGGAGCCGGAATCATAGGAGGGGGTGTCGGGGGTGGTGGGGATCTGCTGCCACTGAGCGGTGAAGGTAGTGTCTTCGCTGATAGTCACGGAAACACTGGCATTGTAAGTGTCAGTCCCGTCATTCCAGCCCAGGAATTTGTAACCGGTACGGATGGGTGCAGCGGGGACAGTAACCTTCCCTGTGGAGTCAGCAATCTTTGTTTCAAGCACGACACCTTCAGAGACAAAAGTCGCTGTATAGATCTGTGCATCTTCTTTGGGAATGTAAACATTGATATCGCCGTTATTCTCCATGGTCATGCTCTCAATGGAAGGTGTACTGTCAACCTTACCGAGGTGCAGATCATAGGTGTTGCCTTCAAATGCATTACCTGTGAGGACAAAGCTCTCCAAGGTTCCGGAACCAGTTACAGATACGGCACCGGTCGCCTTATTACTAGCATCAGTACCAGTAATATTTTTAAAGTCACTTTCAGTCACACTCAAGGAGTATGGATCCGAATTGACACCAGTAGCAAAGAGAATGCCTGCGGCGGTGCCGTCCGCACTCCGAATGTCCTCAAAGCTGCTGTTGGCAACGGAAATATCTCCCCGCTCGGCATAAATTCCCGCATAGGCCAAATCATGGAAGCTGGAACCCGTAATTGAGATGAGGGCCGAACCTGCATCGGTATCAGCACTGGCAATATTGATACCGTGAGTAGCGTCCTTAAATTCAACATTCTCAATGTTTAGGTCAGAACAATCAGCACCAGTACCTACTTTGATCAGGACAGAAGATTGACCATCTCCATCCAGGGTCAGATTTTTGACTGTGATTCCGGTGCAATCGCCACTGTTCAGATTCAGCAGGTAGCTTCCGTCGGTGTCCTTCAGGATGGTCTTGCCCATGCCGGAACCTTCGATGGTGATGTCGCTCTTGTTATTCAAAGCAAGGGTGGTCACATTATAAGTGCCGGGAGTCAGGAAAATGGTATCTCCCGTACCGACGGCAGAAAACGCAGCATCCAAGTCTGTACCATAAACCCGGTCATTGAGATACACATAGCCCTCGACCACATCGTATGCGGCCTCATATCCGGAGCTGCCGGTCAGATCAGCCTTATAACTGCATTGCGGTAAGCATTGGGGCTGGTCTCATCTACCGCATAGGCCCGGGGAGTATTGATATAATTACAACCCTTAATGTTCAGTTTTACACCATTGTCGGGATCGGATCGCACCGCATTTACATATGCCGCCGAGAACATATTCTTAAATGTGCATTTCTCGTAGGTAATTTCCGTGCCGTTGGCATCATAAGCTACCATGGCTCCGTATCCGCTGCCGGCAGTACCGGTGTTTTCAATCGTCAGGTTTTTCACGGTCAATGTGGTATCGCCATACAGAGGATTGTTGTTATTACCAAATACGGCATTGAGATAATTGTTGCCGGGTGTGTAGGCAAAGGACAGAGTATGCCCATCACCGTCAATGGTCAGAGTCTTTCCGGAAATAGCGGCGCCGGGCAGTCCTCTCTCCGTCAACACAACATTGCTGAGCAGGGTAATGGTGTCGTTATCCTTGGCATAGTTGAGCGCCTCGGTGAGGGAGGTGTACGGAGTATCGTTGATCTTGGCGACATTGACAGTGCCGGAAGTAACAGACACCTTATTGGTGGTACTGCCAGAAGCATTTGCGGTTGTGGGTTTAACTTCCACTTTCTGGGTCACCAGTCCCTCAGTGGAACTAGTGGGCTTGATATTGAAGATGTAGTCGCCCTCGCTGATGGCATAGATGACCTGCTTATTGCCCCGCTTGGAAGAAGTTGTCTCCTCGTTGAAGGCGGTGATGGGGGTACCATTGGCGTTGGTGACGGTGGCGCTCTCGGCGTTCTCCAGCTCCACCAGGACGCGGTACTTCAGCAAAGCCTTAGAGGCTTCATCCAGCTCCAGTTCCGACTCGCTGGACCAGTACCAGTTGAAGTGGGTGGCATAGATGACCACATTGCCGTTATAGATGTTATCTTTAATGGTAGCCTTGATGGCGCTGCCGTTACGGTCTTCTTCCAACTTATCGCCCTGAAGCCACTTCAGGTACTGGGCGTAGTCCCACAGCTGGATGTAGCTGGTGCCCCAGCTGCCCGGAGTAATGGTGTTGTCGGTGATCTGGATATTGGTAGTAGTTGTAGCAGTCTTGCCCCAGTAGCCGTCGATAGGCACCCGGACATTGGTGAAGATGTTGCCGGTAATGGTGACTTCCCCGGCAGGGTTGTTGTCGCAGCAGGCGTAGTAGCCGCGCTCAAAATTGGTAAACTCACAATTTGTAATGGAGATATTGTCGGTGTAGGCCCAGATTGCACGCCCATGACCATTGCCGGTGAAACTGCACTTCTCCAGAGTCAGATACTCGCCTTCAAAATAGGAGATAATATCGCAGTCAGCCGAGGAGACGAAGTGGAGATTGCGCAGCGTGATAGAATCGCCCTGGAACAGATTGCTCACTGTGGCAGTCACCTTAAAGGTTGCCTCCACACCCTCAGCCGCTTCGACAGTGACCTTGCTGCGAGTAATGGCGGGAAAATCAGTGGCATTAAAGGCATACTCGCCGGACTTGTTGATGGTCACGGTGACAGGGTCAGAGCCGTTAATACCATTGGCAGCAGCGATGGCAGCGGCCAGATTGTTGTACTTGGTGACGGTGTTGGCATTCTTGACCTCAAACCAGGGCTCACCGGCGGTCATGTTAGCACCACTCTCATCCGTGTTACCGGTAAAGGTTGGGTTTACCACATCCACAGCACACCCGGGCGTAGTCTCATCAATGGAATAGCCATAGGTGGTGTCGATAAAGGTGCTGTTGGTAATGGAAATGCTGGGATATTTATTAGCAGTACTGTCGGCAGGCGCGTTCTGATAATTGGCGATCACGCCGCAGTACAGGTTCTCAAAGGAGCAGCCATCCAGCTTGATCTCGGTGTTGTAGGAATTGCTGCCCACCAGCACGGCGTAGCCCTGAGAGGTGTACTTAGTGCTGGTGTTCACGAATTTCACATTGTTCACCGTGAGCTTGACATTAGAGGGAATGCCCTCGACTTCCCCACTGGCGCTACCGGTAAAGACCGTCTTGAAAGCGCCGCCATCATGCTCAAAGAAAATGCTGTACTTGTTCTCCCCGCCGTTGATGGTGATGTCCTTGCCGCTTTCCAGTTTGATGGGCTCCGTCAGGGTGATGTTGGACAGCAGGGTAATGGTAGCGGAACTGTCAGCTTCCTCAACTGCTTTAGCAAGGGTTTCGTATTTCGTATCATTAATCTCTGCGGCCCAGATGTTGAAGGTGGTGCCGCTTGCATCCGTGTACGATTCCTCTCCCGTCTTGGTATACTCTACATTCTCTTCAGTTTTATCAGCAGAGTAATTAATATAAAAGGTATCGCCTTCGCTTGTATTGGCGAGCGCCTGCTTTGCATCTTGATAGCCAAAGACAATATTGGTGACATCCTCGCCGTCTGATGTTTTGAATGTTGTCGTGGTCTGATTAATGGCTGTCGTGATAATGGGAACTTCACTGGTGTCAACATCTGTAATGACCTGCTTGATTGAGACTCCCCTGTCCTCATAGGAGTTCGCATAGTCGAACAGCTCAATACTACCATTTTCGACTGTGTTTCCTGTAAAGGTAATTTTGCCAGTTGCGTTAACATCATATTGCCCGTGGTAGAGGTAAATTACATTACTCGTTACATCAAAGTTATTACCGGTAATGGTCACCTCATTCAGAGTGCTGTTATCGCTCATACAGGAAATACCATTTTTGTATCCAGTAACAGTATTTCCAGTAAATGTAAAAGTGTCAGTGCTCAAAAACACCGCATAGTTCGGAATATTCTCCGCTTCGTCCGCAACAATAAAATCGCAGTTGTTAATGACCGCACCGGACAGTTCAGTTCCGGTATTGCCGTTGAGGGATATGCTGGAGCTAAACCACTCGTTGCTGTATCCGTAGTTTTTAAACACCAACCCCTCCAATTTCAGGCCGTCCATGCCTTTCCCAGGCACGACGGCACCGCTGCCCATATACACGGTTACCGGCGAACCGTCATAGTTCGATTTAATGACGGGCTTTTCTCCTTGAGTATTTGCAACGCCCTCAATGGTAAGATTTTTGAGGTTTGCAGCCGTGAAGGGGGCATACTCATGACCGGAGACAGCCATAACTTTAATAGTATTATTTTCTCCAGTAGCCGCATCTACCGCCTCCTGAATGGTGGTATAGGGCTTGCTTTCCGATCCATCAGAATTTCCTTCGGAATACGACGCATCAACATATGTCGTTTTCTCCACTGCTCCCGCCGTCACCGGCAGAAGGCTTAGGAGCATTGCCATCGTCAGCAATACGCTCCCAAAACGCGCGCGCAATTTTCTTCGCATTTCTCTTCCTCCTTAAAATAAGCTGCCATATTCAGTTTTCAGTCTCCCGGAATCCTTACCGCCGCAAGTCCGAATCCAGGATATGGTATAAACAATTAGATTATATCACTTTATTTTTTGGTGCTCAAGGTATTTTCTCTCTCTCAGAAAATTTTCATAAGAGAAAAAGCCAACCCAGGCGGGGCAGGCAAAAGGCCTGTCGGAATCCCGACAGGCCCTGTAGTCAGTATGGTTTCCGGTCCGCCGTCTGACCCGGCCTCTGCTCCGGCCGGGTCCGGCTGCCCAGGCGCATTTTAAAATCCTCATACCCGAACCGGGTCAGCCGGGCAAGGTTTCCAGCCTCATCCAGCCTCCAGATGTCGGGCAGGGGCATACCGTTGAAGGTATTGTTTTTGCAGGTGGTGTAGATAGCCATATCCCCGAAGAGAACCGGGTCGCCCACATTCAGTTCACGCTCAAAGGCATAGTCCCCCACCACATCGCCTGCCAGGCAGGTGGGCCCGGCCAGTCGGAAGGGATGGCCCTCCCCCGTCTCGGTGTCTGCCCCAAGAATGGGAGGCTGGTAGGGCATCTCCAGCACATCAGGCATGTGGCAGGCGGCGCTGGCGTCCAGAATGGCGATTCGGGTGCCGCTGTTTTCCACGATGTCCAGCACCCGGCTGACAAAATACCCGGCGTTCAGGGCCACCGCCTCCCCGGGTTCCAGGTAGACGGTGACGCCCCAGGCCTCCCGGGCACGGCGTATGCACCCCTCCAGGGTGGCAAGGTCATAGTCGGGGCGGGTGATGTGGTGTCCGCCCCCCATGTTGAGCCATTTCATTCGGGGCAGAATGTCCCCGAACCTCTCCTCCACCGCCTCAAGGGTGGTCTTCAGATCGTCCGAGTTCTGCTCGCACAGGGTGTGGAAATGAATGCCGTCCAGCAGCTCCAGGGTGGCCTCGTCCATCTCCCTGTTCCACACATCCCGGGTCACCCCCATGCGGCTGCCGGGGGCGCAGGGGTCGTAGATGGCGTGGCCCTCCTGGGTGGAGCACTCCGGGTTCACCCTCAGGCCCAGGCTCTTGCCCGCCTGTTTGCCCCGGGGGCCGAAGTGTTTGAGCTGATGGATGGAGTTGAAGACGATGTGGTCGGCGTACTGCAATAGCTCCTCAAACTCGTCCTCCCGGTAGGCCCCACAGAATACATGAACTTCTTTTCCAGGCATCTCTTCCCGGCCAAGGCGGGCCTCATAGAGGCCGCTGGCCTCGGTACCCGCCAGGTACTGGGAGAGAAGGGGGTAGAAGTCGTAGTTGGAAAAAGCCTTCTGGGCCAGCAGCACCCGGCAGCCGGTGCGCTCTGCCAGGGCGGAGAGCACCTGGCCGTTGGCCCGCAGCCGCTCCTCGTCAATCACATAGGCGGGGGTGGGCAAAGAGGCAAACAGTGCCCTGGGATCATACTGGGAAAGGCCGGCAAACTGGGGGTCTTTTGTGGTTTTGTAAGCCATCAGTCCACCAACACAGGGTCGTGGTTTTCGCTCCGGGGCAGGCCATACTTGTCCAGAGCGTCCAGGAAGGGATCGGGATCAAACTCCTCCACGGTGTGGACCCCCTTCTCGGTCCACTTGCCGGTGAGCAGCATGAGGGCGCCGCACATGGCGGGCACGCCGGTGGTATAGCTGATGGCCTGGCTGGCCACCTCCTTATAGCACTCCTGGTGGTCGCACACATTGTAGATATAGTAGGTCTTCTCCTTGCCGTCCTTCTTACCGGTGAAGATGCAGCCGATGTTGGTCTTGCCGTGGGTGCGGGGGCCCAGGCTGGCGGGATCGGGGAGCAGGGCCTTCAGGAACTTGATGGGCACGATCTGGTGGCCCTCAAACTCGACAGGGGTGGTGGACAGCATGCCTACATTCTCCAGGCACTTCATGTGGGTGAGGTAGCTCTGGCCGAAGGTCATGAAGAAGCGGATGCGCTTCACTTCCGGGATGTTCTCAGCCAGGGACTCGATCTCCTCGTGGTGCAGGAGGTACATGTCCTTCTCCCCCACCTGGTCGAAGTTGTACTCCCGCTTGATGCTCATGGGGGGGATCTCCACCCAGTGGCCATTCTCCCAGTAGGAGCCGGGGGCGGACACCTCCCGCAGGTTCACCTCGGGATTGAAGTTGGTGGCGAAGGGGTAGCCGTGGTCGCCGCCGTTGCAGTCCAGAATGTCGATGGTGTCGATGGTGTCAAACTCGTGCTTTTTGGCGTAGGCGCAGTAGGCCTGGGTCACGCCCGGGTCAAAACCGCAGCCCAGCAGGGCGGTGAGGCCCGCCTTCTCAAACTTCTCCCGGTAGGCCCACTGCCAGGTGTAGTCGAAGTAGGCGGAAAAGCCCTTCTCCCGGCAGCGCTTCTCATAAATAGCCCGCCACTGGGGATCGTCGGTGTCCTCAGGCTCGTAGTTGGCGGTGTCCATGTAGTTGACCCCGCACTCCAGGCAGGCGTCCATGATGGTCAGGTCCTGGTAGGGCAGGGCGATGTTCATCACCAGGTCGGGCTGGTAGCTGCGGATAAGGGCAACGACCTCCTCCACCTTGTCGGCGTCCACCTGGGCGGTGGTGATCCTGGTGGCGGTCTTGCCCTGAAGCTCCTGGGCCAGCTTGTCGCACTTGGACTTGGTGCGGCTGGCGATGCACAGCTCGGTAAATACATCGCTGACCTGGCAGCACTTGCGGATGGCCACATTGGCCACGCCGCCGCAGCCGATGACTAAGACTCTGCTCATAATACATTCTCCTTTATATCAAAATGGGTAGACTTTCTATTCACTTAGACAGGGCCAGCAGCAGCTCCCGCAGCACCTTGCAGGCGGTGGCGGTGGACACGCCGCTCTGGTCCAGCATGGGGGCCAGCTCATTTACATCGGCCCCCACCACACGGGTCTCAGCCACCAGCCGGATGGCCTCCAGCAGTTGGGGGAAGGTGACGCCCCCCGCCTCGGGGGTGCCGGTGCCGGGGAAGACAGAGGGGTCCAGGCAGTCCAGGTCGATGGTAAAATATACCGGAGTGCCGCTCTGTGCCAGAGTTTTGGTCAGATCCTCCAGCCCCTCAAAGCTGAAAGGGTGCAGGTGGGTGTGGGCCTTGGCAAAGCGGAACTCCTCCCGCTCCCCGCTGCGGATGCCAAACTGGTAGATGCGCCCGTCCCCCACCAGCTCGTGACAGCGGCGGATGACGCAGGCGTGGCTCAATTTCGCCCCCAGGTAGTCGTCCCGCAGGTCGGCGTGGGCGTCAAAGTGGATGATGTGCACCTCAGGATACCGCTTGTGTACCGCCCGGAAGCTGCCCAGGGTCACCAGATGCTCCCCGCCCATGAGCAGGGGCAGCTTGCCAGCGGAGAGGATCTCCTCGGCCCTGGCTTCAATGTCCCCCAGGGCCAGCTCCGCGCTGCCAAAGCACAGCTCCAAATCGCCGCTGTCAAAAATCCGGCAGTCGGTCAGGTCCTTGTCCTGGTAGGGGCTGTAGGTCTCCAGTCCGAAGCTCTCGTGGCGCATGGCGGCCGAGCCAAACCGGGCGCCGGGGCGGAAGCTGGTGGTAGAGTCGAAGGGGGCGCCAAAGAGAACGATGTTCGCCTCTTCAAAGCTGCTGTCGCAGCCGATAAAGCTCTCAATATTCGGGTTCATTCTACTTCCTCCAACATCTCCTCCAGAAAGGCGGGCAGGAAGAAGGCTCCCGCATGGAGGCGGACGGTGTAATACTTGGTTTTCAGGTGCAATTTCAGCCACTTCTCCCGATCGAAGTCGTCGATGGGGTGGTACTTCTTGCTGGCAAAGCCGAAGAGCCAGTAGCCGGCGGCGTAGGTGGGGATATGGGCCTGGTACACCCGGCTGATGGGGAAGGTGCTGACGATACGCTTGTGGCTGCGCTGCATGGCCTCGGCGTCATGGCGGTAGAAGGGGCTGCCCTGCTGGTTGACCATGATCCCGTCGTCCCGGAGAGCGTTATAGCAAATGCCGTAAAACTCCCGGGTGAAAAAGCCCTCGGAGGGGCCGAAGGGGTCGGTGGAGTCCACGATAATGAGGTCGTACTGGGCTTTCCGGCGGCGAATAAACCGCAGGGCGTTGTCAAAGTAGATGTGCACCCGCTTGTCGTCCAGACGGCAGGCATTTTCCGGCAGATACTGGCGGCAGGCGCTGACCACCTGCTCATCCATCTCCACCAGGTCGATGGACTGGATGCACTCGTACCGGGCCAGCTCCCGCACCACGCCCCCGTCCCCCGCTCCGATGACCAGCACATCCCGCACATCTGGGTGGACGGCCATGGGCACATGGGTGATCATCTCGTCGTAGATAAACTCGTCCCGTTCGGTGAGCATGACATTTCCATCCAGGGTGAGCACTTTTCCAAACTCCGGGGTGTCGTAGATGTCAATTTGCTGGTAGTCGCTCTTCTTGGAGTAGAGATGCCGGTCCACCCGCAGGCTGTGCTTCACATCAGGGGTATGAAATTCGCTGAACCACAATTCCATCAGCCCACCTCCTCGGTCAGAATGTTGATGTGCTCAATGTCCGGGTCCTCCGGGCCGGTCATGGAACAGCCCTTGGCCTTGGCGTACTGGATATACTCCAGAATTTCCTTGGTAATGCGCTCGCCGGGGGCCAGTATGGGAATGCCCGGAGGGTAGCACATGACAAACTCGCTGCACACCTTGCCCACGCTGTCACAGAGGGGGACGCTCTCCTTGTCGGCGTAAAAGGCCGCCTGGGGGCTGGTGACCACCTCGGGGTCGATATACTCCTGGTTCATCAGGCCGCTGCTGTCGGTCTGGTACCGGCGGCGGATCTCCGCCAGAGCGCTCACCAGCCGCTCCAGCTCCTGGTACCGGTCGCCGATGGACAGGTAGGCCAGAATGTTGCCGATGTCGCCGAACTCGATCTGAATGTCGTACTCGTCCCGGAGCAGGTCGTAGACCTCGATGCCCGCCAGGCCGATGTCCCGGGTGTGGACGGAGAGCTTGGTGGGGTCAAAGTCGAAGATGGAGTCCCCGTTTACCAGTTCCCGGCCGAAGGCGTAATAGCCGCCGATGGCGTTGATCTCCTCCCGGGCGTACTCCGCCATGGCCACCACCTGACGAAACACCTTCTTGCCCCGCAGGGCCAGGTTCCGGCGGCTGATGTCCAGGCTGGACATGAGCAGGTAGCTGCCCGAGGTGGTCTGGGTCAGGTTGATGATCTTGCGCACATGGCCCTCCTGGATGGCGGGGCCGGTGAGCAGCAGGCTGGACTGGGTAAGGCTGCCGCCGCTTTTATGCATGGACACCGCCGCCATATCCGCCCCGGCATCCATGGCGGACACCGGCATGTTTTCCCCGAAGTAGAAGTGGGTACCGTGGGCCTCGTCGGCCAGACAGTACATTCCCGCCTGGTGGGCCATCTTGACAATGGCTCGCAGATCGCTGCAGATGCCGTAGTAGGTGGGGTTATTCACCAGCACCGCCACCGCGTCCGGGTTCTCCCGGATGGCTTTTTCCACCTGCTCCCGCTTCATCCCCAGGGAGATGCCCAGGCGGTGGTCCACCTCGGGGTTTACATACACCGGGATGGCGCCGCACAGCACCAGGGCGTTGATCACGCTGCGGTGGACATTCCGGGGCATGATGATCTTGTCTCCCCGCTTGCATACCGACAGCACCATAGTCTGCACCGAGCTGGTGGTGCCCCCCACCATCAGAAAGGCGTGGGCAGCCCCGAAGGCGTCGGCTGCCAGCTCCTCCGCCTGACGGATGACCGAGATGGGGTGGCACAGGTTGTCCAGGGGCTTCATACTGTTTACATCAATGCTGACGCACTGCTCCCCCAAAAATTCCGTCAGCTCCGGGTTGCCTCGTCCCCGCTTATGGCCGGGCACGTCAAAGGGAACCACCCGCATCTGCCGGAAGGTCTGAAGAGCCTCATAAATCGGCGCTCTGGTCTGGTCCGAAATTCTCTCTTTTTCCATCCGCCTCACCTCAAAATAAAAAACACAAGCTGCATTTGTGCAGCTTGTGTTTTGGAAGGTCATAGAGGAACAGCTCCGGAATTTCTTCCGCCCCTTGGGGCGGCCAGCGGAAGGGACGCACGCTCCCTTTGATCATGACGCCGGAACAGATACCTGGTACTGAGAGTCTATATAGCAACAAGATACTTTTACTACTCTTATTGACCGTTTCACAAGTCTGCGCAAATACGCATTTCGGTTATAAAGTAACCAACTTATAAAATTTGAGCTTTTAACTCAATCAATAAGGCGGTAACCCCGCCGATCGGCAGTGGACCCGGCTGTCCGTATGGCCTTGACTCCAAAAGGAGTGGTCCCAGTATGCTTGGCCAGATAAACTCCAGTCAAATTCCAGAAAAATATACCATGACTCCCCACTCATGTCAACTGTTTTCCGCAATTTTACCCACGCTTCATTTTGCTTCCATCTCTGCCTCATTTAGACGCCGGACAGCCCAAATGCAAACTCCTTTCGCCGTCCCAGATACATTTCCCCTCTTTTTTCATCTGGCGATATAACGAAATTCGACAATATAAAACTATCAAATAGAAATTTATAGCAAGAAGGATATCGTCTTTTATTATCGCCTTTTCACTTTCTCATCTCAGACCGGGCCTGAGAAAAAATGCCCTTGGGAATCTGATCATTCCCAAGGGCATTTTATATTGACCGTTCTGCCGTCTTTTGTCATGAACCGGAGCAGGAAACATCTCACCGGGCCGTCTGTTCCAGAAGTCCCAGCACCGCCAGCACCCGCTCCCTGGGTACCAGGGGGGAGTCCTGATCCTTCCGCAGGCAGTCCAGGAAGTGTCCCAGCTCCCGCAGGTACCAGCCGGTAGGAGGGACATTGATACCGGTAGGGATCTTCACCTTCTCCTCCGTGTCAAAGACCACCGGCTCCCCCCCGTAGGGGTAGGCGGTGACCGTCTGTCCGTCATAGATAACGGCCGCCCCCTCAAAGTACACCCGCCATACGGCGGTAAAGGGGATGCAGGCCTTCAGCCATCCTGCCTCGGCGGCCACATTGACGGCGCCGCACCGGTACTCCCAGCGGTAGAGCTCGGGCACGCCCCCCTCCGTGCCGCTGAAGCGGCACTGGGCCTCCTGGGGCACGCCGAACAGGGAGACGATCACATCCAGGTCGTGGATGTGCAGATCAAAGGGGACAAGGCCGCTCTTCTCCCGGTCAAAGAGCCACCCGCCCTGGGCCCAGTCGGGCCGGGCGGACAGCCGCTGGAACAGGCCGTCCAGAGGCTTTCCGTAGGTCTCCTCCTCCACCAGCCGGCGCAGCACCTCCACCTCCCGGCTGAACTGAAGCACCTGGGCCACATAGAGATGTCGGCCCTTCTCCTCCGCCAGGGCGTACATGGCCCGGGCGTCTGCCAGGGAGAGGGCACAGGGCTTTTCCACGATCACATGGGCCCCACACTCCAGAGCCTGGGTCACATGGCTTTTGTGGAGATAGGTGGGGGTGCACACATCCACCACATCCGCCCCGGTGTGCTCCACCAGCGCCCGGATGGTGTCAAAGGCGGGCACGCCCCACTGTTTCGCCTTGGCTTTTCCCGACTCAGAGCCGGTCACCAGGCCCACCACCCGGCAGTCCTCCAGGTGCAGATAGTTGTTGTAGTGGACGGTACCCATCCCGCCCACGCCCACGATTCCGATTTTGATCATGGGGCACCTCACAGAGTAAAGCCGTGGGCCTTCAGGTACTGGGCTGAGTCCCGCACCGCCTGGTTGACCTCCTCCAGGTTCCTGGACCCGGCCTGGGTAAACTCGATCTCAATGCTGAAGGGGCTGCTGTTGCCCGCCTTTTCCAGCTTGTCAAAGATCATGGGGAAGTCGATCCAGCCCTTCCCAAGAGCGGGGAAGTCCCATACTGTACGCTCGCCCCCCTTGTCCTTCAGGTGGATATACCGGATGGCGTCCATGCTGGCGTCCAGATCCTCGGACAGGTCCACATCCCCGTAAAACAGGGCGTTGGCCGTATCGTAGGCCACGGCCACCCGGTGAGAGCCCACCAGACCGACGATCTCCTTCAAAATTTTTCCGGTTCCGTGGTCCCCGTGGACCTCCAGCACCAGGGTCAGACCAAACTGCTCCAGCTGAGGGACCAGGTCCCGGATGTGCCGGGCCACCTCTTCGTTGGAGGCCACCGCCTTGTCCTCCAGATGGGCCTCGCCGATGGAGGAGACGATGTAAGTGCAGCCGAAGAAGGCGGCCAGACGGATGTTGTTGATAAAATCATGGATCCGGCTGGTGTCCATGAGATTGCAGTGGCCGCTCATGGCAATGGGAATAAGTCCCTTGGCCTCCAGTCTTTCCTTGACGCTCCACAGGTACTGGAAGCTCTGGTCGGGGAACACATGCTCCGTCCAGCCCTTGGTGGCGGTGAGCTCAATGTAGTGAAAGCCGGCATCGGCAATGCCGTCGATGGCGTCTTCGATGGAATAACCGTGGTAGCAGTTGGAGTTGACGGCGATGACGTGTTTCATATTTAGCCCTCCTTATATGGGCGACGGGGAACCGCAGGGCGGCTCCCCGTCTGATGACTCAGATGACAAACTGATCCAGATACCGCTTGGAGATGCGCAGGGAGTCCAGAATCCGCTCCCGGCTGCCCTCAAAGGCCCGGTCCTCCACCTCAACGCAGGTGTAGCCCTCGTAGCCGATATCCGTCAGGGCGGAGACATACTTGGCCCAGTTCACATCGCCCAGGCCGGGCAGTTTGGGGGCCATGTACTGGAGGGGATAGGCCATGACGCCTACATCGGCCAGCTTCTCGGGATAGAGCTTGATGTCCTTGTAGTGGACATGGAAGATCCGGTCCTTGAACTCATACAGGGGGCGGATATAGTCCATCTGCTGCCAGACAAAGTGGCTGGGGTCGTAGTTGATGCCGAAGTTGGGGCTGGGGATGATCTCAAAGCACTTGCGCCAGATGGCGGGGCTGGTAAACAGGTTCTGACCGCCGGGCCAGTTGGTCTCGTCAAACCACATGGGGCAGTTCTCAATGGCCACCTTTACATGGTGCTCCTCAGCAAAGGCGATGATGGGGGGCCAGATCTCCTCAAAGAGCTTCAGGTTCTCCTCCACCGTCTTGTGGGTGGCCCGGCCCACAAAGGTGGTGACCATGCCCACCCCCAGCTTCTCGCTGGCCAGGATGACCTTCTTCAGGTGGGCGATGTTGGCCTGGCGCTTCTCCAGGTCCTCGTCCATGGTATTGGGGTAGAAGGCCAGGGAGGAGATCTCCACTCCCCGCTGCTTGCAGTAGTCGAGAATATAGGCGGCCTTCTCATCGGTAAGATTGTCCACATCGATGTGGCTCACCCCAGCGTACCGGCGCTCGGCCTTGCCGTTGGGCCAGCAGGCCACCTCCACACAGGTGTAGCCCATGTCGTGGGCCACATCGATCATTTCCTCAAAGGTCCAGCCATCCAGAATAGCGCTGACAAATCCCAGTTTCATACTCTTTTCCTCCTTAATTCTGAGGGATGGCCACCGCCTTGCCGGTGGCAGAGGACTCCAGGCTGGCAAAGACGGCCCGCATGGCGGTGAGCACCGACTCGCCGGAGATCTCCGGAGCCTTGTTGTTCACCAGGCAGTCCATGAAACAGTCGATGACCCCGGATTTGGTCTGGTGGTCGTTGGTTTGAATGGCCTCCAGCTCATAGAGGACCTTCTCCCCGTTGGCGGAAATGAGCTTCATGGAGTAGTTGGGATCGTCGTAGATCCGCAGGATGCCCTTGGTGCCGTAGAGAATGGTGGAGTTGTCCTCGGCCCCGTAGAAGGTCCAGCTGGCGGTCATGGTGCCGATGGCCCCGTTTTTCAGGCGGTAGATGCAGATGGCGTTGTCGTCCACCCCGATGAGCTGCCCGTCGGCTCCCCGCTTGTCCAGGGTGGTCACCTTGGCGGTGGTCTCCACCACCGTCTGGCCGGTGAGGTACTGGATAAGGTCGGTCTTGTGGATGCCCAGGTCGGCCATGGCTCCCATGGCGGCCTTGTTCTTGTCAAAGAACCAGGTGTTCTTGCCCGGGTCCACGCTCCAGGTCTCAGGGCCGCCGTGGCCGAAGGTGGTGCGGAAGGAGATAATGTCTCCCAGCACGCCCTGCTCCACCAGCTCCCGGGCCTTCTGGTGGGCACGGGTGAGGCGCTGGTTCTGGCCGATCATCAAAAACTTCCCGCTCTCTTTGGCGGCGGCCACCATGGCCTCACACTCCTCCAGAGTGGTGGCCATGGGCTTTTCACACAGCACATGCTTGCCCGCCTTCAAGGCGGCAATGGAGATCTCCGCGTGGGCGTTGTTGGCCACACAGACGCTCACCGCGTCAATGGCAGGATCGGAGAGCATCTCCTCCCAGGAGGAATAGGCCTTCGCCCCCCACCGCTCCGCCAGCTGCTGGGCCCGGGCCTGGTTCAGATCAAAAAATCCCGCCAGCTTGGCCTGGGGATGATCCGCATACTCCGGAATGTGGCGCACCTGGGCAATCTTGCCGCATCCGATGATACCGATGTTAAACATCCTTCAATTCCCTCTTTCTGTGGATTTCAAAACTATAATCAGTTGTCGGCTTCCTTCTTCTGCAGCAGCACGGCCACAATGACGATGACGCCCTTGCAAGCCTCACGCAGGAAGGGGGGTACGCCGAACAGAGTCAGCAGGTTATTCATCACGCCGATGATGAGCATGCCCAGCACGGTGCCCACAATGGAGCCCTTGCCGCCGGCCATGCTGGTGCCACCTACGATGACGGCGGCGATGGCGTCCATCTCATAGCCGCTGCCGGCGCTGGCATAGTCCATGGAGCCGATACGGGACACCTGGATGATGGCGGCCAGGGCCACCAGCACGCCGGTGAGCATGTAAATGCGGCGCTTGACCTTGTTCACATTGATACCGGACAGCCGGGCGGTACGCACATTGGAGCCCACCGCGAACACATGCCGGCCAAAGGTGGTGCGCTTGGAGATGATGTACAGGGCCACGGCCAGAATGAGCCAATAGACGATGGGCATGATGTAGAAGCTGCCGATCTTCAGGTTGGAAATCTGCAAAAAGCCCTTGGGAACAGAGGGGTTGGCGTGCTGGGTCAGCTGCTGGGTCACCGAGCGGAAGATCTGCATGGTGCCCAGGGTGGCGATGAAGGGGGGCAGCTTGCCGTGGGCGATGAGCACTCCGTTGAGCCAGCCCAGCAGAGCGCCGAAGGCCACGCCCACCACAATGGCGATGAAATAGGCGGGCACGCCGGTGATGCCCATGCTGGTGAGGATGCCGGTGGCGCTGTCGTCCACCACGGCCATGACCACCGCGCCTACTGCCACCAGGGTGGAGCCTACCGACAGATCAATGCCGCCGGAGATGATGGCAAAGGTCATGCCCAGGGCGATGATGCCCACGGGGGCGTTGTTGCGCAGGATGTTCAGCCAGTTGGTGAGCAGGGAGAGCAGCAGCTCGCTGATGCTGCCGCTGCCGAAGTTGTAAATCATGATGCCCGTTTGGATAATCACCATCAAAATCAGCACCAGTCCGGTACTGACCAGGGGATTTCGCTTCCAGGCCTCCAGGAACCGGTTTCCCGGAGTGGTTAATACTTGATTTTTTTCCATAGCCGCTTTACTCCTCTGTCTGATTTGCGGTCTCTGCACCGCCGGTGGCCAGATGCATAATGGTCTGCTCATTCATGTCTCCGCCGGAGACCTCTCCCTGGATCCTGCCGTGGTACATGACCAGGGCCCGGTCACACACCCGGATGATCTCCTGGGCTTCGCTGGAGAGGACCACCACAGCTACGCCCTCCGAGGCCAGGCGGAGAATGATGTCGTAGATCTCCTCCTTGGCGCCCACATCCACACCCTGGGTGGGGTTGTCCAGGATCAGGACCTTGGGGTGGGCGGACAGCCACTTGGCCAGCACCACCTTCTGCTGGTTGCCGCCGGACAGGCTGGTAATGAGGTCGGTCTTCTTACCCATTTTGATGTGCAGATCCTGTACCTGCTGCTCAAACTCCGCGTCCCGCCTGGCCAGGTCCAGGAACCCGCCCCTGGCCAGCCGGGGCAGGGTCACCATGGAGCCGTTCTCCACAATGCTCATGTCCTTGATGATGCCGTTTTCCTTCCGGTTCCGGGGCACATAGCCGATCCCCAACTTGATGGCCTGGGTGGGATTGGCGACCTTTACCTCTTTGCCCTCTACCCACAGGCTGCCCCGGTAGGGTCCTGCGCCGAACACCGCCTGGAAAAGCTCGCTGCGCCCGTCGCCCAGAAGGCCGGTGACGCCCAGAACCTCTCCGGCCCGGACCGAGAAGGAGATGTCATGGAAGTGAGTATCATCCTCCATGTGCTCTCCCCGAAGGATTTCCTGGCCCAGCTCCCGGCTGTGATGGAGGTCTTCCGTGCGCACATCATGTCCCACCATGAAACGGGCCAGATCCTCGGTGGTCACCTCGCTCACCGGACCGGCAGCCACCATGTTGCCGTCCCGAAGCACCGTATACCGGTCACAGATCTCCATGACCTCTTTCAGCTTATGGGAGATAAATACGATGGCAACATTCTGCTGCTTCAGCATACGCATCATATCAAATACACGCTCGATTTCCGGGTCGGTCAGGGAGGTGGTGGGCTCATCCATGATAATCAGGGAGGCCTCCATCATCATCGCGCGTGAAATTTCCACAATTTGTTTGTAGGAGGCGTCCAGATCCCGGACCATGGTCTTGGGGTCCAGGGACAGCTCCAGACGGTCAAATACCTCCTGGGTCTTCTGGATCATGGTCTTCGCGTCCAGCAGACCGGATTTGGTTTTCAGCTCCCGGCCGATGAACATATTTTCATAGATGGCCAGGTCATTGATCAGGCTTAACTCCTGGTGAATGAACGCCACGCCGGCGTGGAGGGAGTCGGCAGGCGTATGGAAATGAACGGGGGAGCCATCGATCAGGATCTCACCCCGGTCGGCGGAAAGCACTCCGCCCAAAATGTTCATCAAGGTGGACTTACCGGCGCCGTTCTCTCCCAGCAGCGCGCAGATCTCGCCGCCCTTTAGGGAGAAGTCCACCTGCTTGAGTACATCGTTGGCGCCAAATGATTTGCAGATGCCGCGCATCTCCAGTGTCATGGGATCACATCCATTTCTGTTCTTTAGAAAGGGGCTATGGCGCTGGCCATAGCCCCTTTTTCAGCGGGAAATCAGTAGGGAGAGCTCTCGTCCAGGAACTCGGAAGCGTTCTCACGGTCCACAATGGTGGTGGGGATGATCTTCACGGGGTCGGAGGGAACATTGCCGTTGAGAATGTCAACAGCCATATCCACAGCGTCCTCCACCATGTCGGGGGAGTAGGTAGCGGACTGCAGCCAGATGTCCTGGTTCTCGTCGGCCAACATCATGTTGAAGTACTCCTGAGCGCCGCCGCCGCCGGTGATGACCTTGATGTCGGTACGGCCGGCGTCACGGATGGCCTGGAGAGCGCCGATGGAGGTCTCGTCGTCCATGGAGAAGACGGCGTCGATCTGAGGATTGGCGGTGAGGATATCGGCCATGTCAGCCAGGCCGTCCTCACGGGTGAACTGGGTGGCATAGGTGGTCATCACCATGTTGGGGGCCAGCTCTGCCATGTGCTCAGTGAAGCCCTGCTTGCGCAGCTCGGCCACGGAGCCGGAGGTGGGCACATCCAGGATGACCACATTACCCTCGGTGCCGATCTTGTCCACGATGTACTGAGCGCTCTGGTAGCCCATGTCATAGTTGTCGCCGGACACGCGGTAGATGCCCTCGGCCTCGATGGCAATGTCGAAGTTCACAACGGTGATGCCCTCTTCAATAGCCTGCTGGATGGGCACCTCCATGCCCTCCCACTGGGGGAAGGCCACGATGGCGTCGGCGCCCCAGGTCTTCAGCTCGTCCAGCTGGTTGGTCATCTCGGCGCCGTCGCCGCTGACGGACACACGGTACTCGATCTTGCCCTCGTCAGCCAGCTCCTGGCAGCGCTTCTCAGCGTAGTAAGCCACGCCGGCGGACCAGCCGTGGGTGACCTCGGGGGCCAGAACACCGATCTTGTAGACCTCGCCGGAGGTGCTGGCGTCGCCGGTGCTTCCGCTGGCAGCAGCACCGCTGCTGGCAGCTCCGCTGGAGCTGGCGCCGCCGCCGCAGGCGGTCAGGGACAGGGCCATGGCGCCGGCCAGAGTCAGCGCGGCCAATTTCTTGAATTTCATTCGTTTTTCCTCCTTATAAATTCTTTGCCAGAGTCAGATGTATGATTCATCGGCCAACCGGCCGTGGAATCCCGTGCTACCCACTCATGGGGAAGAAACATCTCCTGTCCCCCTCTCTCCCCCTGCATCTGCCGCAGCAGAAGAGAGGCGGCGACCGCGCCCATCCGGTAACAGGGCTGTCGGATGGTGGTCAGCCGGGGCTGGAACATGGAGGCATACTCCACATCGTCAAAGCCCACAATGGACAAGTCCTCCGGAATCCGAAGGCCCCGCTCCCGGGCGGCCTGCACAGCGCCCAGAGCCAGCACATCGGAGACACAAAACAGCGCCGTAGGCCGCTCCGTCCGATCCAGAAGGCGGCCGGCGGCCTCTACGCCGGTGGAAAAGCTGTAATCCCGACCGGCAGATTCCTCATAATCGGGCCGCAGGCCGATGGACAGCTCCTCCAGAGCGGAGTGGTAACCCTGATGCCGCAGGGCAGTGGAAATAAAGCTGTTTTTCGCGCCGATATACCCGATCCGGGTATGCCCCAGAGCGGCCAGTCGGCTGACTGCCTCCCGGGCGGCGGAAAAATTATCGATGGACACATGGCTGATGTCCTTGTTTTTGCAGTATTCGCAGCACTGGACCAGGGGATACTCCTCCGCCAGCCGCACCATGTCCCTGTCGTCCATGGCCACATCCATCAGGATGGCTCCGTCTGCCCGGCGGTTTCGCATAAAGTCCACATAGTGTTCCCGCCGGTTCCGGTCCATATTGGTAATGCACAGTACAATGCTGTACCCTGCCGCGCTTAATGTATCCTCCGTGCCCGCAATAATAGGGGCGTAGTAGGGATTGGTCACATTGGGGACCATCACCAGGACCACCCGGCTCTCCCCCCGTCTCAGGTTCCGGCCCCACACATTGGGCTGGTACCCCAGCCGCTCAATGGCCTGCTGCACTTTCCGGGCCGTCTCCGGCGTCACCGCGCCCTTCTGATTGATTACACGGGAAACGGTAGCCACCGAAATGCCCGCCTCTTTGGCGACCTGGGAGATTGTCGGTGCGCCCATCAAACCCCTCCCCGTTCTGTAATCGATTACGCCCTTGAAAACTCTTAATGTAAACGATTACATCTCTCACTTGAGCCAAGTGTAGCACGATCGCTTTCTATTGTCAATCCAACCAGATTCATTTCTTGAGAAAGCGCCTATTTTTGTCGTTATCCCTAAATTCCGTATTTTCTTTTTGTACGATATGTCTGCTCTCCGCATACACTTTTCTGATATTCGACTCTATTTTCCCGCACAAAAAAGAGCGCCGCAAGCCGGGAACGCTTGCGGCGCGGAAAACCTTTTTCCTTTGCTGCCGGCCCCCTTACGGGCAGGCACGGTAATATATATCTTTTTTCTTTATGTGATCCAGCAGAAAGGACCGAAACAGTTCCAAATCTCCTTCAGCCAGATCCTTTTTCTGCAAAAGTGTAATTTTTTCCTTCCAGGTCAGTAAAAACAGGTCCCTGGTCTCCGCCACAAAATCAAAGTCAGGGTAGGACGCCGCGGACCGGCCGGCAATCTCCATCCCGTCCTCTGTAAACCGGACCTGGGCAGAGGGAGGCGCCGCCAGGCCCTTTAAAAACTGCTCAGCGGCCTGGTCAAACCGGCTGTCTTTCTTTTTCTTCCGGCTTCTGCACATCCACAGGGTCAGTCCTCCGGCCAGGATCCCCGCCGCCCCGGCAATCAGCGGCACCAGAAGCTCCCCTGGTTCCATCACACCGGGTACAAACAGGATGATCCCCAGCAGGATCAGCAGCACGCCGTATACCCGGTATCGCCGCCGCCGGCTGTTCCTTGTCCCCCGGGAAGCTTTTTTGCCATTCAAGCCATCAATGACTTTCCACATTTTGGGGAATTGCTCTCTGGAGCGCAGCTCCGTCCGCCTTTCCAGGGCGTCACTCACCTGCCGCACCAAATCCGGCGCGACATAGGGAGAAATCTGGAACACAAAGTTCATTGTGCGATCCCCTTTCACCTGATCGTATTTTGTGTGATACCAGTATAGCAGGGGAATTTGTCTATCCCGTTAAGAATTTCTGAACAACTCTTAAGGTTGCCTGTTCCCCCAGCCATAATCTCAGAAAAATAAAAACTCGTCGCAAGCGGTAATCGCTTGCGACGAGCTGGCGCAGAAGGGGGGATTCGAACCCCCGCACGGTGTTACCCGCCTACTCCCTTAGCAGGGGAGCCCCTTATAGCCACTTGGGTACTTCTGCATGGCTGTAAGTGTACGGATTTGCTATTCTGTTTTCCCAGAGAAAAAAGTGGCGGAGAGAGTGGGATTCGAACCCACGGCTCTTGCGAGTCACTGGTTTTCAAGACCAGCTCCTTAAACCACTCGGACATCTCTCCGGATTTTCCTCAAATCAGAGACGCTAGTTATCTTACCACCAAGGAGCCTGTTTGTCAAGGGTAAGCATAAATTTTCTTACTTTCTGAAAAAACCGCCGCAGCGTTCCGCTGCGGCGGTCTTGACTTTTAATAGAACTTCTTACGGTTCTTGCGGGCAGCCTCGGACTTCTTGCGGCGCTTCACACTGGGACTCTCGTAGTGCTCACGCTTGCGGACCTCGGCCAGCACTCCGGACTTGGCACAGCTGCGCTTGAAACGCTTCAGGGCGCTCTCCAGAGATTCGTTTTCTCTTACACGGACTTCCGACATTATATTTCCCTCCCTCCGGCGCGGCGGGACGATCCCGGCTCGCGTAAGGGCCATCTTTATGGCTTTAACAGTGGTATTATATTCGTTTTCCTCCCCTGTGTCAAGGGGAGAATTATGAACGAGGTGTAAATTAGGCCTGAGGCTTGAAGATCAAGCTTACCAGCTTGCCCTTGACCACGATGGACTTCACCAGGGTCATACCCTCGGCCAGCTTCTGGATCTTGGGCTCAGCCAGGGCGGCGGCGACGACCTCCTCGTCGGTGGCGTCGGGGGAGACCACGATGTTGGCCTTCACCTTGCCGCTGACCTGGACGGCCATCTGAACGGTGGCGGCCACAGTCTTGGACTCGTCGTACTCGGGCCAACTCTGGAGGCAGACCTGCCCGCCGTAGCCGGCCATCTCCCACAGCTCCTCACACATGTGGGGGGCGAAGGGGGAGAGCATGAGCAGCAGGGCCTTCATGTCCCCGCGGCTGGCGCCCTTGGCATAGAAGTCGTTGACCAGGGCCATCAGGGCGGCGATGGCGGTGTTGAACTTCATGGCCTCGATGTCCTCGGACACCTTCTTGATGGCCTTGTGGACGGCCAGCTCGTTGTCCTTGGAGTACTCGTCGCCCACATGCTCCTGCTCGGTGGCCAGGTTCCACACCCGGTCCAGGAAGCGCTTGCAGCCCTTCACGGCGTTGGCGGACCAGGCGGCGGCCTTCTCAAAGTCGCCGATGAACATGATATAGGTGCGCATGGTGTCGGCGCCGTACTGCTCGATGATGTCGTTGGGGTTGACCACATTGCCCCGGCTCTTGGACATCTTCTCGCCGCCCTCGCCCAGGATCATGCCGTGGGAGGTCCGCTTCTGATAGGGCTCCTTGGTGGGCACCACGCCGATGTCGTAGAGGAACTTGTGCCAGAACCGGCTGTACAGCAGGTGGAGGGTGGTGTGCTCCATGCCGCCGTTGTACCAGTCCACGGGGCTCCAGTACTTCAGAGCCTCCTTGGAGGCCAGTTCCTTGTCATTGTGGGGGTCCATATACCGCAGGAAGTACCAGCTGGAGCCGGCCCACTGGGGCATGGTGTCGGTCTCACGCTTGGCGGGACCGCCGCAGCAGGGGCAGGTGGTGTTCACCCAGTCGGTCATCTTGGACAGGGGGGACTCGCCGTCGTCGGTGGGCTCGTAGCTCTCCACCTCGGGCAGCAGCAGGGGCAGCTCCGACTCGGGGATGGGCTGCCAGCCGCACTTGTCGCACCACACCATGGGGATGGGCTCGCCCCAGTAGCGCTGGCGGGAGAACACCCAGTCACGGAGCTTATAGTTGACCTTGGCCTTGCCGATGCCCTTCTCCTCCAGCCACTTGGTGATGACGGGGATGGCGTCCTTCACGGTCAGGCCGTTGAGGAAGTCGGAGTTGACCAGAATGCCGGTCTCGTCCTTGGCGGTAAAGGCGGCCTTCTGCACATCCTCGCCGCCGGAGACCACCTCGATGATCTCACAGCCGAACTTCTTGGCAAACTCCCAGTCACGGTCGTCGTGGGCGGGCACGGCCATAATGGCGCCGGTGCCGTAGGTGGCCAGGACATAGTCGGAGATGAAAATGGGGATCTCCTTGCCGTTCACCGGGTTGACGCCCTTCACGCCGTCCAGGCACACGCCGGTCTTCTCCTTGTTGAGCTCGGTACGCTCCAGGTCGGACTTGGAGGCGGCCTCCTTCTGGTAGGCCACAACAGCATCGGCGTTCTTCAGCTTGCCGCTCTCCAGCCAGCTCTTCACCAGCTCATGCTCGGGGGACAGGACCATGTAGGTGGCGCCGAAGAGGGTGTCGGGGCGGGTGGTGAAGACCACGATGTCCTCCCCGGTGGTGGCCTTGAAGGTCACCTCGGCGCCGGTGGAGCGTCCGATCCAGTTGCGCTGCTGGATCTTTACCCGCTCGATGAAGTCCAGGCCGTCCAGATCGTCGATGAGCCGCTGGGCATAGGCGGTGATCTTCAGCATCCACTGGCTCTTCTCCTTGCGGATGACGGGGGAGCCGCAGCGCTCGCACACGCCCTCCACAACCTCCTCGTTGGCCAGCACGCACTTGCAGGAGGTACACCAGTTTACGGGCATGGTGGTCTTGTAGGCCAGGCCGTGCTTGTAGAGCTGGAGGAAAATCCACTGGGTCCACTTGTAGTATTTGGGGTCGGTGGTGTCCACCACCCGGTCCCAGTCGAAGGAGTAGCCCAGCATATGCAGCTGCTTGGTAAAGTTCTGGATGTTGTCGTGGGTCACCTTGGCGGGGTGGATATGGTTCTTGATGGCGTAGTTCTCCGTGGGCAGGCCGAAGGCGTCAAAGCCGATGGGGAACAGGACATTATAGCCGTCCATCCGCTTCTTCCGGGCAATCACATCCATGGCGGTATAGGGCCGGGCGTGGCCCACATGCAGACCCTGGCCGGAGGGATAGGGGAACTCCACCAGGCCGTAGAACTTGGGCTTGGAGGTGTCGCCGGTCTTGCAGGCGAAGGTCTTTTCATCCTTCCACTTGGTTTGCCACTTCTTCTCAATGGCGGTGAAATCGTACTTCAATCCAATCACACTTTCCTGTATAGTTGCCCCGAAGGGTTAAAGATAAAACGATTACGGAACATTATACAAGAATCCGACCCTGATTGCAAGGGCCGCAGGGAAAAAGGGCGGACATTTTGCCCTTTTTCTTGCATTCATTTCCATGGTCTGGTAGGATAGAGGGGACAAGGAGGTGGCAGCGGACATGCTCAGTTGGGACCCGAGAGCCCTGGCCGTGCTGGAGCGGCTGCGCGGGGCCGGTTTTCGCACCGTACTGGTGGGCGGCTGTGTCAGAGACAGCCTGCTGTCCGTCCCCCCTCACGACTATGACATCGCCACCGCCGCCCGCCCGGAACAGGTGCTGGAGCTCTGCCGGGACTTTCCCTGTGTGGAGACCGGCCCGCGCCACGGCACCGTCACCGTCATCTCCCAAAACCTCCCCGTGGAGGTGACCACCTTCCGCAGGGAGGGGGACTACACCGACCACCGCCGTCCGGACAAGGTGACCTTTACCGATGATCTCACCGAAGATCTGGCCCGCCGGGATTTCACCATCAACGCCATGGCCTGGGACCCAGAGGGGCTGGCTGACCCCTTCGGCGGCAGGCAGGATCTGGAGCGCCGCCTGATCCGCTGTGTGGGGGACCCCGACCGCCGCTTTGACGAGGACGCCCTGCGCCCCCTGCGGGGGCTGAGGCTGGCCGCTCAGCTGGACTTCTTCCTGGAGGAGAACACCGCCGCCGCCCTGAGGCGGCACATTCCCCAGCTCTCCTATGTGGCCTGGGAGCGGATCTCCGCCGAGTTCGTCCGCCTGCTCCGCTCCCCCGCCGCCCCCCGGATTTTGTTGGAATACCCCCAGGCGGCGGTACAGATCCTCCCGGAGCTGGGGCCCACGGTGGGCTTTGACCAGCGCAACCCCCACCACTGCTACGATGTGTACACCCACAGCGTGAAGGCCCTCTCCCAGGTCCCCCCCAGGCCGGCGCTCCGACTGGCGGCCCTGCTCCACGATGTGGGAAAGCCCCCCGCCTTCACCCTGGACGAGGAGGGGGTCGGCCACTTCTACGGCCACCCCAAAATCAGCGCCCTGCTGGGGGAAAAGGCCCTGGGGCGGCTGCGGCTGGACAAATCCACGGTGGAACGGACCCTCACTCTCATCGCCCGCCACGACCTGCCCGTGGAGCCCACCCGCCGGTGGGTGGGCCGGTGGCTGGCCAGGCTGGGGCCTGACACCTTTTTTGACCTGATGGCCCTGAAGCGGGCGGACAGTCTTGCCTGCGCCATGCCCGGAGGGGAACGGGAACAGATCCGCCGTCAGGCGGAGGAGCTGGCCAGGACCATGCTGGAGGAGAAAGCCTGCTTCACCCTGAAGGATCTGGCGGTCAACGGGCACGACGCCATGGCCGCCGGGCTGCGGGGGCCGGAGATCGGCCGGGCCCTCCGGGATCTTTTGGACCAGGTGGCCCAGGGGGAGCTGCCCAATGAGCGGGAGACACTCCTTTCCAGGCTGAAAAAATAAGCGGAAATTGGATTTTTCCAATTTCCGCTTGTTTTATACCTGTTTTTCCTGTTTCTCCGGCGGGTGGTCCGTGTCCTTCTTCTGCCCCCAGCTCTCCCCGGTATAGAGGTACTTCTTGATGGCAAAGATCAGTGCCACCGAGATGACGCTGAGCAGGGTGCCCTCCGGCCCGTTGTGGGTAACGATCATCTGTCGGGCCATGGCGAAAAGGAGCACATCAATGACCGCCCCGTATGTATGGAGCATGAGCATCTTTACAAACTCGATGCCCATGATAATGAGCAGCACCTTGGAGAGAAAGTCGTCAATGGAGAAGGACATGGGGTCCTCCCCCAGCTCCCGGGCCACTCCGGCCACCAGCAGGGCGGCCCGAATCACAATGGCCGCCAAAATGATCACCGCCATGACGATTTCCATGGCCTGGGCCACTTTCAGGGTCCGTTCCCTCATTTTTGCTCTCATGCTCTTCTCCCATCCGGCATCCGCGCCTAAATTGTATTGTATTGAGGTGGGGGATATGGTTACCCCTTTCCATGCCGTTTGGCGGCAAACAGGGTATTTTCCATCAGCATGGCCCGGGTCACCGGACCCACGCCTCCGGGCACCGGGGTGATGTAGGAGGCCTTGGGCGCCACCTGGTCAAAGACCACATCGCCGCACAGCCTGCCCTCCTGGTCCCGGTTGATGGCGATATCCACCACCACGGCCCCATCCTTCACCATGTCCCCGGTAATGAGGCCGGTCTTTCCCGCGGCGGTAATGAGGATGTCAGCCCGAAGGCACTCCTCCTTCAAATTGGCCGTCTTGGTGTGGCAGACGGTGACTGTGGCGTCCCCCAACAGCATGAGCATGGCCTGGGGCTTGCCCACAATGTTGGACCGGCCCACCATGGTGCACCGCTTGCCTGTGGGGTCGATGCCGTACTCCTCCAGCAGCCGCATGACCCCCGCCGGAGTACAGGGCCGGAAGGAGTCCACCCCCAAAATCAGGTCCCCAACATTGGACGGGTTGACGCAGTCTACATCCTTGTCCGGACGGATGGCCAGCTGCACCGCCCGGTCGTCCAGGTGCTCCGGCAGGGGGAACTGGATGAGGATGCCGTCGATGTCATCCCGCTGGTTGAGCAGCCGCACCACCTCCACCAGATCCTCCTGGCTCACCTCATAGGGCAGGCGATAGGTTTCGTAGTAGATGCCGCACTGCTTGCTGTCCTTCTGTTTGCCCGCGTCATAGACCTGGGCGGCGGGGTCCTCCCCCACCAGCACCATGGCAAGTCCGGGGCGCTGGGCCATGACTTCCACCTGGGCGCGCACCTGCTCCTTAATCCGGGTGGACAGTCCCTTGCCGTCCATCAAAACAGCAGACATGGTCATTCCTCCTTCTTCTCATTTTCCCGGGAGGTCACATTTTCTTCTGCTTCATCAGAGGAATCCTGACAGGCAGGCTGTTCCTCTCCTTCTTCCAGATCATGGACCGCCGTCTGGGCTGCCACCCGGTCCACGAACAGCTCCCGACGCGCTCCCTTCATTCTCCACATCATCCAAAGCAGTACCGCGCCCGCCACCAGGGCGGACAGGGCCGCCACCAGCTGGGACACCCGGATGGTGCTGCCCACATAGAGGTAGAGGCTGTCGGTGCGCAATCCCTCGATCCAGGCCCGGCCCAGGCCGTACCAGAACACATAGAACAAAAAGCACTGTCCGTCAAACTTCCGCTTCTTTCCCAGAAAGTACACCATCACCAGGCCCGCCAGGTTCCACACGGACTCGTAGAAAAAGGTTGGGTGGACGCCCAGGGTGCCGCTGAGGATGGCGTTATACCCCGCCTCGTCCACATACCCGTTGCGGGCCATGTAGTCGGCAATGGTGGGGCCGCTCATCCGCCAGGGCAGGGCGGTGGCCGAGCCGAAGGCCTCCACATTCATGAAGTTGCCCCACCGTCCGATGAGCTGGCCGATGAACAGTCCGTGGACGCCCAGGTCAGCAAAGGCCAGAAAGCTGAGCTTTTTCACCTTGCAGAAAATGAGCAGCACAATGGCCGAGGAGATGATGGCCCCGTAGATGGCCAGGCCCCCGTCTCCGTAGTTGAGTACCTTTCCCCAGTTGAGGGAGCCGTCGGCGTTTTGGAAGTAACTTAAATTGAAGATCACATAATAGGCCCGGATGGCCACCAGAGCGGCGGGCACGGCGAAGAGCATCATGTCCAGAATGTTGTCCTGGGAGATGCCGAAGCGCCTGCCCCACCGGGAGCAGAGAATCACCGCCAGGATCAGGCCGCTGACGATGATGATGCCGTACCAGTAGATGGGGCGGCCCAGAATGATGATGGCCACCCGATTCAGTTCAAATTCCAGCCCCAGACCGGGGAAGGAGACGGACTGCACCGTCTCCGGCCCGGGCAGGGCAATGAGGTTTTGCAGAAATCCCATGGAGCTTATCCCTCCTTGGGCTGCACCACAGACAGGGCGGTGCGCTCCTCAGTCACATAGTCGGCGATGAGGCGCTCCGCCTCCTCCTTGGTGATGGAGGCAAACAGGGCGGCAAAGTCCAGGTAGTCATGCCCGGCAAAGAATGCCTGGGCCTGGCCCACGCACAGGTTTTCAAAGGAATTGAGCCCTCTGACCTTGTTGCCATAAACGCCCTTCTTCACCCGCTCCCACAGCTTGCCGTCCACGCCATCCCGGCCGATGCGGCCGGCCTCGTCGGCCACAGCCTTGCGCACCGCCTCCGGGTCCTTGGACTCGCCCCCGGCGCACAGGAAGAAGCAGCCGGGATAGCTCTCGCAGCCGTAGGAGAAGTTCCGGTTGATGAGGCCCTCCCGGTACAGCTTGGCGTACAGGGGGCTGGAGGAGCCCAGCAGCACTTCCATGGCCAGCTCGCCCACCAGCTCGCCCCGCAGGCGCTCCTGTCCCTGGGAGAGGGCGTCGCCCTTATAGCCCAGCTGGAAAATGGGGGTGGACACCTCCATCTTCTCCTCCACCAGGGCCTGGGCCGCCCGAGGGGGCTCCTGGGGGCCGTAGTCCTTGGCGGCAATGGGGCCGGCCTCCTTGGGCAGGATCTCCCGGGCCACCTCACAGATATGCCGGGGGTCCACCGGCCCGGCCACGCACAGCACCATGTTGGCCGGATCGTAGAATGCCTTGTGGCAGGCGTAGAGGGTGTCGGCGGTGATGTGGGAGATGGACTCCACGCTGCCCGCCACGCTCACCCGGACGGGGTGGCTGCGGTAGAGGGCGGCCATCAGGTTCATGAACACCTTCCACTCCGGGTCGTCCTCGATCATACCGATCTCCTGGCCGATGATTCCCTGCTCCTTGTCCACGCTCTCCTGGGTAAACCAGGGCACCGAGACAAAGGACAGGAGGATCCGCAGGTTCTCCTCAAACTTCTCCGTGGACTCAAAGTAGTAGCCGGTGATGGCGTTGGAGGTAAAGGCGTTGGGGCTGGCCCCGTTGGCCGCCAGATCCTGAAGGGCGTTGCCCTCCTTGGTGTCAAACATCTTGTGCTCTAGAAAGTGGGCCACCCCGGCGGGGGTGTCCTGCCACTCCCCGTTCAGGCAAAAGCGCATATCCATGCCGCCGTAGTTGGTGGCAAAGAAGGCGTAGCCCTTCTGGAACTCCGGCTTGGGGAATACAAAGACAGTAAGGCCGTTGGGGAGCTTCTCCTTATACATCTGCTCCCCCACCTGGGGAAACGCGAACTGTTCCATCCCTCAGCCCTCCTTTCCGTTGAGGAAATAAATGGTATCAAGCTCCAGCTTTTGGGCGCACTGGGCCACCTGCTCCCGGGTCACCGTCTCAAACTGGGCGCACAGTTCCTCGATGGTGGTGTCCAGTCCGGCAGCGGCCTGGCCCAGCCAGAACTCCTCCTGCCGCCCCTGGTCGTCCAGGGTGGCCAGATGGCCGCCGATGAGGGTGCGCCGGGCGCCCTCCAGCTCCCAGTCCTCGATTTCGCCCCGACGGATGGCCTCCAGCTGGGCGAGGATCTCGTTTTTGGCCGTCTCAAACTTGTCAAACTCAATGCCCGAGGACACCAGGACAAGGCCCTTCTGCTTCTCCAGGGTGGAGCTGGCGTAGTAGCACAAAGACAGCTTCTCCCGCACATTCATAAAGAGCTTGGACAGGGTGGTGCCTCCGAAGATGGCGTTGAACATGGTGAGCGCGGGGTAGCTCTCCTCCCAGCAGGTCTGTCCCCCGGTGCGGAAGCCCAGAGCCAGCTTGCCCTGGGTCACATCCAGGGACTCGGTGACCAAGCGGGGCTCCGGCCCGGCGGTGAGGCGCACCTCGCAGTCGGGGACCGTCCGCTCTCCCCCCTCAGCCAGAGGGGCCAGGGCGGACCGGAGGGCCTTCTCTACCCGGTCGGGGTCGGCGGAGCCGCAGTAGTAGACTTCCACCGCGGAATCCCGCAGCAGTTGCTGATACCGCTGCCACAGGCTCTCCGGGGTGATGGCGGCCACACTCTCCTCGTCCCCCAGCTTGTCCACGCCGAAGGCCTCGTACCGGCACATCTCCTGGACCAGGCGCTGGGTGGCATAGGTCCGCTTGTCGTTGATCTGTCCCCGGATGCGGTCGATGAGGTTCTGCTTCTCCCCGGCGGTATAGTCCGGGCAGAAGTGTCCGTCCTGGGTGTAGGGGTTCAGCAGCAGCTCCCCCAGCAGGGCGGCGGCGCTCTCCAGGATCTTCTCCCCCTTCAGGGTGTAGGCGTCGTCCAGGAAGCTGGCCACAAAGCCCACACACTGGCACTCCCCCTTTTTCCGCACAGCGGGCTCGATGGCCCCGCCGTACAGCTCGTCCAGGGCGGCGGACAGAGACTCCATGTCCGGATGGACTGCGGTACCCCGGCGCAGCACGGCGGGGATCAGGGCGTTTGCCCCGGCGGTGGCCTTGTCCAGAGGGGCCAGCATGGTCACAGACAGATAGGCGCTTTTAAATTTATCGGTGTGGACCGCCCGCAGCCACACCCCGGGAAACAATTCCCGTCTTGTCACTTGCGACATAGTTTTGTTCCTTTCTTTGTACCGAAGGCAGGCAAATCCTTCCTTCGAACGGTTGGGGCTATCATATCACGATTGGGCCGGGAAAGCAATCTTTTGGGAAAAGGGTCACATAAAATTCACGATTTTCCCCGGGTTTCCGCCGCCGGCTTCCGCGGCCGGTCTCAATTCAGTTTCCCCGGCCTCTGGGGGAATATACCAAAAGGGTCTCCCGCTTACGCAAGTAATTTTACTTGACAAACAGAGTAAAATATGGTACACTTCCGATTGTAAAGTTTATTGCCTTTATATTTTCCCGCTCAAAGAGGCGGTCAGGCCGCTTTTTTGAGCCTTTCAGTTTGCGTGAAGGAGGTCCTCTGGAATGAAAAGTCAGGCTTACCGCATGGCCATGCTGTACGATTTCTACGGCGATGTGCTCACCGAGCGTCAGAAGGAGTTCTACGACCTCTACTACAACGAGGACCTCTCCCTGGGGGAGATCGCCGAGAACTACGGCATCACCCGCCAGGGCGTCCGGGATGTGATCGTCCGGGCCGAGGCCGTCCTCACTGATCTGGAGGACAAGACCGGGCTTATCAAGCGCTTTCACACCATGCACGGGCAGCTGGAGCAGATCGCTCAGGATGCCCAGCGCATCCGTCAGCTGGCCGTGCAGCTGGACAACAGCGAGCTGGAGCGCCTCTCCATTCAGGTCAGCGACACCGCCCAGAAGCTTTTGGAGGAGTAATTCATGGCATTTGAAGGACTTTCCGAAAAGCTCACCGCCGCCTTTAAAAAGCTCCGGGGCAAGGGACGGCTGTCCGAGGCCGATGTAAAGGAGGCCATGCGGGAGATCCGCCTGGCTCTGCTGGAGGCCGATGTCAGCTACAAAGTGGTCAAGCAGTTTGTCTCCCAGGTCACCGAAAAGGCGGTTGGGGCCGATGTACTGGAGGCCCTGTCCCCCGCCCAGCAGATCGTCAAGATCGTCAATCAGGAGCTCACCGAGCTCATGGGCGGCTCCAGCGCCAAGCTGACCATCGCCTCCAAGCCGCCTACGGTGGTGATGATGGTGGGCCTGCAGGGCGCGGGCAAGACCACCAACGCCGCCAAGCTGGCAGGGCTTATGAAGCGCAAAGAGAACAAGCGCCCCCTGCTGGCTGCCTGTGACATCTACCGCCCCGCCGCCATCAAGCAGCTGGAGGTGGTGGGTGAGCAGCTGGACATCCCCGTGTTCCAGATGGGCCAGACAAATCCGGTGGACATCGCCAAGGCCGCCATCGAGCACGCCGTAAAGCACGGCAACGACATGGTCTTTCTGGACACCGCCGGCCGGCTCCATGTGGACGAGGAGCTGATGGACGAGCTGCGCAACATCAAGGCCGCCGTCAACCCCACCGAGATTTTGCTGGTGGTGGACGCCATGATCGGCCAGGACGCGGTGAACGCCGCCAAGGCCTTTGACGACGCTCTGGACATTGACGGCGTGGTACTCACCAAGCTGGACGGCGACGCCCGGGGCGGCGCTGCCCTCTCCATCCGGGCCGTCACCGGCAAGCCCATCAAGTTTGTGGGCATGGGGGAAAAGCTGGACCAGATCGAGGTCTTCCACCCCGACCGCATGGCCAGCCGGATCCTGGGCATGGGGGATGTGCTCTCCCTCATCGAAAAGGCCGAGCAGTCCTTTGACCAGAAAAAGGCCATGGAGCTTCAGGAGAAGCTGCGGAAAAACAAGTTTACCCTCACCGATTTTTACGAGCAGATGGCCCAGCTGAAGAACATGGGCTCGCTCACCGATATTGCCGGGATGCTCCCCGGGGTCAAGGCCTCCGATCTGGAGGGGGCCACCATGGACGAAAAGCTCCTCCAGCGGATGGAGGCCATCATCCTGTCCATGACCCCCTACGAGCGGGAAAATCCCAATGTGCTCAACTCCAGCCGGAAAAAGCGCATTGCCGCCGGCTCGGGCACCCAGGTGGTGGACATCAACCGGCTGCTCAAGCAGTTTGAGATGCTTCAGACCATGACCAGGCAGTTCTCCGGCGGAAAGCTCCCCCGGAACATGCGCAAGATGATGGGCAAAAAAGGCGGTTTCCCCGGCATGGGCGGCCTGCCCTTCTGACCTTTTCGTTGGCAAAGCGTGGCACACGCTTTCCATATACAGAAACAATTCTTTGGAGGTGAATATAAATGGTTAAAATCAGACTGCGCCGCATGGGCGCCAAGAAGGCCCCCTTCTACCGCATCGTGGTGGCTGACTCCCGCTATCCCCGTGACGGCCGCTTCATCGAGGAGATCGGTTACTACAACCCCGTGGAGAACCCCGCCGAGCTGAAGGTGGATGTGGATCGCGCTCAGGCTTGGATCAAGACCGGCGCTCAGCCCACTGAGACCGTCCGTGACCTGCTGAAAAAGGCCGGCGCCCTGTAAGGCTGGAGGTTTTGCACGCGATGAAAGAGCTTCTGACCTATGTTGCCCAGAACCTGGTGGAACACCCCGAGCAGGTGTCTGTCGCCGAGGTCGAGGGCGACGGCGAGACTGTGCTGGAGCTCCGGGTTGCCCCGGAGGACATGGGCAAGGTGATCGGCCGCCAGGGCCGCATCGCCAAGGAGATCCGTGTCCTGATGCGTTCCGCCGCCCAGCGGGCCGGAAAACATGTCAGCGTAGAGATCGTCGATTAAACAAAAAAAGGCGCGGGGTTTCCCTGCGCCTTTTCTCTATACAAGGGAGGTCCATCACCATGCTGCAGCAATATTTAGAGGTGGGCAAGATCACCAATGTCCACGGCCTCATGGGGGAGGTGCGGGTCCAGCCCTGGGCCGACTCCCCGGATTTTCTGTGCCAGTTCAAGACCCTGTATGTGGACAAGACCCACTGGCCCATTCAGGTGGAGCGGGCCCGGGTACACAAGAACATGGCCATCATCAAGTTCCACGGCGTCACCGATGTGCCCAGCGCCCTGGCCATGCGCAACGCCATTTTGTATATCGACCGGGCCGACGCCAAGCTCCCCGAGGGCAGCTTCTTCCTGGCCGACATCTATGGTCTTGAGGTCCGGGACGCCCAGACCGGCGAGGTACTGGGCAAGATCGCCGATGTGCTCACCCTGCCGGCCAACAATGTGTATGTGGTCCGGGGAGGAGCGCGGGAGCTGATGATCCCCGCCGTCCCGCAGTTTATCGCCGAGACCAACATTGAAGAGGGCTTTATCCGGGTCAACATGATGGAGGGACTGTGATGAAACACGAGTGGAAGGCCCCCCTGCGCTTTGGGGCGGTCCTCTTTCTCCTGTACCTGGCCATCCACTACTGGGGAAAGCTCTCGGCCCTGCTGCTTCTGGCTCTGGGGGCCGCCTTTCCCCTGGTCATCGGAGCGGTGATGGCATACGCCGTGAATATTTTGATGAGCATGTATGAGCGGTGGTATTTTCCAAACTCCCAGCAAAAACTGGTGGTGAAAAGCCGCCGTCCGGTCTGTCTGGTCCTGGCCTACGCCAGCTTGATCGCCATTGTGGTGCTCATCGTGCGGATGATCATTCCCGAGCTTGCCAACTCGGTGAGTCTGCTCATTCGGGAGACCGTCCCCCTGCTGGAGGAGCTGAGCCTGAAAATCAACGAGAACCTGGACATCAACCAGCTGGCCGCCTTCTCCGGACTGGTCCTCGCCGACGGCACCATCGATTGGAAGGAGATCCTCACCACCGCTGTCAACTGGATCGTCAGCGGTCTGGGAGGCGTGATGGGCTCGGTGATCTCCCTCACCTCGGCCACCGTCTCCGCCGTCTTTACCACCGTGGTCAGCGTCATCTTTTCCATCTACCTGCTTTTTGGAAAGGAAAAGCTCCAGCGCAACTGCGCCCGGGTCCTGAAAACCTATCTGAAGCCCAAGTGGTACAGCCGCCTGATCTATTTCCTTGAAACTCTGAACACCTGCTTCCACAACTTCGTGGTTGGCCAGTGTACCGAGGCGGTCATCCTGGGGCTTTTGTGCATGGCCGGGATGCTCCTGTTCCGCTTCCCCTACGCCTCCATGGTGGGGGCCCTGGTGGGCTTCACCGCCCTTATCCCCGTGGCCGGCGCCTACATCGGCGCGGGCGTGGGCGCCTTTATGATCTTTACCGTCTCTCCCATTCAGGCTCTGCTGTTTCTGGTGTTCATTGCCGTGCTTCAGCAGCTGGAGGGCAACCTCATCTACCCCAGGGTGGTGGGCTCCTCCATCGGCCTGCCCGGAATCTGGGTGTTGGCCGCCGTTACCATCGGCGGCGGGGTACTGGGGATCGGCGGTATGCTCCTGGCCGTCCCTCTCACCGCCACCCTCTACCAGATGCTGCGGTCCGATGTGGTCAGGCGCGGCACTCTTGCTGCCCAGCCCTCTCCCAAGCCTCCCCTGTCCCCTGTGGAAGAAAAAACCGAAGAATAAGAAAAACCCGTGGGGAAGTCACTTTCCCCACGGGTTTTCTCTCTATTTTCCCGCACAGAACAGCAGGATTTCCCGCACCCACCCGGGCACTCCCGCCTGGACCATGGCCTGGGCCATGGCCTCCCGGTGGGCATCCATTCCCATGGTCACCGCTCCGGCGGCCTCCCGGCCGATGGCCAGCAGGTCGGCAGAGGCCGAGCCCCCTACCGCCACCTGAGAGGCCACTGCCGCTCCCCCAGCGGCGTATACTCCCACCGCCGTGCCGCCTATGGCCAGATAGCCCAGGGCACAGCCCCCCAGGGCAATCAGTCCGACGCCGATTCCACCCATGGCCACCAGGCCCAGGGCCATTCCGGCCAGCGCCAGTACCCCCAGGCAGAGGGCTCCCAGGGAGAATATTCCCGCCGCGAAGCAGCCGACGGCCACCACCCCTGTGGCTACATTGCCGATGGCGATGATCCCCCTGGCCCAGGTCAGTCCCCGCTGGGACAGGTTGATGTGGACCAGAGGCAGCCCGAAGAGGGTCCGCTCACTTTTATATTCATAACGCCACCCTTCATAGTGGTAGTGGTTCTCCACCACCACCGGGCCGGGCCGGAGGCTCTCCCCCTCCTGTCCGGTGATGAGCCAGTCCAGAGTCACATTGAAATATCGGGCCAGGGCCACCAGATTGTCCATATCCGGACGGCTGGTCCCCGCCTCCCACTTCTGTACCGCCTGGCGGGTCACCCCCACCAGATTGGCCAGTTCCTCCTGACTGAGGCCCGCCCGCTTGCGCAGATCATAGAGCCGTGTGTGAAAATCCATGTCTGGTTTCCTCCTGTCTGTTTTCCTCCCGGGGTGCCTTCAGAATAGCAAACTTTCTCTCGCGCCGCAACCAAAACCAGTGTTCAATCTGACAACCGCAGGTTGCGAAGGCCGATTTTTCCTGAAAACGCAGAAGACCGCCGTCCCTTTTGGAACGGCGGTCTGTTCTGTCCGGCACAGGCGTCATGTGGTTGTTTTACCCCTTCAGGGCGGCGTTGATCATCAGGGCCACCTCCTGCCGGGTTGCCTCGCTCTGGGGCCGGGTGCCGTCGGTGATGCCCCTGGCCTGTGCCTCCCGGAGGCCCGCCTGTGCCCAGTCGCTGGGGGCAAGCTCTCCCCGCTCCTGCTGATACCGGTTCATGAATTCCTTCCACTGCTCATATGTCACCTGTTCCACCTCCTTCAGACCGTATACCTCCACCAGCGCCTCCACAATTCCAGCCGCCAGGCGCTGGGCATAGTGTTCGGTCAGAATAATAGGGGTGTCGGTGGTGGAATCCATAAATCCGAACTCCCCCAGGATGGCCGGCATGGCGGTACAGTTGAGCACATACAGATTCCCCTCCGGGGTAGGGTTGGCCCGGTTTCCCCACAGGCCGGTACACACCACCGTATGGCTGTAAACCGCCTGCTGCACCCTTCGGGACTGCTCGTCTGCCCCGGGACACACATAGACCACAATGCCGCCTCCCGACCCGCCGTTGATGCCGGCGTTGTGGTGGATGGACAGGTAGAGCTCCGCTCCGGAGCGGTTGGCGTCGCTCACCCGCTCATACAAAGTGACCTCCTGCTGCCCCGTCACATCGTCCACCCGCATGGTCTGGCAGTCATATTGTTTCAGCAGGGCCTGTACCTTGTCGGCCACCCTGCTGTTGAGGACCCACTCCCGGGTCTCCTGGGGGTCGATACTCTTCAGGCAGCGCTTTCCCGGGGTGCCCAAATAGTGTCCCGCGTCAATGCAAATCAGCACCCGGACCCACGCTCCTCCCCACTTCTTTTTTCACTCATCTTCTCCGCCCTCCGTCAATTCCTCCCCTGCCCGGTCAATGGCCTGTCTGCCCACCAGAAGCAGCTTGGTCAGCCAGGCGGGGACAGGCGCGCCCATATCTACCGCGTTCTCCACGATGCTGCCCAGCTCACTGAGCACATACCACACCAGCACTACTGGGCAGATCAGGCTGCCGTATGTAAAAGGAAGCGCCGTGTCGGGCAGCCGCTCCAGCACTAGGGCGATGAGCAGGTCCGCCCCCGCGGCCACAATCACCACCACGATCATGCCGGCCTTGTGCCAGATTCCCTCCCTGGCCTTCGCGCTGGACCAAAGGCCCTGCTTGGCCGCCGCGGCGGACCCGGTCAGATAGTCCAGAATCATGGCCGCCACCCAGCCCAGAACTAACCAGCCCAACCAGCCCCACAGGCCGGTGAGCAGTCCCAGAGCGGCGGCAGATACCGCCTTCCATTTTTCAATGGTCTCCATTTTTTCACCTCCCCCATCTTCTGACACACAGGGGCAGGGACCAGAATATCGCTCCCTGCCCCCTGTTTTCACTCAGGACAGCCCCCGAACCACAACCACAGCCCCTCCGGTATAGCCGCTCTCTCCGGCACAGTGGAGAACCACCTCTCCCTGAGCGGAGAGGGTGGCGTAGGTCTCCCGGGCGGCCCACACATCCTGGCGGTAGGCCCCGCCGGTGAGGGCAAAGGCCTGGCAGGTCACCACCGCCCCCGCCTGGCCCCCGCTCAGGAAGGGAAAAGTGATGGTACATTCCCCGGCTCCGGCCACCCAGTCGGCACTGGAAAACAGCCTTGCGGTGGTTTTGCCCGTCAGCTCCCGTACCGCGCCTACGGCCTCGTCAATCTGCTGGCCTGTATAGGCGCCGTTATATCCTTCCGCCATTTCATCACCTCACACACAGATAGACGGCTCCATCCGCCGTCAGATAGCTCTCCGCTCCCACAGGGATGTAGGGGTGATTGTCGTTCCAGCTCCCGTCCTCCCCCTGTGCAAAAAGGGAGAGGCGGTACTGCCCGTCTCCCTGGAGCAGAAAGTCGTCATAGACCTCAAAGGTCCGCTGGACCCCTGCCGGAGTAGCGGAGAAGGAGGCAATCAGCTCCCCCTTCCCCACGCCCCAGTCCTCTCCCGCTTTGGTGGCCCGGCACTCAAAGGCCCGGCAGGGGATGTCCGTCTGGAAGGTCACCGTGATATGGTCAAATCCGCTGACTCCGGACAGCTTCTCCCCCGAGCAGGTGAAGGTGACCTGAGGCGCCGCCATCAGGCCACGCTCCAGGTGCCGGCCCCGTTGCGCACAAACACCTTGATGATCTTTACCCCGTCCCCGGCGCTGGTGCTCTCCAGGTCGGCGCCGGTGATGGTCACCTGGATATTGGTGGAGGCGGGATAGTTTCCGGCGCTGCCGCTGGTATTCAGCGAGCCGCCGGCGGTGGGAATCACCGTCCCGGCGTCCTGGGCGCTGTTGGTAGCGGGCACCACACAGACCTTGTACTCCTCAAAGGCCACATCGGCGGTAAAGTTGATCACCGCCTGGCTGAAGCCGGACACCTTGGAAATCTTGGCCCGGTCTGGGCCGGTAACGGCCACCACGGGCACCTTGGTATCCAGGGTGATGGTGTCGGAGACCTGGGCGCTCTCGTTGCCCACATCGTCCCGGACCTTGAGATACACCGTCTTCAGACCGTCTCCGGCGGTGAGGTTCACGCTCTTGGAGGCCGCAAAGCTCTCCCAGGCGGCGGCGCTCTCATCGGCGGCTCCCTCCACGCCCCAGATCTTCATCTGGTAGCCGGAGGTATCACCGTCCCCTACCCCGATGGCCAGGCTGACTGTTGTCGCGGTGGCGTACAGAGCCCCGTCGTTGATGGACAGGGTCACCCCCGAGGGGGCGACGGTGTCCAGAGTCAGATTAAAATAGCTTGCCAATTCTCATTTCTCCTCTTCTCCGCTCAGCTCCAGGTAGCAGTAACCACCAGGCCTCGCGTAAATGATCTCGTCGCCTATGGCGGCGGTTTTAATGCCCATCTTACCTACCATCAGCCGGTCGATGGGCTGTTCTCCCCAGTTGAGCATCCCGTCACCCCCGGATCAGATAGAGGGCGGCGGGGTCCTTTTTCTCCAGAGCCTCATACTCCCCCCGGTCCAGGACAACAAGGGAAGTGACCTCCTGGGAGCTCAATCCCTGCTGGGTGAGGGGATTGTCCGAGGGCTGGTAGCTCCCCGTATCCAGGTCATAGAGAAGCCATGTCCCCTGATCTCCGGGCATGGGCGGGTGCCGGTTCAGATCGGTGAGCCGCCGCTCCATCTGCTCAAATTCAGAGGGCAGGGGATCGGGAAAGGCCTGGACCGCGTTGACGCTGCGGTACACCCTGGCCGGAATAATATTGCTGTGGCGCACCACCTCTCCCAATGTCCCCCGGACCTGGAGCTCATAGACCCCGTCCTCTCCCAGCATGGCTGCGGTGAGGACGGCGGAATATGTGGTGCCCTGCTTCTCCAGCTGGATGATATTTTTCTCCCCGCCTCGCTCCACATCCACCTTCAGGTCCCATTCCTCCCTCAGGTCTGTGGTCAGCACGATTTCCGCCGCCAGGTTGTCGCCTTCAAAGCCCAAGGAGTAGTTGGCCGGAGCGCAGAGCCTCCAGTTCTCCATATACAGCATCGATTCCACTCCTTTTTCTGCCTGACACCCGGGCGGCTCCCGGGCCCGGTTTCCCCGGTCAATCCGGGAGCCGCTTTCCAGGTCAGGCTTCTCTTTTACTGCTGAACGGCTTCATCTCCGCCAACCTGGTCCTGACCGGCGCCGGGCTTCTCCGCCTTTTCGGCCTCCTCCCGCTCCACTTCTTCCCGCTGGATGGCGCTCTCCATGTCCTCCACCAGGCCCATGGCATAAGCCAGATAGAAGCGCTTCTCGTCGGGATAGGCCTTTGCCAGCTTCTGGCCGTGGGCGCCGGTGAACAGGCGCATAGCCTTACTCTCCTCCTGGGAGATCTCAGGGTGCTCCGCCAGGAACATGGCCATACCAACGGTGGCCAGATCGGGCGCATCGTTCTTCTCGGTGCACTGATACAGTGCGTAAAGATGGTTGGGATTGACAATGATCATTGCTTGTTCTCCTCTCAAAATAAATGTTACCGGCCCTCCGGGCCGGGGGACGAAAGCCGCCCCTCATACTGGGTGTGAACAGGCAATGTGTTGCATCCATATGTGCAACTAAAAAAGGCCGGCGCCCGCTTTCACGGACACCGGCCCTTCGGTCAGCCTCAGTATAACTTGTCCAATATCTCCACAATATCTCCCATAACCCCGTCGTTACAGTGGCAGAGCACCCGGGCTCCCCAGGCCTTGACCTCCGGGGCGCAGTTGGCCGGGGCGAAGGGGATGGCCGACTTCTCCAGCATGGGGATGTCGTTCTGATTGTCTCCCACACAGTAGATGTGCTCCGGCCGTATCCCCAGCAGCTGTGCCAGCCGGGCCACCATCCCCCCCTTGGTGCTCCCCCGGCGGGTGATCTCCAGGTAGCATGGGTTGGAAAAAATGGCCTCATATCTGTGGCCGCACCGCCGGATCAGGCTCTCCCTGGCGGCAGAAAGGATCTCATGCTCCTGGTGGAACAGGGCCTTGACCCAGGGGGTGGGCATCTCCGCCACCGGGCACAGGGTATAGTCGCAGGCCACCTTTTTCATGTGGGCCAGGGTGATCTCGTTGGGGTTCCAGATGTAGATGTCCTCCCCGTGGTAGGCCTCAATGGACAGGGAGGGAAACTCCTCCATAACGGCCCCCAGGTCCTCCGGCGCCGACGGGTCCAGGAGGGTCTGCTCCACCACCTCATTTTTTTGAAAGTCATAGATGGAGGCCCCGTTGGAGAGAATGGCCGGGGCATTCATGGGGACCATGTGGGCATAGGGGGAAAAGGTGCGGTGGGCCCGCCCTGTGGCCACGGTAAACTTTCCCCCCTGGCTGGTAAAATATTGGATGGCTTTTATATTACGCTCAGGAATATGAAATGTGAGATCATACAAAGTGTCATCAAAATCGCTGGCCAGCAGCAATCCGTCAAACTTCCCCATGAGGGCCTCTCTTTCTGCCCCGGCGGGGCCGTTTCAGCGGCCTGCCGCCGCTGTTAATCTTCCGGTTTTATTTTATGGGCGCCCTGCCCGTTTGTCAAGGGAAGGGCCTTTGATCCTGCTCGGTTGACAAAGGGCTCCCGCTCCCCTATACTGAAGCAAGATAAAACAAGGGGGGAAGGTCTTTGACGAAAAAGGAACTGCTGGACCGCTGCGCCCGGAACGGCGAGGAGCGTATTCTGCTGGGCCGGGTGCTGGATAAGCTGGAGCTGGCCCAGAACCGGGGCATTCCCGCCCACACCTCTTTCCTCTCCCCCGGCGAGCAGGCCTCTGTCACCGACCTGCTCGCCGCCTGGGGCCGCCCCCGCCATCTGTTCTGGGGCGGTTTTTCCGATGCTGAGCGGCAGATCTGCGTCTTTCTTCCCGACTGGCAGGAGCCGGAGGGCTTTCTTGCCGACCCGGAGGGCCCCCTCTCCGCCCTGGAGGCCAAGTTCCCGGCCAATGCCTCTCTCAGCCACCGGGATATTCTGGGTTCCCTCATGGGGCTGGGCATCACCCGGGAGAAGTTGGGGGATATTCTCTTTCCCGCCCCGGGGCTTTGCCAGGTGGTGGCCCTGACGGAGACCATGCCCATCCTTCTCTCCCAATGGGAGGGAGCGGGCCGGTGGAAGGTGAGCCTGTCCCCCATCCCACTCAGTCAGCTCTCCCCAAAGCCTCCCCAGGTCAAGACCATCCGGGACACGGTGGCCACCCCCAGGCTGGACGCGGTCGTGGCGGCGGGCTTTTCCCTGTCCCGCTCCAAAGCCGCCGCTCTCATCTCAGCGGGCAAGGTGGCCCTCAACCACCGGGAGTGCCTGAAGGGGGACAGGCTGGTGGAGGAGGGGGATACCCTCACCTGCCGTGGACTGGGCAAATGTGTGGTCCGGGAGGTCCCGGGCCAGTCCCGGAAGGGCCGCACCATGCTGGTGCTGGAGCGTTACATCTAAGCGCCATACCACTTTTCACAGGAGGAAACGACCAATGATCACCCAGGAGAAGATTGCCCGCATCAACGCCCTGGCTAAAAAGGCCAAAACCCCGGAGGGGCTGACGGCGGAGGAGCTGGCCGAGCGGGATGCTCTGCGCCGGGAGTATATCGACGCCGTCAAACAGAATCTCACCGCCCAGCTGGACAACACCTATATTCAATATCCTGACGGCACCCGAAAAAAATTGGCTTTGAAGAAAGATTTCCTGGCCGGAATGTCCTGATCATTTACACAAATCGCCGTATTGACAACTTTTTTTCTTTTTGAGATAATACATCGACCGATCATTTACTGAAACCGCGGGATTCCCCGCTTACTTATGAGGAGGCCGTATTTATGGCTCGTATCAAGCTTTCCACCGATTCCGCCGCGGATCTGCCCGCTCAGCTGCGGGAGGAGCTGTCCATTCAGGTGCTCCCCTTCCCCATTGCCATGGGGGATGAGGAGTATGAGGACGGGGTGGACTTCACCCCCGATCAGTTCTTTGATATGCTCCTCGCTGCCCCCCAGATCCCCACCCACGCCCAGCTCAACGCCTACATATTTGACCAGTGCTTTGAATCCGCCTGGTCTGAGGGGTATACCGATCTGATCCATGTGTCCATCAACTCCAAGGGTTCCGCCACCTACGGTAACGCCCTTCAGGCCCGGGAGGATTTTTACAAGCACCACCCTGAGGCCAAGGACAGCTTCCACATCTACCTGATCGACTCCAAGACCTATACCATGGCCTACGGCTGGGCAGTGGCCCAGGGCGCGAAGATGGCGTCTGAGGGAGCCCAGGCTCAGGAGATCGTGGACTTTATTCAGGACTGGCTGGACCATGTCCGTGTGATCTTCGCCCCTCTGGATCTGCGCTTTGCCAAAAAGTCCGGGCGGATCTCCGCCGTCGCCGCCTTCATGGGCGAGGCTTTGGGGCTCAAGCCCGTCATGACCTTTGTGGACGGAGAGTCCAAGATTCTCTCCAAGGTCCGGGGAGAGAAGAATGTGATCTCCACCATTGTGGACCTGGGCCAGAAGGACCGCCGTCCCGGCACCCCCTACCTTCTGATCCGGGGAAACAACCGGGAGCAGTCCGACCGTATCCAGGAGGCCTGCCAGGCCGCCTGGGGAGAGAAAGCCGCGCTGGAGTACCCCATCGGCGGGGTGGTGTCCATCAACGCCGGCCCCAATCTGGTGGGTGTGGTATACCGCGCCTGATTTCTGCCGATCTTACCGGCCCGTGTCCTTGGAAAACCATGGCACGGGCCGGTTTTTTGTCCCGTCTATAAATTTACAGTTTATTTATATAATATGTGCTATACTTCCTTTGTCCATATTTTTACGGCAGAGGAGGTCTTTATATGGACTCACAGCAGTTATCCTGGCGTCAGCGGGGCAATCTCTGGTTCCGGCTGGCCATTCGGTTTGTACTGGTCCTTCTGGCCATTTTGATTCTCAAATTGTTCGGCCGCCCGCTGCTGTCCCTGTTTGCCCCCTTTCTGCTGGCTCTGATTACCGCGGCCATTCTCAACCCCCTGGTCAAACGCCTTCAGAAGGCGCTGGGCTGGGGCCGGGGGCCCCTGTCTCTGCTGCTTCTGCTGCTGCTCTTCGGGCTGGTGGGAGGGGCCATGGTCCTGTTGGCCTACGCCGCTGTCAGTGAGCTGATTTCCCTGGCCCAAAACTGGAGCGGGCTGCTGGACAGTCTTCAGACCACCATGGATCAGGTGGAGGCCCTCTTTTCCAACCTGTGGTCCCTGATCCCCCAGCAGGTAACCGAATTTATCAACGACACCTTTACCAGTTTCTTTGACTGGTTCAAAGAGGCCGCCACCCAGTGGCTTACCGGGTTCGGCTCCACCGTAGGGGAAAAGGCCATGGGCCTGCCCTCCTTTGTGATCGCCCTGGTCATCTATATTATGGCCGCCTATCTGCTCACCGCCGACTATCCCTATCTGCGCAGCCGGGCCGCCCAGCATATGGATGACGGCCTGCTCCACTTCCTGGGGCAGGTCCGCACCGTGGCCCTGGGGGCCTTCGGAGGTTACCTGAAGGCGGAGCTTTTCCTGTCTGTGGGGGTTTTCTTCATTCTGCTGGCGGGCTTCACCCTCATTCGGCAGCCCTATGGCCTGCTGCTCGCCCTGGCACTGGCGGTGCTGGATTTTATCCCCATCGTGGGGGCTGGCACCGTGATGGTCCCCTGGGCTTTTATCGCCCTGTTTGTGGGGGACTTTGCCGCAGCGGCGGAACTGATGATTATCTGGGGGATCATCGCCCTGTTCCGGCGGGTCATGGAGCCCAAATTTGTGGGCGATCAAACGGGTCTGTCCCCCATTTTGTCCCTGGTCAGCATCTATGTGGGCATGAAGCTTGGGGGCGTGGTAGGCATGATTCTCGGGCCCATTCTCCTGCTGGTTGTGCTCAATCTGGCCGGTATGGGGATGTTTCACGGCCTTCGCCTGGACCTTGTGGCGGCGGCCCGGGATATTGCGGCCATTCTCTCTCAGCATCTGGACCCGTCTGACAAAAACGGTTAAAATTTGTCTGAAAAAAGTTCAAAAACATATTTGTTTTTCTTCATGCTTTCTTCACAATTAGACGCTATGATAATTCCCGTAAGGAGAAAGAACAACGGTTTGTTTCCGTTGAAAGGAGCAACTTTATCATGGATGAATTCAATTTTTATAACAGTGAAAATGATGGGTACCGGGGCGGATTTGGCGACTACACCGATCCCACGCCCGGTGCGCAGCCCCAATATACTCAGCCCGGACCTTCCGGCCAGCCTCCCAAGAAAAAATTTGCCGCCAAAAAGATCATCGCTCTGCTTCTGGCGTGCGCCCTGGTAGGCGGCGGCGCGGGCGTGGGCGGAGCCGCTGTGTACAGTCGGCTCAGCCAGCCCGAGACCGTTGTCTACGAAGGGGAGCGTCCCCAGGTCCAGACCGTGGTCAATTCCAATGACGGTCAGCCCATGACAGCGGAAGAGCTCTACGCCGCTAACCTGGCCTCCTGTGTGGGCATCACGGTGAACACCGAGGTAAACATCTTCGGTCAGATCACCACCTCCGCCGCCTCCGGCTCGGGCTTTGTCCTCACCCAGGACGGCTACATCGTCACCAACTATCATGTGATCGAGGACGCCGCTGAGGACTCCTCCGTCACCATCGAGGTCTCCTTCGCCAACGGCGACAAGTACACCGCCAAGCTGGTAGGCGGCGAGCAGGATAACGATGTGGCCATTATCAAGATCGATGCCACCGGCCTGCAGCCCGTCACCCTGGGCGACAGCGACCAGCTGGTGGTCGGTGAAAATGTCTACGCCATTGGTAACCCCCTGGGCGAGCTGACCTACTCCCTCACCGACGGCATCGTTTCCGCTCTGGATCGTCTCATCACCACCTCCAGCACCAACGAGAACGGCCAGACCGAGACTACCACCCTCAATGTGCTGCAGACCAACTGTGCCATCAACCCCGGCAACTCCGGCGGCCCCCTCTTTGACAGCTACGGCAATGTGGTAGGCATTGTCTCCGCCAAGTACACCGAGTCCTCCTCCGGCGTATCCGCCGAAGGTCTGGGCTTTGCCATCCCCATCAACGATGTGAAGGACATTCTCACCGACCTCATTGAGCACGGCTATGTCACCGGCAAGCCCTACATGGGCGTTCAGGTAAGAGATGTCTCCTCTGAGGCCCAGATGTACGGTATCTCTGCCGGCGCCGCGGTCGCCTATGTGGCTGACGGCTCCTGCGCCCAGAAGGCCGGGCTCCAGGTCAACGATATCATCATCGCCATTGACGATACCGCCATCGACTCCTCCACCGCCCTCACTGCCGCTTTGTCCACCAATTACAAGGCGGGGGACACCGCCACCCTCACCGTCCTGCGCAACCAGCAGGAGATGAAGCTGACCATCACCTTCGACGAGAAGAATGAACAGACCGAGGCGGCCAATCAGAGTCAACAGTCCAACCAGCAACAGCAGCAGTCCGGCAACTCCTACAGCTGGCCCTTTGGCGGCTATTTTGGCTGGTAATCCATTTTCCTTGCGGTTTCTCATTCTCCCTTTTCCCCGCGGCCCGTTTGGACCGCGGGGATTTTTTTGAAAATCATGGACAAGAGAAAATTTACTGATATAATATAAGCTGGGTTTATATCAAGGCGGCATAGCCGTCTTATGATTCGGGGCCGCGCTGGCAAAAGCGTTGATGTGTTGATTGGAAGGCCTTGGATCACCTGTTTACAGACAGAAAGGATCGATCAGCATGGAAATCAACGGACAGACTGTCAGCGAGAGCGCCCGCTACGACGAAATGGGCCTCTCCCCTGAATTGATGCGCGCCATTGGCGAAAAGGGCTATGTAAACGCCACCGCCGTTCAGACGGGGGCCATTCCCTACTTTATGGACTGGAAGGATGTCATCGCCAAAGCTCCCACCGGCACCGGCAAGACCTTTGCCTTCGGCATCCCCATGGTGGAGCACATTGACCCCCAGGACGACACCGTCCAGGCCCTGGTCCTGGCCCCCACCCGGGAGCTGGCCATCCAGATCCAGGACGAGCTGCGGGATCTGTGTACCTTTAAAGAGGGGGTACGGGTGGTATGCCTCTACGGGGGACAGCCCATCGACAGACAGATCACCCAGCTGAAAAAGCGCCCTCAGATCGTGGTGGCCACCCCCGGGCGGCTGATGGACCACATGAAGCGGCACACCGTCCGCCTGGACAAGGTGCAGACAGTGGTGCTGGATGAGGCGGACCGGATGCTGGACATGGGCTTTGTCCGGGATGTGACTCACATTCTGGATAAAATGCCCCAGCGTCGGAATCTGGGGATGTTTTCCGCCACCATCTCCCGGGAAGTGCTGGACATCTCCTGGGTCTACCAGCGGGATCCGGTGGAGATCACCGTACAGGCCGACCAGGAAAACCGTCCGGACATCGCCCAGTACCGTCTGGATGTGGATCGGGGTGAAAAGGCGGATACCGTGGCCCGGCTGCTGGAGATGGGGGGCTACGAGCGGGTCATCGCCTTCTGCAACACCAAAAATATGACCGACCGGCTCACCGGCCTTTTGTCCATGCGGGGCATCTCCTGTCAGGCCATCCATGGGGATATTCCCCAGGCCGCACGGGAAAAGGCCCTGCAGAAATTTCGGGACGGCAAGCTTCGGGTGCTGGTGGCCACCGATGTGGCCGCTCGTGGCCTGGATATCGACGATGTGGACGCGGTGTTCAACTACGATGTGCCCGACGAAAACGAGTACTATATCCACCGCATCGGCCGTACCGGACGGGCCAAGCGCCACGGCGTAGCCTTTACTTTGGTGTCCACCATCACCGAGGGGCTGCGTCTGGACGACATTCAGAAAAATACCGGCAGCCAGATCCGGGCTGTCCACTTCAATAACAGGGGCGATCTGGTGGCGGCGGCAAAAGCTCAGTGACCTTTCTTGCCCCGGGCAAATTTTTATCGTTCTTTCATACTTTTGCCAGTTCAATTTTCATAAAACGGGCGTATGCTAGTGGTAGGCATCAAAAAAACCGTTTAGCCCCCAGGCTGTAGAGAAGGAGTGTATCTCAATGGGAAACAAACGACTTTATCGCACCGAAGGCCCCTATAAAATGCTCTGCGGCGTGTGCGGCGGGATTGGAGAATACTTTGATATTGACCCCACACTGGTCCGTGTCATCTGGGTTATCGCCGCATTCATGGGTTCTCTGGGCTTCTGGGCCTATATCATCTGCGCCCTCATCATGCCCAAGAAAAGCGACATCTACCCCGGCTATTGACAGAAAGGATGACCTCCATGCTCCTCACCCGCACCTCCCGCCCCGAGGATATCCCCGCCCAGCGCCAGCTTTGGCAGCTGGCTTTTGGGGATGACGAAACCTATATCGATAACTTTTATCGCACTTACTACCAGCCCCAGCGCATGCTGGTGCTGGAAGAAGACGGACAGATCTGCTCCATGACCGCCTGGTTTGACACCAACTTTGTGGTGCCGGGGCAGGGGGAATTCAGAGCCGCCTATCTCTACGCCGTGGCCACCTACCCCCACTGCCGGGGCAGGGGGCTGGCAGGAAAACTGCTGGCCGACGCGGATGATTTTTTCCGTGGGCTGGATATCCCTGCCGTCACCACCGTTCCGGCGGAGCCCTCCCTCCACAACTTCTTCGGCGCCAACGGATTTGGAGAGTGCTTCCGGCACTTTGAGGGCTGGCTCTCCCCCCACCAGCTCCCTGCCGGAGTCGGGCCCGTATTTCGCCCCGCCTCCCCGGAAGCGTATGCCAGGGCACGCCAGGCGCTTCTGGCCCATATCCCTCACATCGCTTACCCGGAGCAGGCGCTGGAGTATCAAGCCGGCTGCTGCGCTCTAAGCGGCGGCGGGCTGTTTGTGGGCCATACCTCTGCCGGGGAGGTCTGCCTGTGCGCCGAGGGGGCAGGCAACGGGATCGTCGTGGTCAAGGAGCTGCTGGGGAATCCCGACGCCTGCCGTCTGGCCCTGCCCGACCTGCCCCGGGTGGCCCCCGCCCAGCGCTTGCTGGTTCGGGGTCCCAGTACGGAAGATGAGCCCCCCGCCGGCTTTCATCCGGTCCAATTTGGAATGCTCAAGTGGCTGGACCCGGAACAGAAGAAGGCTTGGGATTGGTCCTCCACCGGTTACCTGGGACTCGCCTTTGACTGAAATCTTGCATATTGTCCAAAAACGGCCGTTTCCTTTTGTGGAATTGGCCGTTTTTTCTGGCTCTTCAAACGCTGCCACAGTTTTTTCGTTGTGGTAACCTCCACAAAAGAAGTGCTTTACTACATGCCTTTTTATGATATGATATACATATCAGAGCACAACAGAAGCTTTTTGATCTGATTTTTAGAGGAAACATCAGTTATGAAAGGTTTCTGTCAAAAAACCACCGAATTATATTTTAGGAGGAAAGCTGCTATGAATCAGTACATTGAGAGAGTTCTGAACGACACTAAGGCCAAGAACGCCAACGAGCCCGAGTTCCTGCAGACTGTTGAGGAGGTCCTCAGCTCCCTGGAGCCCGTGATCAACGCCCACCCCGAGTACGAGAAGGTCGCCCTGCTGGAGCGCATGATCGAGCCTGAGCGCACCATCGAGTTCCGCGTGACCTGGGAGGACGACAACCATGTTTGGCAGGTCAACCGCGGCTATCGTGTGCAGTACAACGGAGCTCTTGGCCCCTACAAGGGCGGCATCCGCTTTGATCCCTCCGTTAACCTGTCCATCATCAAGTTCCTGGGCTTTGAGCAGACCTTTAAGGACGCTCTGACCGGCCTGCCCATCGGCGGCGCCAAGGGTGGTTCCGACTTCGATCCTCGCGGCAAGAGCGACGCTGAGGTCATGCGTTTCTGCCAGGCCTTCATCAACGAGCTGTACCGTCACATCGGCCAGGACATCGACTGCCCCGCCGGCGACCTGGGCTGCGGCGGCCGTGAGATCGGCTATATGTACGGCCAGTACCGCCGTCTGGTGGGCGCTGCCGAGTTCGGCGCTCTGTCCGGCAAGCCCGTTCCCACCGGCGGCTCCCTGATGCGTGCCGAGGCTACCGGTTACGGTGCTGTGTACTATCTGGAGGAAGTCCTGAAGCACGACGGCGAGGACATCAAGGGCAAGAACATCGCCATCTCCGGCTACGGCAATGTGGGCTGGGGCATCATGAAGAAGGCCGCTGAGCTGGGCGCCAAAGTCACCTACTTTGCCGGCCCCGACGGCTACATCCACGATCCCGACGGTGTGGACACCGAGGAGAAGCTCAACTACATCCTGGAGATGCGCGCCAAGGATCCCGCTCACTGCGCCTCCTACGCCGAGAAGTTCGGCTGCGAGTTCGTGCCCGGCCAGAAGTGCTGGGGCGTCAAGGATGTGGATGTGTACATGCCCGCCGCCACTCAGAACGATGTCAACATGGAGTGGGCTGAGAAGATCGCCGCTTCCGGCGTGAAGTACTACATCGAGGTGGCCAACATGCCCACCACCAACGAGGCTCTGGAGTTCCTGAAGAGCCAGAAGCACCTGGTGGTCGCCCCCTCCAAGGCTGTCAACGCCGGCGGCGTGTCTGTGTCCGAGCTGGAGATGGCCCAGAACGCCGAGCGTCTGTACTGGACCGCTGAGGAAGTGGACCAGAAGCTCCAGGGCATCATGAAGAACATCTATCGCTCCTCCGTGGAAGTGGCCGAGCGCTATGGCCTGGGTTACGACCTGGTGGCCGGCGCCAACATCGTGGGCTTCCAGAGAGTTGCCGACGCCATGATGGCTCAGGGTATTTTCTAATTCCCTCTCTTCTCTTTCAGCAAGCAATACCGGGGAACTCAATGAGAGTTCCCCGGTATTTTTCATCCCTCTCGGGCAAAGATTCGTGCTCCGTCTTTCCAGGTCTCCAGAACCTGGATGTTTCGCAGCTCCTCCGCCGGTGTCTCCAGGGGATTCCGGTCCAGGACTACAAAGTCCGCCCGCATGCCCGGCCGGAGCCTGCCGCGCTCTCCCTCCCAAAAATATTGGTATGCGGCGGCAGAGATCACCGCCTCCAGGGCCTGGAGAGGCGTGACCGCCTCCTCCCTGCCCAGACGCACTCCCTGGCGGGTCACGCGGTTCACCGCGCACCACACCGTCTCCAGCATATCGGGCTGAATCACCGGCGCGTCCTGGTGGAAGGTCACGGGGATGCCCCGCTCCAGAGCGCTGCGGGCGGGACTGATTTTAGAGGCCCGCTCCAATCCGAAATTCCGGATGTGGGTGTCCCCCCAGTGGTACACATGGGCCGGGAAAAAGGATACCAGCGCCCCCAGCTTTTTGACCCGCTCCAGCTGGTCCAGCCCCAGCAGCTGTCCGTGGATGATCACCGGCCTGAGCTGTGCCAGCTCCGGGTACTCTTTTTCCGCCTGCTCCAGACAGCGTAAAAACTGCTCCGCCGCTTCGTCCCCGTTGCAGTGACAGATCAGCTGGGTCCCCCTCGCCCCGGCAAACTCCATGGCCTCCCGCACCTGGGCGTCGGACATGGTCCCGTAGCCCCGGTACTCCTTCTCTCCCACATAGGGGGTGCGCATCCAGGCGGTGCGCCCCTGGGGGGAACCGTCCAGGAAGATCTTGATCCCGCCCACCTTCAGCCGGGCTTTGGGGGAAAGATTGCCAAACTCCTTCATCGCCCGATCATAGGCCTCCGGTGCGAAATAGGACACCAGATCCAGCTTCAGCACCTCCCGGTCCAGCAGCATCCGGTACAGGGGAAGCATCTCCTCCACCACCATCCCATCCTGGACCGTGGCAATACCGAAGGAGGCGTACTGCTCCTGGGCCTGGCCGAAGGCCCGAAGCATCTGTTCCGGAGCCGGCGGGGGAAGTTTTTTCAAGTAATGGAAAAAGGCATTTTCCTCCAGGTAGCCGGTGAGCTTTCCCTCCTGAACCTGGATCTTTCCCCCTTCGGGAGCCGGGGTCTCCGGTGTGATTCCCAGTTCCTTCAGGGCCATGGTGTTCATCAGCCCCATGTGTCCAGATTTGTGCTGGATCACCAGGGGATGATCGGGAGCGAGAAAGTCCAGCTCCTCCAGGGTCAGACGCCTTCCCCCCGGCAGGGTGTCGTCGTAGTCCCGGGCGCTGATCCAGCCACCTGACTCAGGCTGCCGCTGTAAAAAGGCCTGGATCCGCCTCTTCATCTCACCCACATCCACCGCCCCCTCCAGGGACACCTGGAGGCAGGCGGAGGCCATTTGGGAGAAATGGCTGTGGGGATCGATAAAGGCGGGCAGCAAAGTGCCTCCATTCAGGTCCACTTTCCGGCGGTCATCGCTTTGCAGCTCCAGCGCTTCCTGGCTGCCCACGGCCTGAACAACGCCATTCTCCTCCACCAGGGCCCGGGCATACAGGGGCTCGGACATGGTCAGAATCTTCCCCCCGGTGTACAGTGTTTTCATATCAGTAAACCTCCTTTTGTACCGCCTTTTCATTCTTTCCAAAATTTCATATCATTAATATACAACAAATTTTGATGAAATTCAGCCATAAAAAACAGCCCTGCCGAAATTCGGCGGGGCTGTTTGGTTCTCTCCTCACTGCTCCACAGGCAGCAGCGTCTTTCTGCGTCTCAAAAACAGGGTCAGGGTAGTGGCGGAGGCCAGGGCGTCGGCCACCGGCTCGGCAATGTAGATTCCCATGACATCGTTCATGGCCCAGGGCAGAATCAGGGCCAGGGGAACCAGCAGAATCACCTTTCGCAGCAGGGCCAGAAACAGGCTGGTCCGCGCCTGTCCCATGGCCATAAAGGTAGCCTGACAGGCCAGCTGCGCGCCAAAGGCCCAGATACCGCCGAAGAAGATGGGCATCACCTTTCCCGTCAGCTCCACCAGCTCCCGGTTGTTGCTGAACACCATCGCAATCTGCTCAGGAATCAGGAGCACAATGAGGAAGGCGCACACCGTTACCGTGAGGGTGGTCCGCAGCAGCAGGGCAAAGGTCCTGCGCACACGGGCGTAGTTGCCGGCGCCGTAATTGTAGCTCATAATGGGCTGGACCCCCTGGGTAATGCCCTGGGTAGGCATCACTACCATCTGCATGATGCTCTGCATCACGGTATAGGTCCCCACATACAGGTCCCCGCCGTAGTACTGCAGGCCCGAGTTGAGGACCACCGCCACCAGGCTTTCGGTGGACTGCATGATGAAGGGGGCGATGCCCAATGCGGTGATCCTGCTCACTACCCCCCAGTTGGGCCGGAGATAGGCCCTGCGAATCCGCAGGCCGGACCGCTCAGAGCAAAGAAAGCCCACCACCCAGCAGGCGCTCACGCCCTGGGAGATCACGGTGGCGATGGCGGCCCCCTGAACCCCCATGTTGAACACAAAGATAAAGACCGGGTCCAGAATGATGTTCAGCACGGCTCCGATGAGCACCGAGCACATGGCCACCATGGCCTTCCCCTGGGCGCTGATGAAGGTGTTGAGGCCCAGGGCGTACTGGACAAAGATGGTACCCAGCAGGTAGATGGAGATGTAGTCCACGGCATAGCCGAGGGTATCCTGAGAGGCCCCGAAAGCGATGAGCAGTGGCTCTTTGAAAACAGAAAAGACCGCCGTCAGCACCACTGAGAAAAACAGGAGGATGGAGGCGGAGTTGCCTAAAATCTTCTCCGCTCCCTGGCGGTCCCCCGCTCCCAGCCGGATGGAGGCCAGCGGCGCGCCTCCCTGGCCGGCAAAGGCGGCGAAGGCGGAGATCAGGGTGATGATGGGGAAGGTGATCCCCAGGCCGGTGAGGGCAGTCCTGCCCACATCGGGAATGTGTCCGATGTAGATCCGGTCCACAATGTTGTAGAGCATGTTGATGACCTGTGCCGCCACTGAGGGCAGCGCCAGCTTCAGCATCAGCATACCAATAGGGGCTGTGGATAATGCCTCTTCACTGCTGCGATTGCCGTGTGCCACGGTTGGTCCTTCCTCTCGTTATTGATCATAAGGGGTAGTATATCACAATTTCTCCCAGAAAGAAAGCGGGATCGTGTGAACACGATCCCGCCTGTGTTAAAATTTCGCGCCGCCGAACTCGGCCAGCTTCAGCCCCTTGTTCCGGTCCTGGACCCACTGGATGGACCACTGGGAGGCAAACAGCAGCAGCTGATTGCCCTTGTAGTCCTCCACCAGCTTGGCGTCGTTGGGAAGGAGCAGGTCCTCCTCCTTCAGAGGGGGCGCGTCCTCGTCCTCTTTTACGATCCAGCGCAGGTACTCAAAGGGCAGGCCCTCTTTGTAGAGCTCCACATTGTACTCGCTGCGCAGGCGGTACTCCAGCACATCAAACTGCAGGGTGCCTACCACGCCCACAATGACCTCCTCCATACCGGAGTAGGGAGTCTTAAAAATCTGAATGGCGCCCTCCTGGGCGATCTGCTCCACGCCCTTCAAAAACTGCTTGCGCTTCATGGTGTCAATGGAGCGGATGCGCTCGAAGTGTTCCGGGGCAAAGGTGGGGATGGGGTCAAACCGGAACTTCTTGCCCGGAGCGCACAGGGTGTCGCCGATGGAGAAGATGCCCGGGTCAAACACGCCGATGATGTCCCCGGCGTAGGCCTCCTCGATGATCTCCCGCTCGGCGGCCATCAGCTGCTGGGGTCGGGACAGGCGGATCTTTTTGCCCCCCTGGACATGGTAAACTTCCTTATCCGCCTCAAATTTCCCCGATACGATGCGCATAAAGGCGATACGGTCCCGGTGGGCCTTGTTCATGTTGGCCTGGATCTTAAACACGAATGCGGAGAAGTCGTCGTCAAAGGAGTCGATAATCTCGTCCCCCGCCTTCCGGGGCAGGGGGGCGGTAGTCATGCGGAGAAACTCCTCCAGAAAGGGCTCCACACCGAAGTTGGTGAGGGCGGAGCCGAAGAACACGGGGGACAGCTTGCCGTGGCGCACCCGGTCCAGGTCAAAGTCACAGGAGGCCCCGTCCAGCAGCTCGATCTCATCCACCAGCTGGTCCCGCTTGGCCGCGCCAATGAGGTCGGCCAGGGCGGGGTCGTCGGGCTCAATGACGGTGGCGGTGGCCGCCCGGGCGTTGGTGTTGGAGGTGAAGTGGATCACCTTCCGGTTCTGCCGGTCGTACACGCCTTTAAACTCCTTGCCGCAGCCGATGGGCCAGTTCACCGCGTAGGTGTCGATGCCCAGCTCGTGCTCCAGTTCCTCGCACAGCTCAAAGGGGTCCCGGGCCTCCCGGTCCATCTTGTTGATGAAGGTGAAGATGGGGATGTCCCGCATGGCGCACACCTTAAACAGCTTCCGTGTCTGGGCCTCCACGCCCTTGGCGGCGTCGATGACCATGACGGCGGAGTCGGCGGCCATGAGGGTACGGTAGGTGTCCTCGGAGAAATCCTGGTGTCCGGGGGTGTCCAGGATGTTGATGCAGAAGCCCTCGTACTGGAACTGCATCACCGAGGAGGTGACGGAAATTCCTCTCTGCTTCTCAATCTCCATCCAGTCGGAGGTGGCGGCCCGGGTGTTCTTCTTGCCCTTGACCTGGCCGGCCTGGGCGATGGCTCCGCCGTAAAGCAGGAACTTTTCGGTGAGGGTTGTCTTACCGGCGTCCGGGTGGGAGATAATAGCAAAGGTTCTTCTGCGCTTGATTTCCGCTTCGTATTTCGACAAAAGGGTCCACTCCCTTACATAGATTCAAATATAAGCATATTATTTTACCACAATCAAGCCCTTATCGCAAGAGAAACGGCAAAAACAAAGACGGAAATCCGAAGATTTCCGTCCTTGCGGTATTTTATGAAATCAAGCCAGCTTGGCGCTGTTCACCTTGATGCCGGGGCCCATGGTGGCAGCCACGGTGCAGCTCTTGATATACTGGCCCTTGGCGGCAGCGGGCTTAGCCTTGACAATGGCGCCCATGATGGCGTTGAAGTTCTCACCCAGCTTCTCAGCGCCGAAGGAGACCTTACCGATGGGGCAGTGGATGATGTTGGTCTTGTCCAGACGATACTCAACCTTACCGGCCTTGATCTCGTTGACAGCCTTAGTCACATCCATGGTGACGGTGCCGGCCTTGGGGGAGGGCATCAGGCCCTTGGGGCCCAGAACCTTACCCAGACGGCCCACAACACCCATCATGTCGGGAGTAGCCACGACCACATCAAAGTCGAACCAGTTCTCCTTCTGGATCTTCTCCACCAGGTCCATCTCGCCCACATAGTCGGCGCCGGCGGCACGGGCCTCGTCAGCCTTGGCGGCCTTGGCAAAGACCAGCACGCGCTGGGTCTTGCCGGTGCCGTGGGGCAGCACGATGGCGCCGCGGACCTGCTGATCGGCGTGACGGGAGTCAACGCCCAGCTTTACATGCAGCTCGACGGTCTCGTCGAACTTGGCAGTGGCGGTATCGACGACCAGCTTCATAGCCTCGTCGGTGTCATACAGCGTGTTCTTGTCGATCTTCTTGGAGCTGTCCTGATATTTCTTACCTCTAAACATTTTCTACCCTCCTTACTCGCCCACCAGGATACCCATGGAGCGGGCGGTGCCGGCGATCATGCTCATGGCGGCCTCGATGCTGGCGGCGTTCAGGTCGGGCATCTTGGTCTCAGCGATCTTCCGGACATCTTCCTTGCTGATGGTGGCCACTTTGTTCTTGTTGGGCACGCCGGAGGCCTTCTCCAGGCCGCAGGCCTTCTTGATCAGCACGGGAGCGGGGGGAGTCTTGGTGATAAAGGTGAAGGAACGGTCGGCATAGACAGTGATGATGACAGGGATGATCATGCCAACATCATTCTTGGTCCGCTCGTTAAACTCCTTGGTGAAAGCGGCGATGTTCACACCGTGCTGGCCCAGGGCGGGACCAACAGGGGGAGCGGGGGTTGCCTTGCCGGCGGGGATCTGCAGTTTTACATATCCAGTTACTTTCTGTGCCACGAAAGAGCACCTCCATTTGAAAAATGTGGTCGTTTGGCGGGATCTCCGGGATCCCTCCCACGGTGACGCGGCAAAAAGCCGCAGAAATTTGCTTGTTCAGCGCTGCCTAAAATGGCTCGGGCGCTTCGGTTGTCACGCTTCGCCTGCTCGCTACGCACGGCTTCCCTTCGCCTCGGGACACAAACATCCGGGCTGTCACCCTGCTTGGTTTGTATCCCTCGCTCCGGTCCATCCGCGCTGCTCGCGACGGCTCGGGCGCTTCTTACTCATTGGCGGGCTCTACCTGATCCAGCTCCAGCTCCACGGGGGTCTCTCGTCCAAACATGGACACCACCACGCGGACCTTGTTGTGGTCCAGGTCGATCTCCTCCACAGTGCCCAGGAAGGACTCCAGGGCGCCGTCGGTGATGCGCACGGTGTCGCCCAGCTGATAGCTGACCACGATCTCCCGCTTTTCCACCCCAAGGGCGGCCACATCGGCGTCGGACAGGGGGATGGCCTTGTTGCCCTCACCCAAAAATCCGGTGACGCCGCGGATATTGCGCACCACATGCCAGGTCTCGTCGTTCATCACCATCTTCACCAGCACATAGCCGGGGAACACCTTGCGTTCCACTTCCTTGGGGCCGTTGTCGGTGATCTCGGTGACGGTCTCCAGCGGGATGCTGATCTCGTGGATCAGGTCCTGCATGCCGCGGTTTTCAACATACTTCTCAATGGTGGCCTTTACCGTATTCTCGTATCCGGAATAGGTGTGTACCACATACCAATTCGCATTGTCAGCCATCTGCTTCACCTTAGCCCAGCTTCGTGATGATCAGCTCGATAGCCTGTCCAGCCACGAAGTCGAACAGCCAGATGAACACACCCACTATCACGACGCAGGCAATGACGATCAGGGTATTATTGATGGTCTGCTTGCGGGTGGGCCACTGAACCTTCTTCAGCTCGCTCTTCATGTCCTTGAGCCATTTGGCAGCGCGGGTGAAGAAACCGGGCTTGGACTTCTTGTCGGCCTTCTTGTCCTTCTTGGCCTGGACGGCCTGCTCTACCTTTTCATTTTCAGCCATTGTTACCCTTCTTTCATGTCAGCCTTCTGGGACAAATTACTTCGTCTCATTGTGAACAGTGTGCTTTCTGCAGAAGGGACAATACTTGTTCAGCTCCAGACGGTCGGGGGTATTCTTCTTGTTCTTCATGGTGTTGTAGTTTCTCTGCTTGCACTCAGAGCACCGGAGGGTGATCTTGATGCGAGCGCCGGCCTTACCTGCCATTTGTCGGCACCTCCTTTTTCATTTCACAGAATCCGCGGGAATTTTCTTCATCAAAAAGAAAACGCCGGACACGGCCTGTTTCCTTTGCCGAATCCAGCGCCCAAGAGCGCATAAAGACGCCCGGGATCACGGTGGGGACTCGGCTTTGTTTGCCTCCCTGTGTCCCGAAGTTGGGGAAGGGGATCGCGCGTCAAACACCGTAAAAATGCGCACGACAAATAAGCCCCTTTTCACAGGTATGGCTACTATACCACTCTTTTCCCGGTTCGTCAAGCATTTTCTTTTTATATTTGTTAGATTTCCGTTAAAAGGAATAAAATAGATTTGCATTCCGCCGCCGGGTATGTTATACTCCTGACTAAAATACACATAGCATATGTAGTATTTTCCGGTTTCACCCAAAAATATCATAATAAATGGAGTTGATCATTTCCTTATGGATCTTGACAGTGCCAGTATCGGAATGCTGATTGCCCTTGTGATCCTGGTGGCCATGTCCGCCTACTTTTCCGCTACTGAGACCGCGTTTACCTCCCTCAACCGTATCCGCCTGAAGAACAAAGCTGACAACGGCAGCCGCCGGGCCGCCAAAACTCTGGCCCTGGCGGAGGAGTACGACAAGCTGCTGTCCACCATCCTCATCGGCAACAACATCGTCAACAATGTGGCCACCACTGTGGGCGCCGTGCTGTTCATCAAACTGGTGGGTGAGCAGCGGGGTCCCGCTGTCTCCGCCACGGTACTGACCATTGTGATCCTCATTTTCGGCGAGGTTTCCCCCAAGAGCCTGGCCAAAGAGCATCCGGAACAGTTTGCCATGTTCTCCGCCCCCCTGCTGAAGATCTTCATGGTCCTGCTCACGCCGGCCAATTTTCTCTTCGGCCAGTGGAAAAAGCTTTTGAGTGTGATCTTCCGCAACAGCGAGGACGACGGCATCACCGAGGAGGAACTGGTGGGCATGGTGGACCAGGCGGAGACCGAGGGCGGTCTGGATGAGCACGAGAGCGACCTCATCCGCAAGGCCATTGAGTTTACCGATCTGGAGGTGTCCGAGATCCTTACCCCCCGTGTGGATCTGGTGGCCGCCGAGGAGGACAGCACCATGGAGGAGATGGCTGCCCTGTTTGCCGAAAGCGGCTACTCCCGTATCCCCATTTACCACGAGACCATCGACAACATCGTGGGCGTGATCCATGAAAAGGACTTTTACGCCGCCCGCTACCGGGGCGAGACCATGCTGAAAAACCTGAAAGCGCCCGTGTTCTACACCACAGGCAACACCCAGGTGTCTGAGCTTCTGCGCATCCTCCAGAAAAACAAGGCCCATATGGCCGTTGTGGTGGATGAGTACGGCGGCACCCAGGGCATCGCCACTCTGGAGGACATTCTGGAGGAGCTGGTGGGCGAGATCTGGGACGAGCACGACGAGGTGATTGAGACCTTCCAGAAACAGCCCGACGGCAGTTACCTCATCGCCTGTTCCGCCGATCTGGACGACATGTACGACCTGTTCCAGGTGAAGGGCACCTGCGACGCCGCCACCGTCTCCGGCTGGGTCATGGAGCAGGTGGGCCGTGTCCCCGAGGTGGGCGACCACTTCCAGGCCGAGGGTCTGGATGTCACCGTTACAAAGGTGGAGCACCGCCGGGTGCTGGAGATCCAGGTGCGTACCCTGGAGGAGCCGGAAGACTGATGTTAACATACGCTCCGGGACCATACAAGCTGTATGGTCCCGGATTTTTTATACCTTTTGTATTTAGTTTTACCCGTTAATCGGGATGTCCACCCCGCACACGGTCACATAATCCACCTGGGCAGGGTCGATGATCCGGTCGGGCATACCGTCCATCGGAATGGGCTCGTACTCCATCCGCCGCTCCACATAGCACTCCCCGGCGTAGGAGTGGTTCTCTGTCTCAAAGCCGTCCTGGCATCTGGACAGCACTGCCGTCCGGGGCGTGATGACCGTCCCGTCCTTCATATGGAGTTCCACCGTCAAAGCCCCCTGGCAGTCCATCTCTCCATAGGCCGACCTCAGGCCGTCCCGAATGGTTTTTCCCGCCTGAATATCCGCCTGTGTGGCCTCCACCCAGTGGTGCTGGTAACAGGAGCCCCCCTCCACTCGGGCAAGGGCCCGGAAGGGGGAAATTTCCAGCTTCGTCAGGGTGGTGGTGCCGTCCAGGTAGGGGATCTCCAAATCGGGAGTCAGGCGGATGGTCTGGTTGGGATAGTTCAGCTCCACATCCTCAAACACCACATCTTCCTCCCACAGGGGGCGCATATCCCACTCTTCTTTCTCTCCGTTCCAGCCATCCCATCTGAGTGGTTCCAGAACAATGTCCGCCGTCTTCCCCACCACCGAATCCCGGGTAGGCCAGCCGGAGCAGTAGGTGATGGTCCTTGTCTCCTCATCCCAGGTGAATTTGGAGGTTCCGCTTCCGGATTTTTGCTGGTTGTTCTCCACCATCAGGTCCCACTTCATGTACAGGTCCAGATAATCCTCCGGAGGCTCAAAGACAAAGCTGTCCGGGGCCCGCATCTCCACCCAGATGTAGAGCATCCTGTCATCTCCGGCGCACCGTCTCAGGGTAATCTCCCAGTCCTCCACCGTCTTTGTCTCCCCAATCTCATAGGTCAGCTTCTCCAATAGAACCTGTTCCTCCGAGCGCTGGAAGGAAAACAGGCCGCCCCAGGTCCCGTTTACTGCCGCCGCCAGAACCCCCACAGTCAAAATGAGGGCGGCCGCAAGGCCGATTACCATACCCCGGCTCAGCTTTCTCACCCGTTTGTTTGTTTGATCGGTCATGTTTCCCTCCTGTTCCGCCGCCAGGCGCAGCCGGGCGGCCAACTCATTTTTTTCTTCCTGGGTAAACCCAACGCTCTCGAATTCTCCTCTGATTCCTCTCATGATTCCACCCCCAATTTTTCCGCCAGCATCTTCCGGCTCCGGCTCAGCCGCTTTCGGGCCGCCGCCGGGGTACAGGAGCACAGCTTGGCGATCTCTTCCAGACTGTACCCCTCGTAATAAAAGAGGTATACTGTCGCTCCGTAGTGCTCCGGAAGGGCCCGGATGAGCTCCAACAGCTCCCCGCTCTCCCCCTCCGGGGCGGGCACCCGCTCCGCCTCCGTCATGGGGACTACCCGCCGCCGCCCCGCACTCCTGAGCTGATTTTTGCAGGCGTTGATGGCCATTTTTAAAATGTAGGCCTTTTCGTACTCCCGGTCTGTAAATTCCTTTTTCTGTTCCAGGAGTTTGAGAAAAATCTCCTGACAGATGTCCTGAGCGTCCTCCCGGCTGAGGGAGTAGGTCACGCACAGACGCAAAATCCGGTCGGCATACTCATCCACAAAGCGCCGGGCCGCCTCCGGCGAATTCCACTGCATCCGTCCCTCGACCTCCTTTCACCCTTAACACAACTGAGGGGAACAGATTGTGACCGCTGCCTTTATTTTTCCCAAAACAGTCATCCGGGACCATACAAATCGTATGGCCCCGGATTGTTTCTACATATGGTATTGGATTTTGGCCGTTTTAACTCTTGAGGCACTCCAGATAGGTACCCTCCGGCGTCTGGAGATACACCGGGCCGTCCCAGCCCTCGCCGGCAATCCACAGCGGGCAGCCGGGGAACTCGCCCATGTCGGTATATACGCAGTTTTCCCCTTCCTGGTAGGTACCCACCTCACCCAGGCTGCGGCAGCCCTCAGGCAGGGCGTCCAATACCCGGTCCTCCTCATACCAGTGGCAGTAACTGTATGCCATGCCATCCATGCGCACAATTACAAGGAGCATCTCATCGCTCATATTGGGGGAACCGTCGCCGGGATCCGTAGCCGTGCCAGAGGAAGCCGGGGCGCTGCCGCCGGCGCTTTCGCTGTCTCCGACGCTTGCCCCCTGGCTGGCGCTGCTGGTGGAGTTGCCACCGCCGGGCAGCATACCCATCATCACCCCGTAGCCGATGGTAAGCACAATGGCTAGACAGGCAGCCAGGGAGATCCAGGTCTCCAAATGCCTCTTCTTTCCCTTGCTCCGGACGGGCTCCTCCGCCTCACGAATCAGGTCGTCGTCCAAAAGGCCTATGGCCTCCAGCAGATGTTCCCGGGTCATACGGCCACCCCCTCCCGCTCCAGCTCCGCCTTCAGCTTTTTCCGCAGGCGGTGGAGCCGGGACTTCACCTGGCCCTCGGTCAGCGAGAACTCCTCCTCCAGCTGGGCCAGGCTCTCCAGATGGAAGTACCGGCGAATAAAGAGCTTCCGGTCATTTTCCTCCTGCCTGCGGAGAAAGGCGGAGATGATGGCCGCCGTCTCCCCCGCCTCCAGGGCCTCGTCGGGGGTGTGCCGGTCGGGCAGGCAGTCCTCCAGCTCATGGAGGGCGATCTCCACCTGGCACCCGCCCCGCTTGGCCGCCCGGGCTCTGCGCCACCGGTCCAGGGACAGGTTTCGGGTGAGTTTTCCGAAGAAGGCGGAGAGAATGTTGGGCCGCTGGGGGGGCATGGCATTCCATGCGTGGAGCCAGGTGTCATTGACGCACTCCTCCGCGTCCTCCTCCTGCTCCAGGATCCGCCGGGCGATGGTGTGGCAGTAGGCCCCATACTTCTCCTGACTGGCCTCGATGGCCTGTTGGGACCGGGCCCAATAGAGGTCGATGATCTTGCCGTCCTCCACCGAAAGCCCTCCTTTCTGTCTTTTTACTCATTGTAAAGGGAAGCGCCCCCAAAGGCAACCCCTCTCACCCCTCCAGACGCAAAGAAGCACCGGAGGTTGCTCCTCCGGCGCTTCAAATTGAATCTTACTTCAGCAGTTCAAAATCAGAGGCGGGGTGCTTGCACAGGGGGCAGATATAATCGGCGGGCAGCTCCTCCCCTTCGTACACATAGCCGCACACCTTACACACCCAGCGCTTCTTACCGCCGCTCTCTCCGCCGGAGACAGGGGGCTTGGGCTTGATGTTGCTCTGATAGTAGGCGTAGGTGGCGCTGGGAACCTGGGAGAGCACTCCCCCCTCCAGCACATCGGCCACAAACAGGGTGTGGGTGCCCAGGTCCATGGTGGTCACCACCTGGCAGGACATCCAGGCGTTGGTGCCCTGGGTCACATAGATCATCCCGCTCTTGTCACGGGCGATATGCTCCTGAAAATCAGCCAGCTTATCCACATCCCGCCCCGACTGGAAGCCGAAGCGCTGGAACAGGTCAAACTTGGCCTCCTCCGACAGCACAGACAGGGTAAACTTCCCCGTCTCCTTCACCATGTCGTGGGTGTAGTTTGCCTTGTTCACCGCAATGGCGATCCGATTGGGTTCCGATGTCACCTGGATGGCTGTGTTGGTGATGCAGCCGTTGTCCTTGTCTCCCTGGCGGGCGGACAGAACAAACAGTCCGTAGCTCAGCGCGTACATAACCTTCTGATCCATTTGATTTCCTCCATCAATTCAATCTGTCAACAGTTTTTCCAAAAAACGCCGAATCTTTTCCGGCCCTTTCCTCGTTTCTCCACGGTTTGTTAAATTGACATCCCCGGATTTTCAGCTTATACTATATCATGATTTTTTCTATTCAGCAACTGGAGGTTTCCCTATGTGCGGCATTACCGGTTTTGTCTCCCGCTCCGCCCCTGACCAGGGGGCGCTGAAAGCCATGGCGGATATGATCCGCCACCGCGGTCCTGACGACGAGGGCTTTTATGTGGACGAGCACTGCGCCATTGCCCACCGCCGTCTTTCCATCATCGACCTGGCAAACGGCCACCAGCCCATGGTCAGCCCGGACGGAAAGCTGATTCTGGCCTACAACGGCGAGGTCTACAATTACCAGCAGCTCCGGGAGGAGCTCGTGGCCGCCGGGCACACCTTTCTCACCAACTGTGACACCGAGGTCATCCTCCATGGCTACCAGCAGTTTGGCCCGGAGTTCACCAAGCGGCTGCGTGGGATGTTCGCCTTTGTCATCTGGGACAAGGAGAAGGGGGAGCTCTACGGCGCCCGGGACCCCTTCGGCATCAAGCCCCTCTACTATGCCCAGATGGGGGACACCTTCCTCTTCGGCTCTGAGCTGAAGAGCTTCCTGCCCCACCCCGCTTTCAAGAAGGAGCTCAACGGCGAGGCCCTGAAGTTCTACCTCACCTTCCAGTACTCCGCTCTGGACGAGTCCTTCCTGAAGGGCGCGTTCCGTCTGCTCCCCGGCCACCACTTTATCTACCGCAACGGCGCCGTGGAGATCTCCGCCTACCATACCTTCTCCTTCGAGCCGGAGAATATGCCCCTGGAGGAGCGGGCGGAGCAGATCCGCCAGGTGGTCACCGAGTCGGTGGAGGCCCACCAGATCAGCGATGTGGAGGTGGGTGCCTTCCTGTCCGGCGGCATCGACTCCAGCGTCATCACCGCCCTGTCCCGCCCGGACAAGACCTACTCCGTGGGCTTTGACCGGGAGGGCTTTGACGAGACCGGGGAGGCCAAGGCCCTTTGCAAAGAGCTGGGCCTGAAGAACATCTCCAAGTCCATCTCCGCCCAGGAGTTTTTCGACATTCTCCCCACCATCCAGTACTACGCTGACGAGCCCAACGCCAACCTGTCCACCGTCCCCCTGTACTTCCTGTCTAAGCTGGCGGCCCAGGATGTGAAGGTAGTCCTCTCCGGCGAGGGCTCCGACGAGCTCTTCGGCGGCTATATCACCTACCACACCACCAAGCCCTACCGGGCCTACCGGAAGCTCCCCATGCCCATCCGCAAGGCGGTAGCCGCCGGGGTATCTAAGCTCCCCTACTTCCACGGCCAGGGCTTTCTCACCTCTGCTGCCCAGCGGGTGGAGGACACCTTTGTGGGCCAGGCCTTCATCTTCAACAACGACGAGGCCCAGCGGGTGCTCAAGCCCAAGTACCGCAGCGAGCGCACCTTTAAGGACATCACCGCCCCCTACTACGCCAAGGTGAAAAACCAGGATGACCTCATTAAAAAGCAGTACCTGGACCTGCACCTGTGGCAGCCTCTGGACATTCTGCGCAAGGCCGACCGGATGACCATGGCAAACTCCCTGGAGCTCCGGGTGCCCTATCTGGACCGGGAGGTGTGGAAGGTGGCCCGGGCCATTCCCAGCAGCCAGAAGATGCGGGGCAAGTCCACCACCAAGTACCCTCTCCGGGTGGCCGCCGAGCCTATGCTCCCCGACGAGTGGATCCACCGCCCCAAGGTCGGTTTCCCCGTCCCCTTCATCCAGTGGCTCCGGGAGGAGAAGTACTACAACTGGGCCAAGGACCAGCTGAGCCGGGACTATGTCTCCGAGTTTTTTGACCAGAAGTACCTGCTGGACCTGCTGGAGCAGCACTACACCGGCAAGGCCAAGACCCACCGCAAGCTCTATACCGTGCTGTCTTTCCTCATCTGGTACCAGGTGTACTTCCCTGAAAAATGCGGGGTAGAGCCCTACCGTCCCAACTGATCTTCCGCGGCCCCTTCCTAGCAAGGGGCCGCTTTTTCCGCAAGACCAAGTGTCCTTAATATGTGAATTTACCTGAGAGGTGTCGTATTCCCATGAGAATGAGAAAAAAGCCCAACCTGATCCCCCGTATGGAGCGCTGTGCCCGATATCTGATCGCCGACCCTGCCCAGTATCGGGGCCACTGGCGGGACCTGAAACCCGATGCCCGGGAGCTGCGTCTGGAGATCGGCTGCGGCAAGGGCCGCTTTTCCGCCGAGACCGCCCAGCAGAATCCCGATGTCCTGTACATCGCCTTGGAGCGGGTGCCCGACGCCATGGTGATTGCCATGGAGCGCTCCATGGAGATGGGCCTGGAGAATATTTTCTTTATTGACGGGGACGCCGCCCTCCTCCGGGACTACTTCGCTCCCGACGAAGTGGATCTGATGTACATCAACTTCTGCGACCCCTGGCCCGGGCTGAAGCACGCCCGCCGCCGTCTCACCCATCCTCAGTTTCTGGTGCTTTACCGGGGCATTCTCCGGGAGGGGGGACAGATCCACTTCAAGTCGGATAACCACGATCTGTTCGAGTGGTCTCTGTTCCAGTTTCCCAAGGCCGGTTTTGCCCTGTCCGAAGTCACCCGGAACCTCCACGGAGACGGCATTCACGGTGTGATGACCGACTACGAGGAAAAATTTCACCTGATGGGCACCCCCATCAACCGCTGTGTGGGCACCAAGGAGAAGATGGACCCGGAACCGGAGTTTCATCCCATTGTAGGCCCCGACCCCACCCGAAAAGAATCCTGACCAACAAAACGAACACGGCGCCCAGACCCCAGGGTCTGAGCGCCGTATTTTATGCTTCTACAATTCCTTTTCGTTCGTCCCGCTGATAGAGCAGTTTCAAAATCACCGGGGTCACAATGGCGGACACCAGAATCAGAATGATCACACTGGTAAAGAACATGGAGTTCAGCAGTCCCAGTGCCAGTCCTTTCTGGGCCACGATCAGGGCCACTTCGCCCCGGTTCATCATGCCCACGCCGATCTTCAAAGATTCGCCGCCATTAAACCCGCACAGCCGGGCCATGCCGCCGCAACCCACGATCTTGGCAAGCAGGGCCACCACAACGAAGACGATGGTGAACAGCATCAGCTTGGTATCCATCTCCCCCACATCGGTACTCAGGCCGATGGAGGCAAAAAACAGCGGGCCAAAAATAATGTAGGAGTTGATGTCCATTTTCCGTTCGATATAGGGGGCGTCACGGAGATTAGACAGCACCAGGCCCGCCAGATACGCGCCGGTGATATCCGCGATTCCAAAAAATTGTTCCGCAATGTAGGACATAGCCATACAAAAAGCCAGGGCCAGAATGGGAACTCTCCTGGTATGGGGATGCCGGGCGTCAATCCACTGGAACACCCGATAGATCAGGTAGCCCACCACGCCGGAGAACACAAAAAACGCCAGTGTGTTCAGGGCAACGCCCAGAATGGAAGTGTCCGGATCCTTCAGTCCGCTGATCAGCGTCAATACGATAATGCCCAGAACATCGTCAATGATGGCGGCAGACATAATCGTCGTGCCCACCTTCCCCTTCAGATGTCCCAACTCACGGAGCGCCTCCACCGTAATCGAGACGGAGGTGGCCGTCAAAATACAGCCGATGAACAGCGCCTCATAGAAAAGGTTGCGCTGGGTATTGGCCTGCCCATAAAATAGCAGAAACAGCCCCGTACCTGCCGCCAGGGGCAAAATGACACCGGATGCCGCTACCGCCAGTGCCTTGGGACCGCTTTGAATGATCTCCTTGGTGTCAGACTCCAGGCCGGCGGAGAACATCAGCAGCACAACGCCGATTTCCGCCATCTGGCTTAAAAAATCCGAGGGCTGAACCAGATTCAAAATACATGGACCGACCAGCAGGCCGGCGATGATATTGCCCACCACGCTGGGCATATGCAGCTGTCTGGCCGCCAGTCCGCAGAACTTTGCCGCCACCAGGATGATGGCCAGGTCCCGAAATATTTCATATGTTTCCATATCAAAACCTCCTCATCCAAATTCAATTTACTTCCAGATTCCAACCGTTTCAGAATAGGCCCGCGGCATCAAAAAGTCAAGCCGCATACCCTTAAAATCCCGTTCAGATTGCCGCAGAGGGAGTCAAGATATCGTTTGCGGCCCGTATTTACAAAGCAAACAGCAGCCGTCTGCCGACGACTGCTGCAGGCTGCAAAACAGGCATGTTATTTTTTCTTTTTCTTCTTCTCAAAAAAACTTCTGATGCCGCCCTCTTCCGGCACCTTCTCCCCCATAGCCTCTCCGAAGGCATTGAGGGCCTCCTTCTGCTCGGCAGTCAGAGAGGTGGGAACCTGAACCCGAACCGTTACATACTGGTCGCCCCGGCCCCGGCCCCGCAGCTCCGGAATACCCTTGCCCCGCAGGCGGAAGGTGGTTCCCGGCTGAGTCCCGGCGGGCAGAGTCCACTTGACCTTGCCGTCAATGGTGGGGATCTCCAGCTCGGCGCCCATGGCCGCCTGGTAGAAGGACACCGTATGCTCGTAGAGCACGGTGGTACCGTCCCGGTGGAACAGATTGTGGGGCTTGATGCGGATTCCCACCAGCAGATCGCCGGCGGGTCCGCCGTTTACTCCGGCGTTGCCCTGTCCACGCAGAGAGACGGCCTGGCCGTCGTCAATACCGGCGGGGATGGTAACCGATACCCGCTTCTTCCGCCGCACACTTCCAGCTCCGCCGCAGGCCTTACAGGGGCTGTGGATCAGCTTGCCTGTGCCCCGGCACTTGGGACAGGTGGTGGTGGTGGAAAAGGAAAATCCGCCGCCCCCACGCTGTACCCGTACTGTGCCGGTCCCCCGGCAGTCGGGACAGGTTTCAGCCGTGGTACCCGCCTCACAGCCTGAACCTTGACAGGCATCACAGGTCTCAGTACGGGTGAGGTCAATCTCCTTGGTACAGCCGAAAGCGGCCTCTTCGAAGGTAATGGCAATATTGGCCCGGAGGCTCTCCCCCTTCTGGGGGCTGTTGCGCCGGGCAGAACCGCCGCCAAAGCCGCCGCCGAACCCGCCGCCAAAGAAGGATCCGAAAATGTCGCCCAGGTCGATATCCCCCATGTCAAAGCCGCCGAACCCACCGCCGGGGCCGCCCGCGCCGAAGTTGGGATCTACGCCCGCATGGCCAAACTGGTCGTAGCGTGCCTTCTTATCCTTGTCGCTGAGGACTCCGTAGGCCTCGTTGATCTCCTTAAACCGCTCCTCCGCCGCCTTGTCTCCAGGATGCAGATCCGGGTGATTCTCTTTGGCCAGCTTGCGGTAAGCTTTTTTGATTTCTTCCTCTGAGGCTGTTTTGGAAACGCCCAGGACCTCGTAGTAATCTCGTTTCTGTTCTGGCATAGTTATCACCACTTTTACTAAAGAAGTTAAAGACATGGGAAACGGCGGGGGTGACCCCCGCCTTTTCCTCTATTCGCTGTCACGCCCTGCCGAAAGGGCTCAGACGCTTACTTCTTATCGTCGTCCACAACCTCGTAGTCGGCATCCACCACATCGGGACCGGCATTGCTGCCGCCGTTCTGCTGACCGCCGAAGTTAGCGCCGCCCATGTCAGGGCCGGGGCCAGCCTGGCCGCCCTGCTGCTGATAGAGCTTCTCGCTGACGGCGTAGAAGGCCTTCTGCAGCTCCTCGGTGGCCTGCTTGATGGCCTGGGTATCGGTACCCTTCAGGGTCTCCTTCAGGTGATTCAGGGCGCTCTCCACCTTGCTCTTGTCCTCAGCGGGGATCTTGTCGCCCATATCCTCCAGCGTTTTCTCGGTCTGATAGACCATCTGGTCGCCGTTGTTGCGGATGTCAACCTCTTCCTTCCGCTTGGCGTCCTCGGCGGCATACTGCTCGGCCTCCTTGACGGCCTTGTCAATGTCCTCCTTGGACATGTTGGTGGAAGAGGTGATGGTGATGTGCTGCTCCTTGCCGGTGCCCAGATCCTTGGCGGACACATTCACGATGCCGTTGGCATCGATATCGAAGGTAACCTCGATCTGAGGCACACCCCGACGGGCGGGAGCAATGCCGTCCAGGTGGAAGCGGCCCAGAGTCTTGTTGTACTGAGCCATCTCACGCTCGCCCTGGAGGACATGGACCTCAACAGAGGTCTGGTTGTCGGCGGCAGTGGTGAAGATCTGGCTGGCACGCTTGGGAATGGTGGTGTTCCGTTCCACCAGCTTGGTCATGACGCCGCCCATGGTCTCAATGCCCAGGGACAGAGGAGTAACATCCAGCAGCAGCAGATCCTTCACATCGCCGGTAAACACGCCGCCCTGCAGTGCGGCGCCAAGAGCCACACACTCGTCGGGGTTGATGCCCTTGAAGCCTTCCTTGCCGGTGAGCTTCTTGACCATCTCCTGAACGGCGGGGATACGGCTGGAGCCGCCCACCATCAGGACCTTGGACAGCTGGCTGCCGGTGAGGCCGGCGTCGGACAGGGCCTGCTTCACAGGACCGCTGGTGGCCTCCACCAGGTGAGCGGTCAGCTGATCAAACTTGGCCCGGGTCAGGGTCAGATCCAGGTGCTTGGGGCCGGTGGCGTCGGCAGTGATATAGGGCAGATTGATGTTGGTGGTGGTCACGCCGGACAGCTCGATCTTGGCCTTCTCAGCGGCCTCCTTCAGACGCTGCATGGCAACTCTGTCGCCGGACAGGTCCACGCCCTCCGCCTTCTTGAACTCAGCGACCATCCAGTCCATAACGCACTTATCAAAGTCATCGCCGCCCAGGCGGTTGTTGCCGGCGGTAGCCAGAACCTCGATGACACCGTCGTCAATGTCCAGGATGGACACATCAAAGGTGCCGCCGCCCAGGTCGTAAACCATGATCTTCTGGGCGCTTTCCTTGTCCACGCCGTAAGCCAGAGCAGCGGCAGTGGGCTCGTTGATGATACGCTTCACATCCAGACCGGCGATCTTGCCGGCATCCTTGGTGGCCTGACGCTGAGCGTCGGTAAAGTAGGCGGGGACGGTGATGACGGCCTCGGTAACAGGCTGGCCCAGATAGGCCTCGGCGTCAGCCTTCAGCTTCTGAAGGATCATGGCGCTGATCTCCTGGGGGGTGTACTTCTTACCGTCGATCTCCACCTTGTAATCGGTGCCCATCTCACGCTTGATGGAGCTGATGGTCCGGTCAGGATTGGTGATGGCCTGGCGCTTGGCCACCTGGCCCACCATACGCTCGCCGTCCTTGG
>JAXUUN010000025.1:0-39085 GCA_037231075.1 bacterium | reverse complement strand
CGCCGGCCTCTTCCAGCTTCTTCTTCATCTCCTCGGCCTCGTCCTTGGAGACAGCCTCCTTCAGGGTCTTGGGAGCGCCCTCGACCACGCCCTTGGCCTCAGCCAGGCCCAGACCGGTGATCTCACGGACAGCCTTGATGACCTTGATCTTGGCAGCGGCGTCGAAGCCAGCCAGAACCACATCAAACTCGGTCTTCTCCTCAGCAGCGGGAGCAGCAGCGCCGCCGGCGGCGGGAGCGGCCATAGCGGCAGCGGACACGCCGAACTCCTCCTCCAGAGCCTTAACCAGCTCGGACAGCTCCAGAACGGTCAGAGCCTTAACTTCCTCAATCAGAGCAGTAATCTTCTCACTAGCCATGATAATTTACCTCCTAAGTTAGTATCATTTTAATTTTAAATTGTGTCTCTCCACTTGTTGTGATGGGGAGCGTGGGATGCCGAATTACTCGGCAGCGGGAGCCTCCTCGGCAGCAGCAGCCTCCTCGGCGGGGGCAGCCTCGCCGCCCTTCTCGGCGATGGCCTTCAGCACGATAGCCAGGCTGGTAATGGGAGCCAGCATCATGCCCAGAGCCTGAGCCTGCAGGACATCCTTGGCGGGCAGCTCGGCCAGAGCCATGATCTCGTCCAGGGACAGGATCTTGCCGTCCATGAAACCGCCCTTGATGGTGAACTTGTCGTCACCCAGCTGCTTGGCGTACTTGTTGATCACACGCATGGGAGCGATGGGATCGCCGTGGCTGGTGGCCAGAGAAGTGGTGCCGTTGAGCACCTCATCCAAACCCTCCAGACCCACATTGTTCAGGGCAAAGCGGGCCAGAGTGTTCTTGACCACGCCGTACTGCACCTCGTTCTGGCGCAGCTCCACACGCAGAGCGGTGTCCTCGGCGACGGTGATACCCTTGTAATCCACCAGCACGCCGCTGGAAGCTCCCTTCAGCTGCTCGGTCAGAGCGGCGACGATGGCCTGCTTCTCAGAAAGAACCTTTGCGTTAGGCATTTTGGATTCACCTCCAGAAAATGATCCGCGCAACAAAAAACCTCCGGCCATAAAGACAGGAGGACAGTACATTCAAAAGTATTCCCTTTGAAAGCACTCTCGGCAGGAATTACGCCCCGAGGGGCCCCTGCTGTCTTTGAACGCAGACAGTATTATATAAGCAGTCTCCTCCATTGTCAAGAGGTTTTTTCACTTTTTTCTCTCTTTTTCCCGCAGATTGCCTGTTGACAAGGGGGTATGGGGGTGATATAGTACCTGTTGAAATAAGCATTGACGGAGAAGAGGCCGCGGACACGCTCTCAGAGAGGGGCGCCAAGCGCTGAAAGCGCCCTGTGTCGGGACGCGGCCGGTACCACTCCCGAGCTGCCCGGGACGACCGGGCCGGGTCCTCCCGTTACAGAGGTCACAAGCGACGGCCATACGGCCGTAAGCAGGGTGGAACCGTGGAGTTTTCGCTTCACCCCTGAAAACCAATCAGGGGTGAAGCGTTTTTCTTTGCCCCAATGACCAGAAAGGAGCTATCATCATGTCCGAAGAAGTGAAAAACGAATTTACCTTTGAAAATCCCGAGTACCGCCAGACCTACTGGCACACCTGCTCCCATGTGATGGCCCAGGCCGTCAAGCGCCTGTGGCCCGAGGTGAAGCTGGCCATCGGCCCCTCCATTGACGAGGGCTGGTACTACGACATGGACGCCCCCTTCGCCTTCACCCCCGAGCACCTGGAGCAGATCGAGGGGGAGATGCGGAAGATCTGCAAGGAGAAGCTGAAGCTGGAGCGGTTCGAGCTGCCCCGGGCCGAGGCCCTGAAGTTTATGGAGGAGAAGGGCGAGCCCTACAAGGTGGAGCTTATCAACGACCTGCCTGAGGACGCCCACATCTCCTTCTACAAGCAGGGGGAGTTCACCGACCTGTGCGCCGGTCCCCACCTGGACTCCACCGGCCGCATCAAGGGCAACGCCCTGAAGCTCACCGCCTGCAACGCCGCCTACTGGCGGGGCGACTCCAACCGGGAGACCCTCCAGCGCATCTACGGCATCGCCTTCCCCAAGAAAGACGAGCTGGACGCGTACCTGCAGCGCATTGAGGAGGCCAAGAAGCGGGACCACCGGAAGCTGGGCAAGGAGCTGGGTCTGTTCATGCTCCGGGACGAGGGCCCCGGCTTCCCCTTCTTCCTGCCCAAGGGCATGACCCTGAAGAACACCCTTCTGGACTACTGGCGTCAGGTCCACAAGAAGTACGGCTATGTGGAGATCTCCACCCCCATTATCCTCAACCGCCAGCTGTGGGAGCGCTCCGGCCACTGGGACCACTATAAGCAGAATATGTACACCACCGTCATTGACGGGGAGGACTACGCCATCAAGCCCATGAACTGCCCCGGCGGCATGCTGGTCTACGCCAGCGAGCCCCACTCCTACCGGGACCTGCCCCTGCGGGTGGGTGAGATCGGCCTGGTCCACCGCCACGAGCTGTCCGGCGCCCTCCACGGCCTGTTCCGGGTGCGCTGCTTCAACCAGGACGACGCCCATGTGTTCATGACCCGGGAGCAGATGAAGGATGTCATTCAGGAGACCGTGCGTCTGTTCGACGAGGTGTACTCCACCTTCGGCCTGAGCTACACCATCGAGCTGTCCACCATGCCCGAGGACCACATCGGCACCGTGGAGGAGTGGGAGCGCAACCAGGACATCCTGAAAAACGCCATCACCGACATGGGCAAGGACTTCACCATCAACGAGGGCGACGGCGCCTTCTACGGCCCCAAGCTGGACTTCCATCTGGCCGACTCCCTGGGCCGCACCTGGCAGTGCGGCACCATCCAGCTGGACAGCCAGCTGCCTGAGCGCTTTGAGCTGGAGTACACCGGCGAGGACGGCCAGAAGCACCGCCCCGTCATGATCCACCGGGTGGTGCTGGGCTCCATCGAGCGCTTCATCGGCGTCATCACCGAGCACTTTGCCGGTGCCTTCCCCGCCTGGCTCAACCCCGTTCAGGTAAAGGTCCTGCCCGTCACCGACCGTGCCGCCGACTACGCCGACCAGGTCTCCAAAGAGCTGGACGGCAAGGGCTTCCGTGTGGAGGTCGACCACCGCAACGAGAAGATCGGCAAGAAGATCCGTGAGGCCACCATGGAGAAGATCCCCTATATGCTGGTGGTGGGCGACCGGGACATGGAAAACGGCACCGTCTCTGTCCGTCACCGCTCCGGCGAGGATCTGGGGGCCATGTCTCTGGACCAGTTCGCCGCCACGCTGAAGGAAGAAGTGGACAACAAGGTCATCAAATAAATTCTTTTAGACCAGCAAGAAACCCCCGGCGCGAACCGCTCCGTACCATAGGGACATGAAGTGAACCAACCCCAAGGGGCAACATCGATACGCACAAATAAAGGTAGCCGCAAGTCATAACATGGCTTGCAGCTACCTTTTTGTTTTTAACGGTCCTATATCCTACATCCGCAAATGATTACCACTGTACATACCTGCTTTTGAGATATCATTTTTGACCGGAGGATGATGTCATGAGTGAGCCGTTTGGTTACGGACAGTTCGATATTGTCCTTGCCAATTATTTAAAGGTACACGGAATTAGTAAAAATCAGCTTTCAGACAACGCAAATTTGCAACGGACAAAGTTTAATTCATATCGTACAATGATTTCTGGCTGCAGCATATTAATAATCTTATAAAACAAGAAAAGTACAACTGCCTGGCGCAAGCCGAACGGTTCCCTGGGGCTGTAGCGCCGGTGTCAAATCAGGAATACCGCAAGTGCCCAAAATGGTTAATTCTTTTCCATTCAGCAGCATTGTGGGAGAGCGCATTGTTTCGGCGTGCAGCGTGTAGCATAAAGCTTCTTTGGGGAGCGTTACGGGAAGGGCGTCCGTGAGGGAATTGTTGATGATTAAATATACCGCCCCGCAGGCTCCATCTTTGCGGGAGTGGCAGTAAACATGGGCATTTTCCCGGTTGAGTTCCCTGCAATCATATACGGCCGTTCCCATCAGCCGATTCCAAAGTAGGGCGGCGAAGTAATTGGGGCGGGGCAAAAAGGAGCCGTGTTCCAGAAAACCATAGTCGGAAGAGGCCAATGTGTTGTGGAAGATCACGCCGTCGGTGATGGTGCCATAACTGCCCAGTTCGTTCAGCGTACGCAGAACATCCAGATAGGTGGAGGCCCAGGTATCTCCGCCTCCGCCGGCGTCGCCGGATTCCGTGACCCACATCTGTCCGCCGGGGACAAACCTGTCTCTGAGCGCTGCGTGGGCTCTGGCGCAGTCCGGAGCCACCGCCAGGTATGCGTCGCTGTGGGCCATATGACCGGACCAGTGGGCGTTGGGCAGGACCCCGGCGATCCGCTCAGAGACACCGTTGTAATAGTGATAACTGAATACATCCAGGGGGATTTGTGTGCCCGCCAGCAGCTCTTGCGTGGTGCAGGTCTTGGTCATACTGGCAATTCCGGCACCAAACCCTCTGCTCTCCGGACCTGCGGCATCAGGATCCCCGGTGGTGCATGGGCCCACCAGAATGCAGTCGGGGTAATTGGCCCGGACCCATTTGTAGAGAATATCCTGGTCCCGGGCATAGTCCGCGGCGGTATAGCCTCGGGGCGCGCCGGACAGTTCCAGCATATTGGGCTCATTCATAAATTCCACGGCATCAATGTCCCTGCCATGCTGATGACTGAAGTCAAAGATTTTCTTTGCCTGGGTCAGATCCAGCGGTCCCCCGTGGGGGTGGTCGCCAGCGCAGTTGCTGACCGAGATCAGCAGCTTGGCGCCGACATACGACGCAAAATCCAAAACCCCCATCCACTGTTCGCGGGTCAGAACGCTGCCATAACCATCAGGCGCCTTTCCACCGGTCACACCCTCAAAGTCGTAATAGGTCTTAGTGGCCCATGTTCCGGACACACGGATCCAGGCAGGACCCAGTGCCTTGGTAAGCTCCCGCAGCCGCTTGTTATGCAGATCAATGGGGGGATAATACTCCATCAGCTCCGGCATGGCGGTCACATCGGTGAACGATGTGACCGAGGGAAACTCCGCTGTGCCGGTAATCTGTCCCTCAGTATAGGACTTCCAGAAGGTTCCGCCGGTCACCTCCGTCATCTCAATGTTATAGGACATCAGCCGCTTGTCCACATGGCGGATCAGATTGGGCGGACAAACAGTTAAAGTGATGCCTTCTCTTGGACTTTGTTTTTCATTTTTCATAAATTTACACACTCCTTTGTTCGGGAACGATTGACATCCTCCCCGATCAGTCGATACAAAGCTGAGGCCAGGGGAACACACAGCAACATTTAGGATCAAGCAGCAGCAAAATACCAGCGATCAATTCTACAATACATAAGATAAAGTCGGTCACATATTCCCTGGAAGCCTTCACAAAAGAATCCCTCCAAATTACAAAATTCCTGATGGGACGAATGGAACCAAAATCCCTGTGCCTTACCGTCAGCCGCAGGAATCAGGGGGGAATCGCACTGCTGTGTTTTCGCGCTCTCTGGTCGGTAGCCTCCCGAATCAGGGTATAGGCGGCGGACGCAGCCGGAACCCCCAAAAACATTCCCAACGGGCCTGCCGAATTTCCCCCTACAGTCACTGCGGCCAACACCCAAATCGCCGGGAGGTTGATCTTCGCGCCAACCACCCTTGGATAGATCAGATTCCCCTCCACCTGCCGCAAGATCAGCAGGAAGATCACATGGCCCATTTGCTGATCACACGCCGTTTTTTCGGGGTATGAAACATGGGAAACTCCTTTCTTTTGTTACATCAGCGGGGCAAATAACCGGAGAATTTCCTGAAACAGACGCGCCAGGAAATTGCTGCGGCAGTTTTCCTCCAGAATGGGGCGGCAGGTCTGTATGGTAGTGAGAAAATCCCGCTTGATATCCTGGATCGCGGGGCTGCCGAACAGAAGCGCTCCGCACTCGAAGTGAAGATACAGACTGCGAAAATCCAAATTGGTGGTGCCCACGGTGGCGACCCGGTCATCGCATACGAAGGTCTTTGCGTGCATGAAGCCCTTTTCGTATTCATAGACCCGGACTCCAGCACGGACCAGATCCCGATAATAGGAGCGGGTAGTCATGTGGATGGCCCACTTGTCCCAGCGGTGGGGCGTAATGATCCGAACATCCACGCCGCGCTTTGCCGCCAGCGTTAGGGCGGATACCATACTGTCGTCCACAATGAGATAGGGGGTGTTGATGTAGACATAGTCCCGGGCCTGATTGAGGATCTGGAGGTAAACATGCTCTCCCACATTTTCCGTGTCCAGAGGACTGTCAGCGTAGGGCTGCACAAACCCTTCCCCGGAAACGGTGCAGGGCTGCTCTGACCAGGGATAATAGGTCTGAAGATCCTCCCGCTGGCCGGTACAGACTTGCCACATCTCCAGAAACATGATGGTAAAACTCCACGCAGCCTTGCCTTCCACCAAAATCCCCGCGTCCTTCCAGTGTCCGTGCTTTTCAATGGCGTTGATATACTCGTCGGCCAGGTTGATCCCGCCGGTATAGGCCACTTTTCCATCAATGGAAATAATTTTCCGGTGATCCCGGTTGTTCTGCTTTGCGGTCAGGAAGGGGCGGAAGGGGTTGAAGGGTACGCATTCAATTCCAAATTTCCGCAGCTGCTGGGGGTAGTTTTGCGGCAGAAGAAGAAAACAGCCAATATCGTCATAAATGAGGCGTACCTTTACGCCTTGGGCGGCCTTTTCTTTCAGAATGGACAGGATAGAGTCCCACACGCGCCCCTCCTGCACAATAAAGAACTCCAGAAAGATGTAGTGTTCTGCCTGTTCCAGAGCAGGCAGCAGGGCCTCAAGCAGTCTTTCACCGGGAGAAAAGTAACGCACCGAGGTATGATCGTAGATGGGAAAGCCGGCGGTATCCTGAAGGTAGCGCACCTGAGGGAACAGCTCTCCTACACATTCTTTGGCCGCGTCATATCCCGTTCCGGGCAGGGCAAACTGCGCCGCGTTTTCTGCCTCCACAGTGCGGACCTTATTGGCCAGGCTGCGGGTGGGACCCTGAAAATGAAACATGAGATAGAGCAGCCCGCCAAACAGCGGAAAGAGCAGGATCAGAAAGACCCAGGCGGTTTTATAGGCGGCCTTATCCCGTTCGGACACAATGTGCAGCGCCGTTAAAAGGCTCAGGATCGTCAGTACCACATTTAAGGTCTGGGAGATCCCCCCGCCACGGACCAGCAGATGGATCAGAAATGCGGCCTGGGCGACGAGCAGGAGGATCACAAGAATCCGGCGGCGAAATAATTGACGAAACCATTTCCGATTCATACAGGGTCCTCCTTTTCCTTTTTCCGCTTCAGATAGACATAGTAGAGTACGGTCGATAAGACCGCCAGGCCAACAGAAAGTGCCGCGGAGATCCAAAAAGCGGGAGAGGAGGGGTCCTGAATGTTGAGGCCCATAAAGGTGGCCAATATCATTCCAGGGAGAATTCCCAGTGTGCCCCCCAGAAGATTATGGGAAAAAGGTGTGCGGGTGGCGCCGAAATACATGGTGACAATGTCTCCCGGCAGACAACTGATCACGCGCAGGAAGAAGCAGAGAAAGAAGGAATGGTTCTGCTGCTTTTCCATTAAGGTTTGAAATTTGGGATACTTTTGGGTCAGTTTGCTGACCTGGCGGAGGCCTAAAGCGTGGCCGATCCAGTAGGGAATGGTCAGGACGATCCAGATTCCCAAGAAATTGAGGAGCAAAGCCGCGGGCGCCGGAAACAGGTATCCTGTCGCCATCTCCAGTATCAGCAGCGGAAAGAAAATGGTGAGACTTTTCAGCATGTAAAGCAACAGCAGCACTCCCGCAGTCAGCAGGGGGTTCTGCGGGGCACCGGTTAAAACTGCCTGCAGGGAAATATCGGAATGCAGGCCACAAACAACCGCAACCCCCACAAGGACCCCGCCCAGGACGCATCCTGCCGCATAAAATTTCCGTGGATGACGCTTTCTCATAACGGACTCCTTTAAGAAAAAGGGGCCGCCCTATGGACAGCCCCTTTTGAAAGATCCTTGCATTTTTAATGCTGATGCTTGATCAATCCAAAAGCCTTGGACAGCTCCATAATGATTACGGGAACCAGCGCAAGGACAAATCCCAGCAGATAGGTCTTTCCAGGCAGGACGACCAGTCCAAAGGCAATCCGCACCGGTGTGAACAAAACGAGGAAAATAAGAAGGAAAGATACAAGACAGGCCCAGTTCAGTTTGTGGTTGGAAAAGGGACCGATTTTAAACAGAGAATGATCCGAGCGCATATTATAAGCTTGGATGACCTGGGAGAGAGACAGGACCATAAAGGCCATGGTCTGACCGCCAGCCAGGGAACCCACAGCATTTTCTCCCACGACAAAGGCGAGCAGGGAGAGCGCGGCAAACATCGCGCCCTGGAGGACGACCCGAATACCAAGACCATGAGCAAAGATCCCTTCATCTTTGGGCCGAGGTTTCTGATCCATGATGTCAGGTTCCACCGCCTCCATGCCCAGGGCGATGGCGGGCATGCTGTCGGTCACCAGGTTGATCCACAGGAGCTGCATGGACAGCAGCGGCGTTTTGTGCCAGAGCAGCATGGCGGTAAATACCATGATAACTTCACCGATGTTGGTCCCCAGCAGGAACCCAACTACTTTGCGGATGTTGGCATAGATGCCCCGTCCTTCCCGGACGGCATCCACGATGGTGGAGAAGTTGTCGTCGGTCAGGGTCATGTCCGCCGCGCCCTTGGCCACATCGGTGCCGGTGATGCCCATGGCACATCCGATGTCGGCAGCCTTGAGCGCCGGCGCATCATTGACGCCGTCACCGGTCATGGAGACCACCTGTCCCTTGCGCTGCCAGGCTTTTACGATGCGAATTTTGTTTTCTGGAGATACCCGGGCGTAGACAGAGATGTGCTCCACCTCTCGGTCCAGTTCTCCGTCCGTCATAGCGTCCAGCTCGTTTCCGGTGATGGCCTTGTCCCCCGGCCGCAAAATACCCAGCTCTCCGGCGATGGCCGAGGCGGTCACCACATGGTCTCCAGTGATCATGACCGGTTTGATACCGGCCCTGCGGCAGACATCTACCGCGCTCCTTACTTCCGGCCGGGGCGGGTCGATCATGCCAACCAGCCCCATGAGGGTCAAACCGCATTCCAGATTCTCCGAAGAAGGATTTTCGGGCAGAGCGTCGATTTCCTTATAAGCGATGGCCAGAACCCGCAGGGCGTCGGAGCTCATCGTGTCAACCATGCTCCGAGCCGCCTTCAAATTACCGTCTACACACCGGGGAGCCATCATATCAAAGGCGCCCTTGACGATGACAATACATTTTCCGTCAATCTGGTGGACCGTGGTCATCAGCTTCCGGTCAGAGTCAAAGGGCAGCTCCGCCAGGCGGGGATACTGTCGCTCCAAAGCGTCCTTGGGCATTCCGTTTTTGTGGGCGGCAAGGACGATGGCGGTTTCGGTTGGATCGCCGATATGCTGTTCCTGGCCATCGTGAAAACTCACGGTACCATCGCAGCACAGGCTGGCATACCGGAGCAGCTTACGCACCGGGTGGGAATTTTGTGTGCTGATGGCTTCGGGGGCATCCTCTCCGTCCACATATGCCTTTACCAGGGTCATGCGGTTCTGGGTCAGGGTACCGGTCTTATCCGAGCAGATGACGGAGGCGCTGCCCAGCGTCTCCACAGCGGGAAGGCGGCGGATCAAAGCATTTTTCTTGACCATCCGCTGTACGCCAATGGAGAGGACCACGGTAACGATGGCAGGCAGACCCTCGGGGATGGCGGAGACCGCCAGGGAGACGGCAGTCATAAAGATCTCCAGAGCAGGAATGCCGTTGGCAAGACCCACCACAAAAATAATGGCGCAGGCCGCCATGGCCAGAATCCCCAGGTATTTGCCCAGCTGGGCCAGCTTTTTCTGCAGCGGGGTCTGGCTGTCGTTCTCGCTGTCCAGCAGGTTGGCGATCCGTCCCATCTCCGTGTTCATGCCGGTGGCGGTCACCACCGCCACAGCGGTTCCATAGGTGACGGAGCAGCCGGAAAACACCATATTATCGCGGTCTCCCAGCGGGGCGTTTTCCGGCACTACCGCTGCCGCGTCTTTCTCCGAGGGAACCGATTCGCCAGTCAGGGCGGATTCCTCACATTTCAGGCTCACGCTTCGGAGAAGCCGGCTGTCCGCGGGGATGAAGTCGCCTGCCTCCAGGCGGATGATGTCGCCTGGAACCAGCTGGGACGCGTCGATCACAGCCTCCTGACCGTCACGGATGACCCTTGCGTGGGGGGCAGATAAGTTTTTCAGCGCCTCCAGGGCCTTTTCCGCTTTGCTCTCCTGCATGACGCCCATAACGGCGTTGAGTATGACAATCAACAAAATGAGCGCCGGCTCAAAAAATTCCTTCGGCTCTCCTTCCACACAGGCAATGGCAAAAGAGATCGCCGCAGCTGCCAGCAGGATCAAGATCATAACATCCTTGAATTGGGCCAGGAAGCGCTGAAACGCCGATTTTTTCTTCTTTTCTTTTAGCTTATTCTCCCCAAATTGCGCCAGTTTTTCCCGCACCTGCTGCGTGTTCAGGCCACTGGCGGGGTCGGAATCCAGCGCGTGCATGGCCTCAGTAGGCGAAAGCTGATGAAATGTCAAGTGCAATCCTCCTCATCTGTCTTATGTAAGGAATATTGTAATCATTAAATCAGATTGTTTCATTGGGCAAAGCACTGCTTGCGTTACACTTTTCCTCAGTTCCATTATTAGTGTAACATTTTGCGACAAAACTAGTCATTTGTCCCATGATTTTCAGGAATCAATTCTTGACATAGAGCCGTTTCCCCTGTAAAGTTAAGTCACTCTTTGCACTGCATTACATTCCGTCTGGAATGCGAGTTCAACAGTATAAACTGAACAGGCGATGACCAGCAGGTCATTTGCCGGGCCATGATGGCAGCAGACATGAAGCATCTGCGGGACAGTTGTATGCCCCGCAGGTGCTTTCTCATATTCACCTGGGAAAACGAGGATTTTGGCGGCGCTATGCTGGGTTTTCCGGTGATGGACTCCGTGGCCAGCGTGGTGATCTGCCTGTTCATTGTGAAGGCTTCTTACGATATTTTGAAAGACGGCGTAGTCAAGCTGCTGGATACTTCCTGCGGAAAAGGCTATGAGGAGCAAATGGAGCAATACATTGCCGCGCAAGAGGGCGTAGTTCATGTGGATTCGCTCCGTACCAGAATGTTCGGCAACAAGGTCTATATCGACCTGGAGATCCAGGTGGATGGGGAAAAGTCTTTGCGGGACGCTCACGAGGTGGCGGAGCATGTCCACAATGAAGTGGAACATACCTTCCCTGATGTAAAGCACATTATGATCCATCTGAATCCCGCCAATGTAACCGGCTGACAGCCGGGAAGTTCATATGAGACACAGCGGCAGATTTGTCCAAAGATGAACGGTCGAATTATGTTGAGAATATTCCGGTGATATGATATACTTGCTACCATATAAGGGAGTAGTCAGCACTTTGGTGTGGTGATACCAACATACTGGAACTTTCCTGGTATTATCTTAAATGACGAGACTTACTGTTTGGGCAGGTAAGTCTCTTTTTTTACCTGCCAACTCAATTTCTGTAGGAAGTAAATATATGGAAATCGGAAAACTCATGGCCATTTCCATCGGCGTCTCCATGGACGCCTTTGCCATCGCAATCCGCAAAGGCCTTTCTGTGGAGCATGTGGAGCCAAATACAAATCAAGGGCAGAAGTTGTGGGAGGAATTATATTGCTCCTCATGGGGGCCTTGATTTTGGCGGAGCATTTGTAGATGTGATGAAAGGAGACTGTATATGGCAGATTCCAATATTACAAAGCGGGCATTGGCAGCTTCTTTGAAAGAACTGATGGAAGAGCAGCCCTTTCAAAAGATCAATGTGGCGCAGATCTGCGAGCGGTGCAACATGAACCGTAAGAGCTTTTATTATCACTTCAAAGACAAATATGACCTTGTAAATTGGATTTTTGACACAGAATTTATTGAACTGCTCAAACATGAAGATTTGAGTATCTGTTATGAGGAACACTGGATTTTCATTGAGAAGATTTGCGGGTATTTTTACCAGAACCATTTATTTTACCGCAAAGCCATGCAGATCAAAGGCCAAAATTCCTTCAGCGATCACTTTCGGGAGTATGTTCGGCCATTTATAGCAGAGCGCATTTCCTGCTTGTTTGGAGGGGAGCAAGTAGACGAATTTACTTTGGATTTTTTCTGCGATGCTGTGATATGCACCATGGAACGCTGGCTGCTGACCAAAGAGTGTATTCCGGCGGAGCAGTTCGTGGAAAAACTCAAGAGACTCACAGAAAAATGCGCGTTTTCTATCTGCCGGGAGATGTCTCAGGCGGGTCTTGACGGATATGACGCATAACTGGAGGCAGAGAAAATGTGGTTGATGGCAGCCATTTTATCGTCGGTTTTTGCGGGATTAACTGCCATTCTTGCAAAATGCGGAATCAAAAAGACCGATTCTGACATTGCAACCGCCCTGCGGACAGTGGTTGTGCTGGCGTTTTCCTGGCTGATGGTTTTTGTGGTTGGCTCTGTCGGAACCATCACACAGATCAGTGTCACTTCGCTGTTGTTTTTGATACTGTCTGGAGCCGCGACAGGTGCTTCGTGGATGTGTTATTTCAAAGCGTTGTCCATCGGAGATGTAAACAAGGTCGTTCCCATTGACAAATCCAGCACGATCCTCTCCGTCCTGCTGGCTATCATTTGCTTCGGGGAGACAGAACATCTCCTCGTGAAACTGATCAGCACATTCCTGCTGGGCGCCGGGATTATTTTAATGGTGGAGAAAAAGAAAAACAGCAGCACCATCACAGATCATACCTACATTCTCTATGCGATCGGCTCAGCAGTGTTTGCCGCACTGACATCCATTCTGGCAAAGATCGGCATAACCGGGGTGGAATCGAATCTGGGGACGGCCATCCGAACGGTGGTTGTTTTGATCATGGCATGGGTCGTTGTCTTTATGAAGGGCAAGCAATCCCAGCTCCGGCATCTGGATAAGCGGGAATTGATTTTTTTATTCTTTTCCGGCATTGCAACGGGCGCTTCATGGCTGTGCTATTACTACGCCATTCAGAACGGAGTGGTAAGCATTGTTGTTCCGATTGATAAAATGAGCGTTCTTATCACACTTGCTTTTTCCCATTTTATATTTGGTGAGAAGCTGAGCAAAAAAGCCGGAATTGGCCTTTGCCTTATGACAGCTGGAACATTGCTGATGGCCTGTTTCGGATAGCGTTCTAAAGAGACACGAATATGGAGGTTTCTCCATACAAAAGGAGAGCGCATCGCATAAATCTTGCGATGCGCTCTCTCTTCCTTTATTGGGAAGATGCCTGTGCGGATTTGGGAAAGGCTTGCCGAAGAAGGGCAATCAGCCCCTCCTGGAACAGATTGCCGAAGGGGGCGCGGTCAGGATGATCCAGAGCAAACAGCTGCCCTTTTCCGTCGAAAAATACACAGCAGGGGTCATCCGAAATGATTTCATCCAGATTCTGAGTGTCGCAGGAGAGTTCCCAGGGAACGGTCTGATAGGACTGTCCCTTCCTCACTTGTATAGCCGCCTGATGGACCAGATGCTGAATGCTTAACGGACAGCCCGGCTTAGCCGCCAGCGCGGTGAACAGGGGGTGCAGATGCTGAGTCTCACCAAACAGGTCTCCATTCAGAATGAATGGCAGATCTTTCTGTGAGTAGGGGTAATAGACCGAATAGGGTACCTGGGCATTTCTCAGCTTCATGCAGGCCTCATCGGCCCCATTCTCCCACCGAACCACGGGCATGAGGTGCTTGAGGGTGACGATCTCATCCAGAATCTCAGGGGGCATATCTTCCGGCCGGCAGAAAAGGAAAAACGCGCTGTCAGGATGGCGCCCGATCAGCGGGAACAGCTCCAGCGGCTGGCTGTGAGATAAGAGGATCCAACTGTAAATTCCAAGCTGTTCCCCCTCTTGGATGGCGAGGTCATACTGGGGGAGGTGCGCGGAATACTGGGGGGCATCCATTTGGAAGAGTACTGTCCAGGGAATGTTGAAGCCCAGGTTTTTCTCATTCTTACGGATGCGTTGGGCACCCCAGGTACAGCTGTTGTAGCCCAGGTTCATCCCGAACTTTACCAGATGCTCCGTTTCGATGTGGCTGACAGCATCCTCAATCAGCGTATAGTATGCGCTTTCTTCACGCTCCAGCATCGTGCGGGCTGTCTGAAAAAAACGGCTCTGAAATCGGCCTTCGGAAAAATGCAGCGCCATATCCACTAAATTCCGGATACTCCGTTTAGGGTTTTCTTTCAGCCCCTTCAAGGTTTGCCGGACGGTGGTCTCAATTAAGATGCGGGACATACTGTTTTCCATAGATGGATCTCCTTCCCGGATAGCGATATGATTAAGAGATAGAAAAAGCTTAGTGCCCCACGAGCGTGGGAACAAGGGACAATTGATAAATTTTGTCCCAAAAGGTAACGGCACCTATGGGATGTCGTAATTTTTGACTGGCGGTGTATTGTGTCCCGTGACTTTTCGTGGAGATTTCCTATAATGTGTATTAACCAGCCGGAATCGGACCGTGAAAGGATGAAATTTATGAGTGTAAAAGACAATATGCAGAACTTTGCCATCAATCAGGCTTTGAATTACATTGAAGGGAATCCTGAGGAGAACATCCCGAAGCTTATGTCCTTGGTGGACCGGTTCACCCCGGAGGGGTGGTATCAGAGCCAGCGGGATGCCATCCGCCAGGTCATTGAGGAAAAGAACAACTGGTACCAGCTGATCCTGCGGATCTACGAGCTGGATCCCGGCGTACGCCGCGCCTTTTTCCAGAACTTTCTGTTTAACGCCAGTCTGAAGGGCAGCGCCACCCAGGATGAGGTCAAAGCCCGAGAAAACTGCAATGTCCCCTGGGCCATTCTGCTGGACCCCACCTCCGCCTGCAATATGCACTGCACCGGCTGCTGGGCGGCCGAGTACGGAAACCAGCTCAATCTCAGCCTGGAGACCATCGACTCCATCATCCGCCAGGGTAAGGAACTGGGGACTTATATGTATATCTACACCGGCGGCGAGCCGCTGGTGCGGAAGGCAGACCTCATCAAGCTGTGTGAGACGCACCCGGACTGTGAGTTTCTCTCCTTCACCAACGGCACCTTGATCGACGAGGAATTCTGCCAGGAGATGCTGCGGGTAAAGAACTTTGTCCCGGCCATTTCTCTGGAGGGCTTTGAGGAGGCTAACGACTCCCGTCGGGGAAAGGGCGTGTATCAGAAGGTCAAGAAAGCCATGGCTCTGTTGAAGGAGCATCATCTCCCCTTTGGCATCTCCACCTGCTATACCAGCCGAAACTATGCGGATATTACCAGCGAGGCGTTTTTTGACTACATCATCGACAGCGGCGCCCTGTTTGTCTGGTTCTTCCACTATATGCCCGTGGGCAATGACGCGGCCGCCGAGCTGCTGCCTACCCCGGAGCAGCGGAAAGAGGTATACCACCGGATTCGGGAGTTTCGCCAGAGCAAGGCCATCTTCTCCATGGATTTCCAGAACGATGCGGAATATGTGGGCGGCTGCATCGCCGGCGGCCGGAACTACCTGCACATCAACGCCAAGGGCGATGTGGAACCCTGCGTATTCATCCACTACTCCAACTGCAACATCCACGACACCAGTCTGCTGGATGCCCTCAAGAGCCCGCTCTTCATGGCGTACCACGACAATCAGCCCTTTAATGAAAATATGCTGCGTCCCTGCCCCATGCTGGAAAATCCCGAGGCACTGCGGGCCATGGTGAAAAAGGCCGGCGCTGTGAGCACCGACTACCAGAGTCCGGAGAGCGTGGACCACCTCTGCGATAAGACCACGCCCTATGCGGAAAGCTGGAAGGGCACGGCGGAAGAGCTTTGGAAAGGATGCGGCAGCTGCGCTGCCTGCGGAAAAAAGGAGTAACGCAAGATGGCTCCCTATCAGATCTTCACCGATGCAACGGCGGATTGCAGTCCAAAATGGCTTGCGTCACTGCCCCCTGTCGGTATCGTCCCCATGCGAGTTGAGATCGGTGGTCAGGAATATACATATGGCCCGGACGGCACGATTTCAGCTCAAAGGTTTTATGACCTCCAAAAGGAGGGAAATTATGCCTCCACCTCGCAGATTACGCCCATCCAGTACTTCCAGTCTTTTGAACCGACTCTGAGGGCGGGAAACGACATTTTGTATCTGTGTTTCTCCTCCGGCATGTCCGGGACCTTTCAGTCAGCCCAAGTGTGTGCGAAGGAACTGCGAGAGAAATACCCGGAGCGGAACATCGTATGTCTGGATACGCTATGTGCCTCAGTGGGAGAAGGATTTCTGGTCTGTGAGGCAGCCCGGAGGCAGGCTGAGGGTTATACCTTGGAGGCGCTGTCCGAATGGGTGATCCAGCATCGTCTGGAGGTCTGCCACTGGTTTACAGTGGATGTGTTTGACCATTTGCGGCGGGGCGGACGGGTGTCTGCCGGGACCGCGGTCCTTGGAACAGCTCTGCAGATCAAGCCGCTCCTCCATGTGAACCGGGACGGAGAACTGGCCGTGGTGGAGAAGCCGAGGGGGCGAAAGCAGGCCATCAAGGCCCAGCTGGCCAAAATAGAACAGGGCTGGTCGCCTGAGATGGGAAAAACGGTCGTCGTGGGCCACGGTGCTTGCACGGATGGCGCACAGGCCTTACAGACCGCTATTCAGGAGCGGTTTCCGGAGGCAGAGGTTTTCAGAGCAGATATTGGTCCTATCATTGGAGCCCATACCGGTCCCGGCATGTTGGCGCTGATTTATTGGGGAAACACACGCTGACGGATGCGGCCTGTGGACAGTTTCCTTTGCGGGTTCCAGTTGGCATGGGAACTGGCATATGAACTGAATCATTTTGAAACGAACAGGCATCCATCTCCAATATCGCTTGGTTCATTGAGAACGCCAAGCGGTACAGCGAGATCCCGAAGCTAACCGCTGAGATCCTGCGCATCTGCATTCAGCGTGCCGAAAAATACTCCCACACAGCGCCGCAGGAGATACGCATCTACTGCCGTGACATCGGCCTGGTGGATGAGTTTCCTCAGAGCATGGTTGATTCCACGGCAAAAGACACCCTAAACGAGGTTACACGAGCAGAAAAGGGAGGCTGTGCCGAAACACAGCCTCCCACCCCAGAGACGAATATTAGAAGTTCACAAATTGTCCCTATGGAACGCCGGAGAAAGCGCCGGGGTCTTTTTAACAAGGACAAAAAGAAATGACCCTTGACTGCCCGTTTTGTAATCCGCTGCAGTCAAGGGTCATTTCTGTTCGCTCTTGTTATCTAACATCATATGGTTACCTCCATTTCTATCAGATACGCTTCACAGCCTGTTCCATTCAGCAACTTGAATTTTCTCTTACAACCGGTTCTTTCGCCGTTATTACGACTTTTTATCCTCAAATGTGAGGTCCTCTTGGTTGGGGTGATTCCGTTTTTGCTGTCTGGCACCTGCCGCTTGGCGCTTCCTGTCTTCCCGTACGCCGGTCAGTTACTTTGGGTTATCCTTGAAGAGTTCTCGTGGACCGCGAATCTACTGAAACTTATTCTGAATCCTTCTTGATCAATGGCTTACTGATCTTTGATCTGCTGTTCTCGATCGTTCGGTTCCTGATCTTTCTCATCTCAGCGTTTGCCTGATGTTGATCCTGACTGTCTGATCTTGAAATTCTGATCTCTGATCGTTCTGACTCGATCTTCTTACGGAGTTCTTCTTGTTCCCTCACTAACTGTCTTCCTGGTCCTTTATTTCCATCAATTTTTTAGATTCGACCTGGCGTTCCGGGTTCAGGCGCTGGGGCTTTTACTTGTACATTGGACTCATCCTTTCTGGCTATAATGTACCACTATCCCGGGTTTTTGTCAACAATTTTTGTTTGATTTTGTGCACAAAAATCTGCCTCATTTTTTGACTGCCTCATTAGCCCGATAAAGAAAAAGGATCCCCGGAAATCTTCCGGGGATCTCTTTACATATGCTCAGGGGGCGGGTCCGCGGACAGCTCCCGCAGCCACCGGTAGTGGGGCACCAGGGACTTCCACCCATCCAGTACCTTGTCGGCCAGCTGGGGGGTAAAGAACACGCCCTCGCAGTTCTCATCCCGGCCAAAACCGATCTGCCGGCGGTTGTACCAGGGGTAGAGCAGGGGGCCTGGGTCGCCTTTGGGCCGCTTGTACATCTCCCCCTCCAGCTCAAATTCCCCCCGGCGCTTCAGCTGCCGGGCCAGCTTTTCCACCGGGGCCGGGTCCCGGTCGATGCGGGCGCGGAGCTTGGCCATGGTCAGGGGCGTGGGGTCCCAGCAACCCACACCGTAGCTGTACCGCTGGGGCGCCACTTCAAAGTAAAAACAGGGGATGGCGCTGTCATGTTCCCCGGGCTTGCGCAGGGAGAACCACAGATGGTCCTTGTAGGGGCCCCGGCCGAACAGCCGCCGGGCGTCCCGATAGATCCGGCTCACCTTGCACTCCAGCCCCAGCTGGGGGTAGGCCTGGGTCATCTCCTGGGTCAGCTCCGCCGCCAGGGCCCGGGTGGGGCCGTCCACATAGGTGAGAAATTCCTCTTTGTGGGCGAGGAACCAGCTTCTCTCATTGTTGAAGCTCAGGTTCCAGAGAAAATCAATGGTCTGCTGGGTATATCCTTCAAACATAGGGGCTGCCTTTCTTTTGGAAATTTTACGCGGCGATGTCCTGGCTTGGGGTACTGTCGTCGGGGACGGCAGTGCCTGCCCCGCCGGTACCCGCTCCGGAATCCACTTCTTCACTTCCGTCAGGCACATCGCCGGTACCCGGATCCACCGGGTCCCCGGTGGCGCCGGGGTCGGATGTAGTGCCGGGAGTTGTGGTTCCGGGGGTGGTGGTTCCGGGATTCGCTGTGGTACCGGGATCAGTTGTAGTGGTGCCGGGATTAGTCCCAGGAGTGCCGGGATCTGTCGTGGTGCCGGGATCAGTGGTGGCGCCGGGCTGCGGCGGTACCCCGTTCACCCAGGTGGCGGGATCCCCGTCAGCCGGGTTATAGAGAATGGTCTTGGGGCGCATCTTGTACACGCTGACCCCCAGATCCTGCTTTTCGATCAGATTCCCGTCCTTGTCGTAAATGCTGCGGTAGGTATGGGCTTTCACGCCGGTATAGGGGTTCTGCACCGTATCCACCTTGGTGGTTCCCCGGGGAATGGACTCGTCGGCCTGATAGACGGTGGTGGGAGACTGCCAGTCGTAGGAGGTGCTCTCAGGGACGGCATAGACCCCCTCGTCGTTGGTGCCGTAGATCCGGCAGATCAGCAGCTCTTTGCTCCCCTGCCACTCAGGGGCGATGACCACCTTGATGGGATATTCGGTGTTGTTTTTAAACTTGAAGTCGGTGACCCCGTAGTACACCGTGGCGTCCATCCCCACAGGGACATAGCCGGTATTATAGCCGTGGTTGATCCGCTCCACCACCTCCAGGGCGCTGTGGAGCAGGGCGTAGTAGATGGTGGAGGAGGTCTGGCACACGCCGCCCCCCACTTCTTCCACCGTCTTGCCTCCGGAATACACCGTAGCGGACTTATAGCCCATGGCGGCCGAGCGGCTGCCGGTCCGTCCGTTAAAGGAGAAGATCTCCCCCGGCATAATGATGGCTCCGTTGCAGGCCTCGGCGGCCAGCTTCACATTGAATTTCCGGTTGGCGGTGCCGGTGAGGACCGTGCTCCCCTCTCCCAGCACATCCCGGAACAGCTTCCCTTCCAGGCTCTCCTTGGTGTCCTTGGGCTGGGTCAGCGTCACGGGGATGGAGAAGGTCTCCCCCTCCCCGGCCTGCTCATAGGCGCTCTTCAGCGCCTGGACATCAAAGTCTACGCCCACCACATGGTCGGTGACGGCGAAGGTCTCCGGGTCCATGACGGCGCTCTTGGGCTCCACGGCCAGTTCCTTATGGATGGCGTCAAAGTCGGGCTCCTGGGGCGGGGTCTCCTCCACAGGCAGTTCCACATCCAGGGTGACGGCGCCCTCCGACCCCTGGTTCTCCCACTGGTCGGCGGCAGAGGCAAAGCCATCCCGGACGGCGGTCACAAACTGGCTTTTGTCCACGGCGGCTCCGCTTTTTCCCTTGGTGACCGTCAGGGTATCGCCCTCGATGGCGTAGGTGGCCTGGGTCACGCCGCCCAGCTCCTCATCCACCCGCTCCTCCAGATCGGCCAGAGCTTTCGGCTCATCGCTTCCCCAGAAAGGCGCGGTCTGCCGGGACATCCCCGCCAGATGGGCCAGATAGTTTCCCCCCTGAAGGAAGAAATTGCTTCTGCCCTCCTGCCAGGCGGCCCGGGCATTGTCGGCGGCGCTCAGATCCATGTCAGCCAGAGACAGGGTGTGGCTCCAGTCCTGATAGGTAAGCGACAGCCGGACCTGATTTCCCTCCTGGTTCAGGGCCTTGTCCAAAGCTGTCTTGGCCTGCTCCTGAGTCATGCCGGACACATCCACCCCCAGCACAGAGACATTGGGGAAAATAGTATCCATACTCCCCACCCAGGCGCATAGGCCCAGGTAGGCCGCCAGCAGGATCCCTGCCGCCGCGCCCACGATGATCCATATTTTTTTCGACCCGCCTCCGGGCTTTTTTTCTACGCGCTGACCTTCCATGATATCTCATACCCCCCGAATATTCGGAAGAGAAGTTCTCAGGTTTTGATTTTTCCTGCTTCCCGCATGGTTTGATATACTCTCACAAATGTGTATTATAGCACCCAACGCAACCCCTTACAATTACAGAATAGTTACAACTCTGGGAAATGCTGGAACGGCAAAACCCCATTTACTTTTTCTTTCCGCCGCGGTATGATAATAGCTGTATTCCGCCGCCGCTGTCTTTACCAAATTTTAAGACAAAATCAATGTCAATTGGAGTATTCTGTGGTAAACTGATGGCAGCACCGCAGTAAGGGGGAGAAACCATGTCCAATCGTTCCGGCCAATCCGGCCGCGGAGGCGACCCGGTCTACTGGCTGATCGCCATAGGCCTTCTGATCACCGGCTTTGCCGCGCCCATCGGCGTCATCATGATCGTCATCAAGCTGCTGGGAGGCAAAAAGCGGGGCCGCCACCCCTACTATACCCAGCAAAATGAAAATCCCGTGGGGGCCCGGACCACCGGCCCTGTCCAGGGCGCCCCGGCAGGCCGGAAGCGGGAGAGCCGGGCGGAGACTCTGGCCAATCAGCTCAGCAACCGGGGCAAGCGGCTGACCCTGCTGGGGGGGATCCTCTCGGCGATTTTCGGCCTTACCTCGGTGATCGTCGTCTCCAGCAACCTGTGGGTACTGCCCGATGTGGTCTGGTTTCTGGAGGAGACCTTACCCATCCTCTGCTTTTTCTTCGGAGGACTGGGATGCCTGTGGGTGGGACTGCGCAAGCGCAAGGAGGCCGCCCGCTACCGCGGCTACCTGGCCATGGTGGGCAGCCACACCTCCATCTCCATCTCCGCCCTGGCCTCCGCCGCCGGCAGTTCTCCCAAGCAGGTGCGGGAGGACCTGGCGGACATGCTGGAGGACGGCTTCTTCCCCGGGGGCTTTCTGGATCTGAGGAACGACCTTCTGGTGGTCTCGGGAAGCGGTCTGCGGGATGAGCCCGAAGAAAAGCGGGAGGCCCCCCAGTCTCCCCCGCCCCAGGAGGCGGAGGACGCCATTCTCGCGGAGATCCGGGCGGTCAACGACGCGGTGGACAATGAGAAGCTCTCCGCCCAGATCGACCGCATCGGGGTCATCACCGCCAAAATTCTGGACTATCAGCGCAGCCACCCGGAGAAATCTCCCCAGCTGCACAGCTTTTTAAGCTACTATCTGCCCACTACCCTGAAAATCCTTCGGGCCTACGGCCAGCTGGAGGACCAGGAGATCTCCGGCGAGAACATCACCGCCGCCATGCGCCGGATCGAGGGGATGATGGACAAGGTGGTGGAGGGCTTTGAAAAGCAGCTGGACCAGCTCTTCCAGGGGGACGCCATGGACATCACCGCCGATGTGGAGGTGCTGGAGCGGATGCTGGCCAAGGACGGCCTGTCCGACCGCCAGGGACTGACCCTGGGTCTGTGACCGGCAAAAATATACCGCCGCGGAAAACAGCTTCCGCGGCGGTTTTTCTGTTTTGTCACCGGGCGGCGGCGAGATGCCGTGTCTCCTGTCCCGGGCCGTCCTCTGTTTTGAGCACGGTGAGCTTGCGGATAATATTCTGCCGGGTGACAATGCCCACAAAGGCCCCCCGGTCGTCCACCACCGGAATAAAGCTCTGCTGCAGGGACCGGTCCAGCAGCTCCTCCAGGGTCACATCCACCCGCACGGCGGGGTTGAAGGCCGGGCGGAGCACATGGCGCAGGGGGAGCTTCTCCTTGTCGCGCAGACTGTTGTTCTCCTCGTCCAGCAGGCACCAGAGAAAGTCTCCCTCGCTTACCGTCCCCACATACTGCCCGTCCCGGGCCAGAACGGGAATGGCGGTATAGCCGTAGTGGCGGAGCTTTTCCAGCCCCTGGCGGATGGTAAAATCCTCATAGAGATAGGCCACGCCCGCCTTGGGCGTGAGCAGAGAAATCACATTCACAATCGTCCCTCCCAGAGCAAGGTTTAAATTTTCTTCATCATACCATACCCGGCGGGGATAATCCATTACAGAAGTGTTAATATTTCAAAAAGAAAAGAGCCCGGCTCCTCCGGGCTCTTCTTCGCTGTTTACGCCTTGCGGTATGTCACATAGTGGAATTTGATTCCCTGCTCCTCAAGGACCTCCTCCTCCTGGGCCACGGTCCAGGCGGGGTCCTGGTCCAGGTTGGGGAACCAGCAGTCCGCGGGCCAGGCGGCGTGGAGCTTGGTCACATAGACGGTGTCGCACCGGCCCAGCAGCTCCCGGTACACCGACGCCCCGCCGATGACAAAGGCGTCCTCCGAGGCGTTTGCCAGCAGGGAGTCCATGTCCCGGTACACCTCCGCCCCCTCCGGGGCAAAGTCCGGGTTCCGGGAGAGGATCAGGTTGCGCCGCCCCTTCAGGGGTTTCCCGCCCGGGAAGGTGGCCAGGGTCTTCCGCCCCAGAATCAGGGGGTGACCCATGGTCAGGGCCTTAAACCGCTTCAGGTCGGCGGAGATGTAGATGAGCTGCTCCCCATCCTTGCCGATGCCCCAGTTCTCATCCACCGCCACGATCATGTTCATTGCCGTTCCTCCGTAATTCCTAATTGACTCAGACCGCCACGGGGATCTTGTCCTCCAGGGGGTGGGCCTGGTACCCCTCCAGGCGGACGCTGTCGGGGGTGAAGTCGTAAAAGTCGGTGACGCTCTTGTCCAGGATGAATTTGGGGGCCTCATAGGGCTCCCGCTCAATGAGCTTTTCCACCACGGGCACATGCCGGTCGTAGATGTGGCAGTCGGCGATCACATGGACCAGCTCCCCCGCCTCCAGGCCGGAGACCTGGGCGATCATGTGCAGGAGCACGGCGTACTGCATCACATTCCAGCCGTTGGCGGTGAGCATATCCTGGGAGCGCTGGTTCAGGATGCCGTTGAGGGTGTTGCCGCTGACATTGAAGGTCATGGAGTAGGCGCAGGGGTAGAGGGCCATCTCGCTTAAATCGTGGTGGTTATACATGCTGGTGAGGATACGCCGGGAGGCGGGGTCGTGCTTCAAATCCCACAGGACCTTGTCCACCTGGTCCATGTCCCCCTGGGGGTAGTGGTGCTTCACCCCCAGCTGATAGCCGTAGGCCTTGCCGATGGTGCCGTTCTCGTCCGCCCAGGCGTCCCACACATGGCTGCGCAGGTCGTGGACATTGTTGGACTTCTTCTGCCAGATCCACAAAAGCTCGTCCACGGCGGATTTCAGGTACTGTTTGCGGACGGTGATGATGGGAAACTCCTTTTTCAGGTCGTAGCGGTTGACCACGCCGAAGAGTTTGATGGTGTGGGCGGGGGTGCCGTCCTCCCAGCGGGGGCGGACTTCCCGGTCGGTGTCCCACACGCCCCTGCTTAAAATATCTCTGCAGTTCTGAATAAATACCTGGTCAGCGTAGCTCATGGCTATCTCTCCTTTTCCGGCCATATCGCACCCCCCTGGGGGCGGAACATTCTTTCCGTATTCTAGCATAAAACGGAGCGGGACACAAGCGTGCCCCGCCCCGTTTCCTAAACTCCTTTGTATTTCCTCCGGGTGGCAATGCCCCCCCGGATATGGCGCTCGGCCTTGTTCTCCTCCAGGACCTGTTTGACCTGGAGAAACAGCGCCCGATTGAACATGGGCAGCCGTTCGGAGATGTCCTTATGTTTCGTCGTTACGAATTAGAACCGTTTCGTCCAAGCCCAAATCACCGAACAGGCGCAGATAGATGTCCACATTCCCATCCTTGTCCACTTCGATCTTCTGGATGATCCGCTTGAGCTGGGCATTGGTCATCTGATGCACATCGGCAATGTCCTCGATCTCCTTGAAAGTCTGCTGCAGGACGCTTTCCAACTGCTCGCCCTTTGTCAGGTGGTAGGACACCATTTTCAGCTCGTTTTCCAGCCGTTCGATCTCTTTCCGCATCCCACCGATCCTGTCATTCAGCTCCTCACGGCTGATCAGATCATCAGCATACATATCCATGTATTTCTGGCGGGTCTTTTGCAGCTTGGCAAGTTGGGCGTTCAGTTCCTTTTCATAGTTCAGGTTTTCATCCTTTGCCTTATAGACCCGCTGGAATTCCCCCACCACATAGCGGATGACATTTTTCTTTGTTTTCAGTAGCCCGGCGAAATATTCCTGCAAAACCTCGATCAGTTCCTCCTCGTCTACTGTCACGGCGTTGGGGCAGTTGTCCGCCCCTTTGCCGTTGTGGCCAGAGCAGACCCAGCGCACATAAGTGTTCTTGTAGGTGCGCACCACCCGTCGGAAGGACCAGCCACACTCCTTGCACTTGATAAGAGTAGAGAACAAGTATTTGTTGCTCTGTCGCTGTTTGTCTACCTTAAAGGCTCGTCCACGGGACTTCATGATCTGCTGGGCCTGCTCAAAGGTTTCCATGTCAATAATCTGGAGATCCGGCCGCTCTACCACCATCCATTCCGATGCATCTTTATCCGCCCGCTGGCCGGTGAGAAAATCAGTCACTTCCTGTTTGCCGTTGATAATTTTTCCGGTATAAAGCTCATTGGTAAGAATGCGGCACACACCGTTCTGGCTCCACTGACAGTTGCGCTTTGTCCGCAGCCCCCGCTCATTGAGGAAAATGGATATCTTTGCCGCACCGTAGCCGTCTTTGATATACCACTCATAAATCTGGCGAACAACGGCGGCCTCCTCCTGGTTGATGGTCAGGTTGAAGTAGTCGCCGATGGTCTTGTCATAGCCATAGACAATGTTGGGGACTCTCCCCTTCTCAGCATTCATTTTCTTGCCAAATTTCACCCGCTTGGAGGTGTTGGCGCTCTCCTCCTGGGCCAGGGCCCCGAAGATCGTCAGCACAAATTCGCTGTTGCCCATGCTGGTCATGTTGGCGGTCAAAAACTGGGTTTCGATTCCCAACGCTTTCAGCTTGCGGACATTTTGCAAAAGGTCAACTGTATTCCGGGCAAAGCGTGAGATGTCCTTGACCACCACCATATCAAACAGGCCATGCTCCGCGTCTGACATCATCCGCAAAAACTCTTTTCGGTTTTTGATTTTTGTCCCGGAAATACCCTCGTCAGCATACAGCCGCACCAGGTTGTCCCCTGTGCGTTTGGTATATTCAGAAAAGAATTCCTTCTGTGCCTCCAAGCTATTAAGCTGATCTTCCTTGTCCGTGGATACCCGGCAGTAAGCGGCAATATTCATAGCAACCTCTCCGTTATTTTCATACCGTTCCGTTACATCGTAATTCTACTATATGTTGTTTTAAATTGCAACAACAAAAAGGGCACCCTTTTCACGCAGGATGCCCCTCATCAATTTCTTCCTTCATATCTTTCAGCCCATCTGTGGCTGCCTGTATAGCGGACTGCACCTTTTCCTGATTTGCTTCCAACAGGATTTTCAAGATGTAGTCGGCGGTGGCTGCCGCTGGATTCGGGTTATGGAACTGATAATTTAATTTTCGTTTCTTCACAGCGGAGTCTCCACCTCCTTCCCGCTTGCACTGGTCTATCATTATGAAGGCCAGATCGAGAATAGTACTTTCCGCCAAAATGTCTTTGGGGGCATCGTACGATCATAGCTGTCAGCTCATACTCTGCTGCCAGGTCGGTTCTCCTTCGTGATCGTCCTCTTTGTGACCGAGGGCAATTTTCTTTTTCCGCTCCTGACGGAGCGTTTTCCGGTCGGTGTGCTGGTGCATGGTGGTGGCATCCCTTACGGGATCAGAATCTTGACCGCGTTCCAGAGAGCGGCCAAGCCGGACCAGACCGTTTGCAAGACCACCATACCCACCATAGTCCCCAGCAAAATCAGGGCCAGCCATACCATGACCGACATCGCGGTTCCCAGACTGGGAGGAGAGATAGAGAATTCTTTCTTCTTCCCAGCCTGTCGCAGCAGCGCCTGTATCCCCGCCACATCCCGCGCCAGGGCCTCCATCTGGGACTGAGTGAGGCATGGCTCCCTCCGGCTGGAAACCTCCCGCAGAAGGGCTGTGTGGGCCGCTGTGTGCTGCTCCAGCTCGTCCAGCCGATGGAGCCCTGCCACTCCTCTTTGCTGGGACAGGCTTGGGTTGGTATCGGCTGCGGAGCGTTCCTCCGCTTCAATTCCTCCATGGGCAATCGCTGCCCGGATTCTGAACTCATGTTCCATAACCTCCTTTGTGTACTTCTCCTCGTGGAGCCGGTCGTCCCGACACTTCATTCCCGTGGGCGTGGTGTAGGTGATACTCTTCCGGCTGTCCGTCCACCGCACCTGATACCCCTCGCTCTCCATCAGGGAGATAAATTCCTCCTTGCTGGCAGCGTACCGCATGCACTGGTCGATGGTGTTCATGAGACGGAATTTCCAGCTCTCGCCCTTGGCGGCGGAGCGGTACTCTCTGGTGCTCATCCGCTTTTGCTTGACCTGCTTCTGCGGTGGCGGAAGGATCTCCAGACCGTGGGCAACGCAGATTTCATCGTTGGCTATCCGGTGGGCCTGCAGGTCGGCGGCACTTTGATGGAGTTTCTTGCCGCTCTGGAAGCTCACACTGTTCACCACCAGGTGATTGTGGAGATGCTCTGTGTCCATATGGGTGGCCACTAACACCTCGAAGTTTGGAAACTGACGCTGGGCCAGTTCCAGCCCAATAGCGTGAACTTCCAGTGGGGACAGGTCATCCTGCTTGTCAAAGGACTGCACGAAATGATAGTACTGTCTGCCATCTGTCTTATGGAACCGCTCCTTGGTGAGCTGCATTTCGGAGCAGACACTTTGGGCGGTGCAGTTCCATCCGGAGACCAGTTGTCGGCCTTTCCATGTGGTTTTCTCCTCCTGTTGGACATAGCGCAGCACGCCGCCCAGAGCACCTCTTCCGCCGCCACGATTTTTAATTGCGGTAAAGGTTGCCATTAGGTCACCTCCCGCAGTAGCTCCCGGAGCTGTTCATAGATCTTTCCGTAATTCTCTGCCAGCGTGTCACCCTTCACAACTGTTATCCGCCCCATATTGGCCAGGGTAGTGAGCTGATTTAGATTTCGCCCCTGGGCTTTCAGTTCAGACAGTACCTGCTCCAGCCCTTCCACCTGCACGATCTCTTTTCCCAAGCCGCTGTAGCACAGGTAGTCGGTAACCGTCAGGCCAGCGGATTGGGCCAGCTCTTGAATGGTTTTCTTGGTACGGGGCGTCACCCGCAGGGTGATGATCTCACTCTTTTTTATTCTCTGCATTGCTCCTCCTTCACCCCCTCAGGGGCCGGGTACGGGGCAGCGCCCCGAAACTGTGCACGGCGTATAGCCGAGCGCGATGCTTGCCCTCCCCAAAGGGAGGAATCTCCGTCGATAGGGCCGCCGCTTTCTCAGGGCCTTCATTGGCAGAAAGGGAAGACTGCAAGGGTGCAAAGCCCTTAGCCGGTTACATCCTTACACCCTTGCTCCGGCAGACGCCAGTACCACTGATTGCCTTGCTTTTCTGAGATGACGCCCAGATTTTTCTTGGCGATCATCAGCGTCCGTTCCGATACATCCAAATCTTTTGCTCGATTCAGAACGGCCTCAGCGGACATGGGAGTTATGAGTATCCGCCTTAATGCGTCCTCCATCTGAGTAGTTTTGGTATGAAGCTTTCCGCCTCCACCCAGCACATCATCAACAGAGAGATCGCACGCACCTTTCCAAAGAAAGCCATGTTCTTCATCCAGTTGAAACGCAATGGACTTTCCTTCCGGGGCCAGGCTGTTTTTATCTTGGGCTACGATCCGGATGGAGGGATCTTCTTTCAGCCGGCCCACCACCAGTACACTTCTGGCTGCTGCCCGGAAGTCGATGGAGCCAAGTCCACGATAGCCGGCTTTTAATCCCTGGGCTTTGTTCATGTGTCCGATGAGAATTACTCCACAACCTGTGCGTTCCGCCATTCCTGCCACCCGTTTCAGAATGGGACGCACTTCGTTGGCCCGGTGCATGTCCACATCGTTTCCCAAATACGCTTGGATCGGATCCAGTACAATGAGCTGTGCGCCAGTCTGATGAACCGCCTGTTCCAATCGCTCGTCACTGAGAGTCAGTTCCTGCTGGCTCTCATCAATCACCAGCACCCGGGAACAATCCGCTCCGGCAGCCTCCAGCCTGGGCTTAATGGTATCCGCCAGCCCATCTTCCGCTGTCTGGTAGATTACATTGATCGGTTCCAGCGCCTGTTCAGTCTCCGGCAAGGCCTCGCCACAGGTCAGTGCCGCAATAACCGCCAACACAAAAGTAGTTTTACCTTCGCCGGGGTCTCCCTGAACGATCGTCAATTTCCCTCGGGGGAGATACGGGTACCAGAGCCACTTCACCTCCTCTGCCTGAATCTCTTCCATAGAGAACAGTTTCAAATCATGTTTCATTCTGCGTTCACCGCCTTAATCAAATTCGATATTATTTTTTGTATCTTTATTATCTAATTTTATGGTAGCATACTTCTTGACTTTTGAAAATAGGTAATGTATAGTTTTAATACATACACTATATCGCTGCAATTAGATTCTCTACCGGAGGGAACTGCCATGGCTGTCCTGGGAAAAGATATATTTGATCTTTACCGCCCCCACACCCACACCAAAATTCAGTTTGGGGATAAGGGCTACTGGGTGGAGTGGGATACTGACTGTCTGCCTTACGGATCAATCCTCACAGAGATCCTCAACTGCAGTATCACTGATTACTGCGCCAAGCTGTCTGCTGTGGAACAGTCCGTTGCCGCCCGTGACCCGGAGCAGTTATCGGAGCGGCTGGAGGCGCTGGTGCGTGCCTTTATGAAGCTGCCGCTCTATCGGCTGTATATCCTGGAGCCGGGCGCTATTGAGCCGGCTTTGGTTTGGAAATCGATTGAAGCAGGACGGCATTCAGATCTGATTGCTGAAACGCTAAAAGACCCAGACGCATTTCTGTTGAAATACATCCGGGCCAGAGACGACATTTTATATATTCAAGAGCGCTACGGCTGGTTTCTGGAGTCCCTGTTTGAGGGCCAGCCATTTGAAAAGAAAAAAGGCCAGAAGAAGATTCCTCTGGCCAAGCAGCTAACGGATCATTTTTTGGAAGCTCTGGTCAGCGGCGTTAGCTTAGGGGAGGATAACCAGATCGATGCTCCTCAGGTGAACATTCAGTACGCCGTACTGGAGCCGGAAGGTTGCCAACCGGAACTGGTGGAAAAGATGTACTTTGACCGTCTGTTGGACTTCGTCTATGTGGAGCTAATGCGCGGGATGCAGAAGGGCTTTGTCCCTAAACGCTGCGCCAATTGCGGCCGGTGGTTTCTCCAGTATCCAGGAGCTACCTATGCTTACTGTGATGGACCGGCCCCCGGTCAGGAAGATAAAACCTGCCGGGAGATCGGCGCGACGGCCAGTTTTCAGGAGAAGGTGCGCAACAACGAGATCCGGAAGCTGCACCAACGGGCCTATAAGAAGTACTTTGCCCGCACACGCAAGGGTACCATGAGCAAGCCGGAGTTCGAGAAATGGGCCCGGGACGCGGAGCGATTGAGAGATCGGGCGCTGAAGAGCTATGAAATATCACGGACACTTGAGGAGAAAAACCGGATTCTGGACAAATTGAAAGCGGATCTAAATTGTGTGTGAATAAGAGCTTTTTCAAAGCAAAATAAAAATAGTTTTATCGGAAAGTATAATGAAAAGGTTCTTGTATATTGCACATATTTAGGTCTCGGAATATAATATCTGTTAGAATTCTATGATGTAATTACGAAGAATACAGTAATGATAGATGGGCATTTTAATATATATATTATTTGCAGCAAGGCTGCATGACTACGGAGGATCGTATATGAATTTGCAGCAGTTACGGTATTTTCATAAAATAGCAGCCCTAAAGAATTATACCAAGGCCTCCGAAGAATTATTTGTGGCACAATCTAGCCTTAGTCACTCCATGGCGAAATTGGAGCATGAATTGGGGGTACCTCTTTTTATTAAACAGGGGCGTAACATTGTGGTCACCTCTTACGGTGAGAATTTTGACAAACATGTTGCCATTATTTTGAGAGAACTGGAACTTGCCAAAAACGAAATTCAACAAGCATCTAATAAATCTCAAGGAACTGTTAGACTCACTGTCTCTCACACCTTGCACCACCATTTTCTTCCCAGCCTAATGAAGCAGTATAAAAGCATTCCCGAGTTTGAAAAAGTGCAATTTCAAGTCAGTGATCTAGAGTCCACAGCAAGCGGAATCGCACAGATGGCAGCTAGGGAAGTTGATCTGGGGTTTGGGGCAAAAGTTGAACAAGCAGGGTGTTGCTACTTTGAAGTTATGAGTGAGGAACTGGTGGCAGTGGTTCCAATTAATCATCCTTTTGCTCAAAAAGAGAATATTACAATGCAGGAATTGTGCCAAGAACCGCTGATCACATACAACCATAAGTGCGGTACCCGTTACGACTTAGAACACTTTTTTCATAAATATGGAGTATCCCCTCAGCAAATTTTTGAGGCACAAAATGAAAAAATGATTGCGAGTATGGTTTCGGCAGGAATTGGAGTTGGAATAATACCTCCGATTCAAGAGATTGGGATGTATCAGGTTGCGGTAGTACCGCTGGAAAATCATAATATGAAGCGGTCGCTGTACATGTTCTGGCTGGAAGAAAACTTTCGTCCTCCTGTTGTAGAATCATTCCGCAAGTTTGTGATCCGTACTATTCAAAACAAAAATATTTAATACCGTCTATGAAACCCCGGAATGTTTGCCTCTAAGGTATGCATTCCGGGGTTTTATGCACAAAAATCTCCAGTCCTTCAGGTATGTATTTTGAGCATATTAGCATGTCAAAATGGCAGTTTTTTTTTGCGCTCTAATCATTTAATATAAAATTGTAATGAAACAAGAGACAGTATTTAGTCAAAATTAAAAATAAAAGTCTGAGGAGGTAGATGAAGGATGATACATTCCCGTTATTCGGATAAGGTCGTCTTGATTACAGGCGGCGGAGGTATGGGAAGAGCGGCAGCACTCAGGATTTTAGACGAATCAGGAAAAGTTGTTTTAACGGACTGTTCGCCGACAGTTTTAAAAAATCTGGAGCAAGAATTTGATGCAATGGGCTATTCTGATCGAATCTTATTCCTTCAGTCGGATGTACGGCAGTACACGGATTGCTGTGCGGTTGTACGGCATGGAATCGAAGTCTTTAAAAAAATAGATGTCTTGGTAACAACTGCGGGTATTTTAAGGCACCATCCCATTGACGAGTTAACAGAGGACGATTGGAAAGATGTCATAGACATCAACTTAACTGGTACATATCATTCCGTAAAATCTCTGATTGGTCACATGAAAGAGCGTCGATATGGAAGAATCGTTTTGATCTCGTCGATCGGAGGAAGAACTGGTCGTCCAGGTGTAGGCGTTAATTATGCCGCAGCAAAGGGCGGCATTGTTGGCATGACACAGCTTCTGGGCTTTGAACTGGGGCCTTGGAACATAACGGTGAACTGTGTAGCCCCAGGTCCGATCGGCGGAGGAATGTTTGCCTCTCTTCCGGCAGAGAACCGGGAAAAACTTTTGCAGGGAATTCGCTTGGGGCGTATTGGAACATTCGAAGATGTGGCGTCTGCAATTGCATATCTAGGGAGTGATGATGCTTCCTGGACAACAGGTGAAGTTTTGGATGTAAACGGCGGTCTCCAGTATTAATTAGCATAGGAGGAATTATTTTGAGCCATAAATATTCTCTTGTACATTTAACCTGTATTTCATGTCCTCCGCCTGAGTTCATTCGGACGGCGGCAGCAGCTGGTTATGATTATGTCAGTCTCAGAACGATACCCATGGGGCTGCCCAATGAAGTTCCACATCTGCTCACAGACCGTGTGCTCTTGGAAGAAACAAGGGCGGCCAGTTTAGAAACCGATGTGAAAATTAATGATACCGAAAATGCAAGAATTTTTGACGGGGTAAATGTACAGGAGTATGCACCACATCTAGCTGCCGCTGCAGAACTTGGGATTAAACATATTTTATGTAATGTTTGGACAGCGAACCGCTCTTTTTATACAAAGAAATTTGCCGAACTGTGCCAGTTAGCCGCACAATTTGACCAAGATATTAATTTAGAATTTGTCACATGGGCTGGTATTACGAATTTAGAGCAAGCTGCCCAGTTGCTGAGAGATGTTGATCTACCGAATGTTGGCATTGTAGTGGATGCACTGCATTTCCATCGCTCCAGAGTTAAGCTGGAAGAATTAGAATCATTACCCAAAGAGTGGTTCCGCTTCATGCATCTGTGTGATGCCGTTCAGGAGATTCCAACTGATCTAGATGTCTTGGTACATGATGGTCGGGAGGAACGTCTCTATCCGGGAGAGGGAGCGATTGATCTCAAGGGAATTTTGTCCAAGCTTCCAGAAAATATTGTTCGGGGAATTGAGATACCGCACAGTGTTCGCACAGCAGAAATCGGATTTGAGGCGCATGCACGCCGAGCCCTGGAGTACGCAAAAAAATACTTGGAATAGAGTAAAGAACGGAGGTGGACCATGAAAATTATAAAATGGCTCGATAAGAATTTGGAAGTTGCTCTCATGATCATTTCTCTGTTAGTCATCGTTTTTGTTATGGGGGCTCAAGTCGTTGCCAGGAAATGCCTCGGTATGTCAATTGAATGGTCGGAGGAGCTGGGACGGTATTTATTTGTTTGGATGGGCTTTTTAAGCATTAGCTATACCATACATGCTAAGAGCATTATTAGGTTAGAGATTTTTAACGCAATTTTGCGTCCGGCTATTTTGAAGGTTATAGATATCGCCGTACAGATTTTTATGCTGGTCATATTCGTATATTTAACATATCAGTCCCTCTCGATTTTAAGTACCACCGCCCAGCGTTGGTCCAGCATTAACCTTTCCATGAATTATGTCTATGCGGCAATTCCGGTCGGATTCGCACTGACTTCTCTGCGCTTGGTGGAAAACATTCTGCAAGCACTGTTAGCGTGTGTGAAAAAAACAACGGAAAAGGACGGTGAATAAAATGTTAGGAATAATTTTTGGCGCAATGGTTGTCATGCTGATCCTGACCGTTCCCATTGGCGTTATGCTGCTGGTTGTATCGTTGATTCCCAGCCTGATTTCTCCGGGATTTTCTGCCTCAATTCCTTTTGTTTTGAGAAATGTAGTGGGAGGATTAAACAGCACTCCATTACTTGCAATCCCGCTGTTTATCTTGGGTGGTATCATCATGGCACAGAGCGGCATTGCAGAAAAATTGTTTGATGTTTTCGCATACTTGATCGGAAATAAAACAGGAGGCATGCCTTGCGCCTCTATTATTACCTGCTTATTTTATGGTGCTATTTCCGGTTCGGCTCCAGCCACCACTGCTGCTGTAGGTACGATGACCATTCCCATTTTGGATGACCTGGGATATGATCATACTTTTAGTGCCAGTACTGTAGCAGTTGCAGGTGGCCTGGGGGTCATCATTCCTCCGTCGGTTCCGTTTATTGTTTATAGTATGGCCAGCGGAGCCTCCGTAGGAGATATGTTCCTGGCAGGAATCATTCCCGGATTTCTCATTGCGGCATGTCTAATGATCTATGCTATCTTCTACTGCAAAACCAAAGGGGAAAACAAGCAGCTGATTCATCAGCGCGTTTCCCAACTTAGAGCTAAGGGATTTTGGGGAGTATTGAAAAGCAGTTTTTGGGCGCTGTTGTCTCCCATTATCATCTTGGGCGGGATTTACGGTGGTATCGTTACCCCTACCGAGGCAGCCCTAATCGGAACCTTTTATGCTACCGCAGTCGGTCTTTTTGTTTATCGGACCTTAAAACTGAAAGACCTGCTTCCTTTGTGCGCGGAAGCTGTGAAAACTACAGCTCCGATGCTTCTGGTATTGGGCACGGCTGCTGCTTTTTCCAGAATTCTTTCTTTGCTACAGGCTTCGGATGTGGTACTTTCCCTTGCGGGCGGACTGGTCCATAATAAGTTCTTACTGTTGCTGGTACTGAATATCTTCCTGCTGTTTATGGGGATGATCATTGATACTTCGCCCAATATTTTGATTTTTACGCCGGTCATGCTGCCTCTTGTCAGCGCGGTGGGAGTCGATCCTGTTCATTTCGGAATTATCATGGTGGTAAATTTGGCCATTGGGTTTGTCACACCTCCGGTGGGTGTGAACTTGTATGTAGCGCAATCGCTCTCCGGCGTTCCTGTGGCCAGTTTGGCGAAAAAAGCTCTGCCTTACATGGTAATGTTTTTTATCGCATTGATGCTGATTACATATATCCCAGCGATCAGCACGATTTTACTGTAACAAGTAGCCTTCAAGAGCGTGTTAAACTCGAAAAAACTAATATTAATTTTGAAGGAGGATCAACTATGAAAAAGAAATGGATCTGTGGATTGCTTGCAGCGGCAATGATGCTTTCTCTCACTGCGTGCAGCGGGGGGACGACTTCCAATGCTGGTAGCAATGCCGACGCATCGGGCTCCGAATTACCTGAAATGACTTTTTCCATTGGGCACACAGGAACTGAAGACTCCTGGAACCACGCCATGTGCCTGCGCATCAAAGAAAAACTGGAAGAGTACAGTGGCGGGAAGATTACAGTAAACATTTTTCCTAATGGACAGATGGGCAGCGACTCTGAGATGATTCTAAGCGTCATTCAGGGTGATATGACGATGCAGTGTACAAATACTGCCTCTGTAACCAATACAGTTGCCGACTGCGGCGTTGCCGATCTTCCATTCCTCTTTGACAATGTGGAGGATATCAGAACCGCCCTTTCAGACGAAACCTTCGATTCCCTGCTGAAAGAAAAGTTTGTGGAGCAGAATCTGGAACTGCTGGTAGTGGCAGATCAGGGCTTCCGCTGCATCACTACCAACAGAGAAATTAAAAGCCCGGAGGATTTGGCCGGTATGCAGATGCGCGTACAGGACAATCCCAACCATATTGAATTCTGGACAGATGCCACTTTGGCTCCCACACCCCTGGCATTTTCTGAGCTGTATCTGTCCCTCCAGCAAGGATTGCTGGAAGCACAGGAGAATCCTTATCGTACAACAGTGGCCTCCAAATTCTATGAGGTTCAGAAGTATGTGACAAATTCCAACCATGTTCCCCAGTGCAATGTGATTTTCATTGGAAAATCCACATTTGATGCTTTGCCTGCGGAATATCAGGAAATGATCATGCGGGTTTCTGAGGAATTGCTGCCTTATTCCCAGCAAGTTGCGGATGAGTCCAACGCAGATGATCTGCAATTCCTTCAGGAGCAGGGAATGACTTTTATTGACTTCGATCAGATTGATGGCATGCGTGAGTTCTTGAGGGATGCTACTCTGGATAAGGCGATTGAGCGTATGAAAGAGAGCATTGACCCTGAATTGTTGGATGCGTACCTGAAAGCTGCCGGTTATTCATCTTAAATGGAGGCTATGATATGTTTCAGAAAAAAACTGTAACCATTGGTACGATCGGTGCTGGCTATGCGGCAGGACTTCACGCAAGTGGATTTCAGCGTGTTTGTGGACTGGAAATCCGTCTGAAGACGATTTGTGATGTTCGACTGGATGCCGCAGAGAAAGTCAAGGATTCGTTTGGATATGAACAGGCAATCTCCGACTATGAGGAAATGCTTTCAGATCCGGAAATTGATGTGATCGATATCGTGACTCCTCCGTTTCTCCACTGTACAATGGCTATTCAAGCGCTCCAAGCAGGGAAGCATGTGATCTGCGAAAAGCCACTGACCGGATATTTCGGACAGAAAGGCGAACTGAATGTAGGTAAGAACACACCTAAATCTGTCATGTACCGGGAAGTCATGCGGGACATGGACAGTCTGAAAGCCGTGGTAGAGAGTAGCGGAAGAAAGTTTATGTATGCGGAAAACTTTGTCTATGCGCCGCCAGTGCAGCGTGCGGCCCAAATGCTTCGAGCAAAGAAGAGTAAGATTTTATATATGCGCGGAGAATTGAGCCTTAATGGTAGCAGTTCTCCCTTGGCTGGAAAATGGAGCGGGACTGGCGGCGGAATCTTAATGCGAAACGGCTGCCATCCAATTGGCGGAATGCTTTGGCTAAAGCAGCAGGAGGCAAAAGCGCGGGGAGAAAATATCCGGGTGACCAGCGTTGTAGCGGATTGTGGTGTGACCACTGACTGCCTGCTGCCAGAAGATAAGCGTCATCTTCTGGTAAAGCCTGAGGATGTGGAAGATTACAGTAATGTAACGATCACATTTTCTGATGGAACGAAAGCGTTGGCCATCGCTTCGGACACCGTATTGGGAGGCTCGCAAAATTATATCAATGTATACAGCAGTGACAGTGCTCTTGTATGTAATATTACTCCAACAAATATGCTTGAGAGCTATTTTATGGATGACGATGGCTTGGAGGATATCGAAATTTCGCAGTTCATGAAGCATAAAACTGGGTGGAATAAAGCTTGGGTCAATGATGAATTTGTCCGTGGTTATACTGGCGAACTGCAGAATTTTATGGACTCGATCGCATATGACATGATTCCGGATTCTGGATTCTCACTGGCGTACGATACAGCACGCATTGTATATGCAGCTTATCAATCGGCTGAGGAGGGAAAAAGAGTAAACCTAGATTGCTAACAAGAAATCTGGCGTTTGGCAGTTTTATTAAATACTAGGTCTTCTTTTTATTCCAATATATACTCTTAAAGTTATACGAATATACGAAGTATAAAATTTTAATGAGCCTCCTGTGCGGCGCAAACGAAATGCAACGCACAGGAGGCTCTCTAATTCATATGGCAGCTTTAAAATATATTCCCAATAGCCCCCTGGTTAGCGGGCGCTCTTACAATCTTATATCTATTTTTTAGTCAGTTAAACTATCGTCCAGATAAACCGTTCTAAATTATTATATCCATATGTACCGTACTCTTGCTGATCCCGAATTTCTGCGCGGCGGCCCGGACCGTGGTCCGATTCTCCAGAATGTAAAGAGCCAGACGCTCGGCCCGTTCCTCCATGTTTCCTTTCAAGCCCAACACTCCCCGCCTCTTACTGCTTCATCCTATGCGGGGAGGGGCGGGGATATTCATTTTCGAAAAAGCGGCCGGGCCGCTTTTGGGCGAGAAATTGCATGTTATTCCGCCGCCCGGGGGCGGCGGAACTCCTTGCGGGAGGACTTTGGGGATATTCAGAGAAAAACAGCCTCCGCCTGACGGCGGAGGCTGTTTGGGGTTTTCTTACGCCCCGTAGCGGGCGTAGAGGTAGGTGACCGTCTGGGCACGGGTGCAGCCCTGGTCGGGGGAGAAGGTGTTGCCGCCGGTTCCGGCGGTGATCCCCTGGTCCACGGCCCAGGCCACGGCGTCGGCGTAGTAGGCCTCAGCCGCCACATCCCCGAAGCTGGGCCCGGAGGCGGCGGGGGACCCGGCGGCCCGCCACAGGAAGGTCACGGACTGGCCCCGGGTGACGGGGGCGTCGGGGGAGAAGGTGGTGGCGCTGGTGCCGCCGGTGATGCCCTTCTCCACCGCCCAGAGGACGGCGTCATAGTAGTAGTCGCCGGTGTCCACATCGGCAAAGGGGTTGGCGGCGGCGGAGGCTCTGGGGGAGCCGGCGGCCCGCCACAGGTAGGTCATCATCTGGGCCCGGGTGCACACGGCGTTGGGGGAGAAGGTGACGGCGCTGGTGCCGCTGGTGACGCCGTTGTCCAGTGCCCAGAGGACGGCGTCGTAGTAGTAGTCGCCGGTGTTCACATCCACGAAGGGGTTGACGGGGGCGGTCTCAATGGGCTGGAAGGACACCTGGATGTCCACCCGGGAGGATGGCATGGTGAAGGTGCAGCGGTTATCGCTCTCCCAGGAGAGCTTCAGCTGGTCCCCTCTGCCGTCGGTGACGGTCAGCCGGTCCAGCTCATAGCCCTGGTCTGGCTTGAGGGTGATGGTGACCTCGTCCCCCTTTTCGGCGCTGCGGGGGCTGACGGTGATGGAGCCGCCCCGGATGGAGGAGCTGGCGGGGACGGAGACGGAGTAGCCGTCGTCGTTGTCGTCGGAGTAGCTGGGGGTGCTGGGGACGCTGGGCTCCACGGGGGTAGAAGGTGTATCATCCCGCCACTGGGCAGTGAAGGTCATGTCTTCCATAACCGTGATTTCCAAACCAGCTTTATAGTCCGTATCGTTTGACTTCCAGCCCACAAAGGTATAGTAACCATCATTGGTCATGGTTTCCAAAGTGACCTTGGAGCCCTTGGTCACAGTTTGATCTTCAGGAGCAGTTCCATGACCGCCATTGCGGTAAGTAACGGTTACTTTCAACACATCTGAGTATTCCGCCCAAGATTGCGCACCTCGACCGCTCGAATTGAGCACTTGTTC
>JAXUUN010000051.1:0-8684 GCA_037231075.1 bacterium | reverse complement strand
ACCTCGGAGGAGTTGGCCTTCTGGCGGCGCTTATCCACAATGGCCAGGGGCATGCCCAGCTTCTGGGCAAAGGCACGGGCACGGGCCACAGAGCCCACATCGGGGGATACCACCATGGTGTCGTCGCTGTTGTCCTTGAATTTGCGGTTGAAATAATCCACAAAGATGGGGGAACCCAGCAGATTGTCCACAGGAATATCAAAGAAGCCCTGGATCTGGTTGGCGTGCAGATCCATGGTCAGCACCCGGTCGGCGCCCGCCTGGGTGATCAGGTTGGCCACCAGCTTGGCGGAGATGGGATCGCGGGGCTTGGTCTTCCGGTCCTGACGGGCGTAGCCGAAATAAGGGATCACGGCGGTGATCCGGCCGGCGGAGGCGCGCTTCAGAGCGTCGATCATAATGAGCAGCTCCATCAGCGCGTCGTTTACGGTGCCGGGCTTGCCGTCTTTGACAAAAGAGCAGGTGGACTGAACCACGAATACATCCGAGCCGCGGACAGTCTCATAAATAGAGGCGAAATTTTCTCCGTCGGAGAAGCACCCTACCTCGCAGTTGCCCAGAGGGATACCCAGCTCCATGCAGATGTCCTTGGCCAGTTTGGGGTTGGAATTGCCGGTGAAAACCTTAATGTCCTTCCCGTGTGCAATCATATTGAAATCCTCCAAATCTTTTTTGGGCTGCCGATCACGCCTGCCGCCCTTTCTTATGTGACAATTGGTTGTGGAATCCCCTCCACAAAGTTACTGTTTCCTCTTCTTTTCCCGGTTGGCCGCGGCCCAGCCCTCCTTGACCAGCTGACGGGACCGGCCAATGACCATGGCGTCGTCGGGAATATCTTCTGTTACCGTAGTGGCGGCAGCAATAAAGGCCCCGTCGCCAATCTTCACCGGGGGGACGAAGTTGGTATTGCAGCCCACGAACACATTGCTTCCAATGGTAGTGCGGTGCTTCTGGAAGCCGTCGTAGTTGCAGGTGACGGTGCCGCAGCCAAAATTACAGTTGTCACCCACATCGCTGTCTCCTACATAGGTGAGATGGGCCATCTTGGTTCCTTTGCCCAGATTACAGTTTTTCAGCTGGACAAAGGCGCCGATTTTAGAGCCCTCCCCCACCACACAGTGGGGTCTGATGTGTGTGTAAGGACCGATCTGGCAGTGAGATTCAATTTGGCTCTCTTCACACTGAGAGGCGTTGATGGTACACCCCTCCCCCACCTGACAGTCGGTGAGCATAACCTGGGGACCGATCTGACAGTTGGCGCCAATGACGGTCTTGCCTCTGAGAATGGTGCCGGGCAGCAGCATGGTGCCGGCGCCCACCACCACATCCTCGTCCACATAGACGCTGGCGGGGTCCATCATGAGCACGCCGGACTGAAGAAGCTGTTCCCGCTTGGCCTGCAGTGCGGTCTGGTAGTCTTTCATGAATGCCTCCTGAACATAATGCCCGTCGTCCGGGCAAAATTCAACCACATACATTATAGCATATTATTTTGGCTTTTTCTATGATTATCAAAAATTTTCAGGCCCTAAGAATCTAAAAATAACAAGTCAAAATCCATAAAAATTGCAAAAATCACAAAACCGCCCCTCCGTGTATGGGAGAGGCGGTCGTTTGTACATTATCAGCAGACAGCCGGCAGAGGGAGCACGCCCAGTCGCTTCCGCAGGCGGGACGGGCGACAGATTCTGGACAGCTCCAGACCGGCACAGACGGTGTCCACCAGATCCACCAGCCAGGCTTCCAGAGATCTGGGAAAGGCCCCGCCCAGCGGCCACATGTGGGAGAGAATGATGTTCTGCTCCTTGGCGGACAGGTCGGTGAGTGCCGCGGCGTTGCGGGCGGCGAAGCGGGGATGATCGAAGCACTGGTTGCCGGGGTGGGCGGATTTGTCCTTGGAATCATACAGGTACAGGTCGTGGAGCAAGCCCCCCCGGGCGGCGGCATAGGCGTCCAGACGCAGAAAGCGAGCCAGTCGGTAGGAACTGTAAGCCACAAACAGGGAGTGATCCAGGGTGGTGACGGGACCGTGGTGTTTCCATCGGCCCATCATCCGTACTTGGTCGGAGTCCAGCAGTTCACGGGTCAGTTCCAGAAATTCATGCTCACGGATTTTCAGGCTCATTGGAATCAGTCCTTTCCGGGCATATGCCCTTTACTTAAGTTTATCTTACACGGAAATTTTGGAAAAGTCATTGTATAAATTTTTACAAATTCAGCGGATTTGCCCCGTCCCCCTGATGACGAATTTATAGGTACACAGTTCCTGAAGCCCCAGGGGTCCCCGGGCGTGGAGCTTCTGGGTGGAGATGCCCATTTCACAGCCCAAGCCGAACTCTCCCCCGTCGGTAAAGCGGGTGGAGGCATTCCAGTAGACGGCGGCGGAGTCCACCTGAGCCAGGAAGGCCTTCGCCCGGGACTCATCCGCGGTGATGATGGATTCGCTGTGACCTGTGGAATGAGCGGCAATGTGGGCGATTGCCTCCTCCACTCCCCCCACCACTTTGACAGCCAGGATGTAGTTGAGAAATTCCGTGTCAAAGTCCAGGTCCCCGGCAGGAGTGCCGGGGATAACGGCGGCGGCCTCCTGATCCAGCCGGAGCTCCACGGGGGGCTTGCCCTGGGCGGCCCGGTCGTCCACCAGCCGTTTTTTCAGCCGGGGCAGAAATTCCCGGGCCACGGCCCGCTCCACCAGGCAGACCTCCGCGGCGTTGCAGACGCTGGGCCGGGAGCACTTGGCGTTTTCTATAATATCCAGGGCCATGTTTTGGTCGGCAAACCGGTCCACATAGATATGACAGATGCCGGTGCCTGTCTCCAGCACCGGGACGGCGGCGTTGTCCACACAGGCCCGGATGAGGCCCGCACCCCCCCGGGGAATGAGCAGGTCCACAAACCCGCGGGCGGCCATCAGCTCATTGGCAGAGGCCCGGGTGGTATCCTCCACCAGCTGAAGGGCGTCGGCGGGAAGACCGGCCTTGGAGAGCCCCTCCTTCAGGGCGGCCACGATGGCGGCGGCGGAGCGGTGGGCCTCCTTGCCGCTTCTCAGCACACAGGCGCTTCCGGCCTTCAGGGCCAGGGCGGCGGCATCAGAGGTGACATTGGGCCGGGACTCATAGATGATGGCGATGACTCCCATGGGGACAGCCGTCTTTTCAATGATCAGGCCGTTGGGGCGATCCACCCGGCTGAGTACGGCCCCCACCGGGTCTGGAAGGGCGGCAACCTCCCGAATGCCTTGGGCCATGCCGGCAATTCGATCCGGGTTCAGGGCGAGGCGATCCAGCATCACTTCCGATACCGTCCCCCGGGCTGCCTCCAGATCCAGGGCGTTGGCGGAGAGAATGTCCGCCTGATGGGTGAGCAGAGCGTCGGCCATTGCCAAAAGGGCGTGATTCTTGGTTTGGGTGTCTGCCAGGGCCATGGCGCCTTTGGCGCCACGGGCCTTTGCCAGCAGTTCCAATGTGGTCATGACAGGGCCTCCTTTTCATCACAGGTTGAGGCGTGAAAATAAAAATATCGCCTAAAGATGATTTAAAATCGTATAGATAGAATGAGATATTACAAAATGTAGTGAAATTCAGCCTTTTGCGGCCAGGAAACGGGTGCCCACAGCCTTGCCCTCTGCGATGTCGTAAAGGCGCTCCGGGTGCTCCCCGTTGGTGATGACCATGTCGCAGCCATGGGCGGTGACCATCTTGGCCGCTCTCAGCTTGGTGGCCATTCCCCCGGTGCCAAGGCTGGAGCCCACTCCCCCGGCCAGAGCCTGGATTTGGGGCGTGACCTCCTCTACCACGGGGATGAGCCGGGCCTCCGGGTCTTTGCGGGGATCGGCGGTATAGAGCCCCTCAATGTCAGAGAGCAGCACCAACAGGTCGGCCCTCACACAGCAGGCCACAATGGCCCCAAGGGTGTCGTTGTCCCCCACCTTGATCTCGGCGGTGGCAATGGTGTCGTTTTCATTGATGATGGGCAGAGCCCCCAGCTCCAGCAGCCGTTCCATGGTGTTTTCAAAGTTTTCCCGCCGCTCCTGGTGGTCCACATCCTCCCCGGTGAGAAGGACCTGGGCTACGGTGTGGCTGTACTGAAGGAATAGCTTGTCGTAGGTGTACATCAGCTCGCACTGGCCTACGGCGGCGGCAGCCTGCTTGGTGGGCATATCGGTGGGTTTGCCCGGCAGATTGAGCTTGCCCACCCCCATGCCGATGGCTCCGGAAGAGACCAGAATGATTTGATGGCCGGCGTTTTTCAGGTCGGAGAGGACCTTAACCAGTTCCTCCACATGACGGATGTTCAGCCGGCCGGTGGAATGGGCCAAAGTGGAAGTGCCCACCTTTACGACAATTCTCATGAACAAATCCCCCTTGTTTGAGTTAGGAATGAGGAATTAGGAGTTAGGAATTTTTTACTTTCCCAGGGCCAGCGTCTTCTCATAGGCGGCGATGACCGCGTCCATGGCGGCGGCCCGGAAGCCCCGCTCCTCCAGAGTGCGTACCCCCTGGATGGTGGTACCGCCGGGAGAACAGACGGCGTCTTTCAGCACGCCGGGATGTTTGTCGCTGTCCAGAACCATTTGGGCGGCGCCGGCAGTCATCTGGGCGGCATAGCGGAGTGCCTTGTCCCGGGGCAGACCGCAGGCCACGGCCCCATCGGCCAGAGCTTCGATAAAAAGATAGGCATAGGCCGGACCGCAGCCGGACACGGCGCTGGCCGCGTCGATGAGGTTTTCCGCCACCGGGTCCACCAGCCCCGCCGGGGCCATAAGGGCGGCAAAGTCCTCCAGCTCCTGGGAGGTGGCGTCCAGGCCGCAGTACTGGATCACGCCGGCTCCAAGGGAACAGGGGGTGTTGGGCATCATCCGGATGACGGGGCAGTCTACCCCGGCCAGCTCCCGGATCCGGGCGCAGGAGAGGCCGGCGGCCATGGTCACCAGGAGAAAGCGGTCCCGGCGCTGACCAAGGACGGGGGAGATTTCCTCCAGCATCCCGGCCATCATCTGGGGCTTGACCCCCAGAAAAATCAGCTGACAGTCCCGGGCGATGGTGAGGTTGTCGGTTGCTTCCGATCCGGGCAGTTGCTCAGCCAGGGCCTGGGCCTTGGCGGGGGTGCGGTTGGACAGCAGAATACGGCGGGCCAGGGCGCTTTTTGCGGCTGCTTCGGCAATGGCGCTTCCCATATTTCCCGTACCGATAAAACCAATACAGTTGTACATGGCAAATCCTCCTTACGGCCGCCCCTTTTTCATGTGGCGGCTGACTTTATGAGATTAAAGCTATTGTATCACATTATCTGGGAAAAGGAAAAGAAAAGATGTGGGAAGAAAAAGATAAGAAAACCTTAAGAAATCCTTAATGGCTTTTTGGAGGCGCAGTGGATATACTGAGTGTACTAATACGGTTCATACAGTTTGCCCCGCTGTTCCCCAGCGGGAGAGAAGGGTTCCGGGGTTTCCCGGAGAGAGGAGGGAACCATGCTCAATCTGGACTATCGGGATGCCCGGCCGATCTACGAGCAGGTAAAGGACGGGCTGCGCCGGCTGATGGTGACCGGGGTGATCCGGGAGGGGGAAAAGCTCCCCTCTGTCCGCACCATGGCCGGGACGCTGGCCATCAATCCCAACACCATCCAGCGGGCCTACGAGGCCCTGGAGGCGGAGGGGTATGTATATTCTGTGCCGGGAAAGGGCTCCTTTGCCGCCCCCAACACAGGAGTGGATGAGGGCCGGAGGACGGAGCTGTTTCGGGTCTTTGATCAGGCGGCGGCGGAGCTGCTGTTTCTGGGAATCAAGGGGCAGGAGCTGCACGCCAGGATCGGACGCTTAGAGGGAGGAGAGAACTGATGATACAGGTCAACAATGTGGTCAAGACCTTTGATGGATTCAGGGCCCTGGATGGATTGACCATGCGGGCGGAGAAGGGATCCATCTATGGCCTGGTGGGTCCCAACGGAGCGGGTAAATCCACCATTCTCCGGCATATTATGGGCATTTACCGGCCCGATTCCGGCTCGGTGCTGGTGGACGGACAGCCGGTGTATGAAAATCCGGCGGTAAAGGCCAAAATCGCCGCCATTCCCGATGAGCTCTACTACTTCACCTCCGCCACCACCCATGATATGATGCGCTTTTACAGGGGGCTCTACCCCCAGTTTGACGACAAGCGGTACCAGGCCCTGAAGGAGGCCTTTCCCGAGGTGGACGAAAAACAGCCCATCCGCCGGCTGTCCAAGGGTATGCAGAAGCAGAGCGCTTTCTGGCTCACCTTGTGCTGCAATCCTGAGGTGCTGGTGCTGGATGAGCCGGTAGACGGCCTGGACCCGGTGATGCGCCGTCAGGTCTGGTCCCTGCTCATGGGAGATGTGTCCCAGCGGGGAACCACGGTGCTGGTGTCCTCCCACAACCTGCGGGAGCTGGAGGATGTGTGCGACCATGTGGGAGTCCTCTCCCACGGAAAGGTGCTGCTGGAGCGCTCCCTCACCGATCTTCAGGACAATGTGGTCAAGCTTCAAATCGCCTTTCAGGACGGACAGCTGCCCAAGCTTCCGGAGGACCTGTATGTCCTTCATACTACACAGATCGGCCGGGTCTTTACCCTGATTGTCCGGGGGAATCCCGGGGAGATCCGCACCCGCATGGCGCAATACAGCCCCATTCTCATGGAGGCCCTGCCCCTGAGTCTGGAGGAGATCTTTATTTATGAAATGGGAGGTGAGGACTATGGCGTCCGGGACATCGTACTTTAACGCAACCTTATACCGCAAATCCCTGGCCCGGTTCTGGCCCCTGTGGGGGCTGTGGGGCCTCATCTGGATGTTTCTGATTCCTCTGCGCATGCTTAACAAATACTTTGAGATTCTGCGCTGGAATGGATTTTTAACAGAGGCCCAGCACAGCTTATATGACAGTGCCCAGCAGCTTGGTGATCTGCTCTCCCTGGGCGTGTGGCTGGCCTGCGCCTTTGGAGTGCTGGCAGCCATGGCCGTGTTCGGATATCTGTACAGTACCCGCTCCGCCTGTATGATGCACGCCCTGCCTCTGCGGCGGGAAACCTTGTTTATCACCCAGTATCTGGCGGGGCTGTCCTTCCTGCTGCTGCCCCTGGCGGCGGTGGGAGTGGTTACCCTTGCGGCGGAGATGATCCTGATTCCCTCCTATGACTGGGCGGCCACCATCCCCACACTGGGGGTAGTCCTGCTTACATTGGCCGGGGTATGCCTCTTTTTCTTCTCCTTTGCCTGCTTCTGCGCCATGTTTACCGGACACATTCTGGCCCTGCCCTCCTTCTATTTCATCCTTAATGTGCTGGTCTATGTGCTCCACTACCTGGTGACCATGCTCCTGCGGCAGTTTTTCTATGGCTATTCGGGCAGCTTCAATTCCTTCTGGGTCACCTGCTGTACCCCGGTCTACGCTCTGAGCCAGGCCTGTCGGTGGGAAATGACCCCCATTGAGTCCACGGATGTACTTGCATATTCCAACCGGTGGGATCTGGCCTCCCCCAGCATGGTGGCCGCTTATGCGGGCGTTGGCATTGTTCTGGCAGTGCTGGCCCTGAGCGTCTACCGCCGCCGCCATGTGGAGAGCGCGGGAGATGTGGTCTCTGTGAAGGTGGTACGGCCCATCTTCAAATATGGTGTGGCTCTGTGCGCCGGATTGTGTCTGGGGGTCTTCACCGCCAACTTCTTTGACTGGCGGAACGATCCTCCCACGGGGCTGATCCTCTGCGTGCTCATCTGGACGGCAGTGGGCTACTTCGTGGCGGAAATGCTGCTGAAAAAGTCCTTCCGGGTGTGGAAGGCCTGGAAGGGCGGCGTGGCAGCGGTAGCGGTAATGGCCCTTCTGTGCGGAGCCTGCCTCTTTGACCTGTTCGGGGTGGAAAACCGGGTGCCCGCTGTGGACAGTGTGGAGAAGGTCTACTTCTACGGGGACATCGGCTACCCCTATGACGACGGGCGGCTGCATTTTGACACCACCAGTGATCCCCGGCTCATTGAGATGGTCACCCAGCTCCACCGGGAGGCCGTGGAGGAAAAGGGTCGGGCAGAAATAGAGGGCGGGGACGACTATATTTCCTTTGAAATTATCTATACCCTGAAAAACGGCTCCACCCTCAACCGCCGGTACAGCAGCGTCCCGGTGTACCAGAATGAGATCAATGTGGAAGGTACCCTCACCTGTCAGGCCCAGAAGATGCTGCATGACCGGGACATCATTGAGCAGATGTACAACTTCGACTACTATGATCAGGGCCAGCTCACTGAGACAGTGCTTCGGGATGTCTGGAACGAGAAGGACGAATATTTTGACTCTGTCTTTCTTGAGCAGGCCATTTCCCAGCAGCGGGAGCTGTGGCAGGCGGTGCGCCAGGACTTTGACGAGGGTAATATCGGCGTCCATGAACTCTTCGGCTCCCCTTCCCTGGGAGGCGTGTATCCAACGCTCCAGTTTACCTGGACCTTTGAGACGGACTCCAGAAGTCCGGAATCGGAGCGGGAGGGTTCGATGTCCATTTACCGTGAACCATAGACATCGCCATTACCCCTCAGGCCAAGCACACCCTGGCCTGTCTGGAGGAGATGGGCCTGCCTGGTGCGGGCTACCAGCTGTTTGACAGAAAATAAAAAAACGGATGGCCAAAGGCAGCTCCCGATAAGAAAACATCGTGAGGAAAGAGAGAACGGTATAG
>JAXUUN010000050.1:0-8869 GCA_037231075.1 bacterium | reverse complement strand
GAGCGCTTGAATGGCATTCAAGAGGTCAGCGGTTCGATCCCGCTTATCTCCACCACAATAAAAGGCAGTTGCGAAAGCAACTGCCTTTTATTGTAGATTCCGCCGGCCGGAAGGCCGGTTTGGGTTCGGGCCTGGAGCGGCCCAAGCCCTTCGGTCATGAACCCCCTCAGGGCCGGTTTTGCGGCCCACAGCCTCAAAATCTTTACTTTATAAAGGAGTACGCCATGAACCTGTGTGACATCGGCTATATCAAGGCCCTTCTGGAGCGCCACGGCTTTCGCTTTTCCAAGTCCATGGGCCAGAATTTCCTCATCGAGAGCTGGGTCCCCCGGGACATCGCCGCCGCCTCCGGGGCGGATGAGGACAGAGGCGTGGTGGAGGTGGGCCCGGGCATCGGCCCCCTCACCCGGGAGCTGTCCCGGCGGGCGGGGAAGGTGGTCTCCATCGAGCTGGACCGCTCCCTGCTCCCCATTTTAAAGGAGACCCTGGCCGACCGGGACAATGTGGAGATCGTCCCCGGGGATGTGCTGAAGACCGACCTGAGGGCCCTGACGGAAGAAAAACTCCCCGGCCTTCGCCCCATCGCCTGCGCCAACCTGCCCTACAACATCACCACCCCCGCCATCACCGCCTTTCTGGAGGCCGGGTGCTTTGAGACCATCACCGTGATGATCCAGCGGGAGGTGGCCCGGCGGATCTGCGCCGCCCCGGGCACCGGGGACTACGGGGCCTTCTCCCTCTACTGCCAGGTAAAGGCCGGGACGGAGCTGCTGTTCGATGTGCCCCCGGAGTGCTTCATTCCCGCTCCCAAGGTGACCTCCTCGGTGCTCCGCCTCACCCCCCGGCCCCTGCCGGAGGAGATCGACGACGAGGCGCACTTCTTCCAGGTGGTGAAGGCCGCCTTCGCCCAGCGGCGCAAGACCCTTGTGAACGGCCTGTCCGCCGCCTTCGGGGGGCAGTACTCCAAGGAGCGGCTGGTGGACCTCCTCCTCAGCTGCGGCCTGCCCGGGGACATCCGGGGGGAGCGGCTGGGCATTCCGGAGTTTGCCGCCCTGTCCCGGGCCCTGCGTCGAAACGCCTCTGAAACCCGGGGATAGGCAAACATCAATGGGAAATATAACTAAATTCCCGACCCCCAGACAATTGACTTTATTCATTTCACCGTGTATGATTAGGATGTTATGGTTGTGATTTCCCCAGCCCGGCCGGCTCCCCCGGGACCGGCGGCGGGAAGATTCTTACAGAAAAGAGGTCATGCAATATGGCAACCATCGATCTGAGCAAGTACGGGATTACCGGCGTCACCGAGATTGTCCGCAACCCCTCCTATGAGGTCCTGTTTGAGGAGGAGACCAAGCCCGGTCTGGAGGGCTACGACAAGGGGCAGGTCACCGACCTGGGCGCCGTCAATGTGATGACCGGCATCTACACCGGCCGCTCCCCCAAGGATAAGTTCATCGTCATGGACGACACCTCCAAGGACACCGTATGGTGGACCTCCGAGGAGTTCAAGAACGACAACAAGCCCGCCTCCAAAGAGGCCTGGGACGAGTGCAAGAAGCTGGCTCAGGAGCAGCTGTCCAACAAGCGCCTGTTCGTTATGGATGTGTTCTGCGGCGCCAACCACGACTCCCGCATGGCCATCCGCTTCATCATGGAGGTGGCCTGGCAGGCCCACTTTGTGAAGAACATGTTCATCCAGCCCACCGCCGAGGAGCTGGAGAACTTTGAGCCCGACTTTATCTCCTACAACGCCGCCAAGGCCAAGGTGACCAACTACAAGGAGCTGGGCCTCAACTCCGAGACCGCCGCCATTTTCAACCTCACCTCCCGGGAGCAGGTCATTCTGAACACCTGGTACGGCGGCGAGATGAAGAAGGGCATGTTCTCCATGATGAACTACTACCTGCCCCTGAAGGGCATGGCCTCCATGCACTGCTCCGCCAACACCGACATGGAGGGCAAGAACACCGCTTTGTTCTTCGGCCTGTCCGGCACCGGCAAGACCACCCTGTCCACCGACCCCAAGCGCCTGCTCATCGGCGATGACGAGCACGGCTGGGACGACAACGGCGTGTTCAACTTTGAGGGCGGCTGCTACGCCAAGGTCATCAACCTGGACAAGGACGCCGAGCCCGACATCTACAACGCCATCAAGCGCAACGCCCTGCTGGAGAATGTCACCGTGGACGAGAATGGACACTGCGACTTCGCCGACAGCTCCGTCACCGAGAACACCCGTGTCTCCTACCCCATCGACCACATCGAGAAGATCGTCCGGCCCGTGTCCGCCGGCCCCGACGCCAAGAATGTGATCTTCCTGTCCGCCGACGCCTTCGGCGTGCTGCCCCCCGTGTCCATCCTGACCCCGGAGCAGACCCAGTACTACTTCCTGTCCGGCTTCACCTCCAAGCTGGCCGGCACCGAGCGGGGCATCACCGAGCCCACCCCCACCTTCTCCGCCTGCTTCGGCCAGGCCTTCCTGGAGCTGCACCCCACCAAGTACGGTGAGGAGCTGGTGAAGAAGATGCAGAAGTCCGGCGCCAAGGCCTACCTGGTGAACACCGGCTGGAACGGCACCGGCAAGCGTATCTCCATCAAGGACACCCGTGGCATCATCGACGCCATCCTCAACGGCGCCATCAACAGCGCCCCCACCAAGACCATCCCCTACTTCGGTCTGGAGGTCCCCACCCAGCTGGAGGGCGTGGACACCGGCATTCTGGACCCCCGGGACACCTATGCCGACCCCGCCGAGTGGGACAAGAAGGCCAAGGACCTGGCTTCCCGGTTCGTGAAGAACTTTGCCAAGTACACCACCAACGAGGCCGGCAAAGCCCTGGTGGCCGCCGGCCCCACCGTGGAGGAGTAATTTCAGCATCAACAATAAACACCCAGGGCGCCGCCGAAAGCGGCGCCCTGATTATGTGTATTCGGGAGGTGGCCCTATGGCCCGAGAAAAACAGATGTCCGACTCCCTGATGGTGGGGCTGATGCTGGCCTTCGCCGGAGGGATGCTGGACGCATACAGCTTTGTGAACCGGGGGGCGGTGTTTGCCACCGCCGAGACGGGAAATATCGTCCAGCTGTGCGTCCACCTGTCCATGGGCCGGTGGTCCATGGCCTTCCACTACCTGCTGCCCATCACCGCCTTCTTCCTGGGCATCCTCACCGCCGAGGCCATCCGGAAAAAGGTGTCCGGGCTGCCCAACTGGCTTCACTGGCGGCAGTTTCTGGTGGTGGCGGAGTGCGCCGTCCTGGTGCTGGTGTCCTTCCTCCCCAAGGGGGAGCCCGACTGGGCGGCCAATGTGCTCATCTCCTTTTCCAGCGCCGTCCAGCTGGAGACCTTTCGGAAATTCCGGGGCTGCGCCGGGGCCACCACCATGTGTACCGGCAACCTGAGAAGCGGCACGGAGCTGCTGTACAAGTTCCTGGCCCTCCCCGACCCCCAGTCGGGGGCAAAGGCCACGGTCTTCTACCGGCTTATCCTGGCCTTCGCCCTGGGGGTCATCCTCAGCGCCCGGCTGTCCCTGTTTTTCGGGGAACGGACGGTGCTGTGGGCCTGTATCCCCCTGCTGGCCGTCTTCTTCCTGCTGTTCCGGCCCGTCAGAGAGTAAAAAATGCCTCCGGCTCTTTTGAGAGCCGGAGGCTGTTTTTTTAGTGCAGACCGGGCACCATGCCCCGACGGGTCATGGGCTGCACCAGCATCATGTGCATGGCGGTGACGCAGGCGGACTCGATGGGGATCATGATAAGGTTCTTGGCAATGCGGCCGGGGAGGAGCGCCAGGAAGCCCTTGTTGTACATGATGGCCAGGTTCAGGGTGCCCAGGCCGATGTGGACGAAGATGTTCACAATGGCCACGGCCAGGATGATCCGGAAGATCCGCTTGCCCTGGCTCCAGCCGGCGCCGGGCTTCTCATGGAGCAGCAGGCCGTAGACCAGGCCGGAGCAGGCGGTGACGATGGTGAAGCCGGGCCAGAAGGCGCCCCCGGTGGGGAACAGGGTGGCCCCCAGAAAGTCGGCGATGGCGGCTACCGCCAGGCCGTAGCCGGGGCCGAAGAGGATACCGGCCATGGCCAGGGGCAGAAAGCCGAAGCTCAGGCGCTGGAAGGGGGTCTGGATGGACACGAACCGCACCAGGACGATCTGGATGGCGATGAGCATGGCGCAGGTCACCATGATCCGCATCCGTTTTTTGGTTTTTGCCTGTTTCATAACAATTTCTCCTTTTCGGCAATATCGGGTTCTTCCCGTCTCTCTTCTGTTGCCGCAAAGGAGTGTTCCTCTGACGACAGCGGAAGCGGAGGTACCATCGCAACCCTCTGTGGGTTTTCGTTCAGCGGCAACTTCCCATCCGACTGACACTTCACGCGGTCCCCCTATTCTGTTAGGTACAGGGTCTTCAGCACAGACCCAGCAGGTGGCGCAGCTCCCCCACCATGTAGAGGGAACCGCAGGCGCAGATCACATCCTCCGGTGTGCTCTGGGCCAGAACGGCGTGAAGGGCCTCCTTCACGCTCTGGCAGGGGGTAGCCTCGGCCCCCTTCCCGCTCAGGAAGGCGGCCAGATCCCCGGCGCTGAGGGCCCGGGGGCTGTCGGGGGTGATGGTATGGAAGCTCTTGGCCAGAGGCAGGAGCCTGCCCATCATGTCCCCGTAGTCCTTGTCCCCCATGACCCCCACCAAAAAGCGGATCTTCCTGCCCGGGTAGAGCTGGGTCAGGCTCTGGGCGATGGCCTCCATGCACTGGGGGTTGTGGCCACCGTCGATGATGAAGTCGGGCTTCCGCCGGGCCAGCTCCATCCGCCCGGGCCACACGGCCCCGGCCAGGCCCTGGTGAAGGGCCTCCTGGGAGATCTCCCAGCCCCCACGGCGGAGGGCCTCAACCACCTCGATGGCGGTGGCGGCGTTTTTTACCTGGTAGGCCCCCACCATGGGGATACGGTACTCCGTCCCCCGGTAGATAAACCGCTGGCCTTCCACCCCCGCCTCCAGCACCTGGAGGGAATCGGTGTCGGTGACGGTGAGCTCCACCCCCTTCTCCCGGCAGACCTCCTCCACCACCTCCTGGGCCTCACGGCTCTGGTGGTAGAGGACGCAGCGGCAGCCGGGCTTGATGATCCCCGCCTTCTCCCGGGCGATCAGGGGGATGGTGTCCCCCAGCAGCTGGGTGTGCTCCAGCCCCAGGTTGGTGATGACGGCCACCTCCGGTGCGGGGATGATGTTGGTGGAGTCCAGCCGCCCTCCAAGGCCCACCTCCAGCACCACGATGCCGCAGTGCTGCTCCTTGAAGTAGACCATGGCCAGAGCGGTCATGAGCTCAAACTCGGTGGCCGGGTCGGTCATGTTCTCGGCCGCCTTCAGCACTCTTTCGGTGATGCGCCCCAGGTCCCCGTCGGCGATGGGCTGTCCGTTCACCTGGAACCGCTCCCCGAAGTGCCACAGGTGGGGGGAGGTGTAAAGGCCGGTCTTCACCCCCGCCTTCCGCAGCACGGAGGAGACCATGGCGGCGGTGGAGCCCTTGCCGTTGGTGCCGGTGATGTGGACAAACTTCAGCCCCAGATGGGGGTTGCCCAGCCGCTCCAGCAGCTCCCGGGTCCGGCTGAGCCCGGGAGTCCGGCCGATCCAGGCCTGTTCATGTATCCTCTGTTCCGCTTCCTGGGCAGTCATACCCCGCGCCTCCTGTCTCTCAGATCCCGTCCAGGCCCCGGCCCCGAAGGGCGGCCTGGACGGTGTGGGCGGCCAGCACCGTGGAGGTCACCGCCCCCACGCCGCCGGGCACCGGCGTAATGGCGGCCACGATGGGCTCGGCCGCCTGAAAATCCACATCTCCGTGGAGCCTGCCGTCCTCTCCCGGACTGAGGCCCACATCCACGATCACCTGGCCCGGGGCCACATGGTCCCGGCCGATGAGCCCCGCCTTTCCGGCGGCGGAGATGATGATGTCCGCCCCCCGGCACAGCTCCACCAGCCGGTGGGGGTCGGTATAGATGTTGCACACGGACACGGTGGCCCCCCGGTTCATCAGGAGGATGGCGGTGGGCATCCCCACCGTCACCCCCGCTCCCACCATCACCACATTCCGGCCCTGGAGCTCCACCTGGTAGTATTCCAGCAGCTCCATACAGGCGGTGGCGGTGCAGGGGGGAAAGCCCGGGGTGCCCTGGACCATGAGGCCTCCCATGGAGGCGCTGGTCATGGCGTCGATGTCCTTCTCCGCTCTCAGCGCCCCCAGCACGGCGGGGGAGTTGAGCCGCTCCGGCAGGGGCCGGAACAGGAGGCAGCCGTGGATCTCCGGGTCCCGGTTGACCCTCCCCAGGGTCTCCAGCAGCTCCTTTTCCTCCGCGCTTTCCGGCAGGAGCAGCCGCTCCACCTCAATGCCCAGGCCCTGGGCCCGCCTGACAAAGCCCCGCTCATAGCTTAAATCGGCGGGGCGCTCCCCCACCCGGACGATGGCCGCTTTGGGGGTGACCCCCGCCCGGGCCAGCCGGTCCACCCCGGCCCGCGCCCGCTCACACAGGGCTTCGGCCACCGGGGCCCCGGACAGCAGCTCAGCCATGGCAGATGGCGGCGCACAGCAGCTGGGCGCCCTCCCGGCTCTTCAGCTCCACCCAGCTGTTTTCCGCCTCACGGCACAGAAGGGTCTCCCCCTCCCGGGCGGTGAGGCCGTCCACGGTCACATCCCCCTGGGCGCAGAAGATGGCCAGGGTGAGATTTTTGTGGCTCTGGGGGGCAAAGACGGGGGCGGACCAGGTGAGGGTGGAATTTGCCTCCATCTTCAGGCCCTGGGCGCTGCCCTCGCAGGCCCCCTTGCGCATCATCAGGTTGTAGTCGGTGCACTTGCCCCAGGACTCCACCGGCACGCCTCCGTCAAAGGCGCACAGCTGGAGGGGTTCCAGGGGGAAGGGCTCCCCCTCCCCGATCTTCAGCTTCATCTCCCCCCGCAGGATGGAGATGAGGCGGTTATAGTCGGGCAGAGGAGTAAAATCCGAGTGGTCCAGCTCCACCCCGGCCGAGCTCAGCCGCCAGAGGAAATCCCGGTCGGCGTACACCGCCCCCTCCGGGGCGATGGCCAGCTGGGTGGTGGTGCCGCCGGACCACAGGGTGGTCACATACTGCTCCTTTGTCAGCAGGGTCCATTTCATCAGGGGACACATCCTTTCCAATTCACCGGTCCGGGTCCGGAGGGCGCGAAAACGCCCTCCCGCACGGCGCCGCCACGCGAAGAGGGCTACACTCCCATGGCAGCGGAGGGGGTGTCAGCAACGCGGAGGCTATCCTTCGTCCGTCGGCAACTTCCCATCCGACGGCACTTGACGCGCTGAACCTTCTCTGTCGGGCTGATTCAGTTTTCCCGGGGGAGGGTCTCCTCCCCCGGGAAGGGAATTTTTTTTACAGGGCGGCTACCACGGCGGCGTAGATCTTGTCGGCCAGAGGCAGAGCCTTGGCCAGCATCTCCTCGCCCTTCTTACGGTAGTCCTCGGCCAGATCCTTGTTCTTCAGGGAGCCGATGTTGATGAGCACATTGAGCCAAGCCCCCTGGATGGCAGCCCGCAGGGACAGGGCGGACACGCCCAGGTCGCTGGCGGCGCTGTCGTTGGTCTTGCCCAGCAGCTCGGCGGTGAGCTCCAGGGTCTCCAGAGCCAGCTCCATCATCTCAAAGGGGGTGGCGGTGCAGCCCTCCAGGCCCTTCTGGATGGCGGCGGAGCGGGCGGCCTTCTCCTCGTCGGTGGCCTTGGGCATGCCGAAGGCGGCGGAGACCACATTGAAGGCCTCGGTGTCCCGGTCCATCACATCCACAAAGCGGGCCTTCAGGTCCAGGGCCTTCTTCTGGCTGTCGATGACAAACTCCTGATAGTCGGCGTACTTCTCCTTGCTCTTGCCCACGGTGGTCAGACCGCAGACCATGGCGGTGAGGGCGGCGCCCAGAGCGCCCTCCAGGGCGGCAGTGGAGCCGCCGCCGGGAGCGGGAGCGTCGGAGGCCAGCACATCACAAAACTGGGAAACCTGCATATCGGCTAATTTCATTTCCTGTTTCTCCTTTTCAGCTTACTTCATGTCCAGGAGGTGGTACTCCATGATCTGGTTGTGGCAGTCGAAGTCCTTGGCCTTCAGATAGAACTCGGCGCAGTCGATCATGGCCTTGGCGGGAGTCAGGCCCACGATCTCGCTGTCGATGATATAGGTGCCGTAGCGCTCAGCCAGGGACTTGACCATCTCATAGACCACATACAGGGGGGTGTCCTCATAGTTGACCATGTTCATGGACACCTGGGCGATGCCCCGGTCCTCCATCATGAAGCCCATGGCCTTGCAGCTGCGGAAGCCGCCGGAGGAACCGCGGATGACCTTGGCGATCTTCTTGGCGACCTCCACATCGGAAGTGGCCAGGTTGATGTTGAAGGCCACCAGGGGCATACGGGCGCCGATGGCGGTGATGCCGGCGGTGGGGTGGATCTTCCGCTCGCCGTAGTCGGGAGCCCAGTCGGGCTGGAGCAGCTTCTCGGGCATGCCCTCGAACTCGCCCTTGCGGACGGTGGCCAGGTTGCGGCGCTCGGGACGGGTGGCGGAGTCCTCATACAGGAAGGAGGGGACCTTCAGCTCGTCCCAGATCCGCTGAGCCACCCGCTTGGACAGCTCCACGCACTCCTCTACGGTGACATCCTTGGACTGGGGCACGAAGGGGATGACATCGGTGGCGCCCATGCGCTTGTGCTCGCCCTTGTGCTTGTTCATGTCGATGCGCTCGGTGGCCACCTTGGTCAGGCGGAAAGCCACCTCTTCGATGGCGCTGAGCTCACCGATGAGGGTGAAGACGCAGCGGTTGTGGTTGCCGTCGGTCTGGGCGTCGAACAGGGTGCAGCCGGG
>JAXUUN010000024.1:0-41001 GCA_037231075.1 bacterium | reverse complement strand
GCCGAGATGATCCAGGGCCTGCGCCAGGGCGTGCGGGAGCTGAGCCTGTTCCCCGTGCTGTGCGGCTCCGCTGTCAACACCATGGGTTCCCTGATGCTCATGGACTACATTGCCGAGCTGCTGCCCACCCCCATGGAGGGCAACTACCACAAGGCCACCCGTCAGGATGGCGAGACCGAGGAATTTGTGGTCTCCCCCGGCGGCGTGCCCACCGCCTTTGTGTTCAAGACCGTCTCCGACCAGTACGGCAAGTACTCCTATATCAAGGTCCTCTCCGGTGTCATCACCTCCGACCTTACCCTGGTCAACGCCCGTACCGGCGCCAACGAGAAGCTGGGCCGCCTGTATCAGATGCGGGGCAAGAAGGCCGAGGAGGTCAAGGAGCTGGGCTGCGGCGATATCGGCGCCATCGGCAAGATGGAAAAGGTGAAGACCGGCGACACCCTGTGCGATCCCCGTAAGGTGGTCGCCCTGAAGCAGATCCCCTTCGCCGAGCCCTGCTATTCCGTGGCTATCGCCCCCAAGACCCGGGGCCAGGAGGACAAAGTGGCCCAGGGCCTGTACCGTCTCAACGAGGAGGATCCCTCTTTCACTCTGGTCAATAACCCCGAGACCCACCAGATGGTCCTCACCGCCGCCGGCGACATCCAGGTGGATGTGCTGGTGAGCAAGCTGAAGAGCCGCTTCAATGTGGAGACGCAGCTCAGCGAGACCCGGGTGCCCTACCGTGAGAAGATCCGCAAGACCGTCCAGAAGCAGGGCCGTCATAAGAAGCAGACCGGCGGCTCCGGCCAGTTCGGCGATGTGTGGATCCGCTTCGAGCCCAACCCCGAGGAGGAGCAGATGGTCTTCGCGGAAGAGGTCTTCGGCGGCTCCGTGCCCAAGAACTTCTTCCCCGCCGTGGAGAAGGGCCTCCGGGAGGCCTGTGTCCACGGTCCTCTGGCCGGCTATCCTGTGGTCAACCTGAAGGCCGTGCTCTATGACGGAAGCTACCACCCCGTGGACTCCTCTGAAATCGCCTTCAAGACCGCCGCTCAGCTGGCCTACAAGGCCGCCATGCCCGAGGCCAACCCCGTGCTGCTGGAGCCCGTGGGCGAGCTGAAGGTCACCGTGCCCGACAACTACATGGGCGATGTGATCGGCGATCTCAACAAGCGCCGGGGCCGTGTGATGGGTATGACCCCCACCGGCGACGGTGAGCAGGTAATCGAGGCCGAGGTGCCCATGGCCGAGATGACCTCTTATGCCATCGACCTTCGTGCCATGACCCAGTCCCGCGGTTCCTATACCTTCCACTTCGTCCGCTACGAGGATTGTCCCCCCGCAGCCCAGGAGAAGGCTATCGCCGCGGCCAAGGCTATGGCAGAGGAATAAGGACATTAAAATCCCGCCCCATCCGGGGCGGGATTTTTGTGGGGACAATCCTCGTAAATAAGGGTTTTGAGCCAGCCAGGAGAATAAAAATACAGCCGCCGCAGGCGGCATGGACGCAAAGCCCAGCGCAGCGGGTTTGCGTCCAAGAGGAGGGGCAAGGGAATGAAGCGCAAAATGGCCGGTAGGCCGTTTTAAGCGGAATGGACTTTGACCCGACGAAGGAGAAGGCTATCGCTGCCGCCAAGGCTATGGCAGAGGAATAAAGACATTAAAATCCCGCCCCATCCGGGGCGGGATTTTTTATGTCAACTGAAATCGTGGCGGCCCTGTCCGCCGCTGCCCACAGACTCCAGCACACAGATAATCTCCTCAATCTTTTGAAAACACTCCCTGTCGTCGAGGGAATCATCCCGGATGATGTCCCGGATTTGTTCAAGTGCCCGATATGAGGCCGAATCCACCAGTTGGGCGGGGGTTTCAGCCAGGTCGGGAAAGGTCACCTGGATGGTTTGAGAACCCAGAATCTCTCTCAGCATTTCCATATATAAATCCATATTTATCACCCATGATATATTATACATTAGAAATGATGAATGCAAAGCTGAATTTACAAGATTTGATACCGTTTATATAGTATCATGCGGAACATATAATATCTTTGGTGATAAATGTGGATGCTTCGCAGATTGAAAAGTATGAACAGCTGGGATTGAATATCTCCTACTATCGGAGAAAGCGGAAATATACACAAGAGCAGCTGGCGGAGATTGTGAAGATTGACCGTACCCACATGGGAAACATCGAGCAAGCCCGCGCAGGAGCCTCCCTTGATGTGGTATTCCGTCTGGCGGACGCCCTGGAGGTACCGGTACAGAAGCTCTTTGAGTTCCGAGATTAAAATAGGTCCCATGAAAATCCCGCCCCATCCGGGGCGGGATTTTTTTGTGGGGCAGTTTTGAGAACTTCGTGTCTTTCCCCCTTTCCGTTTGACAGGCGGGAGGGAGGGCTTTATAATGAAACACAAATAGCACTTCGGATGGGAAGGAAGTCAGGTGCGAATCCTGCACAGGGACGCTGCTGTATTTGCTGAGCAAGGGGCCGTTGGCCACTGGGGAGGACCCCGGGAAGGTGACCCGGAGCGGAGAGGCATAAGTCAGAATATTTCCCGCCGAAGAGAGATCCCACACAGGCAACGGTCCTTTTGCCGCGTGATTTATGAGACGGAGAGCTGCTCGCCGTCCTGTCGCGCTGCCCGCGGAAGGTTTGTCTGCGGGCAGCTTTTTTATGGGGAGGCGGGGACGGATGGCCTTTGAACACTACATCACGGCGGGAGGAAAGCGTCTGCGCCGGGGCTATACCACCGGCACCTGCGCCGCCCTGGCGGCGGCGGGGGCCGCCCGGCTGCTTTTGACGGGAGAGGCTCCCCTGCGGCTGTCCCTCACGACCCCCATGGGCCTTCCTGTGGAGGTGGAGCCCCGGATATGCCGGATGGAAGGGGAAGGGGCCCTGTGCCTTGTCGAAAAGGACGCCGGGGACGATATTGATGTGACCGCGGGTATTCTCATCGGGGCCAGAGTGGAGAGGAAACCGGACCCGGGGATCACCATTGAGGGGGGACCCGGCGTGGGCCGGGTGACCAGGCCCGGCCTGGACCAGCCGGTGGGGGAGGCCGCCATCAACCATGTGCCCCGTGAGATGATCCGCCGGGCGGTGAGGGAGGCCTGTACCCTCTGGGACTATGAGGGCGGCCTGAAGGTGACCATTCTGGTTCCCCAGGGTGAGGAGGCGGCAAAGAAGACCTTCAATCCCCAGCTGGGGATCGAGGGGGGCATCTCCATTCTGGGCACCAGCGGCATCGTGGAGCCCATGAGTCTGGAGGCCCTGCTGGACACCATCCGCCTGGAACTGCGGCAGGCCGCCGCCCTGGGAAACCGAAGGGTCATTCTGACCCCCGGCAACTACGGCATGGATTTTCTCCATGAACATGGGCTGGACAGCTGGGAGATCCCTATTGTAAAGTGCTCCAACTTTATTGGCGAGACCCTGGATACTGCCATGGAGCAGGGCTTTGAGGAGGTCCTTCTGGTGGGCCACGCGGGCAAGCTGGTGAAGCTGGCCGGGGGGATCATGAACACCCACAGCCGCTGGGCCGACTGCCGCACCGAGCTCTTCTGCGCCTACGCCGCCCTGGCCGGGGGCGGGCAGGAGCTGTGCCAGGCGCTGATGGAGTCCCCCTCTGCCGACGGCTGCATCGCCCTGCTGGATGGGGCGGGACTGCGCGGACCGGTGATGGAGGGGCTGTTGACGGCGATACAGACCCACCTGGACCGGCGCTCCGCCGGGGCCTTTCAGGTGGGGGCGGTCCTGTTTTCCAACCAATACGGGCTCCTGGGCAGGACCCTGGGAGCGGAGGAGTTATTACAGAGATGGAAGAAGTAAAAGGGACATTTTACTGTGTTGGGGTGGGGCCCGGGGATCCGGAGCTGATGACCCTGAAAGGGGTGCGGACCCTGGAGCGCTGCCCCGTCATCGCCGCCCCCTGCACCAAAGGCGGGGAGATGCTGGCTCTGGACATTGCCAGGGGGGCAGTAGAGCTGGAGGACAAAATCATTTTGCCCATCTCCTTCTCCATGACCCGGGATGCAGCCAAGCGTAAGGCGGAGTATGAGGCGGGGGCCCGGGCCATTGCCGGATACCTGGCGGCGGGCCGAGATGTGGCCATGGTCAACCTGGGGGATGTATCTATCTACGCCACCTGCGGGCGAATGATAGAGCTTGTGAAGGAAAAAGGCTTTTCAGCGGTAATGATCCCAGGGGTTCCCAGCTTCTGTGCTGTGGCTGCCCGGCTGGGGGAGAGCCTCACCGCGGACAACGCCCCCCTGCACATCTTTCCCGCCGGGGATACAGCCTTGGATGAGGCTCTGAGGCTGCACGGTACCAAGGTGCTGATGAAGTCCGGGCGGCAGCTGCCCGGGGTCATTGACGCCCTGGAGAGAGCGGGTACCCTGGACCGGGCGGCCCTGGCAGAAAACTGCGGCCTTCCGGGGGAACGGGTGGTAAACCCGCTGAACCGGGAGACACAGAGCGGATATTTTTCCACCATTGTGATAAAGGAGTAAAAGCTATGGTGCACTTTGTGGGAGCGGGGCCAGGAGCCCCGGACCTCATCACCCGGCGGGGGGCTGCCCTGCTGGGGGAGGCGGATGTGGTGATCTATGCCGGCAGTCTGGTAAACCCCGCACTGCTGGGTCTGTGCCGGGAGGGCTGCCAGATCTACAACAGCGCCCACATGACCCTGGAAGAGGTGCTGGAGGTCATGATTCCAGCCTGTGAAAAGGGCGAGCAAGTAGTTCGCCTTCACACTGGGGATCCCTCCCTCTACGGGGCCATCCGGGAGCAGATGGACGCCCTCCGGGAGCGCAATGTGCCCTACGACATCACCCCCGGGGTATCCAGCTTCTGCGCTGCCGCCGGGGCGGTGGAGGGGGAGTACACCCTGCCCGGGGTGAGCCAGAGCGTCATTATCACCCGCATGGCCGGGCGTACCCCGGTGCCGGAGCGGGAGTCCATCCCCGCCCTGGCCGCCCATGGGGCTACCATGGTGATCTTCCTGTCCGCTGGAATGCTGCCTGAGCTTCAGGAGCAGCTGCTCCAGGGGGCCTACACCCCCCAAACCCCCGCCGCCCTGGTCTACAAGGCCAGCTGGCCGGAGGAGAAGGTACTGCGGTGCCCGCTGGGGGAGCTGGCCGAGACGGGGAAGAAACACGGCATCAACAAAACCGCCTTGGTGCTGGTGGGGGACTTTCTGGCCGGGGACTACCAGCGCAGCAAGCTCTATGACCCGGCCTTTACCACCGGATACCGGGAGGGAACAACATGAAGCTCCGTCTGCTTGCCTTTACCCAGCGGGGCTATGGTCTGGCCCGGGAGCTGGGGGAGAAGCTGGGCGGGAGGGCTGACCGCTGCGGTTCCGGCTGTTCTCTGGAGAGCTGGACGGCGGAGGGTTTCCGTACCGGAGAGAGTCTGATCTTTGTGGGGGCTGTGGGCATCGCGGCGCGGGCCGTCGCCCCCTTTGTGAAAAGCAAGACCGCCGACCCGGCGGTGGTGGCGGTGGATGAGGGGGGCCACTATGCCATCCCCATCCTCAGCGGCCACCTGGGGGGCGCTAACGACCTGGCCCGGAAGATTGCCGGGGCCTGTGGGGCCCAGGCTATTATCACCACCGCCACCGATGTGCGGGGCCTCTTTCCGGTAGACCAGTGGGCCAGAATCCAAGGGCTGCGGGTGGAAAATCCGGAAGCTATCAAGTCCGTCTCCGCCAAAGTGCTGGCCGGGGAGACCATCTGCCTTCATAGCGACTTCCCCATTTCCGGCACGCCCCCCCAGGGGGTGGAGCTGGAGGAGGAGGGCCCCTGGGAGGTGCAGGTGACCCTCCGGGGGGAGGGGAGCTCCGCCCTGAAGCTGGTGCCCCCCGCCCTGACGCTGGGAGTGGGCTGTAAACGGGGAACGGAGGCTCAGGTTCTGGAGCGGGCCTTTGAAACGCTGTTGTCCCGGGAAAATCTCAGCCCTCTGGCGGTGAACAAGGTGTGCTCCATCGACCTGAAAAAGAATGAGCCGGGGCTGCTGGCCTTTTGTCAGGCCCACGGCCTAAAACTGGAGACTTTTTCCGCCGGGGAGCTGGCGGCGTTGCCCGGGGAGTTCCCCTCCTCCGACTTTGTGCGGCAGGTGACGGGGGTGGACAATGTGTGCCAGCGGGCTGCGGTGCTGGGCAGCGGGGTTGGAAAGCTGCTGGGCGAAAAATATCAGGGGGAGGGTGTGACCATGGCTGTGGCCCTGGGGGACTTCCCCCTGGACTGGAGGATTTATGAATAAGGTCTATGTGGTGGGCCTTGGGCCGGGAAATGAGGAATTTCTTTCCGGTCAGGCCCGTCTGGCACTGAAGCAGGCTCAGGTGCTGTGCGGCTATACGGTATATATTGACCTCATTCGGGATCTGTTTCCGGACAAAGAGATCTACACCACCCCCATGCGCCGGGAAGTGGACCGGTGCCGCTGGGCATTGGACGCCGCCTCCGCCGGCAAAACCGTGGCCCTGGTGTGCAGTGGAGACGCGGGGGTCTACGGCATGGCCGGGCTGGTTCTCCAGTTGGGGGAGGAGTACCCGGACACGGAAATTGAGGTGGTGCCCGGCATTACCGCGGCCCTGTCCGGGGCGGCGGTGCTGGGCGCGCCCCTGGGTCATGACTTCTGCGTGATCTCCCTGTCCGACCTGCTTACCCCCTGGGCGGTGATTGAGCGTCGGCTGGAGTGCGCCGCCATAGGGGATTTTGCCCTGTGTCTTTATAACCCCGCCTCCAAAAAGCGCCGGGACTATCTGGCCCGGGCCTGCGAGATATTGCTGCGGCATAAGGACCCCAAGACCCAGTGCGGCTGGGTGCGGAACATCGGCCGGGAGGGCCAGCAGGCGAAGCTGATGACCCTGGAGGAGCTGCGGGAGGAACAGGTGGACATGTTTACTACTGTCTTTGTGGGCAGCAGCTCCACGACGCTGTGCCGTGGGCGTATGGTGACCCCCCGGGGCTACGAGGAGAAATTATGAGACTGCTTATTCTTGGCGGTACCACCGAGGGGCGCATCCTGGCCCGGGAGCTGCTGGCTATGGGAGCCAGGGTCACTGTCAGTGTGGCCACCCCCCTGGGGGCCGAGGAGCTGGAGGACATCTCTGGCCTGGAGCTCTGGGTGGGGCGAAAGGATGAGGGGGAGCTGGAAAAAGCTGTGGGGGACTTCGACCTGTGCATTGACGCCACCCACCCCTACGCCGTCCTGGCTACCGCCAACATCCGCTCCGCCTGCGAAAAGGCAGGGGTACCCCTGCGCCGTCTCCTTCGGCCTGAGAGCCGTGCGGAGGGGGTCATTTCGGTGGACAGCTGCGCCCAGGCGGCGGAGTTTCTGGCGGGCCAGGAGGGAAATGTCCTCCTGACCACCGGGGCCAAGGAGCTGCCCGCCTTTGGGTCCCTGCCCAAAGAGCGGCTTTTCGTCCGGGTGCTCCCCTGCCACGAGAGCTTAAATGCCTGCGAGGCCCTGGGCATCCCCCACCGGAATATTCTGGCCCTTCAGGGGCCATTTGGACAAAAACTTAACGAGGCGATTTTAGAGCAGTACCGCGTCTCCTGGCTGGTGACCAAGGACGGCGGAGCCGCCGGGGGTTTCCCCGAAAAGCTGGCCGCCGCCCGAAAGCTGGGGGTGCCGGTGGTGCTGGTGAGGCGTCCGGGAGACGCGGGAGAGAGCATGGAAGAACTGTTGAAGGAGGCGTGGGAATGGCTGAGATGATGGTGACGGTACTGTCCATGGGCTGCGGTGGGGATACCCTTACCCTCCAGGGACGCGCCGCCTTGGAGCGGTCGGACTATCTGGTTGGAGCCCGCCGCCTGCTGGAGGAAGCGCCCGCCGCTCCGTCCATCCCCAGGGCTGAGGCAGTCCGGGCGGAGGACATTTTGTCTTTGCTGCTGACCTCCGGGGCCAAATCCCCCTGCGTACTGCTCAGCGGGGATGGGGGTTTTTACTCCGGCGCGGCAAGGCTGCTGCCCCTGTTGGAGCGGGAAAATATCCCCTGTGAAGTGCTGCCTGGGGTGTCCAGCCTTCAGGCCTTTGCCGCAAAGCTGCACAAAAGCTGGCAAGGCTGGAACCTTCACACTTCTCACGGCCGGGACTGTGACCCGGTGGCCGCGGTTTGTGGGGGAAAACCGGCCTTCTTTCTTACGGGAGGGACCCTGGGACCGGCTGAACTGTGCGGGCTTTTAGCAGATGCCGGGCTTGGGGAGCTCCAGGTGGCGGTGGGAGAAAATCTTGGCTGTGAAGGAGAAAAACTTCACACTGGATGTGCCGCTCAATTTGCCAAAATGACCTTTGCAACCTTAAGCGTGATGCTGGCCCAGCCTGCCCCACGGTACCCCAGAAGAACCCCCGGCATCCCGGATGAGGAATTTATTCGGGACAAGGTGCCTATGACCAAGCAGGAGGTCCGCTCGGCCATTCTTGGAAAGCTGGCTGTGGGTCCGGAGGATGTGTGCTGGGACATCGGCGCGGGGACGGGGAGCGTCAGCGTGGAGCTGGCCCTTCAGTGCAGACAGGTCTGGGCGGTGGAGCGGGAGGAAAGCGCCTGCGCGCTCATCGCCGTCAACCGGAAAAAATTTGGGGCCTGGAACCTGCGCCTGTGTCGGGGGATGGCCCCGGACTGCCTTGCGGGACTGCCCGCCCCGGACAAGGTGTTCATCGGGGGCAGCGGGGGAAACCTGCGCCCCATTCTAGAGGTGGTGAAGGCCGCCAACCCCCAGGCCAGAGTGTGCCTTTCCGCCATCGCCCTTGAGACCCTCCACACCGCTCTGGCCGCCTTTGAAGAGCTGGGGTATGAGACGGAGGTGGTCCAGATCGCCGTGAGCCGGGCCAAGAAAGCGGGGGAGCTCCACCTGCTGATGGCCCAGAACCCGGTATTTCTCATTACGGGGGAGCGGCCATGAGAGGGATCATCATTTCCGCCATGGCCAGCGGACAGGGGAAGACCACCCTCACCTGCGGCCTGATGTCCGCTTTTCAGAGACGGGGACTGGCGGTGGCGGGCTTTAAGTGCGGCCCGGACTACATTGACCCCATGTTTCATACCCAGGTGCTGGGGGTGCCCAGCCGGAACCTGGACCTGTTTCTCCAGGGGGAGGCGGGGGTGCGCCGGAGCTATGCCCAGGCCGCCCCAAATGTCCAGCTGGCCCTGGCAGAGGGGGCCATGGGCTTCTATGACGGGGTGGGGGGAACAGACCAGGCCAGCGCCTTTGATGTGGCCCGGTGCCTTGACCTGCCCGTGGTTCTGGCCATCCGCCCCCAGGGGTCCAGCCTGACCCTGGCCGCCCAGGTGAAGGGACTGTTGGAGTTTCGAAAGGAGAGCCACATTGCCGCCCTGATCCTCACCTGCTGCAAGCCGGGGCTTCATACCCACCTGGCCCCCATTTTGGAGCGGGAGACAGGCCTTCCCGTGCTGGGCTGCCTGCCCCCCATGGAGGAGGCGGAGCTACCCAGCCGCCACCTGGGCCTCTATACCGCCGGGGAAATTGACCATCTGAGAGCGCGCTTTGCCGCAGTGGCCGCGCAGCTGGAACAAACCGTGGACCTGGACAAACTCCTTGCCCTGGCGGGGGGAGAAACGGCGGGAGAACCCTGCCCGTCCCGCTCTGAGCCTGCCTGCACCATCGCCGTGGCACGGGACGAGGCCTTCTGCTTCTACTACCCGGACAACCTGGAGTCCCTGGAGGCGGCGGGGGCGAAGCTGGCCTTTTTCAGCCCCATCCGGGACAAAGGGCTCCCGGAGGGTATCCACGGCCTCTACCTGGGGGGCGGGTACCCGGAGCTCTACGCTCAAAAACTGGCCCAAAACGCCGGGATGCGGGAGAGAATCCGTGATCTGGTGATGGCCGGTCTGCCCACTGTGGCCGAGTGCGGGGGCTTTCTCTACCTCCAGAGAAGTCTGGAGGACGACCAGGGGAAAGCCTGGCCCATGGCGGGAGCCCTGGAGGGAGCGGGATACCGCACCCAGCGGCTTCAGCGCTTCGGCTATGGGGAACTGACTGCCCAGGGAGACAGCCTGCTGTTCCGGGCGGGGGAGCGGGTCCCCTTTCACGAGTTTCACTACTGGGACTGCACCCAAAACGGAGAGGATTTTCTCGCCGAAAAGCCAATGGGCGGGCGAAGCTGGCAGTGCGGGGTGGCGGGGGAGAGTTTATACGCCGCCTTTCCCCACCTGCACTTCGGCGGCGTAACTCCCCTGGCAGAGCGCTTTGTCCGAAAAGCGGAGGAGTGGAAACAAGCACATGGATGAGCTGAACAAATTGCTGGAGGCCATCGCCCCGCCTGACCGGAAGGCCGGGCAGGGGGCCCGGGAGCAGTGGGACGCCCTGGCCAAGCCCCTGGGGAGCCTGGGGCTGCTGGAGGAGGCGGTGGTGAAGATCGCCGCGCTCACCGGGAGGACGGAGGTCTCCTTGCGTAACCGGACCCTGGTGGTCTTCTGCGCCGACAACGGGGTGGTGGCCCAGGGGGTCACCCAGACGGACAGTTCGGTGACGGCGGCGGTGGCCTGTTCCCTGGCCCGGGGAACCAGCACCGTGTGTCCCATGGCCCGGACAGCCCGGTGCGGGGTGGTCCCCGTGGATGTGGGGATGATTGACTTTCCCGGCTTTCCCGGGGTGCTGGACCGGCGGGTGAAAAACGGTACCGGCGACATCACCCGGGGCCCGGCCATGAGCCGGGAGGAATGCGTCCGGGCCATTCTGACTGGGGCAGCGCTGGCCCGGGAGCAGAAAGAGAAGGGGGCGGACATCCTGGCGGGAGGGGAAATGGGCATCGGCAACACCACCACCTCCAGCGCTGTGGCCGCCGTCCTCCTGGGGGCCGACCCGAGAGAGGTCACCGGCCGGGGGGCCGGGCTGTCCACCCAGGGGCTGGAGCGCAAGGTGCAGGCCATTGAGCGTGCTATCGCTGTGAATGCCCCCGATCCTCAGAACCCGGTGGATGTGCTTGCCAAGGTGGGGGGACTGGACCTGGCCGCCCTGTGCGGCTTCTATCTGGGCTGCGCCCGGGACCGGGTTCCCGTTCTGCTGGACGGGTTTATCAGCGCCGTGGCCGCCCTGTGCGCCGTTCGTCTGTGTCCCAATGCCGCCGGGGCCCTGCTGGCCAGCCATGTGTCCGCCGAGCCCGCCGGAGGGCGGGTGCTGGAGGCCCTGGGCCTTGCGCCCCTCATCACCGCCCAGATGCGTCTGGGGGAGGGCAGCGGCGCCGTGGCCGCCCTGCCCCTGCTGGATATGGCCTTGGCCGTCTACGGGGGCGGGCAAACCTTCGGGGAGCTGGGCATTGAGGCCTACACCCCCCAGAACTGAGAGGAATTTATGTTGACTTTGATCATCGGCGGAGCCGCCAGCGGAAAAAGTGAATTCGGGGAAAACCTGGTCCTCTCCCTGCCGGGACAGCGGGTGTATGTAGCCACCATGGAGCCCTGGGACGATGAGTGCCTGGCCCGCATCCGGAAGCACCGACGCCAGCGGGAGGGCAAGGGTTTCCTTACCCTGGAGCGGTACCGGGACCTGGGAGGGCTGGAGGTGCCCGCCGGGGCTAATGTGCTTCTGGAGTGCATGAGTAATCTCTTAGCCAACGAGCTCTATTCCCCCCAGGGCGGCGGAAAGGCCGCCGTGTTGGGGGGAGTGGAGCGCCTTTTGGGGCGCTGCGCCAACCTGACCATCGTCACAAACGAGGTCTTTTCCGGTGGGACAGACTACCAGGGGGACACCCTTCGCTACCTCCGGGAGTTGGGAGAGGTGAACCGGGTCCTGGCCGCCCGGGCCGATCTGGTGGTGGAAGTGGTGTGCGGATGTGCCAATGTGCTGAAGGGGAGGGTACCATGAAAGTATTTGAGACCATTGTGGTGGCCTTTTCCATGTTTTCCGCCCTGCCCATGCCCCGGGTGGATTGGGGCCAGGACAATATGCGATACAGCCTGTGTGCCTTTCCCCTCATCGGGGCCGTCATCGGCCTTGTGTGCTGGGTATGGGCGGCGGTGTGCGGCGCCTTGGCTCTGCCTAACCTTTTGCGGGGGGCGGGGCTGTGCCTCATTCCCGTACTGGTTACCGGGGGCATCCACCTGGACGGCTACGCCGATACCTGGGACGCCCTGGGCAGCCACGCCTCCCCGGAGCGGAAACAGGAAATTTTAAAGGACCCACGGATGGGAGCCTTTGGAGGGATCCATCTGTGCGTCTATTTTGCGGCCTCCTTTGCCCTGTGGGCCAGTCTCCTCCGGTATGAGGGCGGGGCGGTGCTGCTGATGCTGTGCCTGTCCCGCAGCCTGTCCGGGCTGGCGGTGGCCTCCTTCCCCATGGCCAGAAACACCGGCCTTGCCCACACCTTTGCCGCCGCCGCCGACAAAAAGCGGGTGAGGGCGGTACTGACGGGGCTGTCCCTGGTCCTGATGGCACTGCTGTGTCTGGGCTGGGGCCTGATGGGGGCAATCATGTCCCTGGCCGCCCTGGGGGTGTTTTTCTGGTACCGCCGCATGGAACGAAAGGAATTCGGCGGCCTGTCCGGGGACCTGGCGGGCTGGTTTTTGCAGACGGCGGAGCTGTGGATGGCGGGAGCTATGGTATTTTGGCAATATGGGGAGGCGCTGTTATGATCTTTGTTACCGGACCCATGTTTTCAGGGAAGTATGAGTACCTCCAAAAGGCCCTGGGCCTGACGGAGGAGGAGCTTGCCCCCCGGTGCGCCCGGAATGTGGAGAAATTGGCGGCGGGGGAGGAGGATCTGGAGGCGCTGGCAAGCCGCCTTGCCTCATATGACTTCGTCACCGCAAACGAGGTGGGCTGCGGGGTGGTTCCCACCCACCCGGAGCAGCGGCGAAACCGGGAGCGGGCGGGGCGGCTCAGTTGCCTGCTGGCAGAGCGTGCGGATACGGTGATCCGGGTGTGCTGCGGTCTGCCCCAGGTCCTGAAGGGGGAGTGGAAGTGCTAGTATATCTCATTCGCCACGGAAAGACCCGCTACAACCTGGAGGGCCGCTACCAGGGCAGCAGCGACCTCCCCCTGTGTGAGGAGGGGAGAAGGGCCCTGGGCCGGGCGGATTTTACTCCCCGGCGGGTCTACTGCTCCCCCATGAAGCGGGCGGCGGAGACGGCAAAACTTCTCTTTCCGGAATCGGAGCGGATTTTTGTCCCCGACCTGCGGGAGATGGACTTCGGCGCCTTTGAGGGGAAAAACTTCCGGGAGCTGGAGGACGACCCCGCCTACCGCTCCTGGGTGGAGGAAAATTGTGCCTCCCCCTGTCCCGGTGGAGAGGGCCTGGAGGGCTTTTCCCGCCGGGTATGTGCCGCCTTTGAAAAGCTTATGGAGCGGGAGCGGGAGCAGCTGGTCATTGTGGCCCACGGGGGTACCCAGATGGCCATTTTAGAGGCATATGGCCGCCCCCGCCGGGACTACTTCTCCTGGCAGAGCCCAAACGGAGGCGGCTTTCTTCTGAGAGCGGAGGACTGGAAGAGGCGGCGGGAGCTGGAGCTGCTGGAGGAGATCAAAGGATATGGGACGAAACTGATATGAACATGGTACTGGCCGCCCTGTGCGGCTTTTTGCTGGACCAACTCCTGGGGGACCCGGACTGGATGCCCCACCCGGTGGTGCTCATGGGCCGGTGCATCACCGCCCTGGAGAAGGGGCTGCGTAAGATCTTCCCCAAAACGCCCGCCGGGGAACGGTGGGCGGGGCGGGTGCTGGCGGCGGTTCTGCCTCTGGGTACCCTGGCCTTCACCGGAGGGACCCTGTGGCTGTGCGGAAAGATCCACCCTGCCTTGTCCTTTGCCCTGTCCGTCCTCTGGTGCTGGCAGGCTTTGGCGGCGAAGGGTCTGGCTTCCGAGAGCGAACATGTCTATCGAGCTCTGACCCGGGGCACCCTGGCGGATGCCCGCCAGGCGGTGAGCCGCATTGTGGGCCGGGACACAGCTGAGCTGAGTGAGAGGGGCGTCGTCCGGGCGGCGGTGGAGACGGTGGCGGAGAACTTTTCCGATGGAGTGGTGGCCCCCATGGTCTATATGCTTCTGGGTGGCGCCCCTCTTGCCCTGTGCTACAAGGCGGTGAACACCATGGACAGCATGGTGGGCTATAAAAATGACCGCTACCTCTACTTTGGCCGGGGAGCGGCCAGGCTGGACGATGTAGCCAACTACCTGCCCGCACGGCTGGCCGCTGTGCTGCTGGTGGGGACGGCCTTCCTCCTCCGGGAGGACGGAAAAACCGCCTTTCAAGTCTGGCGGCGGGACCGGCGCAAGCATGCCAGCCCCAACTCCGCCCAGACCGAGGCGGCCATGGCCGGGGCCCTGGGGGTGCGCCTGGCCGGCCCGGCCAGCTATTTTGGAAAGAAACTGGACAAGCCCTGGATCGGCGACGGGCTGGGGGAGGCACAGCCCCGGGACATTTTACGAGCTAACCGCCTGATGCTGGCGGCCAGCGCCCTGTGTCTCATTTTGCTGGCCGGGGCCAGACTTTTGATCTTGTTTGCGGCAGGAGGGAACCTAGCATGAAGGTACAACACGGGGGAGACTGGATGGGCTTTCAGGCCCGGTACGGCCGTCCGCCCCTGGACTTTTCCGCCAATTTAAGCCCCCTGGGCCTCCCGGAGGGGGTGTGCCGGGGGGCCATTGCCGCTCTGGAGGAGGCGGACCGGTATCCAGACCCCCACTGCCGGACTTTAAGGGCAAAGCTGGGGGAGCGCCACCGGCTGAACCCGGATTACATCCTCTGCGGCAACGGGGCGGCGGACCTCATCTTTCGCCTGGCCCTGGCCAAAAGGCCCCGGCGGGTCCTGGTTACCGCCCCCACCTTCGGGGAATATGAGCGGGCCCTGGAGCTTGTGGGCTGCCGGGTGGAGCACTTTGTCCTGACCCGGGGGGAGGACTTCCAGGTGACGGACAAGCTGCTGGAGGCCATCACCCCGGGACTGGACCTTCTCATATTATGTGAACCAAATAACCCTACCGGCCAGGTGACCCCCCGGCCACTGCTGCTGGAAATTCTGGAGCGGTGCGCCCGGACGGGCACCCTTCTGGCGGTGGATGAGTGTTTCAATGACTTTCTCCCGGACCCGGAGGGGCACAGCCTTGTGGGGGAGGTTTCCGGCCACAAAAACCTGCTCATCTTCCGGGCCTTTACCAAGTGCTATGCCATGGCGGGGCTGCGCCTGGGGTACGCCCTGTGCGCCGATACCGCCCTGCTGGGGGAGATGGCCCGTCAGGGCCAGGCCTGGCCGGTGTCCTGCGTGGCCCAGGGGGCGGGGCTGGCTGCCCTGGAGGAGGAGGGGTATTTGGAAAAGCTCCGGGCCTTCATAGGCCGGGAGCGCCCCCGGCTCCAAAAGGGGTTGGAGGCATTGGGCTGCCGGGTGGTGCCCGGACAGGCCAACTACCTCCTCTTTCAAAGCCCGGTCCCCCGTCTGGAGGAACTTCTGGGGGAGGGGGGTATCGCCATCCGCCCCTGCGGAGATTTTATCGGCCTGAGGGAGGACTGGTACCGTGTTTGTGTGCGCACCGGAGCGGACAATGAGAAGCTGCTGGAAGCCATGAGGGAGGTGATGTAGTTGGCCAAGCGCATGATGGTCCAGGGGACCATGTCCGGGGCGGGGAAGAGCCTCATCGCTGCCGCCCTGTGCCGGATTTTCCGCCAGGACGGGCTGAGCGCCGCCCCCTTCAAGAGTCAGAACATGGCCCTCAACAGCTACATCACCCGGGAGGGGCTGGAGATGGGCCGGGCCCAGGTGGTCCAGGCCCAGGCGGCGGGCATTGAGCCCGATGTGCGGATGAACCCCATTTTGCTCAAACCCTCCAGCGACACGGGCAGCCAGCTCATTGTCAATGGGGAGGTCCGGGGGGAGTACCGGGCTGCCGACTACTTCAAGATGAAAAAATCCCTCATTCCGGAGGTGCTCGCCGCCTATGAGAGCCTGGCCCGGGAGCACGATGTGATGGTCATTGAAGGGGCGGGGAGCCCCGCGGAAATCAACCTGCGTCAGGACGACATTGTGAATATGGGCCTTGCCCGGCTGGTGGACGCCCCGGTCATCCTGGTGGGGGACATCGACCGGGGCGGGGTATTTGCCCAGCTCTACGGCACCGTGGCCCTGCTGGAAGAGGAGGAGCGGCGGCGGATTGTTGGCCTTGTGATCAACAAGTTCCGGGGGGACGAGGGGCTGCTGCGCCCCGGCCTTGCCATGCTGGAGGAGAAGACGGGCATCCCTGTGCTGGGGGTCATCCCCTACGCCCAGGTGGACATCGACGACGAGGACAGCCTCTCTCCCCGTCTGGGCCGAAGGGCCCACCGGAAGGCGGTGGATGTGGCGGTGGTAAGATTGCCCCACATCTCCAACTTCACCGACTTCGCCCCCCTGGAGCGCCACCCCGCCCTGGGGGTGCGGTATATTGGCCGCCCGGACCTTTTGGCGGGGGCCGACCTCATCATCCTCCCGGGCACCAAGGCCACCATGGAGGACCTTAAGTGGCTGCGGCAGAGCGGCCTGGAGAGCGAGATCAAAAAGCTGGCCGCCGCCGGGACCCCGGTGCTGGGGGTGTGCGGGGGCTATCAGATGCTGGGTAAAACTCTCTCCGACCCGGATGGGGTGGAGGGGGGCGGCGAGATGGCGGGCCTTGGTCTGCTGCCCTGCCATACCCTCTTTGCACTGGAAAAGACCCGCACCAGAGTGGAGGCGGAGATGTTTGCCCCCGCCCTTCGGGGGGCACGGCTCAGCTGCTATGAGATCCACATGGGCCTCACCAGCCGGGAAGGGGGAGCGCCCTTCGCCCGCTTCCCCGACGGACGGGAGGAGGGAACGGCGGCGGAAAACTGCTTTGGCACCTATCTCCACGGCCTCTTTGATACGGGGGAGCTGGTGGAGAAGCTGGCCGCCTGGCTGATGACAGAAAAAGGGCTCTCCCCGGAAAATATCCGGGTGGAGAGCCAGGACAGCTACCGGGAGAGGCAGTACGACCTGCTGGCCCGGGTGGTGCGGGAGCACCTGGACATGGAGGCCCTGTACCGGGCCATGGAGGAGTATGAATGAGAGAACATATGGGTCCGGGGGAAATTGAGCGCGCCAGCATGGAGATCATTACCGATGAGCTGGCCCGGCGGGGCATCCTCATCCCCCCGGAGCGGGAGGCGGTGGTGAAGCGGGTCATCCACACCACGGCGGACTTTGACTTTGCCCAGACCATGCGCTTCAGCCGGAAGGCGGTGGAGCTGGGGGTGGAGGCCCTGAAAAAGGGGACGGCCATCGTCACCGACACCAACATGGCCCGCTCCGGGGTGAGCGCCCCCAGCCTCAAAAAGCTGGGGGGAGAGGTCCTGTGCTATATGGCCCATGAGGATGTGGCCCGGGAGGCCAAGGCCCGGGGGACCACCCGGGCGGCGGTGTCCATGGAGAAGATGGCCCGGGAGCGGCCCGGGGCCATCGTGGCTGTGGGCAACGCCCCCACCGCCCTGCTGGAGCTGGCACGGCTTATAGAGGGGGGCCTGCGCCCCGCCCTGGTCGTCGCCGTGCCTGTGGGCTTTGTGAATGTGGTGGAGAGCAAGGAAGAGATCTGGGAGACCTGTATGGCCCATGACATTCCCATTATCGCCGCCATGGGGCGCAAGGGGGGCAGCACGGTGGCCGCCGCCATCTGCAACGCCCTGCTGTATACCGCCACGGGCCGGAGCATATAAAAAAGAGGGGAACGGACAAAATCCGTTCTCCTCTTTTGCGTATCTGAACATCAGCCTTCCATGCCCCACAGATCGTCGGGGTAGAGGCCCTGGGCGGTCTTCTCCGCCAGGGCGGAGACCACCATGGGTTTATCCTCTTTATAGGTGACCCCGTACCACTTGTCGTGGGAGCGGAGGACCTTCACCCGGGCCTTGCCCTCCTCCAGCAGCTGGGTGACCACGCTGGGCAGGAAATACTCCCCCTTCAGGGGGTTCTCGGCAAGGGCTCTGTCCAGAAAGGCGGGGAAGCGGGCTTCGGCCTCAGTGAGAAAGCTCTTGGTAAAGCCCCACAGGTTCATGGACACAATGGTGTCCCCGGGCAGCTCCACCCAGGTTTTGCCCTCGTCCTCGGTGTACCGGGCGTTCTCTCCGTCCTTGGCGATGTGGGTGCGCTCGGTGACCTTCAGAAGATAGCCGTCCTTATCCTCTTCGCACACTCCCCGGGCCACATAGCCGTTTTCCGTGACGGTGTTGCCCACCAGATAGCCCACCATGGCGTACTCATAGCAGCCCTCCCGATCCGGGTGGGCGGACAGGTAGTCGTAGATGGCCTTAAACCCCTGGGGACCGTAGCAGTCGTCGGCATTGATGACGGCGAAGGGGCCGTCAATGACCTTCCAGGCCGCCAGAATGGCGTGGGCGGTGCCCCAGGGCTTCACCCGCCCCTCCGGAACGGCGTAGCCCTCGGGCAGGTCGGTGAGGTCCTGGTAGGCGTACTTTACATCCATGACCCTGGAGAGGCGGTCCCCGATGGCGGCCTTGAAGGCGTCTTCGATCTCGTGCTTGATGACAAAGACCACCGTCTCAAACCCCGCCCGGCGGGCGTCATAGATGGAGTAGTCGATGATGAGCTGGCCGTGGTTTCCCACCGGGTCCAGCTGCTTGAGCCCCCCGTACCGGCTGCCCATGCCGGCGGCCATGACCACAAGAACGGGTTTGTTCATACTGTATTACCTCCTGATTGGGGCGCGGTTCCCCAGCGCCCGAAATGGAACAAGGGCATTTGCTGCCCATCCCGACTGGGAATGTGTGATTGTTTTAGATCATTGGCGCTAAATATTATAATATATCCCGGTGCCGGGCGCAATGAGAAATCCGCCTGCGGGCGGGTTTCGTTGACGAAGTGAGGCGGGGCGGGTATAATAGCAGGGAGAATAAACTCGTGTATGGAGATCATAATATGAGCGAACTGTTTGAAAAATCCATGTCCACTCTGGAACTGCCCCGGGTGCTGGAGCTGCTGGCCTCCTGTGCCGTCACCGACGAGGGGAAGGAGCGGGCCCTGCGGCTGCGGCCCATGACCGACCTGGACGATGTCCGCCGGGCCCAGGAGGAGACCACCGCCGCGGTGAAGCTGCTGGTCCTTCGGGGCACCCCGGGTTTCGCCGGCATCCACCCTGTGGCCGCCAGCCTTCAGCGGGCGGATATGGGGGGCAGCCTCAACACCCGGGAGCTTTTGGAGATTGCCGCCGTCCTCCGGGCGGCCCGCACCGCCGGGGACTACGGGGCGGGGGAGGAGAAGAGCCCCATCTCCCACCTCTTCCATGCTCTGACCCCCAACAAGTTTTTGGAGGAGACCATCACCAACTCCATCATAGGGGAGGATGAGCTGGCCGACTCGGCAAGCCCCGAGCTGGCCTCCATCCGCCGACACATGCGTGCCACCGAGGCCAAGGTGCGGGAGATCCTCCAGAAAATCATCTCCTCCAACCAGTCCAAATATTTGCAGGAATCCATCATCACCATCCGGTCCGACCGGTATGTGGTGCCGGTAAAGTCGGAGTACAAAAATTCCATTCCGGGCCTTGTCCACGATGTGTCCTCCTCGGGCTCCACCTTTTTCATCGAGCCCATGGGGGTGGTGAAGGCCAACAACGAGCTGCGGGAGCTGGCCGCCAAGGAGAAAAAGGAGATCGAGCGGATCCTGGCCGAGCTGTCCGCCCAGTGCGCCGCACACAAGGAGGACATTCTGGAGGACTACCAGCTGCTCATCTGGCTGGACGCCATCTTCGCCCGGGCCAAGCTGTCATTGAAGCTGGAGTGCACCGAGCCCAGGCTTTCAGACAAGTTCCTGAAGCTCCGGGGGGCCCGCCATCCCCTTCTGGACCAGAAAAAGGCGGTGGCCAACGATCTGGAGCTGGGGGAGCGGTTTGATACCCTGGTGATCACCGGTCCCAACACCGGCGGCAAGACGGTGACTTTGAAGACCATGGGCCTTATCACCCTCATGGCCCAGTGCGGCCTCCACATCCCCGCCAAGGACGACTCCACCGTCCGGATCTATGACCGGGTGCTGGCCGACATCGGGGACGAACAGTCCATCGCCCAGTCCCTGTCCACCTTCTCCTCTCACATGACCAACATCGTGGGTATTTTGAAAGAGGCGGACGACAAGACCCTCATCCTCTTTGACGAGCTGGGGGCGGGCACCGACCCGGTGGAGGGAGCCGCCCTGGCTGCCGCCATCATCGAGAGCGCCCGGGGCCTGGGGGCCCAGGTGGCGGCCACCACCCACTACGCCGAGCTGAAGGTGTACGCCATGACCACCCCCGGGGTGGAGAACGCCTCCTGTGAGTTCAATGTGGAGACTCTGGCCCCCACCTACCGCCTGGTGATGGGGATTCCCGGAAAATCCAACGCCTTTGCCATCTCCCGGCGGCTGGGGCTGCCCGAGTATATTATCGACAAGGCGGCGGCCCGGCTGGACGCGGAGAATGTGCGCTTTGAGGATGTGCTCACCCGCCTGGACCAGCAGCGCCAGGAGATGGAGAAGGAGCGCCTGGAGGCCCGGCGGCTGAAGCTGGAGATGGAGCAGTCGGCGGAAAAGGCACGGGAGTACCGGGAGAAGCTGGAGGCGGAGCGCTCCAAGGTGGTGGAGAAAGCCCAGGCCGAGGCCAGGGCTATCATCGAGGAGGCCCGTGCGGCCAGCGACCTGGCTCTCAGCGAGCTGAAGGAGATGAAAAAGCGCCAGGACAAGCTGGACTGGCAGCAGGTGAACGACACCCGGGCGGAATCCCGCAGACTGCTCAACGAGGCGGAGCGGAACATCGGCGGCCCGGCCAAGGAGATCGAGCCCCCGCCCCCCACCCGTCCCGCTGTGGCGGGAGACACGGTGGAGCTGGTGAAGATGGGGACAAAGGCCACCGTGCTGTCGGTGAACAAGGACGGCTCCCTCCAGCTCCAGGCGGGGATTTTGAAGATCTCCGCCAAGCAGGATGAGGTACGGGTGGTGGAAGGGGAGACCGAGAGCCAGAAGGCCACCCGAAAGATCATCGCCAGGGCGGAGCACACCATCCGCACCGCCGCTGTCCCCAGCCAGGTGGACCTGCGGGGGATGATGACCGACGAGGCCATCGCCGTTCTGGAGCGGTTCCTGGACACCGTCATGATGGGCAAGCTGGAGACGGTGACCATCATCCACGGCAAGGGCACCGGGGCGGTGCGAAACGCCGTACGAACCTACCTCAAGCGCAGCCGCTATGTAAAATCCTTCCGTCCCGGCCGCTACGGCGAAGGCGAGGATGGTGTGACGATCGCGGAGCTGAAGTGAGAGGGCCCGGAATACCCCCCGTCCCCTCGGAGAGCATGGGGGGCCTCAGGGGGGAACCGGTTCCCCCTTGAAGGCGCGGTGCCCGCAAGGGCGTAAGCGTTTCCCGCAGGAAACGCCCGCGCCTGTGAGGTCGGTGTGACGATCGCGGAGCTGAAGTGAGAGAAAAAGGGACCCGATGCGGAACAAAAGAGAGGCGGAGGAGAAAAAAATTTATTTTCCCCTCCAAAACCCCAGATTCAGCGAAAAAACCAGAAATTTACCCCTGAGCTTTGGATAGAATAACGGAAAATTAAGGATTATCTCCGTAAAATTTATCCAAAACCGCTGTAATATTTGTGGAAATTAACATTGACGAAAGAGGGATAAATCTGGTATGCTAAAGACACATCTTAATGACGAGGGCGGAGGTACGCGATATGTATAGTCAGGAAGCAGTCGTGAACAATCAGGTCGGTCTGCACGCCAGACCCGCTACTTTCTTCATCCAGAAGGCCAACGAGTTCAAGAGCTCCATCTGGGTCGAGAAGGAGGAGCGCAAGGTCAACGCCAAGAGCCTGCTGGGCGTTCTGTCTCTGGGCATCGTAAAGGGAACTCCCATCAAGCTGATTGCCGATGGCCCCGATGAGAAAGAGGCTGTCGAGGCTCTGCAGAAGATGATCTCGTCTGATTTTTCCGAGTAAGTCCAAGCTCATGAGAAGAAGGCGCCGCTACGCGGCGCCTTTTTTGATATCCACTCCGAAATCCTTTCAAGAGAGGCGGTGAACCCGTGACCTTTGACGAACTGAAAGAAAAAGCCCACTCCCTGCCCCTAAAGCCCGGCGTCTATATCATGCAGGACGCCAAAAACACGGTGATCTATGTGGGCAAGGCCAAGGCGCTGAAAAACCGGGTGAGCCAGTACTTTCAGGACTCCGCCTCCCATACGGAAAAAACCCGGGCCATGGTCTCTCAGATCGACCACTTTGATGTGATCATTGCCGACAGCGAGTTTGAGGCCCTAGTACTGGAGTGCTCCCTCATCAAGCGCCACCAGCCCCGGTACAACATCCTCCTGAAGGACGACAAGGGCTACCCCTATATCCGTCTGTCCAATGAGGAATACCCCCGCTTCTCCCTGGCCTCCAAGGCGGCGGAGGACGGGGCGCGGTACTTTGGCCCCTATGCCAGCCGCCACAGCACCCAGGCCATTATCGACGCCCTGCGTTCGGCCCTGCGCCTGCCCTCCTGCCACAAAAAGTTTCCCCGGGACATTGGCAAGGAGCGGCCCTGTCTCAACTTTCACATGGGAAAGTGCGACGGCTACTGCCGGGGGGACGAGCTGAAGCAGCAGCACGACCAGGCCATTGCCCAGGCGGTGAACCTGTTGGAGGGCCGCTTTAAAGAGGTCCAGGCCGATCTCACCGCCGAGATGGAGCAGGCTGCCCAGGAGCTGCGCTTTGAACGGGCGGCCCAGCTTCGGGACCGGCTGCGGGCCATTGAGCTGCTGGGGGCCAGACAGAAGGTGGTGGCCGGCTCCCTGGCCGACACCGATGTGGCGGGCTTTTTCCGGGGGGAGGCCAAAAGCTGCTTTGTGGTCCTCCACTTTCTGGAGGGAGAGCTGGCGGCCAAGGACTTTGACCTGCTGGAGACCCCTATGGAGGAGGATGAGAGCTCGGTTCTCTCCTCCCTGGTGCGGGAATACTATGTGGGCCGCGCCCGCCTGCCCAAACAGATCCTTCTGCCCTGTGAGCTGGGCGACCAGGTGCCCCTCACCCGGCTTCTGTCCGAGCAGGTGGGCCGGAAGGTGGAGCTCATTACCCCCCAGCGTGGGGCGAAGATGGACCTTATCAAGCTGGCCAACCAGAACGCTCAGGAGGAGGTCCTCCGGGCCACCACACGGGAGGAGCGGCAGAATAAGCTGCTGGAGGTCTTGGGAAAGATGCTGGGGCTGGACAGCCCGCCCCGGCGCATCGAGTCCTACGACATCTCCAACCAGGGTGCCAGCGACATTGTGGCCTCCATGGTGGTCTATGTGGACGGGCGGCCTCTGAAGCGGGACTACCGCCGCTTCAAGCTGAAGGATATGACCGGCCCCGACGACTACGCCTCCATGGAGCAGGTGCTTACCCGCCGCTTCCGCCGGTATCTGGATGGGGATGAGAAATTCGCCGACAAACCCGACCTGCTTCTCATCGACGGCGGCCACGAGCATGTGAAGGTGGCCCGACGGGTGCTGGAGGTCTTGAATCTGGACATCCCCGCCTTCGGCATGGTGAAGGACGACCGCCACCGCACCCGGGCCCTGGTCCACCCGGACGGTCGGGAGATCGGGATCCAGTCTGTTCCGGCGGTATTTGCCCTGGTGGGCCAGATTCAGGAGGAGACCCACCGCTTTGCCATTGAGTACCACCGCCAGCTCCAGGCGGGCCATGTGAAGACCTCGGTGCTGGACAAGATCCCCGGGGTGGGGGAGAAGCGCCGTCAGCAGCTTTTAAAGCACTTTAAAAGCGTCAAGGCGGTGCGGGAGGCCTCTCTGGAGCAGCTCCAGCAGGCGGTGCCCAAAAATACCGCCCAGGCGGTCTACTCCCACTTTCACCAGGAAAGTTAGGAATCAGGAATTAGGAATTTGACCTTAGGCCGGGAGGGCCTGGGAGAAAATAAAGTGAGGTAGAGACCATGAGAGTCATTTCGGGAACTGCCAGAGGCAGAAAGCTCAAGGAGCTCCAGGGGATGGACACCCGTCCCACCACCGATAAAGTCAAGGAGTCCATGTTCAATATCATCCAGTTCGAGCTGGAGGGGAGAAAGGTGCTGGACCTGTTTGGGGGCACCGGACAGCTGGGCATCGAGGCCCTGTCCAGGGGGGCGGCCCGCTGCACCTTTGTGGATCAGCGCCGGGAGGCCGCCGCTCTCATCCGGGAGAATGTGAAGCTGGTGGGCTTTGAGGATCGTGTCCGGGTGGTCCAGGGGGAGAGCCTGTCCTTTTTGACCAGCTGCCGGGAGAAGTTTGATGTGATCTTCCTGGACCCGCCCTATCAGAGCGGACTGCTGGAAAAATGTGTCGAAGCCATCCAACGGTTTGACATTCTTGGGGAATATGGTATAATCGTTTGCGAAAGCCCGGCGGATTGGAACATTCCCCCGCTGGAGCCCCCCTATGAGGCGGGGAGAGAGTACCGGTACGGCAAGATCAAGCTTACCATCTGCCGCCGGAACGGGAGTGTGGAACGATGAATACCGCCATTTATCCGGGCAGCTTTGACCCGGTCACCCTGGGACACCTGAACATCATCAAGCGGGCCGCCGCCTGCTTTGACAAGGTCATCGTGTGCGTGATGATCAACTCCAAAAAGACGGGGATGTTCACCCCCGAGGAGCGGGTGGAGATGCTGCGCAGAGCCACCCAGCGCTTCCCCAATGTGGAAGTGGACTTCTCCCGGGAGCTGCTGGCCGCCTATGCCAAGCGCCGGGACGCCCATGTGGTGGTGAAGGGCCTGCGGGCTGTGTCCGACTATGAGCAGGAAGTCCAGATGGCCGTCATCAACCGAAAACTGAATCCCCAGCTGGAGACCATGTTCCTGGCTTCCAGTGACAAATATACCTACCTCAGCTCCACCATCGTCAAGGAGATGGCCCGGTATGGGGCCGACCTGACGGAATTTATTCCCCGGGAGATTGTGGACGATGTGAACCGGCGCATGAGGGAAATGGAAGGAAAGGAAGGCTAAACCATGGCAAGCGGTGTGGAAGAATTACTGGATATGCTCTTTGAGATGATCGATGAGGCGAAAAACGCCCCTCTGTCCAGCGATAAGTGCGTCATCGAGCGGGACCGTGCCCTGGATCTTATTGATGATGTGCGCAGTCAGTTCCCCATTGAGCTCACCGAGGCCCGGAAGATGATGGCCCGTCGGGCGGAGATGGAGGCAGAGGCCAAGCACAAGGCGGAGGCCATCATCAAGGCCGCCGAGGACCGGGCCCGTCAGATGCTCTCCGACGAGTCCATCACCCAGCAGGCCCGTCAGCGGGCCAACGAGATGATGCAGCAGGCCGAGGAGCGCAGCCGTGATCTGAAGCGCTCGGCCAACGAGTACTGCGAGGACGCTCTGCGCCGCACCGAAGAGGCGGTGGCCGAGGCCTACGACGAGATCAAGAAGTCCCGGGCCCGGTTCCGGGCCGCCGCCGGGGTGTCTGCCTCCCAGAGCAGCGCCGGAGGCTCCCGGGCTATGTACGACGCCGCCGCGGACGAAGATTAAAAGTAAGTGCCGCCAAGGGGATCACCCCTTGGCGGCACACTGTTTATGAGAGCCCTCCTGCAAGGAGTTCCGCCGCCCGGAGGCGGCGGAATGAATTTGAATCCGTCATTTCCCGGGGCGTGTACCTGGGAAATGACACTTCTCACGGAATGTGAGCCGACTTTTTCGTAGAAAACGAGGCCCACATTCCGTGCGATCCTCTTCGAAAAAGCGGCATTGCCGCTTTTTCGATTAAAAGATAAACCAGCCGCTCTCCCGGGAATCCATTAAATCCAGGGCCCCGTCCAGCATCTCGGCGGCCTGGGCCAGGGTGAGCTCTTCTGAGAGCTGGGCCGTCCCCACAGACTGCTGGGAGACCACTCCGGAGGCCGACAGGTTGGCGGCGGCCTGGGCCGCCCAGTGGCCTTCGCTTCCGGCGGAGAATACCTCCAGGGGCACATCGGTGATGTCCAGCAGATTGTTGAGCATGACGCTGGCCTCTCCCCGGGTGATGCTCTGGTCCGCTCCGAAAATGGGAGCCCCCGTCTCATCCCGGGCGCCGCTGATGGCCCCCGCCTTTAGGGCGGCGGACACGGAGCCCTTGGCCCAGGTGGGAATGGCGGTGTCGTCGGAGAAGCCTGTGAGGGTGACCCCCTCCAGCTGTTCCAGCCCGGTCACCGACATGGCCATGGTGAGAAACTGGGCTCGGGTGACGCTCTGGTCGGGGTCAAAGAAATAGTTGCCGTTTACATACCGACCCACATAGACCCCCTCTTCCGCCAGACGGATGGCGGCCTTGTGGGCCGGGTGGCCCTCCAGGTCGGCATAGGTCACCTTGGTGTCCGGCTTGTTGATGCGCAGCTGGACAGTGGCCTCAGGGGAGGTATTTCCGGCGGAGTCAATGGCCACATAGGTGAAGCGGTCGCTGCCCGTCTTGTTTTCATAGGGAGTATAGACAAACTGGCTGGAGCCGTCCTCTGCCAGGGTCACCGCCCCCCGGGCAGGGGTAGAGGTGAGCTGAAAGGTGAGGGTATCCCCCTCTCCGTCCACCGCGTCAAAGTAGCCGGTGATGGCAACATTTTTGTAGGTGGCCAGCTCCATATTCCGGGCTACCGGGGGCTGGTTTTCCTGCTCCAGCAGGTACAGCGTTACATTGACCTGGCCCCCCTGCAGCCCGGAGGAAAAGGTGGGGGTGAAGGAAAAGCCGGTGGTGGTCAAGGAAGGAACCTGGGCGCACTGAAAGCGCAGCCCGTTCAGGGCCGAGGCGTCAATGGTACAGCCGGCTGTCAGGGGCTCGCTGCCCATACACAGGGTGCCCGCCCCCAGATCGGGCAGGGTGTCCAGGGTGATGCTCACCACAGGGTCGGAGCTGTCCCCGTCCACGCCGAATTCCTCCGGGGTGAAGGAGATGACGGTGCCGAACATGCCGTTTTTGGAAAAGTCCTGAAGGCTGGGAGCCTCCGTTTTTTTGTTCCAGAAAAAGGCGGAGGCGGGCAGTGCCAGGGAGAACATGATTGCCAGAACACAGACGGGAGCCAGGATCTGGCGGAAACCGCGGGATGGATACATAAAATACCTCCTTTTACAATCGATGTATCCCTAGTGTTTTCTCCCTGGGAAAAAATATTCGGACAAAAAAGAGACTGTGGAAAAGCTGCTTTACGCATTTCCACAGTCTCAAATTTTACTTATTGGAACATGGGGGAGGACAGATACCGGTCCCCGGAGTCAGGCAGGACGGCGACGATGGTCTTTCCCTGGTTCTCCGGCTGCTTGGCCAGCTCACCCGCCGCCCACAGGGCGGCTCCCGAGGAGATGCCGACCAGAATCCCTTCCCGGCGGACCACTTCCCGGCCCAGTCGGAAGGCGTCCTCGTTGGTGACCCGGATGACCTGGTCGTAAACTGTGCGGTCCAGAGCCTTGGGGATGAAGTTGGCCCCAATGCCCTGAATGCCGTGGGGGCCGGCCTGTCCGCCGGACAGCAGGGGAGAGGAGTCGGGCTCCACCGCGTAGACCTTCAGGTTGGGGTTCTGCTCCTTCAGATAGCGGCCCGTACCGGACAGAGTGCCGCCGGTGCCCACGCCGGCCACCAGAATATCCACATTGCCCTGGGTGTCCCGCCAGATCTCCGGGCCGGTGGTGCGGTAGTGGATGGCAGGACCCGCGGGGTTCTCAAACTGCTGGGGAATAAAGCTGCCGGGGATGGAGTCGTGGAGCTCCTGGGCCTTTTCCACCGCCCCCTGCATCCCCTGAGCCCCCGGGGTGAGGACCAGCTGGGCTCCGTAGGCGGCCAGCATGGCCCGCCGCTCCGCGCTCATGGAGTCGGGCATGGTGAGAATCACATGATATCCCCGGGCGGCCGCCACCATGGCAAGTCCGATGCCCGTGTTGCCCGAGGTGGGCTCAATGATGGTGCCGCCGGGCTTCAACACCCCACGGCCTTCGGCGTCGTCGATCATGGACAGGGCCAGGCGGTCCTTGGCGGAGCCGGCAGGGTTGAGATATTCCAGTTTGGCCAATACATTGGCCTTCCAGCCCAGCTGTTCCCCCAGACGGGACAGAAGAAGCAGGGGGGTGTTGCCGATGAGCTGCTCTACACTGGTGTAGATATGGGACATGGGGATCATCCTTTCCAGGTCAATTTGATAGGTTTATCATACCCGGAAGGAGCCCCGTTGTCAACTTCAAGCTGGATGCTGGTCCTGCTGGGGGTCCAGGGACATGATGGACACCTCAAAAGCGGTGCGCTCCTGAAGCTGTCCCTCCACCAGTTTGGTGTAGCACCGGCTTTGGAGCCGGCCGGCAAGGCTGAGGCTGTCGCCCACTTCCATCGCCCCGCAACGGTGGGCCAGACTGCCCCAAGCGATACAGGGCAGATAGTCCGCCCGGCCATACCGGCGGTTTACCGCCAGGATCATGTCGCAGATGGTCCGGCCCAGGGGGGTGGAGCGGAGGATGGGAGATTTACATAATACTCCGGACAGCTCCAGACGGTTTTCCTCAGGGCCCTCCTCCTGGGTCAGGGTTTTGGCAAATACGCTGACCACCAGCTTGCTGCCCACGCCGCTGCGATTGTTGAAGGTGCGCACTTCGCCGCGCACCGTAAGGGGGGCTCCCTCGTAGAGATCCAGCCCCTCCAGCAGGTGCCGGGCGGCTACCACATTGAGGCGGTCCTCCGCCCCGGACAGACGGGGGACCGTCAGGGGGAGAAGGTCGTACTGGACGGTGTGGTTGACATGGGAGGGGGAAGGCATACGGGAAAGAGTCCCGCGGAGAAGAATTTTGTTTTCGTTCCAGCTGTTGTGCATGGAGGCAACACCCCTATCGTTTGTTGTTTCCATCCTATGCACAGCCTGGGTGGGGTATGTCCAAAAAAATGCGGACCGTTTAAAACGGTCCGCAAAGAGAATTGAGAAATTGGGTGGGTCCTATCTTCTGCCAAAGCCGCCGCCTCTGCCGCCGCCGAAGCCGCCCCCCCGACCACCGGAGAAGCCGCCGCCCCGGCTGCCGCCGAAGCCACCGCCCCGTCCGCCGGAGAAGCCGCCGCCACGGGAACCGCCGGAAAAGCCGCCGCCCCGTGGGCCGGAGGAAAAACCTCCGCCGGGGCCGGAGAAGCCGCCAAAGCCCCCAAAGCCTCCGCCGGGGCCCCGTCCGCCTCCGGGCGGGGGCGGGGGCGGAGGCCGATGCCAGCGCCGGCGGTACCAGGCGGAGCCTGGACCATGCCAGAACAGAATGGGCCGGAAGACCACCGGGGGATTGACCACTCCAAAGTACCGGCTGCGGTAGGCGGAGTAGCGTACGGAGTCCACAAGGGAGGCCACGATGATAAGGGCCAGCACCAGCATGCCGACGCCGATCAGAGCCTGAGAGGGAGAGGAGGAGTAGGCGCTACCGCTTTCCAGATAGCCCAGACCATACTCATCCACATAGTACTGATTGATGTTCTGGAACAAAGTCAGGATGCCGTCCCCGTAGTTCTGGTTCATCACATCGGCGTAGAGGTAGCTGTTCATATAGGAGGTGATCTGATTGTCCGACATGGGATAGTCCTGCCCCACAGCCAGATAGCTCTCCCCATCGCTGACATCAATGACCAGAATGCCGTCCGTCTTGGCAAGCTGGATCTCAGTGCCCAGATTGTAGGCGTAGTCGTCGATGTTTTCTGTCACTTCCTTGACCACAGCCACCGCGATCAGGCTGTCATAGCGCTGGACCCAGTTGGCGTTGTAGAGACTGATACGCTCCTCCACACTGGGGGAAAGCACATCCGCCTCGTCCCAGATATAGTCGGCATATTGTGTGGTTGAAAGAGTGCTGTCCAGCCCCGGATTTTGGGGCTTTCAGCTTCCGGACCGCCGGTTTTGACCTGGCCGATGGCAACCGCTCCCGCGATCATCACCAGAGTAAGACACACGGCCACCCAGGTTTTTCGGAAGAAGTTCATGTTTGGTTCCTTTCCCTATGTGTATGTCCCCCGCGCCTGGTGCCGTCACAGACAAAACACCCGCGCGCCTTTGGGTCAGCCCTTTAATTCCAGCAGCTTCTGCTTCAGCTCGCCCTCAATGCGGCCCAGCTCGGCCTCAGCCTCTTTCCGCTTCTGGGCCCCTTCGGTCTGGATCTTCATGACCTCGTCCAGGGTGGAGATAAGCTGCTGGTTGGTGTGCTGGAGGGTCTCGATGGACACGATGCTCCGCTCGGCCTCACGGGCGGTGTCGATGGTGCCCATCTTCAGCAGGTCGGCGTTTTTCTTCAAAAGCTCGTTTGTCATGTCGGTGACGGCGGTCTGGGCCGCGGTGGCCTGACGGCCGTGCTCCAGACCCAGGGCCAGCACCATCTGGCTCTTCCACAGGGGGATGGTGTTCACCAGAGAGGACTGGATCTTCTCCAGCATCTGGGTGTCGTTGTTCTGAAGCAGCCGGGTCTGGGGGCCCATCTGAATGGAGATCATCCTGGTCAGCTCCAGATCGTGGAGCTTCTTCTCAAACCGGGCGCAGAGATTGGCAAAGTCGTTGTAGGCCTGGGCGTCCTCCTGGGCGCCGGTCTCCTGGGCCTTTTTCCGCAGCTGCTCCAGATCGTTGGCCCGGAGGTACTCCAGGCGCTTTTTGCCCGCCAGGATATACATGGTGAGCTCCTTGTAATACTTGGTGTTCAGCTCATACATCTGGTCGAACATGGCGATGTCCTTCATCAGGGTGACCTGGTGATTTTCCAGCACCTTGACGATCTTGTCCACATTGACCTCGGCCTTGGAATAGCTGGCCTTCAGGGCCTCCAGCTCGTTCTTCTTTTTCTGGAAGAAGCCGAAAATGCCGCCCTTTTTCTCCTCGTCGTTGCCGAAGTGCTTCAGCTCCACCACCAGGGAGGACAGGGCCTCGCCCACCTCTCCCAGGTCCTTGGTTTTCACATTGTTCAAGGCGCTTTCCGAGAAGGCGGCGATATTTTTCTGGGCGGCCGCGCCGTACTGAAGCACCAGATTGGAGTCGGTGACATCGATCTTCTGGGAGAACTCCTCCACCATCTTCCGTTCCGCCTCGGTCAGCATGGACTCGTCCAGCTTCACCGCGTTGGCGTCCCGCTGGGCCTGAAGATCGGCCTGTTCCGCCTGGGCGGCGGCGTCGGGTGCGGGAGCGGAGTCCAGGGTCAGTTCAGGGGCCTGGGCGGCAGCGGAGCCGGTGGGGTCCAGGGTGAGCTCCGGAGTCATGTTCAGTTCATCGCTCATGTGGGATTCCTCCTAGTTCAGAATACAGTTATTTATGCCCTTTTTTTGTCATAGGCCAGATAGCGGTACCAGTGAAACACGGCGTCGGCGAGCTGGAGCAGGAGAAGCATGACAAAGTAGATCCCCCCGCTCGGTCCCAGCCGCCGACCGTAAATGAGAAAGAAGATGATTTGCAGGGCGGGGATCACGGACCAGAGCAGTGCGTTGATGAGACATTCTCTTTTACTGACATATTCCCGGTAATTTCCCATAGAGCGCTCCTTTCCCGGTTCAAGACAGTTCAGTCCTTCCTCTTCCGCCGCTGGTCCCGGTAAAACCGCAGACACAGCACCGTCAGCGCCAGCCAGAACAGGGTAATGAGCCCCTGGCCGGCCAGGGCAAGGGGGGCGGGCTGAGAGAGCTGTATTCCCAGGCGTACGGCGTTAATGAGGGTCATGAACCCGCACAGGACGGGCAGTATCTTTTTCCACACAGGGGATCCTCTCCTTAAAGTTCCAGATTGATGTTTTGCTTGTCCTTCTCTTCCTCCATCGTCATCCCGGTGAGCCCCTCCTGGGCCAGCAGGTTTTCCATGACGGTGATATCGGTGGAGATGTCCAGAGCCTCCTCCCCGAACAGGGCGTCCAGCTGTTTGTCAAAGGCCCGGCACACCGTGTCCAGCATCTTCTCCACCTTCTCCTTGGTGGTGTCGATGTTGCTGCCGGAGACGCCCACGGCGTCCATCCGGTCATAGGCGTTTAACAGCTTCAGGGTGGTGGGCAGATAGTAGTTCAGAAAACGGCGGATCTGGGGCTGCTTTTTGGGCTGCTGGATCACCTGGTCCAGAATCTTTCCGGTGACCTCCTCCAGATGGTCGATCTGAGCGGAGATCTTCTCGTCCTGGATGGCGTCGTTGAGCCGGCGCATCTCAGAGATCGCCCGATCCCGCTCCTTCTCCAAAGCGGCCACCTGGGGATCTTTGGAGGCTTTGGCCTGTTGGGCTTTCTTTTGCTCCTCCTGGGCGGTAGTTTCCTTGTCCTCCCGGGTCTGATAGACCTTGTCGGGGAAGATGGCCTTGCCGATGATAAAGGCTAGAAGGGAAATCCCGGCGCACAGGATATAGTGGGCGGGGGCGTGGAGGGGGAACACAATGGCGTACATCAGCCACACCAGCCCCACCAGGTAGATGGGGATGACGGAAACCTTTTTGTGGGTTTTCATAGGGATACCTCCCGGATCGCGTTACTGAAATTATTCTACCCCGAGAAAAGGCCGGGTGTCAAGAATTTGGGGCAGTATTTACAAATCCCCCCCTCAGGGGGTATAATGGCATCCACAGAATCGCCACTATATTTATTGCTGCCGCGTTTTTATGCGGGGTTATCGTGGATCCAAAGCAGGCTGAGACCAGAAAAGGAAGGCATGTCTTATGAAAACCGGTTTGGTGCTGGAGGGCGGCGCCCTCAGAGCGATTTTTTCCAGCGGTGTGTGCGACGCTCTGCTGGACGGAGATATCATGACGGACTATGTGATTGGGGTGTCGGCGGGCATTGCCTACGGGGTAAGCTATGTATCCAAGCAGCCCCGGCGGAACCTGGAAGTGGTGACCCGGTATGCCCCGGACAAGCGGTATATGGGGATGAACAACCTGGTGGATAAGGAAAACCGCAGTTATTTTGGCCTGAAGTTTGCCTATGATACCATTCCCAATGAGCTCATTCCCTTTGACTACGACACCTTTGCCGCCTATCCCGGCCAGGTGGAGGCGGTGGTCACCAACCTGAATACGGGGAAGGCGGACTATCTGCCGGTGCCCCGGCGGGACAAAAAGTCCCTGCTCCTTCAGGCCACCTGTGCCATGCCTCTGCTGTTTCCCATCTACCGCATCGGAGGGCAGCCCTATCTGGACGGGGGGGCGGCGGACTCCATCCCCTGGAAACGGGCGCTGGATCAGGGCTGTGACCGGGTGATGGTGGTGCTCACCCGGCCCAGAGCATACCGGCGCAAGCCCGACCAGATGATCCGGCTCATCCGGAAGCAGTACAAGCAGTACCCCGCCTTTGTAAAAGCCATGGAGACCCGGGCCCAGCGGTATAACCGGGACCGGGAGGAGCTGTTTGAGATGGAAAAGGAAGGAAAGCTCCTGGTCATCGCGCCCCAGTCCACCCTGGGGGTGGGACGCATTGAGCGGGATACGGAGAAGCTCCGGCTGCTGTGGGCCGAGGGATATCAGATGACGGTGGACCGTATGGATGAAATCAGGGACTATCTGGGGATGTGACGGTCTGGTCTCTCCCGCAATCAGAGGATGCTTGAAGGGAGAGCAGTGCCAATGTGTCCCCTACCAGGGTGAAAAAGGCGGCCAGCCGGGCCAGCTCTTCCTGGCTTTTTCCCTGGGCCAGGGCCATGGACAGGGCCATGGCAGAGGAGAGAGACTGTCCCGCTTCAGAGCAGGAAAAAGAAAACATGAAAACACCCCCATCCAGCTTATGCACATGGAGAGCGGTGATGTGAAGGAGCAATTATGAAAATTGTTGTGATAGACGGCCAGGGAGGACGGCTGGGCAAGCTGTTGGTGGAAGAAGTGCGCGCCCGCCTGCCCCAGGCCCAGATTTTGGCCATCGGCACCAACGCCCTGGCCACCTCGGCTATGCTGAAGGCGGGGGCGGATTTCGGCGCCACGGGAGAGAACCCCGTAATCCGGGGCGTGGCCGATGCGGACGGAGTGCTGGGCCCGGTGGGCATTGTGGTGGCAAATTCCATTTTGGGGGAGGTCACCCCCGCCATGGCGGCGGCGGTAGGCAGCTGCCGGGGGAAAAAGTATCTGGTACCCATGAACAGCTGCGGCGTGATTGTGGCAGGCGTGGCGGAGCAGTCCCTGAGCGCCTATGTGGCCGGTGCGGTGGAGGCCCTGGTCCGGGATCTGAACCGGTAGCCCAGGCTGGGCCTGCCTGTTTCAGGGGAAGAAAGTCCTACCAATCAATTGACTTTTTCTGAAAAACTATGTATGATGGGACTCAGTTGTGCAGCTGCAAACCAAGGCATTGTCTGCACGACAGAATGCCGGGGGGGAGGTTCCTTCCGGCATCCGTCTCAACCAAAAGAGAATATGCGGGCATGATGGAATTGGTAGACATGCGAGATTTAGGTGCTGTCACCTCAGTGAAGAATTTCCAATCAATCAGGTAAAAGCAGGCATGGCCTGTTTTTATAGATGCGGGTCAAGCGCAACGCTCCGCCTCGGATATCCCCTCCCCGAGCAAAAATAGAGGGAAACTGAATATGCGGGTATGACGGAATTGGCAGACGTGCAGGATTTAGGTTCCTGTGCCGAAAGGCGTGTGGGTTCGACCCCCACTACCCGTACCATTGCGAATAATCTACATTTTGTTGAAAGGGTCCGGCGTAGCTCGGACCTTTTTAATGTTCTTTTACCTTTTGGGTACCTACGACTATTTTAAGGAGAGTTCCTATGTATTTACCTAAAGAAACATCAGATATCAATGGCACACGCCTCATTGGATATTGGCATGACAATAAAGTACCAGTTTACGAAGTAACAACAGTACATGGACTTAATCAAATGGTGGGATATATTAAGCACAATAATGCAAATCATGGAACGGTGTTATATCGTGGACAAGCAAATTTGCACGAAAGCCTTATTCCAAGTATTTTACATGGAGCGCCCACACATTTTGAGCTGTTGAAGCGCAACAACGAACTGTCCAAATATATAGACGCAATTATTGCTGATAAAGGAATGCGGAAGTTGCTGCATTTTAATGAAGATATGATAGATCGCAGTTTTTATAAGCGCTATGTAGTTGAATCAATGCTACAACACTATGGTGTGCGCACAAATTTTCAAGATTTTGTGGATAATCATTGGACTGCTTTATGGTTTGGATTGTATGAGCTTAAAAAAGAATTGATGGTTGAGTGTACACAAGATTGTGAATATTATTGTTATTATTATACCCGTCGAGCCCCAAAGTTACAAGAAAAACGCAAAGCCCCCGAATGCCTATCACTTAAGGTGCCGGAACTTTCACTATTGCCAGATGCACCAGCATTATATCCCATTTTGCGAGTTGCTGATTACACAGAAGAACTTTTAGAAGATCAGAAAAATTTAAAGAAAATAAAAGGCATATCAGATAAGGACAGTTATACAAAAGCGTTCCAACGTCTGATAAAACGTGAAATTAGAGAAAAACAAAAGAAAAACGAAGAACTAAATAAAGCTTGGGAGGAAAAGAAGAAAAAAGTAGAATTATTAAATCAGGAAAAACTTACCCAATATGCTCTTGACCAAGAATCGGATATTGCGTATATGTATCTCCTGCTGTATATTGCCGATACACGAGGAGAAAACTTTAAGGGCGCATACGCAGGAACTGAGACTATCACGATTGATTTAAGAAAAGCTATCCCTTCTACTTTGTTGCGCCCGTGTGCACAGCACGGCTGGACTGTTAAACGAATAGGTAATAATTCCGATTTAAGTGATGGGGTAGTATGCGTACTTAGGCTCCAAATTAGCTTAGTTGATCAAATGATGGGCACCGGAATTTTAGTGAGCCAAGAAAATTTCTTTCCTACGGTCGAACACGACGAAGGTTACCGGATATTGCTTAACCGAGAAGCTCCAGCGCCTTTTGGGAATCCACCTGCTAAATACCAACGCGACTTACCAAGTTTATTCCCGTTTGGAACTTTCCAACATTTTGTCACGGAGGGTTAGATTTTATTTTTAGGTTCTTTCTTACAGAAGATTTTCTCTGTCAAAATACGCTCTATCTCTTGTTCTTTTTCTTTAATATTTTCCGATAATGCAGAAATGTGGGCGTCGAGGACCGGTTTCCTCAACGCCCACATTTTTTTCTTCTGCTTCAGTTCCTTCTGTTCCTTGGCCATTATGACCCGCATGGTCTGGACAAACTCCTGCACCGCTGTATCCAGCACCTCCTCATGGATGCGGTGGGAGCTGCAATAGCCTGTCCCACTCCGGTGGTAGCCCTTGCAGACATACTCCACACGCCGCTTGCCGTTCCAGTACCGGATCATGGGGACGAATACATTGCCGCACTCCTGGCACCGGAGCAGTCCGGAATAGCGGTGCTTAGGGCGGTTTCCGTTGGCTGGCCGAGCCAGCTCTTTCAGCCGTTGTTGAACCAGTTTCCATACATCCGGTTCCACGATGACCGGGAAGAAGTTTTCGTGGCGATACCATTTTGTCTGCTCCAATCGTTTTGCCTTGCCATCCTGGGTTTCCGATCGATGGTTAATAAGAACCCCGGTATAGGCCTCTTCTGTCAGTACATTTTTGACACTGGCATACGTCCAGAGATAGCGATTGTCTCTGGTTTTATGCGTAACCCGCACTTCTCGACCGCACTGTTCAGCCCGTAGCTGTGCCGGGGTCTTTCGTCCCAAATCATTGAGCCTGCGGGCAATCTCTTTCTGTCCAAAGCCCTGTAAGTACAGAGAATAAATCATCCGAACGGTTTCTGCTGCCTCTGAGTGGAGCTGAACCGTGTTGGTGTTGCGATCTTTCCAGTAGCCAAAGGGAGGGATGATCACGATGCCCTCCCGTTGCTTTTGCCGGTAACCAGACCGGATCTTTTTCCCGATATCCCTGGCGTAGAAGTCGTTCATTAGGCCACGGACACCGATGACCAGATCATCCTCATCCGAGGCGGTGTCCAGTCCTTCTGTGACGGAGATCACCCGAACACCGTGTTCCTGCAGATAATCGATAAACAGGGCCGTCTGCGTCCTGTGACGCCCCAGGCGGGAGAGATCCTTGACGAGGACAGCGTCCAGCCTACCGGCATCCACAGCTGCCGTGAGCTCATCCAGCCCGCGGCGGCTAAAGTTCATACCGCTGGCATTATCATCCGAGGACTGGCCTATAACCTGGTGCCCCTGCTGTTCTGCAAAGGCTCGGCAGAGCTTCTGCTGATTCAGCAGGGAATTCATTTCGCAATCGTCATCATTGGATAATCTGGAATAAATCCACACCCTCATATTACTCACTCATTTTCATGTAGATTGTTTGGAATGACATCATCCAGGAGTTCAAAACCGTAGCTGTGAGGAATCCAGCATTCTGTTTGCTCCCCATTTTCATAGATGTCCAGATGGTCCCGAAAGGGAGCTTTTAGACAGATATCCAGAGATAGCTTTCCGTCTTCTTCGTGGACATAGATTTTGTCCACCAGCAGGCGCAGATGGGCTTCACTTAGGTGTCCCTCTTTCAAAATGTCATCCATCATACTGATGTCCCGCTTCAGCTTAGCTTGCCGGTTGCGCAAAGTTTCCTCAATATTGTGCAGTTCTTCAATCTGCTTTTGGGCCGCTACGATCTCGGCTTCCCGTTTCTGGATCATCCGGTCATAGCGCTCGGCGTTGGCTTTATCCCGAATCCGTTCCATCAAGATGGCCTCCATTTCTTCCTCCAGCATGGCGATTCGTTCCTTCTGCTTTTTGACCTGGGTGGTAGCGGCACTGGCCTTTGGCTGCCATTGGTCAATCAGATACTCCATAGCCTGGAAGTTTTCCTCATACATTGCCTTGGTCTGCATCAGTTCCTTGGTGATGAGCTCATCCAGGATACGCTCATCCACCGTGTGGGAGGAGCAGTATTCCTTCCCATACCTGTGGTAGGTGTCACAGGAATACTCCACCCGCTCCCCGCTTTTCGTATGGATTCGTTTTCCTACAAAGGAGCGGCCGCAGTCCTCACAGCGCAGGAGTCCTCCGTACCGCAGGATACTCTGATTGGCTCCGGCCCGGACATTTCGCTCTTTCCTTTCCGCAAGCAGTACCTGAGCCTGCTCCCAAATTTCTCTGGATACAATGGGTGGGAAGAAATTCTCGTGCCGGAACTGCTCCTCAGGCTCGGTAAAGCGGAAGGTTTTGTTGATCTTGTTGCGCTCGCTTTTATGACAGATCAGCGTACCGATGTAGCTCTCATCTTGCAGAATTCGGCCCACCATCCGCCCATCCCAGAGGTACTTTTTCAGGATGGCGTCCTGGGTATTTGGAGTGTGCTTATTCAGAAGTCCCAACTGCGTCAGCGCCGGGGTTTTCCGCTTTTGCTCATTGAGCATTTTGGCGATCGCCTTTAGGCCATGACCACCGATGTAGGCTGTGAAAATCATCCGGACTGTTTCAGCGGCTTCTTCCACAATGACAACCTGCTTGGTGTTCTTATCCTTGAAGTATCCAAAGGGCGGAATCATGACAATGCCCTCTTTTTGCTTCTGACGATATCCCGTGCGGACTCGTCGGCTGCCGTCCCGAGCATAGAAGTCATTGACCAGTCCCTTGAATCCAATGATGAGATCATCCGCCTCATTAAAGGTGTCGATATTTTCGGTTGCAGAGAGTACCCGAACGTTGTGTTCCCGCAGATAGTCAATAAACAGAGCGGTCTGGGTACGGTGCCGCCCTAGACGGGAGAGGTCTTTCACCACGATGGCTTCGATCAGTCCGGCTTCCACTACTTCATAGATTTTATCGATTCCGGCACGATTGAAGTGCATCCCGCTGACATTGTCATCGAAGGATTCGCCCACGATTTCGTGTCCGTTGGTAATGGCGTAGTGGTAGATGATATTCCGCTGGTTGCTGAGAGAATTAAGTTCCTTGTCCTCATCTCTGGAGAGACGATAGTAGAGCCAGACTTTCACTCACGGCACCTCCTCTCTGGTAGAGTTGATTTTGCAAACAGAACATATCACAGACATCTGTGAATAGCCATGAAAAAGGATCAGTTACGGTTCGATTCTACCAAACCAACAACCCGCTGTTCTTCTGCTTGTGTGAAAGGATTATCTACGGCAAGGTAATCATGAATCAACATTTTCAGAAATGCGTCAAATTGTGTGTCACTCCCCACATAGGAATACATGACACTGAATAACTCTGGCTTTAGTGTTTTCTTTCTCATAGAACTCCTTTCCTCCGGATATAATCCGGACCATAAAATAACAGATCGTTACATACTCTGCTGCCAGGTTGGTTCGTCTGTGTGATCGTCCTCTTTGTGACCGAGGGCGATTTTCTTTTGCCGTTGCCGGCGGAGCGTTTTCTTGTCTGTGTGATGGTGTGTGGTGGTGGCGTCCCTTACGGGATCAGAATCTTGACCGCGCTCCAGAGAGCGGATAAGCCGGACCAGATCGTCTGCAAGACCACCTTCCCCACCATCGTCCCCAGCAAAATCAGGGCCAGCCATATCATCACCGACATTGCCGTACCCAGACTGGGCGGCGAAACAGAAATCTCTTTCTTCTTCCCAGCCTGTCGCAGCAGCCGCTGTATTTCCGCCACATCCCGCGCCAGGGCCTCCATCTGCGCCTGAGCGGGGCATGGCTCCCTCCGGTTGGAAACCTCCCGCAGAAGGGCTGTGTGGGCCGCGGTATGCTGGTTCAGGTTCTCCAGAGTGTTGCTCTGCTCTGCCGTCAACCGATGCAACGCTCGGATCATCAGCAGCAGATTTTCCCACTCCTCTTTGCTGGGACAGCTCTGCGGTGTTATAGATGGCGGAGCGTTCCGCCTCTTCAATTCCTCCATGGATAAGCGCTGTCCGGATTCTGAACTCATGTTCCATGGCCTCCTTCGTATACTTCTCCTCGTGGAGCCGGTTATCCCGGCACTTCATTCCCGCGGGCGTGGTGTAGGTGATGTTCTTTCGGCTATCTGTCCAGCGCACCTGATACCCCTCGCTCTCCATCAGGGAAATGAATTCCTCCTTGGAAGAAGCATACCTCATGCATAGGTCGATGGTGTTCATGAGGCGGAACTTCCAACTTTCACCCTTCGCGGCGGAACGGTACTCTCTGGTGCTCATCCGCTTTTGCTTGACCTGCTTCTGCGGTGGCGGAAGAATCTCCAAGCCATGGGCAGCACATATTTCATCGTTGACCATCCGATGGGCCTGCAGGTCGGCGGCACTCTGGTGGAGCTTCTTACCGTCCTGGAAGCTCACACTGTTCACCACAAGGTGATTGTGGAAATGACCTGTGTCCACATGGGTGGCCACCAGTACCTCGAAGTTAGGAAACTCACGCTGGGCCAGTTCCAGCCCCATAGCGTGAACCTCCTGCGGGGCCAGGTCATCCTGCTGATCAAAGGACTGCACGAAATGATAGTACTGCCGGCCGTCTGTCTTATGGAACTGCTCCTTGGTGAGCCGCATCTCATCGTAGACGGACCAGGCAGTACAGTTCCATCCGGATACAAGCCGACGATCTTCCCATGTGGTTTTCTCCTCCTGTTGGACATAGCGCAGCACACCACCAAGAGCACCGCCGCCCCCGCCACGGTTCTTGATCGCGATGAAGGTTGCCATCTCGTCGACACCTCCTCCGTATCATTCGCTTCCAGCCTGATCGGCTGAAAGCTCACTCATTCCGGGGTGTCTCCTTTCCCCACAAAAGTGGTTCACCGCTTTTGTGGGGGCCCCACTTGCCTCCCGCAGTAGCTCCCGGAGCTGTTCATAAATTTTTCCGTAGTTTTCTGCCAGTGCGTCACCCTTCAGAACAGTTACCCTCCCCATGTTGGCCAGGGTGGTGAGTTGATTTAGATTTCGTCCCTGGGCTTTCAGTTCAGACAGCACCTGTTCCAGCCCTTCCACACGCACAATCTCTTTTCCCAATCCGCTGTAGCACAGGTAGTCGGTGACCGTCAGGCCAGCGGCTTTCGCACGCTCCTGGATGGTTTCCTTGGTACGAGGTGTCACCCGCAGCGTGATGATTTCCGACTTTTTTACTCTCATAATTTGTACCTCCTTCCGTCCTTCGTCTCAGCCAAACGAAAGCCCAGCACAGCACCCGCAAGGGGTACGCC
>JAXUUN010000023.1:0-41396 GCA_037231075.1 bacterium | reverse complement strand
TCGCTTATAATAGCAAAATCCCCGCCCCTTGTCAACACCTTTTTTCAAGTTTTTTGAGTTTTTTCCACATTCTTCGCTTTTGACCAGATTCTCCCGCCAAAATTCCACCGCTGACGGACATTTGCCCGCAGGATTTCCTCTTGCGGAAGCACATTTCTTGTGATACCCTTATTTTATCCACATTATATATGTATGTTACGGCAGGAGGGAACAATATGCCCATCAAAATCCCAGACTCACTGCCCGCCAGAGCCACACTGGAGAGCGAGAATATCTTTGTCATGACGGAATACCGGGCCATCCACCAGGATATGCGTCCGTTGAACCTGTTGATTCTGAATCTCATGCCCACCAAGATCATTACGGAGACCCAGCTTCTGCGCAAGCTGTCCAACACCCCTCTCCAGATCCAGGTGGAGCTGCTGCAGATGGCCAGCCACACCTCTCAGAATACCGACGCCGACCACCTGTCCTCCTTCTACACCACCTTTGACCAAATCAAGGGCAAGCGCTACGACGGCATGATCATCACCGGCGCGCCGGTGGAGAACATGGACTTTGCAGATGTGGACTACTGGCCGGAGCTGTGCGAGATCATGGAGTGGACCCGCACCCATGTCCACGCCACCCTGCATGTGTGCTGGGGAGCCCAGGCGGGGCTTTACTACCACTATAAAATCCCCAAATACTCCCTGCCCAAAAAGCTGTTCGGCGTGTTTGCCCACACCGCCGTCAAGAAACAGTCCCCCCTCTTCCGGGGCTTTGACGACGAGTTCTACATCCCCCACTCCCGACACACGGAGAACCATGTGGAGGATATTCTGAAGGTCCCGGAGCTGGAACTGCTGGCCGTCTCCAGGGAGGCCGGTGTCTTCGCCGTGAAGAGCGAGGACAACCGCCGCTTTTTCATCACCGGCCACCCCGAGTATGACCAGGACACTCTGGCCCGGGAGTATTTCCGGGATCTGGGCAAGGGACTGCCCATCGAGGTGCCCAAGCACTACTTCCCCAATGACGACCCGGCTCTGGAGCCGGTGGTCCGCTGGCGCTCCGCCGGCCAGCTCTTCTACACCAACTGGCTCAACTACTATGTATATCAGACCACCCCTTACGATCTCAACCAGCTCTCAGACCGATGAAACCCATGTGCCCCCTGCCACAATGCGGCAGGGGGCACATTTTTTATTCTATATAATAGGAATATGGATTAGATCCTCCCGCCGCATTACCTCCGGGACTTTTTGGCCAGACGGGCCTCTTCCTCCGGGGTGAGGGGGCGGTAGGTACGCAGGCTGGCTTTCTCCCCGGTCTTCCACAGGAACTTGCCCGTAAAGCCGTAGGTCAGAGCCACAATGGGGCAGATCCAGCAGAAGAAGGAGAAGGGCAGGTACTCCAGCGTGGAGACTCCCAGGGTGCCGGCCATGTAGGCGCCGCACAGGCTCCAGGGGATGAGGGGGGAGATGATGGTGGCGCTGTCCTCCAGGGTGCGGGAGAGGGTCTGGGGCAGCAGATCCTTCTTCTTGAACTCTCCCACGAACATCCGGCCGCCCACCACGATGGGCAGGGTCTGGCTGGCGGTGGCGGCCAGGAGGATGACACAGGTGGCGATGACGGTGGCAATGAGGCCGCCCAGGGTCCGGGTGAGGGGCTGCATCTTCTCCAGCAGGGCGGGCAGCAGACCGGTCTTCTCCATAATGGCCCCGTAGAGCATGCCCAGAATACCCAGGGAGGCGGTCCACATCATGGACTGGATGCCGCCCCGGTTCATGAGGGTGTCAAAGTCGGCCAGGCCGGAGTCGATGGAGAAGCCGTCCTGGAGAACCGTGGTGATGCTGGTCAGGCCGAAGCCCTGAAGGCCCATGGCCAGGAGTACCGCCACCAAGATGGACACCAGCAGGGTGGGGATGGAGGGGCACTTCTTCAGGGCCATGATGATGACCACCAGGGCGGGCAGGAGCACCACGGGGTTGAGGACAAAGTGCTCCTCAATGGCGGTCAGGATCATGTCCACCATCTCAGAGTCCACGCTCCCCGCCCCGTAGTTCATGCCCAGCACCCCGTAGATCACCAGGGAGATGAGGAAGGAGGGGCCGGTGGTGAACATCATGGAGCGGATGTGGTCGAAGAGGTCGGCCTCGGCCACGGCGGGGGCCAGGTTGGTGGTGTCGGACATGGGGGACATCTTATCCCCCAGGTAGGCCCCGGAGATGACGGCGCCGGCGGTCATGCCCGGGTGAATGCCCAGGCCCAGGCCGATGCCCATCAGGGCCACGCCGATGGTGCCGGCGGCGGACCAGGAGCTGCCGATGGCAATGGCCACCACCGCGGTGATGAAGCAGGCGGTGAGCAGGAACACGCTGGGGCTAATGACCTTCAGGCCCCAGTAGATGATAAAGGGCACGGTGCCGCAGGCAATCCAGGAGCCGATCACGGCGCCCACCAGCATCATGATAATGGTGGGTTGGATGCAGATCTTGCCGCCGTAGTCAATGGCGTCGGCCAGGGGCTTCCACTGGTGGCCGTTGTGGAGGTAGGCCACCCCCAGGGTGATGCCGATGGACAGCAGCAGATTCACATGGATGGGGATGTCGAACCACAGCACCGAGCACACCATGGTCACCAGGAGGAACCCGATGCAGAAGGCGGCCCAGCCGAAGGGCATTTTCATGGTTTTGTTTTCTTCCATTCTCTCTTACTCCTTTACAAGTTGCGGGATTTCAGGCAAAACCCCGGCAGGGCAGACAATCCCTCCCGGGGCGGCGCTTTAAAAGAGGTACTTGTCCGCCACCTGGGCGATCCACTTGGCGTAGGCCTCCAGGCAGACGATCCCCTCCTCGGCGGTGGCGTCGGCGGGGTCGCCGATGTAGCCGGGGGAGTTGTCCTTGTACCGCTCCACCGGCATGAACACCCCCACGGAGCCGCCGTAGTAGTACAGCCCGCCCATCTTCACATTCTTGGTGTCCTCAGGGGCGTAGTAGGCCTTGGCCTGCTCCAGGTGGACAAGCTCGGGGACAGTGGCCATCACGCAGGCCGTCTCGTCCTCCCCGCCGTGGCCCTGATGCTCGGCGTTTTTCAGCACCTTGGGCCAGAAGTCGTTGTGGGGGGGCACCCAGTCGGCCACCACGCTCCGGATGCCGTAGCGGTTGGCCAGATCCTTGGCCGCCACATTCAGGGCGGAGTGGTTCTCCGAGTGGTTCAGGCACAGAACAAAGCGCTGGAAGCCCGTCTCGTGGAGGGCCAGGATCAGATCCTCGGCCATGTCGATAAAGGTCTTCTCGTGGAGGTAGGCATTGCCCACCAGGTGCTCCCCCTGGCGCTCAAAGCGGTTGGTTTGGGTGCCGAAGGGGACGGCAAAGCCGGGGATGGTCTTGTGGCCCATCTCCAGCAGAGCCTCGTGGACGCAGCGGATCAGGGCGTTGGCCTGAAAGTAATCCGCCCCCAGGGGCAGGTGGACGCCGTGGTTCTCAATGGCGCCGAAGGACAAAATGACGGTGTCGCTCTCCTTCATGGCCTGCTGAAGCTCGGTGGCCGTCATCTCCATCATGGACTTGGGTCCCTTGACGGAATACAGGGTTTTCCAATCTTTCATCATTGGTCTCGTTCTCCCTCACTTGGAATTTAAATCCGCAAAAATTTGCGTTTCTGAATAATTATACGACTGTTCCCCAAAAAATCAAGGGTTCCCCCTGTATTTTCTCTTGCTGTATTCCCTGAATCTGGGAAGGATGTTAAGAAACTGTTCAATTGTCCTTCGGATATTGGTTTTCCCCTATCCATTCATTGACACTCTCTATGGAAGGGATTAAGCTAACCATAAGTAATCCGCCGCCTCCACAGGAGGGGCACATGGAGTCATCGAAGGGGGACAGTGTCATGGTTCCTGCTCAGATCGCCGCCGTGGCGATTTTTCTGGTGATGTTTTTGCTGCTGGTGCTGGAGAAATTTCCCCGCCACCTGGTGACTCTGGCCTGCGGTCTGGCCACCCTGGTCATTGTGTTCGGACTTTGTATGCGGGATCCCGCCGCCGTGGCCGAATCTCTCAGCTTCCAGAGCTTTATTTCCCCCACCTTCTGGTACTCCCTGGGGGAGGTGGAGACCACCACCGGCATTAACTGGGAGACCATACTCTTTATCGCCGGCATGATGGTTATGGTGGAGGGCATGGCGGAAAGCGGCTTTTTCCGGTGGCTGTGCATCCGGCTGGCCCGGATGGTCCACTTTAAACCCGCTCCCCTGTTCATCCTCTTTATGGTTCTTTCCGCTGTGCTGTCCATGTTCATCGACAGCATCACGGTCATCATGTTCCTGGCGGCGGTAACGGCGGAGCTGGCCCGGCTGCTGGGGCTGACCCCCACGCCCCTGATTCTGGCTGAGATCTTCTGCGCCAACCTGGGGGGCTCGGCCACCATGTGCGGGGATCCGCCCAACATCATCATCGGGGCCTCCCTGGGCTACTCCTTCTCCGACTTCATCACCAACACCGGCCTGATCGCCCTGGCGGCCATGGTGCTGGTCGTTCCCTACTTTTATATGATCTTCCGGGGGTATCTGACTCCGTCCCTGTCCGAAAAAGCCTCTCCCGGGGACTTCCCCGACCCCAGGGACGCCATCACCTCTATGCGGGGCTTCCTGCTCAGCTGCGGAATTTTTGCCGCCGCGGTGATTCTGCTCATCACCCACGCCCAGACCGGCCTGACCGTGGCCACCATCGGCCTATCCATCGGCCTTGTCACCCTGGTGACAGCGGGAAAACGGGCCGCCGCGCTGCTCAAACGGCTGGACTACGCCACACTGCTGTTTTTCATCGGGCTGTTCATTGCGGTCAGCGGCCTGGAATATACCGGGGTACTTGGCCTGCTGGCCCAGCTCATCCAGCATGTCAGCGGCGGCAATGTATATGTCATGGTGGGAATTATCATCTGGGGCTCCGCCTTTGCCAGCGCCTTTATTGACAACATCCCCTTTGCCGCCACCATGATCCCTGTCATCCGCACCTTGTCGGCGGTCCAGGGCGTGGAACTGTCCACTCTGGCCTGGGCCCTGTCCATGGGAACGGACATCGGCGGCAGCGCCACCCCCATCGGGGCCTCGGCTAATGTGGTGGGCACCTCCATTGCCGCCAAGAACGGCTATCCGGTCACCTGGGGCCGGTACTGCAGGGCTCAGGCTCCCGCCACCATCCTGGTGCTGGTGGTGGCCACCGCCATCATCTTCATCCGGTATCTGTAACATGAGGGAGGGATTTTTGTGGAAAAGCAGCTTATTATTTCGGTGAGCAGAGAGTTTGGTAGCGGCGGTCACCAGATCGCCACGGAGCTGTCCCGGCGGTTTGATCTGCCCCTCTATGACAAGAACATTCTGGAACAGATCGCCCAGAAACACAACCTGAACATCCGCCGTCTGGCTCCCTACGATGAGGCCCCGAAAAATATCCTCACCTCCCGGAATGTAAAGGGTTTCAGCAACTCCCCCGAGGAACAGGTGGCCCAGATGCAGTTTCGCTATCTGCGGGACCGGGCCGACGAGGGCGGCTGCTTTGTGGTGCTGGGTCGGTGCGCCGAGGAGGTTTTGAAGGACTATCCCGGGCTGGTGTCCTTCTTCGTGCTGGCCGACATCGGATTTAAAAAGGCCCGGACCATGGCCCGGGACAACACCCCTGAGGAGGAGGCCCTTGAGCTGATGAGCCGACGGGACCGGCGGCGGAAATACTACCACAACCAGCACTGCCGGGGCAAGTGGGGCGACTGCCGGAACTATGACCTGTGCATCAACAGCGCCAAGCTGGGCATCCACGGGACCACGGATTACCTGGAACAGTACATCCGGGCCCGGTATGAGCTGATGTAGTAAAAATGAAGAAAGCTGTGGAGCACCCGCTCCACAGCTTTTTTGTCGAAAAAGTGACTGCGCCACTTTTTCGAGCAGGGCTGCACGAAAGATTTGCCTCGATTGCTTACACAATTGTCGGCAATCTTTCGTGAGAAGTGTCATTTCCGACGCACATCCCCCAGGGGACCCTCTCTTGCCCCCTTGGGGCAATTCACCTTGTGTCGCCGGAAATGACAAGACTAAAATTTATTCCGCCGCCTGCAGGCGACGGAACTCCTTGCAGGAGGGCTTGTTAACAATCTGTGCTGTGGAGCACCCGCTCCACAGCTTATTCTTTTGCCCGGCCGAACAGCTCGCCCAGGCCCACCAGAATGAGAAAGCCGCCGAAGCACTTGCGCAGAAGCCCCACCTCCATCCCGGTGGCCGCCCAGGCCCCAGCCAGAGCCAGGAGCAGCCCCGCCCCAATGGCCGGGAGCAGCGCCTTTTTCTCAATATATCCGTTTTTGATGTGGGCGGGCAGGGCCATCAGCCCCGCGGGCAGAAAGTACACCAGGTTGATTCCCTGGGCCAGGGGCTGGGGCAGGCCGGCAAAGGCGGTCATATATACCAGCAGCAGGGTGCCGCCCCCCACGCCGAACCCGGACAGCACCCCGGTGGCCCCTCCCACCAGGAACGGAACAAGCCACTGACTCATACTAGGCTCCTCAGTCCCCCGTAGATCAGCAGCAGCCCAAAGGCCCGTTTCAGCCAGGTGACCCTGACCCCCTTGAACCACTTTCCCCCTGCCCAGCCCCCCAGGGTGCCTCCCAGCAGATAGGGCAGGGCAGCCATCAGGTCCAGTCCGCCCCGGAAGAGATAGATCCCCGCCGATAGGGCGCACAGGGGAAGGATCACCGCCACCGAAGTGGCAAAGGCCCGGCGCTGCTCCAGACCGCATACCCCCGTCAGCATGGGCACCAGCACCGAGCCGCCGCCGCCGCCGAAAAATCCGTTGCACAGTCCCGCCGCCGCTCCCGCCGCCAGATAACGCCAGTTCTTTCCCTTCAAAAAAATTCCCCCTTCCCAGCTAGTGTGTGGGAAAGGGGAATTTTTATACCCGGATTCACCTCTCCTTTCGGAGCGCGTTCCGGTTTTTCCACAAAAACCGCAGCAGAAACAGCGCCAGCATGGCGCACCAGGAGGCCGCCTCCGCCCAGGCGATGATCCGCCAGCCCGCCGCCTCGGCCAGGGCGTAGGACAGGAAAATGCGCAGTCCCAGGGCTCCGATCCCCATGGCGGAGGAGAAAAACACATCCCCGGTCCCCTCCAGATATCCCCTGAGCGACATGGCCAGGCCGTAGACGGGGTAAAAAACGGCGATATTCCGGAAAAAGGTCCGGCCGATGGCGGCGGACTGCTCCGTCACCCCGAACAGGGCGATCAGGTCGCCGCCCACAGCCGCCACCAGCACCCCCAGACTCACCGCCACCGCCGTCATGATGCCCGCCCCCACCAGCAGGCCCCGTCTGGCCCGCTCCGGCTTTTGGGCTCCCATATTCTGGGCGGCCACAGTGGAAATTCCCGCGCTCAGGTTGGTCACCGGCAGCATGATCACCGTGTCCACCCGGTAGGCGGTGGTGATGGCGGCCACGGTGGCCGACCCAAAGCCGTTCATAAAATTCTGCAGGGTCACGCTGCCCAGAGAGCTGATACTGGACTGGATGGCCATGGGCATTCCCAGTAGAGCCCCCTCCCTCAGCAGCGCCCGGTCCACCTCTCGCCCCGGACGCAGCCCCTTTTCTCTCAGGGCGTAGGCCACCATGAACAGGGCCATCATCCCCTGGGCGGCTATGGTGGCCCCGGCGGCGCCCCTCACCCCCATGTGAAGGGGTCCCACCAGCAGCAGGTCCAGCCCCACATTGACCAGGCAGGCCGCCAGCACCGCGTACAGCGGCGCCTTGCTCTCCCCCATTCCCCGGAGGACGGCGGCATACACATTATATACCGCCACAAAGGGCAGCCCCAGCAAAATGATCCCCAGGTACTGCCCGGACATGTCCACAATGTCCGCCGGGGTGTGGATCAGAGTCAGCATACGCCCTGTCATCAGGCTCCCCAACACCCCCACCCCCAGGAAAATTCCCCCCAGGACAAAGGCAAAGGTGGACAGCAGCCGGGACAGGGTCTCCCCCCGCTCCCCCTGGCCGTACATCCGGGCGGCCAGAATGGACACTCCCAGGGTCAGGCCGGTAATGATCATCACAAACAGGTTGGACAGGGCGGTGGTGGCTCCGATGGCCGCCAGAGCGTCCTCCCCCACCAGATTGCCCACGATAAAGGCGTCCGCCCAGGCATACATCTGCTGCAAAATCCCGCTGAGCACCAGCGGGATGCTGAACCGAACCAGAATTGCCGCCAGATTTCCCTGGGTCATGGTCTTTTCCACGCTAAAGCCCCCCTGCAAAAAAGCACCCGAACAGCATTCCCCATTTCCCGGCTGGAATGCGTTCGGGTGTATTTGACTAAATCATAGCAAGGCCCCGGCAATTTGTCAAGGATTTCCTGCTTTTTATAGGGTCGTTTGTGCATCTGGACACAGGCGGCCTTTTTTGCGCCTCAGTCAGCGAGCTTATCCAGCAGCTGCTTCAGCTCCTCCAGCTTCTCGTCGGGATTTCCAGATTCGGCGGCCTCCCGGACGCAGCAGTCCATGTGGGCCCGGAGGACCATGCGGTTGGCCTTTTTCAGAATGGACTGGGTGGCCATGAGCTGGTTGGACACATCCAGACAGTACCGGTCCTCCTCCACCATCTTCAAAATCCCGTCGATCTGCCCCCGGGCGGTCTTCAGCAGCCGGGTAACCTGGGCGTGGTCGGCTTTCATACGATGGACACCACCTCGTACCCGGCCTCGGTCACAGCGTCGGTGAGCACCTTGTCGTCCACTTCCTTGGAGAGGGTCAGCTTGGCGGACTTGCCCTCCAGGCTCACCTCGACCTTGTCCACCCCGTCGATGGCGCTGAGGGCCTTTTCCACCCGGCCGGTGCAGTGGGCGCACATCATACCTTCGATCATCATCGTCTTGTTCATTGTAACTTCTCCTTTCGTCTCTTCCATATTGTTTTGTTCTTCCCGCTCCAGGGGGCAGCTTCCATCACAGGAGGCTATCCCCTGTTCGCTTCTGAATTTGCTCTTAAAAAAGCGCAGGCGCAGCGCGTTAGACACCACGCACACCGAGCTTAAGCTCATGGCGGCGGCGGCAAACATGGGGTTCAGCTGCCACTGGGTCCAGTGGTAGAACACCCCGGCGGCCAGGGGGATCCCCAGGGCGTTGTAGAAAAAGGCCCAGAACAGGTTCTCCTTGATGTTCCGGATGGTGGCCCGGCTGAGCTCCACGGCGGCGGCAGCGTCCAGCAGGTCGGACTTCATGAGCACGATGTCGGCGCTCTCCATGGCCACATCGGTTCCCGCTCCGATGGCCAGGCCCACATCCGCCCGGGCCAGGGCGGGGGCGTCGTTGATGCCGTCTCCCACCATAGCCACCTTTTTGCCCTGGTCCTGGAGCTCTCTCACCTTCCGCTCCTTGTCCTGGGGCAGCACCTGGGCCATCACCTGGGTGACCCTCAGCTCTTTTCCGATGGCGTCGGCGGTGCGCTGGTTGTCCCCGGTGAGCATGACCACCTCCAGCCCCAGCTTCTGGAATGCGGCCACAGCGGCGGCGCTGGTGGGCTTGGGGGTGTCGGCCACGGCGATAAGGCCCAGCACCTTATGTTCATCGGCAAAGTACAGGGGGGTCTTGCCCTGGGCGGCCAGCTCCTCGGCCCTCTCCCCAAAAGCCCCCAGATCCACGCCGGTTTCCTCCATCATGGCCCGGTTGCCTCCCAGGAATACATGCCCGCCCAGCGCGGCCCGGACGCCCCGGCCATGGAGGGCGGAAAAGTCCTCCACCCCGGCCAGGGAAAGCCCCCGCTTTTTGCTCTCGGCCACAATGGCGGCGGCCAGGGGGTGTTCCGAGGGGCCCTCCAGACAGGCGGCCAGAGTGAGCAGCCCCTCCTGGTCCATTTCTGTCCCGGGAATAATATCGGTGACCACCGGCTCCCCACGGGTGAGGGTGCCCGTCTTGTCCAGCACCACCGTGTCCACGCTGTGGAGGGTCTCCAACGCCTCGGCGGATTTGATCAGAATCCCGTTTTCCGCCCCCTTGCCGGTACCCACCATGATGGCCACGGGGGTGGCCAGGCCCAGGGCACAGGGGCAGGAGATCACCAGCACCGCCACCCCGGCGGTGAGGGCCCGGGTCACATCATAGCCGCTGACCACAAACCACACCAGGGCGGTGATGGCGGCGATGGTCATGACCACCGGCACAAACACCCCGGCCACCTTGTCGGCCAGCTTGGCAATGGGGGCCTTGGAGGCGGAGGCCTCCTCCACCAGGCGGATCATCTGGGCCAGGGTGGTGTCCTCCCCCACCCGGCTGGCCTCAAAGACGAAGTAACCGGACTTGTTCAGGGTGGCGGCGGCCACCTTGTCCCCGGGACCCTTGTCGGCGGGGATGGACTCGCCGGTGAGGGCGGACTCGTCCACGGCGGAGTTTCCCTCCAGAATCACCCCGTCCACGGGGATGGACTGGCCCGGCCGGACCACAACCCTGTCCCCCACCGCCACTTCTTCTACGGGGATCTCCAGCTCCTCTTTCCCCCGGAGGACATGGGCGGTCTTGGGGGCCAGATCCATCAGGCGGGTGATGGCCTGACCGGTCTTGCCCTTGGACCGGGTCTCCAGAAATTTCCCCAGGGTGATGAGGGTGAGGATCATGCCGGCGGACTCAAAGTACAGGTCCATGTGGTAGCGCTCCACCAGCTCCATGTCCCCATGGCCCAGGCCGTAGCCTATCTGGTAGATGGCAAACACGCCGTAGACCACCGCGGCGGCAGAACCCACGGCAATGAGGGAGTCCATGTTGGGAGCCCGATGCCAGAGAGTTTTAAATCCCACCTTATAATACTTATCGTTGATATAAAGGATGGGTAAGGTGAGCAAAAGCTGGGTCAGGCCGAAGGCCAGGGCGTTCTCCATGCCGGTGAGGAAGGCGGGCAGCGGGGCCCCCAGCATGTGGCCCATGGAGATATAGAAGAGGGGAACGAGGAACACGAAGGACCAGATGAGCCGCCGCTTCATGGAGGCGATCTCCCCCGCCATGGCGTCCTCCCGCCCCTGCTCCGAGGGGGCGGCGGCCTTCTTCCCCGCCAGGGAGGCCCCGTATCCCGCGTCCACCACCGCCTTGATGATGTCCTGGGGAGACAGGACGCTCTCGTCGTACTGGACCACCATGGAGTTGGCCAGCAGGTTCACCTCCGCCTTCTCCACACCCTCCAGCTTGTTCACTGCCTTCTCCACATGGGCGGAGCAGGCCGAACAGGTCATGCCTGTAATGTTGAATTTTTGCTTCATTTCTGTTACCTCTCAAGTTTCCTTGCTCCGCCCATGAAGGGGCGCGACGCGCCCCCGCCGCGTATGCGGCGCAAATTTGAGCGCAGCGAGAATTTCCGCAGGGCGAATTCACTTCGCCCGAGGACTTTAAATCAAAGGGTCCCCAGCCAAACAAGTTTGTTTGGCTGGGAAGCGGAGCAGGCGCTGCAGGTCATGCCTGTAATGTTGAATTTCTGCTTCAAAGCAAATCACCATTCTTTCTGCTCCCCGGGGATATACCCCACCCCCGGGGGGTGTCTGTATTTTATCTCCAACGCTACTGTTTGTCAAGAGGGCAGAAAAAAACCGCGCCCGGCAGATGTTACCGGACGCGGCGGGTATTGTGTTATCTCGCCAAGGCGCTCAGACGCTTTTCAGGGATGAAGGGGCGCAGGGGCTCAACTCTGGGCAGAGCGGACAGAAGCAGCTGGCCCAGGATGAAGCAGGCGGCCAGCTCACCCACGCCTACGGTCACGGCGTTGAAGGCATAAGCAGACCAGAAGCCGGGGCCAAAGCCCGTCTCGAACCAGGCGATCTCAGCCCCCACGATGACCATGTTGAAAATCACAGGCGGCAGGGAGGCCAGATACCGGTTGGGCATGTGCTGGGTGGCGACGCAGGCCAGCAGGGTGGCCAGAGAGCCGCACAGAACATCCAGGGGGTAGGGGGAGAACAGGTTGGCGATGACGCAGCCCACAAACAGCCCCGGGGTAGCGGCGGGGAACAGGAAGGGCAGCACGGTCAGGGCCTCGGAGATGCGCATTTGGATGGCTCCGTACTGGGGAATGGGGAGGGCTACGGTCATCACGGCGTACACCGCCGCCAGCACCGCGGCCAAGGTCAGGTTGCGAAGGGACATTTTGGACATAAAAAAACCTCCATTTTTTGTTTAGAGAACGGCCCATGGGCCGAACGAACAGGAAGAATCTTTAGGGTCACGCTCCGGCGGCTCGCTGCTCGCGACGGCTCGGACGCTTCTTCCTGCTTGGACGAGATGGTATAAACTCGTCGGTGGTATCTTACCACAGTCCCTCACCCTTGTCCAGAGAAAAATGGTTGTCCTTCCCCCGGTTTCGTAGTACAATGGGAAAAAATCATCCTCGGGAGGTTCCATGATGGAGGAAACAAAGCCCTTACATAACCCGGAGCTGCTGGCGGCGGTGGAGCGGATGAACCGGGAGCAGAGCCGGGAGAGCCGGGAGGCGGTGCTGGACCTGGTGATCTCCACGGCCCGCTTTCTGGCCCCGGTGACCATCACCCCCGCTCCCGACGGCAATCTGGACGAGGGAACCACCATCCAGTTCCAGCTGCTTGCCAACCAGGAACATCAGCCCTTCTTTCCCGCCTTTACCAGCTGGGAGGAACTCAGAAAACTCTGCGGCCCCAAAAACCAGCAGACTCTGGTCCTCTCCTTCCCCGACTACGCCAAAATGGTCCTTCAGGACGGCAGGGCGGCGGGCTTCGTCATCGACCCCTTCGGCTGCTGCCTGTCCTTTGACCGGCCCATGATGGAGCACCTGGTCCGACGCAGACAGGAAAAATTCCACCAATAACCAAAAAACATCCCGGGAACCCACTGTTCCCGGGATGTTTCTATCTGGTTCCAAACATGGTCACGCAGCCAGGCCCGCTCAGGCGATCCGGGTGTAGCCCTCCAGAGAGGGGCACTCCATGGGTGTGGTCTCAATGTAGCTGTAATACTGTCCCGACCACCAGGAGAAGGTAACGGCGTACCACCTGTCATCCTCCCCCAGCACCACCAGCTGCCGGTCCAGTCGGTTCCAAACTTCCTTGGGTTCTCCCACCAGGTCGGGCACCGCCAGCATCCAGTCTCCCTGGGCCAAAAAGTCCGACCAGGCCGGCTCCGCGCCCCGCAGCTCATCCCGGTAGTCGTAGATGGGGCCGCCGCAGTAGAAAAACACCGCCAGGAGAAGGGCCAGGGCAAAGGAGCCGATCCAGGCCGCCTGCTTCTCCGGCTTCCACTCCGCCGCCCGGCGCACCCGCAGCGCGGCGTCACACTCCCCGAAGGAGGTCACACTGCCCCACAAATGCCGCCCCGACCCCAGCTCCACCAGGGTTCGGGCATAGTCCCGGCGCTCCTCGGGCTCCAGCTCCTCCAGCACCGCCTCGTCGCAGGCCAGCTCCATATCCCGGCAGGTAAGCCGGCAGGCCAGCCACATCACGGGGTTCCACCAGTAGAGGGTGGTGAGGCCGCCCACAATAATGGACTTGTACCAGGCGTGGTGGAGCTCGATATGCTTCTTCTCATGGAGGAGGACCAGGCGGAGCTGTTCCCGGGGCAGTTCCTTTTGCAGGCAGATGACAAAGCGCACCTTGTCCCCTCTGCCGGTGTCATGTCCCAGGCGGACAAAGCTGGCGGGCAGCCCCTCACACAGGCGCACCACCACATTTTCCTTGGTAATGCCATACTGGGCCATAGTCTCCCGGTCCATTTTCTCCCCCCGCTGGCCCAGCCGCCGCAACCGTCTATCTTCTCTGTAATACCAGACCATGGCGGCTATCATGACGCCCACCCACACCACGCCGATCACCGGCAGGAGTTTTTCCATGAAATCAGGCGGGATTTGGACCTCCCCGCCTCCGGGCAGCATCACCGAAGGAGCCCCCTCCAGGCCATCGGAAATGTACATGGGATAGCTGCGAACCCCCGTCTCCTCCACCCGGGGAATGATCAGGTCCCGGAAGGAGAAGGGGAGGCGTACCCGCCGGCCCAGCCAATCGTAGAACTGGAACAGATACCCCAGATACCACCCCACAAACCACAGCCAAACCTGATGCTTGGGCCTCAGGAGCCTCCCGGTCACCGGCCGCAGGAGGATCAGCGCCCCAAAGGTGAGGCCCATGGCCAGACCGATATTCAGCAGGGTGATCCCTACCCTCCCCAGTAACGCAAACAGGGCGATCACGGTCTATCCCTCCCCCATCTTCTCGTCAATCAGGGCCTTCAGCTCCTCCGCCTCCTCCCGGGTCAGCTTCCGTCCACTCAGGAAGGCGGTCATGAAGAGGGATAATCCCCCCACCCGCTCCACCAGCTCCTCCCCCTGGGCCTGGATGGCCGCCTGGCGGGTGAGGATGGGCGTGACCAGGGCGTCCTCGTGGCGCACCGCCCCCTTGTGCTTCAGCTTGCGCAGGACGGTGTAGGTGGTGGACTTGTTCCACCCCAGCTTTTCCCGGCACAGCTCCACCAGGCGGGTGGAGTTCACCTCCCCGCAGTCCCACAGCACCTCCATCAGCCTGTACTCCCCTTCAAAAAGCTTTTCCATGGTTCCACCTCCGAAAGTTTATTCCAATAAACCTCTTGCTGATTGAAGTTTATCAGAATAAACCTTTTTTGTCAAGATTGGCTTTTTCTTCCTTCTCCCAAATTTCGCCAGCGCTTTTTGTGTACTCTTACATAACCTATAAAATTAGTAGGAAATATTTGTGGGCTTTTTTGGAAAAATCCCCTTGCTAATTACCTACTATTTTGATAGGATATTGACGACAAAAGAATGAGCCGGAAAAAACCGGGCAGACTAGTTCAGACATGATCTGTTCCGCCCTGTCTTTCCCTTCGGACGGCCGCGCGCCGCCTGGAAAGGGGTTGGGAACGGAAGTTTTTTAAAGGAGTGGGGTACGATGGTAAATGTGAGAAAAGCGGCGGTGATCGGCTGCGGGTTTGTGGGGGCGTCCATCGCCTTCAGCCTCATGCAGCGGGGCCTCTATTCCGAGCTGGTCCTCATCGACGCCAACCGGGACAAGGCCGAGGGCGAGGCCATGGATTTGAGCCACGGGCTCCCCTACGCCGCCTCCATGAAGATCTACGCGGGCACCTACGACGATGTGGCCGACTGCGCCATGGTCATCCTCACCGCCGGAGCCAACCAGAAGCCCGGGGAGACCCGCCTGGACCTGATCGGCAAGAATGTGGCCATTTTGAAGAGCATCATTCCCGAGCTCACCAGCCGGAACTTCCAGGGCATCCTCCTGGTGGTGGCAAACCCGGTGGATGTGCTCACCTACGCCGCCTGGAAGCTGTCCGGCCTGCCCGCCAACCGGGTGATCGGCTCGGGCACGGTGCTGGATACCGCCCGGCTCAAATACCTGCTGGGTCAGGAGCTGGGGGTGGACAGCCGGAATGTCCACGCCGCCGTCATCGGCGAGCACGGGGACAGCGAGCTGGCGGTGTGGAGCAGCGCCAACATCTCCAGTATCGACCTGGACCAGTTCTGCCGCCTGAAGGGCATCGAGGATCGAAAGGCGGTGCTGGACAGGATCTACCACGAGGTGCGGGACAGCGCCTACGAGATCATTCAGCGCAAGGGGGCCACCTACTACGGCATTGCCATGGCGGTGGCCAGGATCGCCGAGTGTATCGTGAAAAACGAACACGCCATGCTCCCCGTGTCCGTCCCCCTCTCCGGCCAGTACGGCCTGGAGGGGCTGTGTCTGAGCATCCCCTCCATTGTGGGCAAGGACGGGGTGGAACAGGTGCTGGAGATCCCCCTGGACCGGGAGGAGCACCAGGCCCTTCTGGCCTCCGCCGCTCAGCTCAGGGAGGTCATCCAAAGCATCGGGCTTTGATCGCAAAAATGCCGCCCCCGGTTTTCGGGGACGGCACTTTTTGTTATAGCTGGTCCATCTCGTCCTGCTCCACGGTCTTGATCCCCCGGGCAGCCAGGGCGGCGGTGGCCGCCTCGTTATCCTCCACCCGGAACACCATGTAGGCGTGGTCGGCTTTCTTGCCGCCCAGGAAGGCGTACATATACTCCACATTCATCTGGGCCTCGTCCAGCACCTGGAGCACCTTGTTCAGGCCGCCGGGCACATCGGGGATGGCCACTCCCAGCACGGGGGTGATGGAGTGGATATAGCCCGCCTCCTTCAGCACGGTGGTGGCCTTGTACACATCGGCCACGATCATGCGCACGATGCCGAAGTCCTTGGTCTCGGCCACGCTCAGGGCCCGCATATCCACCTGGTTCTGGGCCAGCACGCCGGTCATGGCGTACAGGGCGCCGGGCTTGTTCTCCAGAAAGACAGAGATCTGCTTGATATTCATACTCGCTCCCCCTTTTTAAATCTTGCGCTTGTCGATGACCCGGACCGCCTTGCCCTCGCTGCGGACAATGGACTTGGGGGCCACCAGGGTGACCTTGGCGGCCAGACCCAGCATGGAGCGCAGGCCGTCCACCAGCTCCTTCTGCCGGCGGTCGATCTCGCCCAGATTGTCGGTGAACATCTCGGGGGTCATCTCCACCTGGACATCCAGGGTGTCGGTGGAGCGCACCCGGTCCACAATGATCTGATAGTTGGCGGGATAGCCGTGGTTCAGCAGCACCGTCTCGATCTGGGAGGGGAACACATTGACGCCCCGGATGATCAGCATATCGTCGGTACGGCCCATGGGCTTGGACATCTTCACATGGGTGCGGCCGCAGGAGCACTTCTCATGGCTGAGGGTGCAGATGTCCCGGGTGCGGTAGCGCAGCAGGGGGAAGGCCTCCTTGGTGATGGAGGTAAACACCAGCTCGCCCTTGCTGCCCTCGGGCAGGACCTCCCCGGTCTCGGGGTCGATGATCTCGGCGATGAAGTGGTCCTCGTTGATGTGCATGCCGGTCTGGGCGGAGCACTCGAAGGACACGCCGGGGCCGGACAGCTCGGTGAGGCCGTAAATATCATAGGCCTTGATCCCCAGGGTGTTCTGAATGTCCTGGCGCATCTCCTCGCTCCAGGCCTCGGCGCCGAAGATGCCCGCCTTCAGGGGGATCTGGTCGGGGGTCAGGCCCATATCCTTCATGGTCTCGCCGATGTAGGCGGCGTAGGAGGGGGTGCAGCACAGGATGGTGGCGGACAGGTCCCGGATGAACATGATCTGACGCTCGGTGTTGCCGGAGGAGGTGGGAATGGTGAGGCAGCCCACCTTGTGACTGCCGCCGTTGAGGCCGGGGCCGCCGGTGAACAGGCCGTAGCCGTAGGACACCTGGCACACATCCTCATTGGTGCCGCCGGCGGCCACAATGGCCCGGGCGCAGCAGTCCTCCCACAGATCGATATCATGCTGAGTGTAGAAGGCCACCACACGCTTGCCGGTGGTGCCGGAGGTGGACTGGATGCGGACGCAGTCCTTCAGGGGCTTTGCCAGCAGACCATAGGGGTAGGCTTCCCGCAGGTCGGCCTTGGTCACAAAGGGCAGCTTGTGCAGGTCGTCCACGCCCTTGATGTCGGCAGGGGTCAGCCCCTTGGCCTCCATCTTCTTGCGGTAGTAGGGCACATTGTCCCACACATGCTTGACCTGCTTGACCAGACGCTCGTCCTGCCAGGCCCTGATCTGCTCCCGGGAGGCGCATTCGATCTCAGGCTGGTAATATCTTTCCATGGGTATCAGTCCTTTCAATAATATGATGATTTAAACAACACACACATTTTTATCTCAGGCAGCCAGCTGTCCCAGCCGCCGCCCCAGGGCCACGCCCGCCAGGCACAGCCCCGCGCTGAGGATCATATAGCTTCCTCCCAGCAGCCACTTTCCCTTTTCAAACAGGGTCAGGCTCTCCAGGGAGAAGGTGGAAAAGGTGGTAAAGCCTCCGCACACGCCGGTCTTCCAGAACAGCGTTCCGCCGCTTCCCAGCTTTCCCGCCCCGGCCAGCCCCACCACGATTCCGATAAGCAGGGCCCCCAGGAAATTGGTACACAGGGTGAGCAGGGGAAAATCTCCCCGAACAGGCAGCAGACTGATCCCGTAGCGCCCCACAGCGCCCAGGGCTCCCCCCGCTCCCACCAGCAAGGCGTTCACCATCTGCTCAGGCGTTCTTGCCCAGCTGGAAGGCCTTCTTGTTCAGCTCCAGGAATTTCTTGGGCACCATGGCCTCCAGGGAGGCCTGCCAGGCCTCTTCAGGCAGGTCGAAGTAGTGGGACAGCCGGCCCATGAGGACGATGTTCACCGCCTTGGAGGACCCGGCCTCCTCGGCCAGCTTCAGGCAGTCCAGGGCGTCCACCTTGGCCCCGGTGGCCTTCATCTTCTCCACCAGGTTTTCGGGGTACTGGGCGGCCCCCATGATGACGGGCATGGGATCGATCTGCTGGGTGGAGGTGACGATCTGTCCGTCGGGCTTTAAGTAGCTCAGCCACCGGGCGGCCTCCAGCAGCTCAAAGGAGACGATGTAATCGGCCTCCCCCTTGTCGATGACGGGGGAGTTGACCTTGTCCCCGTAGCGCACATAGGTGACCACGCTGCCCCCCCGCTGGGACATGCCGTGGACCTCGGACACCTTCACATCATAGCCCTGCTCCATCAGCAGGTGGCCCAGCAGCTTGCTGGCCAGCAAAGAGCCCTGACCGCCCACGCCTACAATCATAATATTTTTGGTTTCCATGCCTTAACCCTCCTTGCCGGTACTCTCAAAGGCCCCTACGGGGCACAGCTGCTCACACACGCCGCAGCCCACGCACAGGGTGTTGTCCACATGGGCCTTGCCCTCCTTGATGGCGATGGCGGGGCAGGCGATCTTCATGCAGCTCTTGCAGCCGATGCACTTGTCCTTGTTCACCACCAGAGGCGGATTGTGCTTGACATACTTCAAAAGGGCGCAGGGGCGGCGGGAGATGATGACGGAGGGCTCCTCGGCGGCCAGCTCCTCCTTCACCGCCTGGTCGCAGGCCTTCAGGTCGTAGGGATCCACCACCCGGACCCGGTTAAAGCCCATGGCCTTGCACAGCTGCTCCAGGTCGATCTTGCCGGCGGGATCCCCCTTGATGTTGTAGCCGGTGGTGGGATTCTGCTGGTGGCCGGTCATGCCGGTGATGGAGTTGTCCAGGATGATGACGGTGGAGTTGGACTGGTTATAGGCGATGTTGGCCAGGCCGGTCATGCCGGAGTGCATAAAGGTGGAGTCGCCGATGACGGCCACCGTCTTGCCCTCGCTCTCCTTGCCCAGGGCCTTGTTGAAGCCGTGGATAGCGGAGACGGAGCCGCCCATGCACAGGGTCATGTCCATGGCGGACAGGGGGGCCACAGCGCCCAGGGTGTAACAGCCGATGTCCCCCAGGACGGTGCACTTGTTTTTATTTAAGGTATAAAACAGTCCCCGGTGGGGGCAGCCGGCGCACATGACCGGGGGACGGGGAGGAATGGCATCCTCCAAGGCCTTGCCCGTGTGGACGGCCCCCCCCAGCTTGGCGGCCACCAGGTTCTGGGAGAACTCCCCCTCCAGAGGCAGGGCGTCCTTGCCGGTGACCTCCAGGCCCAGGGCCTTGCAGTGGTTCTCAATGATGGGGTCCAGCTCCTCCACCACCACAAGCTTCTCCACCCTGGCGGCAAAGTCCCGGATGAGCTTCACGGGCAGGGGGTTGACCATGCCCAGCTTCAGCACGGACACAGAGTCCCCGAACACTTCCTTCACATACTGGTAGGAGGTGGAGGAGGTGATAATGCCCATTTTGGTGCCCCCCATCTCTACCCGGTTGATGGGGGCGGTCTCCGCCCACTCCTGGAGCTTCCGGGTGCGCTCCTCCACCACGGGGTGGCGGCGGATGGCGTTGCCGGGCATCATCACATACTTGGCGATGTTCTTCTCATAGGGGACCACCGGCTTTTCCACCCGCTCAGAGGTCTCCACCAGGGACTGGGAGTGGGCGATGCGGGTGCACATCTTCAACAGCACCGGGGTGTCAAACTCCTCGGAGAGCTGATAGGCCAGCTTGGTAAACTCCAGGGACTCCCGGGAGTCGCTGGGCTCCAGCATGGGCACCTTGGAGGCGATGGCGTGGTGGCGGGAGTCCTGCTCGTTCTGGGAGGAGTGCATCCCCGCGTCGTCGGCCACGCCGATGACCAGTCCGGCGTTGACGCCGGTGTAGGACATGGTGTACAGGGGGTCGGCGGCCACATTGAGGCCCACATGCTTCATACCGCAGAAGGAGCGCTTGCCGGCAAGGCTGGCGCCAAAGGCGGTCTCCATGGCCACCTTCTCATTGGGGGCCCACTCGCAGTAGATTTCGTCGTACTTGGCGGCCTCCTCGGTGATCTCGGTACTGGGGGTCCCGGGATAGCTGGAAATCACACAGCACCCGGCCTCGTACAGTCCCCGGGCAACGGCGGCGTTGCCCAACATCAGCTCTTTCATTTTGCTTCCCTACTTTCTTCACATCCGCAGTTTTTTTCTTCCTTCTTGCTGCCCAGGCCCTCCCGGACAATGACCTGCTGCATCACGCCGCCCGCTCCGTTGTCCAGCATGGACCGGCGGACCCGGCTGATGGTGGCGCTGCTGGCGCCGGTCTTTTCCAGAATGTCCAGATACACCAGACCCTGCTGGAGGTAGACCGCCACATCGAACCGCTGCTCCAGGGAGCGCAGCTCAGTGGGGGTACACAGATCGTCAAAAAAACGGCAGCACTCGTCCAGGTCCTTCAGCTTCAGGATGGTCTCGTACAGGGCCATGCTTCGGGGGCGCTTATCCAGTTTCGCCATGGTACCACTCCTTTTTGCCCCAAGGGCAATTCATTATCTTAAAGTGTAGCACACAAAAGCGTAAAGGTAAAGGCTTTTGCCGAAAATGGGTACAAAAAAACCCCTGTCTGATCCGCCTTGGATCAAACAGAGGACGAGAAATTCCGTTCCCGCGGTACCACCTCTATTTGCCGTCTTCTCACGAAGTCCGGCCTCAACGGGTATCCAGCAATACCCTGCCCCGGTAACGGGAGGTCCCGGTCCGCTCTACTGAGTCCCCTTGGGACTGTTCCTCGGACAGCTCGGAAGATGAAATTTCAAACACACAGCCATGCCCCTCGCACCAACCGGGAACTCTCTGATCGGCTTTTCCTGCGTTCTACTTTGTCTTCGTCAACGCCTTTGTTGGTTTGCATTATACACCTTGCCGTATATTTGTCAAGAAAAATTTCAGGTTTTTTTCTTTGCCCCATTTTCTTTTTTAAGAAAATCTTCCCCTCCCCTCTTGACTTTTCTCCCAAAATCAGTTATGATACTTCAACGGTTTAAAGCTTAAACTCAGCGAAGTGTCCCCGGGTCCGGCCCGGTTTGAAAGGAAGGAATGGCGTATGCCTATTACCGATCTGCTGGAGCGCAACAGCAAGCTCTACGGGGAAGAGATCGCCCTGGTGGAAATCAATCCCGAGGTTCAGGAGCGGCAGCGGGTGACCTGGAAGGAGTACGAGCTCATCCAGCCCACCTCTTCCGTCCCCTACCGCCGGGAGATCACCTGGTCTGTTTTTGATGAAAAGGCCAACCGGGTGGCCCACATGCTCCTGGGCCGTGGAATCCGCAAGGGACAGAAGGTGGCCATTCTGCTGATGAACTGTCTGGAGTGGCTGCCCATCTACTTCGGCATCCTGAAGGCCGGGGCCATTGCGGTACCCCTCAACTTCCGCTACACCTCCGAGGAGATCGACTACTGCCTGAAGCTGGCGGATGTGGATGTGCTCTTCTTCGGCCCGGAGTTTATCGGCCGGGTGGAGACCATTGTTCCCCACATCTCCCACCAGATGCTCCTCTTCTTTGTGGGGGACACCTGCCCCTCCTTTGCCGAGGACTACCACCGGGCCACCGCCAACTGCTCCTCCGCCGCCCCGAAGGTACTGGTGGATGATGAGGACGACGGCGCCATCTACTACTCCTCCGGCACCACCGGCTTCCCCAAGGCCATTTTGCTCAAGCACCACGCCCTGTCCCAGGCCGCCCGGATGGAGGCCATCCATCACCAGACCACCCACGAGGATGTATTTTTATGCATCCCCCCCTTGTACCACACCGGGGCCAAGATGCACTGGTTCGGATCGCTGTTTACCGGCAGCCGGGCGGTGCTGCTGAAGGGCAACTCCCCCACCGCCATTTTTCAGGCGGTCTCCTCTGAGAAGTGCACCATCGTGTGGCTGCTGGTGCCCTGGTGTCAGGACATTCTGGCCGCTCTGGACCGGGGCGACCTGAAGCGGGAGGACTACCAGCTCTCCCAGTGGCGGCTGATGCACATCGGCGCCCAGCCGGTCCCCCCCTCTCTCATCAAGCACTGGATGAGCTACTTCCCCCACCACAAGTACGACACCAACTACGGCCTGTCCGAGTCCACCGGCCCGGGCTGCGTCCATCTGGGCATGGACCACATTGACAAGGTGGGCGCCATCGGCGTGCCCGGCTACGGCTGGAAGGTCAAGATTGTGGACGAGCAGGACGCCCCCGTCCCCCAGGGAGAGGTGGGCGAGCTGTGCGTCAAGGGACCCGGGGTCATGGTGTGCTACTACCACAACCCCGAGGCCACCGCCGAGGTTCTCAAAAACGGCTGGCTCCATACCGGGGACATGGCCCGTCAGGACGAGGACGGCTTCTACTTCCTGGTGGACCGGAAGAAGGATGTGATCATCTCCGGCGGCGAGAACCTCTACCCCGTGCAGATCGAGGACTTCCTGTCCGCCTACCCCAAGGTTCACGATGTGGCCGTCATCGGCCTGCCCGACAAGCGCCTGGGCGAGATCGCCGCCGCCATCATCCAGGTCAAGGACGGCATGACCTGCACCGAGAGCGAGATCAACCAGTTTTGCATGGATCTGCCCCGGTACAAGCGTCCCCGGAAAATCATCTTTGCCGATGTCCCCCGCAACCCCACCGGCAAGATCGAAAAGCCCAAGCTCCGGGAAAAGTACTGCGGCGTCCGCCTGGTGGAGGCCCAGAATAAGGCCTGAGCCCTTCCATATCCTTTTATCTGAACGCATAAAAATCCCGTGGAGCTTTTGCTCCACGGGATTTTTTAGTCTACGCTTGTCTCCAGGCCGGACCAGGTGAGGTTTTTCTCCTCAATGGACTGCCAGGTGGGGAACTTCTCCTCCAGCTCCGCCCAGGTGATGAACCAGAATTTATAGCTGATTCCCAGGTGGGCGGGCAGGATGTCCTCGATGATCTTCTTCATCTCCTCAAACCCCTGGGGTTCTCCGGCAATGCCGGGAAAGAAGACCGCCACCTGTCCCACCCCCAGCTCCTTCACCAGGGCGGGCACGCCGCAGCCGGCGATGGTGTCGTTGATGGCCGCCAGGGTAAAGCTGTCTCCGCTGATGCGCAGCAGGGCGGCCAGGGCGTCGCCCAGAGCCCGGGGCTCGTCGGCCACAGGCCGCCGGACCAGCAGCCGGGCGATCCGCTCCAGCCCCCAGTCCTCCGCCGTGGTCAGAGAGCTCTCCCGGTGTATCTCCTCCAGACTCTCCAGAAACCGGTCCAGGGCCTGGCCCTGGGCGTCCAGCTCTCCCCCGTTGAAGGGCGCCTCCAGATCGTACACACCAAGGGGGCGCAGCAGCTCCCGCAGATACCCTCCGTGGCTCATACCATCGCCTCCACAGACAGGGTACCCAGCTGGGGCAGCTCATCCTCCCCCATGGCCACATCGGCGGCCGGGGCAAGAATGGAATAGTTTTCCACGCCCTCGCACTGGTAGATCAGGCTGCCCAGCCGGGCCAGGAGCACATTCTGTCCCAGCAGCTTTCCGTCAAACCAGCTCTCCAGGGCGGCTTTCACATTGGCCCGTGCCTGGGCGGCGTCCCAGCCCCCCTGGGCGGCCACCTGGACGGTCACATCCACCGTTCTGGTCTGGGGGGAGCGGACCTGTACATCCACAGCGATCTCCCGGCGCTGTTCAAAGTAGTCCTGAAGCTCGGTCAGCAGCTGCTGGTCGGGGATCCCCGCCAGGGTGGACACCACCACATCCACCGAGCCCACTCCTCTGGGCCGGGGGATCACCGTGGCCGCGGCCACCTGGTCAAAGGACAGGGCCTCCTGCTCATAAAAGGCGGCGTTGGCCCCGTTGGGCAGGCGGCGGAAGGTGTCCAGAATCCGCTCCCGCAGCTGCTTATCCCCCTCCCCGTCCGCACCCCCGGCGCAGGGCTCAGGGTTGGTGCAGGAGGAAATGCCCATGGGAGCCACCGCCATGGAGACAATGGCTCCGGCGGCCACATTGCCTGCCGTCCCCGCCTCCAGAGCCCGGACGGGCACATCCGCCGTCAGCTCTCCGGGGGAAAGGACTCCCGCCTGAGTGGTCTCAAAGCGAATGAGCCCCGCCGTCATACACACGGTCCCTTCCGGGATCTCCCGCTGGGATTCCCACGCCTCCCCGGCGGTAAAGCGCACCGTTCCCCGGGCGGCTACCGCCGCCTTGCGCTCCAGCCCCCGCAGCTGGGCGTGGCGGTCCAGATACTCCCCCTCCGCCGTCTGAGGGAAGGCCTGCCGGGTGACCCAGTCCGCCTGGACATACAGGGAGTAGACCTGGGCGGCCAGGGCGTAGAGCCGGGCGGACAGGTCGGTGCCCTCCTTGGGCTCCAGCCCCGTCTGCTCTCCAAAGCAGGACAGCATCTGCTCATAAATTTCGTCGATGGTTTTCAAATCCTTGTTCCTCCCCTCACAGGGTCGTCTGGCCGGTGAGGGTCTCCCCCTGCCAGCGTACTTTTACCGTCAGCACCCCGATCTCTCCCTGCTGCTCCAGAGTGACCGACTCCACACTCACATCGGTCTCCTCCCGCAGGGCCTCGGCCACATACTGCTGAGCCAGGGACTGCCGGGCCGAGGGCTTCTCCCGCGCCAGCTCATAAAGCCGACTGCCCAGCTGGGGCAGGAAGGGCAGCGCCCCCCGCCGGGCGGTGAGGCGGAAGAGCACCCGGGCCAGAACCTCCTCGCCCCCGGAGACGGTTTTCAGTCCGCCACCTCCGTCGGGGACATAGTCCCCGTTGATGATCACTCGTTCCATGTCCCCCTCCTCTCAGCTCAGAAGCTCCATCACCACCTGGGTGATGATGGCCTCCAGGGTCTGCCCGTTGATGAGCAGATTGCCCTCCAGCTTCAGGTTGTCCTTCCCCAGATAGACGCTGCTCTCTCCCCCGGTGAGCCGCACCTCCCCGGGGCCCAGCTCATCCAGCTGCTGCTCCTTGCCCAGGATACAGGGGCACTCCCCCTGGCTGCCCGCCTTGAGCACCAGCACCTTATCCCCCGCCGTGGGCCGCCAGCAGTAGCCCCCGGGGGTAAAAACCTGGAGCCACCGGCGCTCGCCCCCCATGCTGACCCCTGCCGGGTCGCCACCCAGGGTGACTGTGCCCAGCTCAGCGGGGGCCTCCCGCACCGGCTGCTTTCCGCTTCGTTCCGAAGTCCACATATCCCCTCACCTCAAACTGTAAAATCGGGGTCGGCCAGCTCCAGCCGGCTCCAGTACCCCGTCTCGTCCATTCCAACACTCACCAGGGCCGCCCGGTACACCCCGTTCCAGTCCCAGTCCGTGCGCTGGATGCGCACCAGATCCCCGGGCCAGGCACAGAAGGCCTGGGCCACCGTCACCTCCAGCCGCTGCAGCTCCGAGGCCGACTTGTCCAGCTGAAACTGACCGGAGTAGCGCATGGCCTGGTAGCTGCTGCGCTCGGGCATGGTGATGACCCGCCGGGCCTGTCCCCCCTGGGCCAGAAAGGCGGCGTTGTCCACCGACTCCACCGCCCCGCTCCACCGGTCCCGGACCAGCACCCGGGACAGCACCCCGTACCGCCGGTCCCGGAGGGTGAGGGCGGTGACGGGCACCCCGTCGCCGATGAGCCGCTCCTGGCTGTCCCTCCAGCCGGTGAGCACCAGCCGGCCCTGCCGGTCAAAGCGGGGGGCCACCCCCCCGTAGTACCGGGCAAATTCATAGACCACCGACCACTCGCTGCTCCCTGTGGCCACGGAAAACTGGGACACCGGGGGCAGGCTCCCCCCCGGCGCCACCTGGACGCCGTAGGGGGTCACATGGTCCCGGATGATGTCCTGCTGGGTGGCGGACAGGTAGTCCTGGCCCAGGGCCTCGTTGTCCAGAAGCCTCGCGGCCATCCCCCGGCCGGAAACCTCCAGCAGCCGCCCCTGCCGGGAGAGGGTGACCTCACACTCGTCCACCACACCGGCAAAGACCTGCTCCCCCTCATGGAAAGCCTGAAAGCTCACCCAGTCCCCGGGGCGGGTGGTGTTGTTCCCGTCCCAGGGGCAGCGCAGCCAGAAGCTGTCGCAGGGCACCCCGGCGGTGTAGTCCAGCCGCCAGGCCACCAGATTGGGCAGCTGCCAGCGGGTACCGGCGGCGTCTGTCATATAGCCTGTCACCGCACCCGCACCTCCTCTCCCACCCTGATGAGGTTGGGATTTTTGATCTGGGGGTTCAGGGCGATGAGCTCCGCCAGGGACAGGCCGTACTGTCCCGCCAGGGCCCAGAGGGTGTCCCCCTTCACCACCCGGTGGTAGACCGCCTCGCTCCCCGCCGTCTCTCCGGCCGAGGTCTCCCCGCTCTGGCCCTGGGCCGTCTGGCGGGTGGCCAGGCCGGTGTACCAGCTGTCGTCCTCCCAAAAGGAAAAGGAGTAGCGCACATAGTCCGGCCGGGGCTCCTGCTCCAGACGCAGGGAGACAAAATAGGCGTTGGCCGCCTGCCACAGGGGGTGGATCAGCAGGCCCGGCCCGCCATCATAAAATACATTGGCCAGCTGGCCAAACTGGGCGTAGGCCCCCTCCCCTACAAACTCCCCCTCTCCCTCCATGATCCGGTTGGTCCGGCCCAGATCCTGGAGCTGAAAGAGGCCGAAGGGGGTCTTGTGGACGGCCATCTTCCGCTGGTAATCAATGGAATACACCCTGGGGTTGTGGGGCCAGGTGTAGCTTTTATACCGCATGGGCGAAAGGTCCATGGCTCTTTCCTCCTCGCTTAGTAGAGATAAAATCCGCCGTCATACCGGCGACTGTCCCGGCGGAAGACCCGGTCGGCCTGCTCCGCCCACCCGGCCTCTCCCCCCGGAGAAGCTCCCCCTCCGGGCAGCCGGAAGGCGGGATTTTCCCGCCCCTGGGGCAGAGACGGCATCTCCCCGGCCACGCCTGTGAGCCCCTCTCCCCATTCCAGGCCATTCCAGGCGTTTCGTCTCCCGGCGGAAACCGCCCGGGTACCGGCCCGGCTCTGTTCCGCCTGGGGCAAAACCTGGACAGATTCCAGCCGCCGCAGCTGCTCCAGCAGGGGAAATGTTCCTCCCTGCTCCTGTCCCTCCTCCCAGGCTGTGTCCACCTGTGCCTGGGACAGGGAGAGCGCCCCGAAGGACTCCAAGGCCGCCTCCGGGCTGCCCTCACCGGGCCGGTCCGTCTCCCCCCGGAGAAGCATCCCCTCCGGGACCGCCTGCTCCCCCTTCAGGGGGGAACGGACGGGGGAAGATTCCTCTTCCCCCGCCTCTTCCCGATTCCGTCCTCTTCCGGCCAGGGCCTGTTCCAGCCGCCGGGCCTGCTCCAACAGGGCGTCCGCCCCCTCCTCCAGCAGTTCCAGATAGTCTGTCATCCTGGGTTTCCTCCCTTCAGCCGCTCAAACCGCTCCCGGTCAAAGGAGGGGTTGTCCATATGGTCCTCCCCGTTCTCCCGGGCCTGTCCGCACACCGGGCAGCGCTCCTCCAGCGCCCGCTCCCGGCAGGCGGGGCAAAGGCGCTCCAGGTCCTCCTCCCGGTCCAGCAGGCCGTTGGCCAGGCACCAGAGGTAGTCCCGGTTTTTCATCTCCCGGGCCCGCTTTTCGGTGGGCAGAGCGTGAAACTCCCTCAGCACCCGCCACCGAAGCCGCTCTCCCGGGTCCTCACGGAGTTTTTTTTTACCTGTTCCAGCTCCTCCTGAGACAGACCCAGTCCCGGGTCCATTTCCCGGCTGAAGGCGCTCCACCGGGCGGCAAGGCCGGAGATCTCCTCCACCGTCAACCCGGCCAGCACCGCCCGTCCGTCGGGAAAGACGGGGCTCTGGTCCTCCGTCTTCTCCAAAGCCCTGGCCAGAAGGCAGGCGTTGGAACAAAGGGCCCGTTCCCGGTCCTCCTGCGCCAGTGCTCCCGCCTCCCGCCGGGCCTGGAGCACCTCCAGGGCGGAGAGAAGCCGCAGATCCATGCCGTTTCCCAGGCTCAGGCGGTCCTCACCGGCCAAAATGGACAGTGTCATGGGTTACACCCCCGTCTCAATGCGCCGGGAGGCCACCAGAGTGACCTTCTCCAGAACCATGCTGCCCAGGGTGGCGTCCTCCTGAATGGCGCTCCACTGGCAGTCGGAGTAGATGATCTTCTTGTCCGGCTTGCAGATCACCAGAGAGAAGCCGGACAGGTCATAAAAATTGATGCCGTCCCGGATGGCCTCATCGGTGGCGTACAGCCGGGTCAGTTCCACCACATGGGTGGCCTGACCGGGGACGGTGGCCACGGGCTCCGATTCGCCGAAGGCCTCCACGGCAATGCTGCTCTTGGTGGTCTTGGCGGAGTAGCTCTGGACCACCGCCACCCGAACGCCGTCCACTTCCAGATAGATGTCGCTGCTGGTGGGAAATCCTGCGATACTCATGTGTTACCTCCTCCTATTTCCGATGTCTCATACCGTAATATGGGCCGTCAGCCAGATCTGGTTAAGGCCGTGGGCCACCGTGAAGGAGAAGTCCACCAGACACCGGGAGGCGTCCTCCGGGTCGGCGCTCACCGTCACATTTTCATAGCCGGTGATGATCTCCCGGCTGAGCTTGTTCTCCAGCTCCAGCACCACCTGGGAGCGGATGGCGCCCCGGCTCTGCTCGGTATTTTTGGCCCGGCGGAATTTGCCGCGCAGGGCCGTGCGCAGGCCGGGAATCACATCGTCCACCACCCGGATGGTGGTCAGATCCCGCCAGGTGGCGTCGGCGCTCTCTCCGCTGGAGGTGCGGGTGGTCACTCCCCGCACCACGCTCACGGCGCCGCCCACGCTCTCCACCGGGGTGACGCCTCCCAGGATCAGAAGGTCCAGGTCGTTGTCCCCGTACCGCTGGGACAGGCCGTTGAGGCCCAGCAGCTCCGCGCCTCCCAGGGGGACGGCGGGATCGTCCTCTCCGGCAATGGCCCCCGCCACCGCCGCGGCCAGGGAAAGGCCGGTCAGCCCCTCCCCCGTCCCATCCACGGCACAGGGCGATACCAGCACCATGCGCTCACAGTTGAGGGTCTTGGCCCGGGCGATGAGCTCCTCCACGCTCTCATCGGCCCCTCCGGCCACCACACCCAGCCGCTCCCGGCGCAGCTCAGAGGCGGACATCACGCTCTCCTTCAGCTTCTGGTGCACCGACTCCTCGGTACTGCCGCAGATCACCAGGGCGATATCCTCCATCTCCGCCAGCTGGGCAAAGGCGGCCTCATAGCCCCCCTCGTCGGCCACAGGCACCGCCGCCACCGCCGAAGCGCCGTTTCTCAGGGCCAGGCGGATGAGCTCCGCCATGTCCTCCCCGCCGGCGGAGCCGAAGGCGGCCACCGCTTTGTCATAGCTGGTGATCACCTGGACTGTCCCGGCCTGGGCCACCGTGTTGACCGCCACCAGGCCCACCAGTTTGCCCCCGCCGCTTCCGCTTACCGTTGTGGACGCGTCATAGGAGGAATACACCCCCGGACGCTGATGTACCGTAATGCTCATTGTTTCACCACACCTCGCAATTCAAAATCAACAAACTCGCCGCCGGATTCCGCGATCCCCTGGAGGCACACCCGGCACACCGCCCGGACCCGGCCCCGCAGGCGGCGGCTCTGGGAATCATAGTCCATCTCCTCCCAGGAGAACTCCTCCGCCCGCAGTCCTTCCGGCCCTCCCAGAATAAGGGCCCCGGCCAGCTGGTCAAAGGTCTGCCTTACCACCTGTCCATCTCCCCCCTCCGGGGCGTAGATGTCGAGGCCCAGCGTAAGTTCCGCCTGCTTGCCGAAGCACTCCTCCCAAAGGCCGGTCTCCTGGTTGTACCGCTCCCCCAGGTAGTCCTGAAAGCCCGCGGGTCCGGCCTGGCAGCTGCGCAGGGAGACCACCACCACCGGGCCCTTCTCCTCTCTGGGCGTCATGGGCCAGGCGGTGCTGGCAGGGATGCCCCGGCCTTCCAGATAGTCCGCCATGGCCTGACAGATCTTTTCCATCCCTGTGTTCACAGGCTCACCTCATCTCTGGGGTACAGCACCGCCCACCAGTAGGGGCAGACTCCGTCCCCCACCCTGTGGGCGTTCTGCACCCGGTACTCCCTGCCACGGCAGGTCACAAAGGTGTCCAGATCCAGGGGCTGCTCCGGAGGGCCCAGATATAAAAACTTCTCCCGGCTGCCCAGGCCCAGTGGGGTAGGCTCCTGCTGAGGCGTGCTTTTCTCCAGTACCGGCTGAAGGAAGGCCCGGAGGGAGAACTGTTCCTCCCCCCGGCGCACCAGGACCTGCTGCCCGTACCGGCTCAGGATCCCCTGCCATTCCCGCTCTATCATCCCCGCACCCCCCGAAAGGAAAAGCCCGTGTCCCCCGTCCAGGGGGAGAGCAGCCGCAGGGCCTGGTCACGGCGCTCCCGGCCGCTTGCGGGCTGTCTGTGGATGGTCAGATCTCCGGCAGTGAAGGAGGTGACCTCCTCCAGTCCTCCCGCCGCCCCCTCCAGGGCGTCCATGACCAGCATGGCGGCGGCCAGAGGAAAGGCGGAACCGCAGTCCTCCGGCTTCACCCCCGCCTTCAGCCGTCCGGTCAGGTCCTTCTCCACCGCCTGGACCAGGAGGAGCAGCAGCTCCTCCCGGTCCTCCGGGGCCCCCATGGCCCTGCACAGCTCCAGGATCTCCCCGGTCATGCTCAGACCTCCAGCACCCGGCTGGCCTCGGGGAAGACCTTGGCAAAGCCGCTGATGGTGGTGATGGCCGCCCGCTCCAGCTGGCGGTCAATGAGTTTGTCGTACTCCACCATCACATCGCTGCCCTGGACCATCTCCAGGGCAAAGCGCTTGTCCAAGCCGATGCAGGTGCCCTCAGGCAGCACGCTGGTGCGCAGCAGGGTGGCCCCCAGGGGGGTGGTCAGCTTGCCGGTGCCCTGGAAGTTGAGGCCGGTGAGGGGATTCTGGAACTCGGTGAGCTTCAGCAGCTTCACCATCACATCCCCGGACACCAGCAGGGCGTTCATCTCATAGGGGTCAAACTTGGCCCAGAAATTCACCAGGTCGTCGTAGGTGAGGGTGCCGCCGGCGGTCACATTGTCCACAGGAGCGGCGTTGTCGTTGCCGTCGCCGTTCATCAGCACATCCACCGCGTCAGAGAGCAGAGTGCGGGAGATGTGGGCGCCCATCTGGCGCAGGGTGACGGAGAACAGGTCCAGCTTCTGATAGCGCACCGCCTCATAGCTGGCCACCAGCATTCTCCCCCGCTTGCGCAGCTTCACCAGGTTGGACTGCACCTTGATGGTGGTGGAGGGGATCTCAGACCCCTCGTCCACATACCGCAGTTCCTTCTCCTCGCCGCCGGCCTGGGCGGTGATGGAGCGGTAGTCCATACCGTCAAACCGGGTGACGGCGGCGGTGATGGAGGGCAGCAGATCCCCCTCCTCCATGCCCTGACGGACGGTGCGAGCGATGTACTCAGGGAACAGCACGGCAGAGTCGGCGGTGCGGAAGAACTTCTCCACCACATCGCTGCCCGCCCCCTTCACCTTGATGTCAAAGCGCTTGAGCTGGCGCTGGAAGGCGTCCAGGCCCTCCAGACTGGTGCCTTTGTAGCGCTCGCTGGGGTCCTGGCTCTCCAGCACCTGGGTAAAGGTGCGGCCGGCCTCCTGGTACATCCCCTTGTCCAGCTTCAGATTGTCATAGGAAAAAGCCATTGTTCCACGCTCCTCTCCAAATTTACAGACAGATGACGGCGGTGCCGTCCTCGTTTACACTGACCACGGTGGCGCTTACGCCGGATGCGGCGGATTTCACGCCCCCATTGCCGTCGGCGGCCAGAGTGGCCGCGCCCACGGACAGGCCGGAGGCGGTCACCGTCATAAAGCCCTTCACCTGGACCCCGGCAATGCCCGCCCGGGGCTCCAGGGCCACGCCGCAGAACTTGTCGTCGGCGGAACAGGGGCCCACCTGGCCGTTGCCGGTAGGTTTGACCACCTGGCCGCCCCTGACCCCTTCGTCCACCTCAAAGGTGGCCACCACAGCGCCGATCCCCTCATAAGAAAGATTGCTCATCATCGTTACCTCCCGATTTTTATTCTGAGAATGACCGCTTTCCCCACTGGGTCAGCGGGATCTCACTCAAACCAAAAACGCCCGATCCTCTTCCACGGCCTTTACGGGCTTGTCCCCATAGGACAGCTGGGTCTTCACCGGATAGCGCTCCCCCGCCCGCCGGGCAAAGGATCTGCTCAGTGCCTCCAGCTCTTCCGGGTCCAGCTTTTCCGAGACCGACTTGACGACCTTTTCCTCCAGGGCGCTGTCGGCCAGCAGAGACAGCCGCACCAGTTCTCCCCGGAGATTTTCCAGATACTTCCGGCCCAGCCGGGCCTCCTCCTCCAGCTTTTTCAACTCCCGGGCGCCGCCGGGGCAGGCCTGGGCCATCTCCCGCCAGCTCCCGGCGCTCTTTACCACTCCGGCCAGAGGCTGGGCGGGTACCGCCACAAAGGAGAACTCATAGGCGTCCTCCGCCCCCTCCAGGCTGGTGTAGCAAAGCTGACCGCCGTACTCCCGGCCCTTCTCGTGGCCGCAGTCTCCGGCGCTGCGGTCGGCCCCACAGATGGAGCACACGGCCCGCTCCACCCGGCAGCCCACGCTGACCTCCTTTTTGATGCCTCCCTCAATTTCGGCAATGAGATCTTTGGTGCTGTCGGTGCGCATCATGTAGGCATAGCCCTTCAGCCAGCAGTACACATCCCCCGCCCGGGTCAGCCGGTCCGGCTCCCGGACCACTTCGGTCTTGTAGATCCGGGCAGTCTGGCCCCGGGCCGACCACTGGTGGTCAAAGATGCCGCTCTTACCCACAAACAGCCCGGCCAGCCCCGCCAGAGTCTCCGGGGCAAAGCGCTCACAGTCCCGGTCGATCTCGTTGTCGCACAGCCGCACGGAGAAGGTGTAGATCTCCTCCTCCGCCAGGGGCTTTCTGGCCAGAGCGCCGATGAGCTCCAGATCCCCCTTCTCCAGGGCCGCCCTCTGGCCGCCCTGAGCCTCTTTGATGATCTTCATACGCTTCCTCCTTCTGTCTTTAAGCCGTCCCGCAGGCTCTCCGCCTGGGCCCGGTACAGCTCCGCCTTTGCCTCCTCGGTCAGGTCCTGGAGGTTAATGTCCTCCCAGAGGATCTCCGCCTTGGGCCGATAGCCGTGGAGCGTCAGCCACAGCTCGGCAACCCGCTGCAGGGCGGGCTCCACACCGCGGCGGATGGCGGTGATCTCACTGGTGAGCAGGTCGGCCTGCTGGGCGCTCATGCGCTCGGTGGAGGACCAGGACAATCCCAGCATAAAGGGCGGGATCCCTGTCCGGGCCACCAGCTGCTCCAGAATCTGCCGCACGGGCACCTGGCTGTCCAGCACCTGGCTGTCCGCTCCGATCACTTTGATGTCCACATCACCTACCGCCACAAAATCCCGCACACTTCCGGCCCGGCCGGCCTGCATGGCAGCGGACCACTCCTCCGCCAGCAGCCGGCAGCGCTCCTGGGCGAAGGCCTCCTCCCCCTCCCCGGGTTTGGACACCACGGCGAAGCGGAGGTTGCCCGCCCGCTCCCAGTTCTGCCCGGTGGCCTGGAAGATTTTCAGCAGGATCCCCGCCATAAAGGGCATGGACCGGAGCAGCGACACCCCGCAGGGGGCGTCGCTGGTGGGCTGAAAGGGGGTAAAGAGCAGCAGCTCCTGCCAGGGCAGCTCTCTTCCCTCCCCCACCCCCGTCCGGCACAGGCGGACATCCAGCGGGCTGTCTCCCAGCTTTACCTCCACCTGCTCCGGGTGGGCGCACAGCAAAGCGGCGATGTCTCCGCCTGTCCCGTCCAGCACGATCTCCCCCAGGGCGTGGCCGCAGGTGAACAGATCATCCAGATACCGGTCCAGGAAGGACTGTACCCCCCGCTGTCCCCAGCCTGTGTCCACCGTGCGGAAAAACTCCTCCAGGCCCTTTTGGGCCCGGCTGTCTTCGCTGCGGACGCCTACCCCGCCGCACAGTCTGGTCAGCTTCCAGATGGCGGCGTCCACAATGGGCACCCCCTCCCGGATGGCCCGGTACAGCTCCATCTCCCCGGTGTGGAGAGGGACATACCGTTCCAGCACCCCGAAGGGGTGACCGGTACTCTCCCGCACCTGGACCACCGGTGCAACGGGTTTTTTTCGCCCGCGTTCCCACCATTTCATTGCGCATCCTCGCTCCCTTCCCGAGAGGGGCCTGGGCCCCTTCTCCTGTCATTTTTCTTAAAATCGCCTGCGCTCCACCGACCCGGCGTAAAAGCGGCCCTCTCCGTTCCCCTTTGCCGCCACCGTGGCGGCAAAGTACCGGAGGCCCATCCATGGCGTGGTCGTGTCTCCCCACCCGGCCACGGCCGGGCGGGGGCCCCCTTTTTTCTTCCTCGGGCGGAGTCAATCCGCCCTGCGGCAATTCTCGGGCTCCGCCCTTCAAATTGACGGCGCTTATCGCGCCGCCCCGCCCAAGGCGGGGTCCCCAAAGAACACGCCCACGGCTAAAATCGCCTGCGTTCCACCGACCCGGCGTAAAAGCAGCCCTCTCCGTTCCCCTTTGCCGCTATCGTGGCGGCAAAGTACCGGATCTCATCCATGGCGTGGTCGTGTTCTTTTTTTACCCTGTCCTGGCCCTGGCTGTCCTCATCCCAGCGGTAAAGTCCAAACTCCCGTATCGCATCCCTGCAGCCCCTGCAGATGACCAGCCTGCCGCTTTTCAGCAGCTGGGCGGTCAGGCGGATGCCGGAGAGCACCTGGTTGTCCGCCTTGCGTACCCGCCAGCCCCGGCGGCGCAGGGTCTCGCAGAAGCTGGCGGCCGAGGGGTCGGCCACCACCGCCTGGATTTTCCTCCCCCCCGCCAGATCGGCCAGGGCGTCGGCATACTCCTCGTCGGTCTTCTGCCTGCGCTCCTTACGGGCGTCGTAGTAGTACTCCGCCAGACGGTACCACACCCCCTTCTGAAGGCCCCACAGGCCCATGGAGGTGGGGTTGGAGGTACCGTAGTCACAGGAGATGTACCACTGTTCCATCTCCCCCTCGGGTACCTCCCTCAAAAAGCTCTCATCAAAGAAATCGTAGACCAGCCCCTCGGCGGCCACCCACTCTCCCAGCACGAACCGCCGGTAAAAGGTCCCCTGAAAGGTGTTGGCGTACCGCTCCCGCACCTGGGGGGACAGCCCAGGGTTATCCATCATGGTAAACTGCAGGCGCAGGGCGTTTTTCTCCTCCGCCTTCAGCACCCACTCCTGATAAAACCAATGGGACGGGGACTCCGGGTTGCAGGAGAACCACAGCCGGCTGCCCGTCACCGAGCACCGGGCCGCCGCCTGCTCCACAAAGGAGCGGGGCATCAGGGCCACCTCGTCCAGCAGAGCTCCCGCCAGGGTAATGCCCTGGATGAGGGAGGCGGAGCTCTCGTCCTTGCCGCCGAAGAGATAAAAGACATTTCTCCGCCCGCCCAGCCGCACCTCCAGCAAATTTTTGGACAGCTTCTGCCGGCACTGAAAGCCCATGGACTCCAGCATGGGCAACAGCTCCGACAGGATATTCCGCCGCACCGACTGGATGGTCCGGCCGCACAGGGCAAAATTCCGCCCCCGAAAGCAGCTCATGGCCCAGCAGAAAAAGGAAAGGCCGGTGCACAGCGTCTTGCCGCTGCGCACCGCCCCGTCACAGATGATGGCCTGCCGGTCCTCGCAGGGAGAGCCGGGGCGCCACCAGGTGAGTACCTGCCGCTGCTTGGGGGAAAACACCATTGCCCCCATCTCTTACCCCTCCTGCTGCTCCATGGCCTGGAGGAAGCGGTCCACCTGCTCCTCTCCGCTGTGGTCCACCGCGTCCAAAAGCCGCTCCAGCAGCCGGGCCCTGTCGGCAAATTTCAGTTCGATGACCCCGTTGCTCCCCCGTTTGAACTCTGTCAGCGCGTCCAGGTCCAGCCCGTCCAGGCCGCACCACTCCTCCTGGGGAAAGCAGGCCAGCTTGACCGCGTCTCCCGCTCCGGCGTTGGCCAGCTGCCACATCCGCCTTAAAATCTGCTCCCGGTCCGGGAGCTTCAACCCTCTCTTCACCATATCCCTCCTCGCTGTTAGCCGTTTCTGCCGGGAAAGTTGTACATTTGCGTCCCTCTATTTTTCCATCAAAAAATTTTCGACGCCCCCGGGAACGGCTCGTCCTTTTTCGTCCCCATTTGCGTCATTGGAGCATTACACTAATGGTTATCTCCCGGCAGAAAATTTTACCGTTTCCACACGCTGCATAGAAATTCCTCCCTCTCCATATGCTGACCCTATCCACATAATGTAACCTGACGGATGAGGAGGAATCACTTCTATGAAACGACTGCTATCCCTGGTCCTGGCTCTTTTGCTGCTTACCGCGGCCGCCCCGCCCGCCCGGGCGGAAGGGGACAGCCCCCTGTCTCTCTCCTGCGCCTCGGCGGTACTGATGGAAAAAGAGACGGGGACTCTGCTGTTTGAGGAGAATGCCCACGAGAAGCTGGAGCCCGCCAGCGTCACCAAGATCATGACCCTTCTGCTGGTCATGGAAGCTGTTGACTCCGGCCGCCTCAGCCTGGAGGACACCGTCACCGTTTCCGCCTACGCCGCCGGCATGGGCGGCTCCCAGGTCTATCTGGAGGAGGGAGAACAGATGACGGTGGGCGAGATGATCAAATGCGTCACCGTGGTCTCGGGCAACGACTGCGCCGTGGCCCTGGCCGAGCACCTGGCCGGCAGCGAGACCGCCTTTGTCACCCTTATGAATCAGCGGGCCAGGGAGCTGGGAATGGAGGACACCACTTTTTTAAACTGTACCGGTCTGCCCGCCCAGGGCCATGTGACAAGCGCCTATGACATCGCCCTCATGTCCCGGGAGCTCATCTTGAACCACCCCTCCATTCGCCAGTACACCACTATCTGGATGGACTCCATCCGCAATGGGGAGTTTGGTCTGACCAATACCAACCGGCTCATCCGCTTTTATCCCGGGGCCACCGGACTGAAGACCGGCTCCACCGACGCCGCCCTCTACTGCATGTCCGCCACCGCGGAGCGGGATGGGATGGAGCTCATCGCCGTGGTCATGAAGGCCCCCACTACCAACCAGCGCTTTGAGGACGCCAAGGCCCTGCTGGACTACGGTTTTGCCAACTATGCCCTCACCACTGTCTACCCGGACGCCCCCCTTGCCCCAGTGGAAGTCATTTTGGGTGCCCAGGCCCAGGTCCAGCCCGCCCTCCAGCGGGAATGCCGCCTGCTGGTAGGCAAGGGAGAGGCCGGACAGATTTCCACCCGCCTGACCCTGGCGGAAAATGTGGAAGCCCCTGTGGATGAGGGGCAGATTCTGGGCCAGCTGGAGGTATATGTGGGAGACGAGCTGCGGGATACCGTGCCCATCTTGGCCACCCAGGGGGTGGACCGGCTGTCGGTGCCGGGTATTTTCTCCCGTCTTCTGGAACGGCTTCTTATGGGAAGCTGACCTCTTTTCGCCTCCCCGCTCCGACCAGACAGGACACGCAAAACGGGGCGGGGAGACACTTTGAACAGAAAATATTCCGCTTTTTTCCAGGTCCTGAATCTCCTGTGTACCGTCACGGAGCTCCCATTGTTTTGTCGTAATCTTTACCGTGTTTTCCCCCTAGTTTTCTAGTATTTTACTTGACGCTACTGCCTGCTCGTTGTATAATTTACACGAATATACGAAAATACTTTCGGCATCCAATTGTTGGTTTTCGCCGATATCCATACCAAAAAGATATCTTGAGGTGATGAAAATGTCTAAATATCAGGAAAAGCTATCCCCTTCTGACCTCTTTTTAGAACTGGAGTCTTTTTCCGAAGGACGCTCCACCCACGCCTGGAAGTGCTTCGGCTCCCACCCCGCCAAGGCTCCTGACGGAACTGAAGGATATCTCTTCCGTGTGTGGGCTCCCAATGCCCCCAAGGTGTCCATTATCGGCGATTTCAACGGCTGGAATCTGGAAGCCACTCCCATGGAGCGGGTGGAGGGCGGCATCTGGGAGGCCTTTGTTCCCGGTTTAAAGCGCTATGACGCCTACCAGTACGCCATACATAGAGAGGACGGCACCTATGTGGGCAAGGCCGATCCCTACGGGTTCCACGCCGCCACCCGGCCCGATGTATCCACCAAAATCTACGATCTGGACACGGGCTACCAGTGGGGAGATCAGGACTGGATGGACTACCGCTCCAAAAATCCCCCCTACCGCCGCCCCATGAATATTTATGAGTGCCATCTGGGCTCCTGGCGGCGCACCGGCGAGGGAGAGTTTCTCAGCTACCGGGACATCACTTCCTATCTGGTCCCCTATGTGAAGGAGATGGGCTTCACCCATGTGGAGCTGCTCCCCGTCACCGAGCATCCCCTGGACGCCTCCTGGGGCTATCAGTGCACCGGATACTTTGCCGCCACCAGCCGTTTCGGCATTCCTGACGATCTGAAATACATGATCGACCAGCTCCATCAGGCTGGCATCGGCGTCATCATGGACTGGGTTCCCGCCCACTTCCCCCGGGACGCCTTCGGCCTGTACCACTTTGACGGAACTCCCACCTACGAGTACGCCGATCCCCGGAAGGGGGAGCACCCCGACTGGGGCACCCAGGTCTTTGACTTCGGGCGCAACGAGGTGCGCTCCTTCCTCTTCTCCTCGGCCATGTTCTGGCTGGAGGAGTACCATATGGACGGCCTGCGGGTGGATGCCGTGTCCTCCATGCTCTACCTGGACTACGGCCGGCAGGACGGGGAGTGGATGCCCAACATCAACGGGGGCAAGGAGAATCTGGAGGCCATTGAATTTTTCCAGAAGCTGAACACCGCCATCTTCGCCGCCCATCCCGATGTACTCATGGTGGCCGAGGAGTCCACCGCCTGGCCCAAGGTCACCTACCCCGTGGACGAGGGCGGTCTGGGCTTCAACTTCAAGTGGAACATGGGCTGGATGAACGACATCTGCCACTACATCAAGCTGGACCCCTACTTCCGGCAGTTTAACCACCGGGACATCACCTTCTCCCTGATGTACGCCTTCTCGGAAAACTACATTCTGCCCCTCTCCCATGACGAGGTGGTCCATATGAAGGGCTCCTTCTTCGGAAAGATGCCCGGGGATAACCCCCAGAAATTTGCCGGCGTCCGGGCCTTCTATGCCTATATGATGACCCATCCGGGGAAAAAGCTCACTTTCATGGGGGCGGAGCTTGGCCAGTGGAACGAATGGCACTATGAGTACTCCCTGGACTGGCATCTGCTCCAGTACGCCCCCCACCGCCAGACTCAGGAGTTTTTCAAAGCCATGAACAACTTCTACCTGGAGCAGCCCTCCCTGTGGGAGCAGGACGACTCCTGGCAGGGCTTCCAGTGGCTGTGTGCCGACGACAATCAGGCCGACACCATCGCCTTCCTCCGCTGGGACCGGAAGGGACAGCCCCTGATCGTGCTGTGTAATTTCTCCCCTGAGCACCGCAACGGCTACCGGGTGGGCGCGCCCTTTGCCGGCACCTGGGCGGTGGCCTTCAACACCGACGACGCCGCCTTCGGCGGACATGGTCTGGGGGACAAGTCCCCCCTCAAAACCGAAAAGATCCCCTACCACGACCAGCAGCAGTCCTTCCCCGTGGATCTGCCACCCATGTCCACCGTCATCTACCGCTGCATCCGGAAAAATCCCGTGCGCAAGCCCAGGGATGACGCCAAGGGGAAAAAGGCCCCGGCCCCCAAAAAGGCCGCCGCAAAAAAGAGCGGGGACACCGCCCTGGTGAAGGAAAAGACCGGCCGCTCCCTGGTCAAGTCGGAAAAGCCCAAGCCCCCGGCTGTGGCAAAGAAGGCCCAGGTCCCCGCGAAAAAAGCCGATTCCTAACAATGGGATATCTCGGGACGCCAGTCCCGGTTCCATAAATCGCGTTTCCCCTCCCCCGTTGAAACAGACAAGAGGTGAAGTAACATGAAAAAAGAAGTTGTGGCCATGTTACTGGCCGGTGGTCAGGGCAGCCGCCTGTATGCCCTCACCAGCCATGTGGCCAAACCCGCCGTACCCTTCGGCGGCAAGTACCGCATTATCGATTTTCCCCTGTCCAACTGCGTCAATTCCGGTATTGACACCGTGGGCGTCCTGACTCAGTACCGTCCCCTGGAGCTGAACAGCTACCTGGGCAACGGTCAGCCCTGGGATCTGGACCGGTCCGACGGCGGCGTACATATTCTGCCCCCCTATCAGAGAGAGGGCGACCAGGGCACCTGGTACAAGGGAACCGCAAACGCCATCTATCAGAATATCGGCTTTTTGGACCTCTATGACCCGGACTATGTGGTGGTTTTGTCCGGCGACCATATCTACAAGATGGACTACTCCGACATGGTGGCCCAGCACAAGAAGACCGAGGCCGCCTGTACCATCTCCGTACTGGAAGTCACTCTGGAGGAGGCCAAGCGCTTTGGCATCATGAACGCCACCCCCGACGGCCAGGTCTACGAGTTTGAGGAAAAGCCCCAGCATCCCAAGAGCACCCTGGCCTCCATGGGCATCTATGTCTTCACCTGGCAGAAGCTTCGCCAGTACCTCATTGACGACGAGGCCGACCCCAACTCCTCCAACGACTTCGGCAAGAACATCATTCCCAATATGCTGAAGGCCGGTGAAAAGCTGATGACCTACCGCTTCTCCGGCTACTGGAAAGATGTGGGCACCATCGAGTCCCTGTGGGACGCCAACATGGACATGCTGGCTCCCACCGGCGGCATCGACCTCTACTCCACCGAGTGGCCCATCTATGCCCGCACTCCCATCAAGCCCCCCCATGTCACCGGTCCCAACGCCCAGATTTCCCACTCCCTGGTCACCGGCGGCAGCAAGGTGAACGGCAAGGTGGAAAACTCCGTTCTCTTCCACTCTGTGGTGGTGGAGGAGGGGGCTGAGGTGGAGTACTCCATCCTCATGCCCGGCACCGTGGTCAAGGCCGGCGCCAAGGTATCCTACGCCATCGTGGCGGAAAACGCCGTGGTGGAGGCCGGCGCCACCGTGGGCGCGCCTCCCAGCGACGACCCGGGATGGGGAATTGCCGTGGTGGCCAGCGGCGTCACGGTAGGGGAAAACGCCACAGTGGCCCCCAAAGCCATGGTTCGTGAAGATGTGAAAGTCTGCAAATAAAAAGTCAATAGAAAAATGAAGAAAAATTGAGGAAAGAAA
>JAXUUN010000001.1:0-123310 GCA_037231075.1 bacterium | reverse complement strand
TGGCGAGATGTAGAAATTGATCCGGCCATACCGGGAATCCATCTCCTCAATGCTGCCCATCGGCAAGGCGACCCGGAGATAATTCCGGCCCTCACCCAGGACGCGTCTTTTCCATAAACACGGGCCACCACCGCCACAGGGACGGAGCCCGGATGGAACTCTTGTTCATTCATCGGCGTCTGCCTCCTTTCAACGGCTATTCTAAGGGCGCAGCCCCGTTTTCGTAAAAACAACCTCGGTGGAAAGAAAAAGAAAAGGAGCCGCTGCAACAGGCGGCTCCCGCCCTTTAGAAACGATTCCTTTTCCGGGCCCAATGGTTGAACGTCTTTCCAACCGTCTTCCGAATCCCGATCCACCAGGCCGGCTCAAACATGGCAATGATATACACCGCGCTGAAAATCGCGCCGATGACTGTCACAATGCCGCTGAGTTTGAGATATCCGCCCCAGGTGACCGGCTTCTCTGTCCATTTCTGCTTGTTCATCCTTGATTACCTCCTAAAAAGTTTTGTCTCCATAAAGGAGACGGCCTTTTGTGCGGATGAAAAAAAAAGAAGAGCCGCTGCGTCAGCGGCCCCTCTTTGCCTTCTTGAAGTCGACGAATATGATTTTGTCTGACTTCGGGTGTGTCAGTTTGAGCTGTACCATTTGAAACTTCCTGTTCAGAACCTTCGTCCATAGTGCCGCGCCTGCCGTGGATACCGCGCCCACAACCGCGAATGTTCCGATCGCGCTAAGAATTTTCCTGGTGTTCATAACCTTCACCTCCATAAAGGCCCCTGTTGAATCGGCGCGAAAAAAGAAAAGGAAACGACTTCAGGGTCGGCCCAACGAAAACCGTTGCCCGGTGGGTGCCATCTTTGATTAAGTTATTACTTGGCGGCACGCCTTCGTGTCTCACCGCTGGATTTCCACCAGCATCTATCCGTTTCCTTTCCATAATAGGAATTGCAAAATCTGCGGGGCCCGTTTTCTAACTTAGGTTAAATCGGGCTAATCTAAATTAGAAATATAACCGCCGGAGACAAAAGAAAGAGCCGCCGCGAGAGCGGCTCAATCTGTTTTGGCCTGTTCAATGGTCCTGTTCCAGCATATCAGCGACCTTTTCCGTCATGCTTTCGTATTCGTCCGGAAACGTCTCGCACATCCAGCGTTGGCAGCCGCGCACACCTCTGCCGTACAAAAACTTGCCCCACAGAAATGCTCCGGCTACAATGGCCAGTGTGCCCAAGCCTACCCGTCCGAAGTCTTTTGCCATGACTTTGGTGTTGAGTGCTTTGATTTTGTCCATTGAAATCACCTCCATAAAGGGCTGTGCAATTCCTGCGTCCGAAAAAGAAAAGAGCCGCCTGTTACGGTGGCTCGATCCTTTGTCAAACATCCCTGCTCAGGAATATCTCATTTCCACGACGCCATACCTTGACCGGACGCTTCGACCGCTTGATGGCCGCGGCCAGACAAGACCGGCAGACCGCCGGGGATTTATAATCGGTCTCGCTAAATTCCACCTTTACGATTTTAGCGTCGCCGTTCGTAAACTCCTCGATCAGCTCTTGCAGCTTGTGATAGCCGTTCATCTTCGGTATCTGGTCCACAGGTGTCAGTTTCATGCTCATTTACTCCTTTCGCTTATGGATTTCTCCATAATAGGAGCTGTGCTTTCTGCGAAAGCCACCGGAGCATGGTCATCTCGCAGGGGTAATCCTCGAACCCCAGTGTCTCGCAGGTGATAAGCCCCTCCAGTACGCCGAATATCACTTCGGCCTCGTACTGCTTGTAGGGGAAGAACAGACCGCCCAGTTCCCGGTGGATTGCCCCGCAGCCGGAGCACCGCAGGCGGCGCATGGGAACTCTGGAGGTTTGCCGCCCTTTCGTCCGTACCAGTCTGGGCACGCTGTCGTAGTATTTCAACCGTCCGCCGCACCGGGGACAGGCGGAGCACTCGTTCATCACCATATCCAGCCCTCAAATCTTAATCAAAAATATTGTGTAGGAATATGCTTGACAATTCGTACACTTATCATATATGATTAGAGCGGGCGGCGCAAGGGGCAAAAAGAAAAGGAGCCGCTGATTAAGCGACCCCAATTCCTATTTAGTTCTTTTGCTTGTGTGCTCTGATGATTGCCCTTGTGATCTGAACGCCAGCAATAATCGCCGCGCCAATCATCATACCATGAATCACATTTTTGGCGCCTTGTCTCATTCCTTCGTTATAAAATGCTGTCAAAGCCGCCCCATGCTTATCCAAAAGCAAATTAAGCTCGTCGATTTGTGCATTCGTCATGTATTTCATATAGAACACCTCCATAAAACCCACTGTAAATCTTGCGAAAGGAGACACCCAATGAAGAAACACGTGAACCCAGCCAAGCATTTGCATGAAGTCTATACTATGCAGGGCGGCGTAAAAGAGTACAACAAAAATCAGCGAGCCTGGGGTGCGCTACTATTTGCGGGCAGCGTTTTTCTACTCCATGCGGTAGGCGGCCGTATCGTTGACAAAATCGAACGCCGAGAAATTAAAGCCTTGAAAAAGAGGGATGACCTATGCTGACCCAATGCCCAGAGTGCGAATTGCCAGTGAGCGATAAGGCAAATGCCTGTCCTCATTGCGGATATCCTCTGAAACCTTCTGAAAAAATAAAAAGACCTCGCAAATCCAACAAGCGACGGCGATTGCCGAATGGCTTTGGTCAGATCAGTGAGATCAAAAATCGTAATTTGAGAAATCCATTCCGAGCCATGGTAACTGTGGGGAAAACTTCTAATGGCAGACCCATTTGCAAACCGCTCAAGCCGGAATCATACTTCGCCACCTATAACGATGCCTATGCCGCTCTGGTGGAATATAACAAGAATCCATATGACCTTGGAACAGCCATCACCATGCAGGAGCTCTATGACAAGTGGCTTCCAGAATACGAAAAGACCGTCAAGAGTACAAAGGCGGTGACCAGTGCCTGGCCTTACTGTTCGGCAGTTTACAAGATGCGAGTTATGGACATTCGAGCCCGTCATGTAAAAGGCTGCATGGAAGAGGGCGTGGCCACTGTTCGAGGCAGAGAGCAGCATCCAACAGCCACCATGAAGAACCAAATCAAATCCATGTTTAACATGATGCTGGACTATGCGTTGGAATATGAGTTAGTGGATCGAAACTATTCCAGAACCTTCAACCTCACGGAAGAAACCGTCAAAGAGATCCAGAAAGTAAAGAAGGGGCATATCGCTTTTACAGATGATGAAATGGAATTGCTCTGGAATAATATCGATGAGAAACATGGTATCGACATCCTGCTTATCCAGTGCTACTCCGGCTGGCGCCCTCAGGAACTGGGACTACTGGAACTAAAGGATGTGGATTTAGAGAGCTGGACATTTCAAGGCGGCATGAAGACGGATGCCGGTGAGAATCGTGTTGTCCCCATTCATTCCCGTATTCAGGACCTGGTACTCAAAAAATATCGAGAAGCAGAAGCAATCGGAAGCCCGTATCTGCTTAACTGGGCAGACCCCAACAACCGAAACAAGAAGAACTTTGAGTTGACCTATGCTCGGTATCAGAAAGCCTTCGAGCGTATCCGTGATGAATTGAAACTAAACCCCGAGCACCGTCCTCACGATGGTCGCACCCACTTTGTGACCATGGCAAAACGCTATGGGGTGGATGAGTATGCCATCAAATATATGGTAGGTCACAAGATCTCCGACATCACAGAAAAGGTCTACACGCGCCGCGAATTTACTTGGCTTCGAGAGGAGATTGAGAAAATAAAATAGACCTTGCCAAGCTCGCTTTCAGTGTAGGAGTATAGGTGTAGAAATAAAATCAACCACATCAAGAAGTGTAGGAATATGGTTGTATGAATGGTACAGAAATAATATACGAATTACCTACACTTACCCACTTTTAACTACTCTTATCTGTTCTAAAAACCATTGGCATTACAGCAGTTAACAGCACTTAGAAGCAGGTAAAAGTGTAGTTAGTTTCTACAATAAAAAAAGATTATCAGCAGAATCTGCAACGGTATCAATTTGTTAAACAATTATCAAAAAATGCTCCGTTAATACAAAAATATTATGCCAGCCAAAAAGTAAGCATTTATCGGATATTAAAAGAGTTAGAGTTTGACCCCCAAAAAATAATAGATGACCTTAGTGCCTGGCCCCAAAATATAGACATTCATTCCTCATTTGCTTCGTCAGAAGAATGTTATGAGTATTGCATGAACGCCCTACAGAAAATAGAAAAAGATGAGGAAGAGTACTTTGATATGACGCTAAATGGCTTTGACGGATTCGTCCGCACAGCGTCAGATGCAATTTCGGAAAGGCTAGAAATTAAAACGGAAGTAGAACAAGACGGCGACTTTGATTTAGGTGACCTATTATCCGAAAGTATAACGGCGATAAAAAAATCTGTAGAGATTCTCAATAATGACCGAAAAAATAAAGCCGTTTCGGATGCCGGCAGACAGGGAGAGGTGTCTGTGGAATATGCATTGAAATGGATGCAACCCCAAGGGTATCGGTCTGTCTGGCGAACCAGCTTAACAAAGTATGGAATGCCTGGGATTGTTCTAAAAAATCGTGCCTTTATCGACGAACAACAGGAACTTGATCACATTATAGTTGGCACCAACGGTGTATTTCTAATCGAAACGAAAAATTATTCTGGAACACTTCAAATAACTCGTAACGGAGACTGGATACAGGAGAAAAACAATATCAAGAAAGGAATAAAGAATCCGGTTCAGCAGTGTAACCGCCATCACGCCGTACTTCAGAGTATTCTTGAAAAGAATGTTCCTATCACATCTATAATCTGCATTGCAAATGAAGGCGTTATTGTCGAAGGCCGCCAATATTGCCAAATCCCTCTTGTCAGAGTAGAGCTATTGCAAGATCTTATCGAAAGCACGCCGGTATCTCATAAGCTGTCAAAAGACGACATTAATCAAACACTGAAAACAATTTATAGGTATATGGTTTCTGAAGAACTGCTGTGGGATAGGCCTCCTATTCCAGAAGTTTCTGACATTGAATAATATATAATTGTTTGTACGAATTTTGGTGAGATCATACGACAAAAATACGACACCTATCCTGATGCGATCTGTTCTTTATCCGGTGTCTACATATTAGGTATTTCTGAGAATCCAGTGATTTGAAGTGCATTTTTCTTGCCTAATTGCCTCACACGCGGAAGGTCACGGATTCGAGTTCTGTTGTCTCTACCCTTCGGTGATCAAAATGCTCGTGGTCGGCAAAGCCGCCCCTGCGCAATTCTTCGCTTGGCTCAGAATTTACGGCGCACTTGTGCCGCCGGCCAGAAGGCCGGTATTGCTTCTTTCAAATCATCATAAAAACGGCACGCCTGCCCGGCGTGCCGTTTCTCATAGGCTCATCCCTCGTCTGTGACGCAGAACATGGGCCTGGCCTCGTCAAAGAGGTCCACCATGCCGCAGTAGTTGAGGATCTCGTACTGCCGCAGCCACTCCTGGTCCTCCGGGGACAGCTCCTCTTCCTCCAGGAATTCCCCCTCCGCCGTCACAAAGCCCACCGGTGTGATGGCGGGCAGATCCTGGTACATCTCAGCCAAAAACTGCATAAAGCCCGTCATGGGCAGCCCTGCTGTCTGGGCGGTGAGCACCCCCAGATAGTTGGGGCTGATGACCACATCCTCCCGCTCCTCAATGTCGTAGTTGGCCCAGATGAAGAAGGGGACGGCGTACTGCTCCATGACCTCCTGGGTGGTCCGCTCCGAGAGCTTCTTGCCATAGAGCTGCTCATAGAAGGCGTTGGTGAGGGGAGGCTGGTGGTCCCCGAAGAAGACGATCATAGTGGGCTCGTCACACTGGCTGTAATAGGTGATGAGCTCCTCCAGGGCCCTGTCGCTCTCCTCCATGAGACAGAAGTACTGCTGGGCGCTGCGGTCGGCATCCTTCAGGTTTTCCGGCAGGTCGATGGTCATGTCCAGGTTGTTCCACCCCTGGGCGTAGCCGCTGTGGTTCTGCATGGTCACATTGAAGAAGAAGGACTGGTCCTCCGCCTCGGTAGAACGGTAGATCATCTCATAGTCGGACTTGTCGGAGATATAGTGCCGGATGAGGTAGGGATCCGTCACATCCTCCTCATACATCTGCCTGTCAAAGTTCAGGTACTGGTAGGCCAGCACCCGGTTCCACCCCGAGGACTTGTAGGGGTGGAAGGCGGTGGTGTCGTACCCCTCTGACCCGGCCAGAGAGGCCAGGGAGGGCATCCCCTCCTCCACATAGAGCTGGTAGGCCACCGTGTGGGGGGGCTGGAAGAGGCTGGTGAAGCCGGTGAGGTACTCAAATTCGATGGTGGCGGTACCCCCTCCGGTGACGGAGGAGTACATCCACCCCTTGATGGTGTTCTCCTTCAGGGAGTGGAGGAAGGGGGTGGGGTCTTGGGAGGACTCAAAGGTGTCGAAGATGGAAAAGTCGGCGAAGGACTCATTCATGATGACGATGATGTTGGTGGGCTGCCGGGAGGGATCCCCCTCCAGGCCCGGGTACTCCTCCATGAACTCCAGCACCGTTTCCTCCGAGTAGTCCTCCGGCTTTTCCACCGAGGAGTAGCGCAGGGCAATGGTGAAGTTCAGCAGAAAACCGTTTCTCTGGGTCACCCACTGCTGGGTGAAGATGCCCAGGGCGGGAAGCATTCCGGTACAGAAAAAGGCGTAGCCGTACCCCAGGATCACCCCCCACAAAATAATGCCCGCCGGCAGGGGGATCTTCGCCCGCTTCTTCTGGGGCACACAGACAAAGACCAGAAACAGGTAGGCCACCAGCAGGACGGCGGCCTGCATCATGTGCTCGTCCAGGGAGTAGTCAAAGCCGTCCGCCACATTGGCCGCCGTACGCCAGCCGGTGATGTCCGCCGGGAACAAGATCCGCCCCCGGAACCGGAGCACATAGTGGTTGACCAGACCGAAGAGGAAGGCAAGCACCGTTGCCAGAGCCGCCGCGCGGCGGTTTCGCCCCAGCAGCAGCCGCAGTACCACAAAGAGGCTGTAGTACCATACCAGGTTCATGAGGATCTGCCAGGCGGCCAGGTCCTCAAACACATCGTTCTCATTTAATATTTCCACCATCCACAGGCAGGCCCAGGGCCCCAGCAGAAACACCAGCCGGGAGGCCCACTTTCCGGGACAATATTTCATATCCCGCAGCAGCCGCGGAAAGGTATCCCCATAGATCAGCGCTTTCATGTTCATCCTCCATATGTACGCAGCCGAACCAAATCCTTATTAGCATACCCCTTTCCCAAATTTTTGCAAGGGGGCGGGGGCATTCTTCATAAAAAATTTATCTTCTTATATAGACGAAGAAAAATCCTCCCGGTTTCATCGGGAATATTCATTTTTATCTGTATATACAGCCGCCTCCACGGCTCCGCCCGCCCTCCGATTTTCAAAATCCTCTTAAAATTTTTAATAAAATGCCTGATTTGGGCCCTCATGTACAAAAACAGCCCATCTCTGCCCCGTTTTTTGCATATTTATCTATTGACTCTGCATATCTCTTGGGGTATACTCAACCTAACGCCCGGATTCCGGGCGGCTATTGAAAAGGAGATCATAAAAATGAAAAAGTTTCTTGCTTTGGCCATGGCTATGGCCATGACTGTGTCCCTGGCCGCCTGCGGCGGCGGCGCTTCCAGCTCCGCCGGCTCCGCCTCCTCCCAGGGCTCCGCTTCCTCTCAGGGCGCCGCCTCCTCCGAGGCCGGCTCCGCCAGCACCGGCAACTACGGTGAGTTCACCACCGTGGAAGAGGGCAAGCTCATCATGTCCACCAACGCTGCCTTCCCTCCCTATGAGATGGTGGCCGACGGCGAAGGTGCCTATCAGGGCTTTGACGGCATCGATGTGGAGATCGCCGTGGCCCTGGCCGACAAGCTGGGCCTGGAGCTGGTCATCGACGACATGGACTTTGACGCTGCCCAGATGGCCGTGCAGAACAACGCCGCCGATGTGATGCTGGCCGGCCTGAGCTACCGCGAGGACCGTGACGAGGTCATGGACTTCACCGACTCCTACGCCACCGGCGTGCAGGTGGTCATCGTCAAGGAGGGCTCCGATGTGACCATGGACAACCTGGGCGACTATATGATCGGCACCCAGCGCGGCACCACCGGCTACATCTACGCCTCCGACACCCCCGAGAACGGCGGCTACGGCGAGGACCATGTCATCGCCTATGACAACGGCGCTACCGCTGTTCAGGAGCTGCTCAACGGCACCATCGACGCCGTCATCATCGACAACGAGCCCGCCAAGGCCTATGTGGCCGCCAACCAGGGTCTGACCATCCTGCCCGGTGCCTGGGTTGAAGAGGACTACTGCGCCGCCGTGGACGAGGGCAACACCGCCCTGCTGAACGCCATCAACACCGCCCTCAACGAGCTGATTGCCGACGGCACCGTGAAGCAGATCGTGGACAAGTACATCACCGCCGACTAAGACATCAAAAAGTTTCCGCGAAAGGAGCGGCCTGTCGCCGCTCCTTTTTGCCCTGTTCATGACAGAAAAAGGAGGGGGTCGCACCAATGGATTTTACCCAGCTGTATGACACATTTAACGCCCTGGAGAACCCCGGTTTCTGGCAGGATGCCTACATGAAGTTCTATCGGGCCTGGTTCTATAAGGACCGGTGGACCATGTACTTTGACGGCCTTCTCACCACCATCGAGGTGACCGTCATCGCCCTGATCATCGGCATCATCCTGGGTGTGGTGGTGGCTATGGTCCGCACCGCCCACGACCAGCAGCGCCCCGGCCGCCGCAAAAATCCCCTGCTGGGGCTGGCCAATGCCATCTGCAAGGTATATGTCACCGTGATCCGGGGCACCCCCATGATGGTGCAGCTGCTCATTATGGGTCTGGTCATCTTCGCCAGCAGCCGGAACAAGACCATGATCGGCGCCCTGTCCCTGGGCATCAACTCGGGGGCCTATGTGGCCGAGATCATCCGGGGCGGCCTTATGTCGCTGGACATCGGGCAGACCGAGGCGGGCCGGTCCCTGGGACTGGGGTATCTGGACACCATGCGCTTTATCGTCATCCCCCAGGCCTTCAAGGCCATTCTCCCCGCCCTGGGCAACGAGTTTATCACATTGCTTAAGGATACCTCTCTTATCAATGTCATCGGCGGCAAGGAAATTGTCTACTTCGCCCAGGCTGTTATCACCAACACCTATGAGCCTATGTACCCCTACATCATCACCGCCATCATGTACCTTATCATGGTGCTGATCTTCACCTGGCTCCAGGGCAGGCTGGAAAGGAGGCTGCGGGAAAGTGATCGACGTTAAAAACCTGAAAAAGTCCTTCGGGGACCACCTGGTGCTGGACAACATCTCCGAGCACATCTATCCCGGGGAGAAGGTGGTGGTCATTGGACCCTCCGGCTCGGGCAAGTCCACCTTCCTGCGGTGCCTCAACCTGCTGGAGACCCCCACCGCCGGCACCATCACTTTTGAGGGCAAGGAGATCACCGATCCCAAGGCGGACATCGACAAGATCCGCCAGCAGATGGGTATGGTGTTCCAGCACTTCAATCTCTTCCCCAACATGACCATCCGGAAAAATATCACCCTGGCCCCGGTACGCACCAAGCTGATGCGGCAGGACGAGGCCGACGAGACGGCCACCGCCCTGCTAAAGCGGGTGGACCTGCTGGACAAGGCCGACGCCTACCCCGCCCAGCTCTCCGGCGGCCAGAAGCAGCGCATCGCCATCGTCCGGGCCCTGGCCATGAAGCCCAAGGTCATGCTCTTTGACGAGCCCACCTCCGCCCTGGACCCTGAGATGGTGGGGGAGGTTCTGGATGTGATGAAGGAGCTGGCCCAGGAGGGCATGACCATGGTGGTGGTCACCCATGAGATGGGCTTTGCCCGCGAGGTGGGCAGCCGTGTCCTCTTTATGGACGGCGGCCACATTCTGGAGCAGAATGAGCCCCACGCCTTCTTCGCCAATCCTCAGCATGAGCGCACCAAGCTCTTTTTGTCCAAAGTTCTATAATTTCGGAAAAGTGACGCGGCCACTTTTCCCACCCCTTCAGTCGCCCTGGTCCCAACGGACCAGGGCGGCTTTTTTCTGCCCAAAACCGGGACTATCGGGCCCCCTCCCCTCATATGAGTCATTGAGGTGATGGCTGTGACCCTTCTGGCCAAACTGGCTGACTTTGTGTGGAACCCCTGGCTGCTGGGGTTGTTTCTGGCCACGGGGCTTGTGTACTCCGTGGGCTCCGGTTTTTTTCAGGTGTTCGGGCTCCCCCTGTGGTGGCGGACCACGGTGGGCTCCCTGTTCCGAGGGGAGAGGGGGAGCGGCCGGGGGCTCTCCTCCCTCCAGGCCCTGGCCGCCGCCCTGGCCTCCACCATGGGCACCGGCTCCATTGCCGGGGTGGCCGCCGCCCTCACCCTGGGCGGGCCGGGAGCGGTGTTCTGGATGTGGGTGTCCGCCTTTCTGGGCATGATGACCAGCTGCGGGGAAAAGCTGCTGGCGGTACAATACCAGCGCCCCGGCCCCCACGGCTCTCTCCAGGGCGGACCCATGTACTACCTGCGGTACGGGGCAAAGCTCCCGCTGGGGGCCGCCCTCTTCTCCCTGGCCGGGATCCCCGCCGCCCTGGCCGGGGGCAACCTGGTCCAGTCCTCCTCCATCGCCGCCAGCCTGGAGGCCGCCTTCGGCCTGCCCCGGCTGCCTGTGGGCCTGGTTTTGGCTCTGGGAACAGGACTGGTGATGGCGGGAGGCATGGGCCGCCTGGCCCGGGTATCCACCGCCCTGGTGCCCCTCATGGCCCTGCTCTATCTGGGGAGCGGTCTGGCCGTGCTGGCCCTCCGGGCCCAGGCCGTCCCCCAGGCCCTGGAGCTTATTTTCACCTGCGCCCTCTCCCCCTCCGCCGCCCTGGGGGGCGGGTGCGGGTGGACGGTGGCCCAGGCCATGCGCTACGGGGTGGCCCGGGGGGTGTTCACCAACGAGGCGGGCCTGGGCACCTCGGCCATGGCCCACGGGGCCGCCCGGGTGGACCACCCGGGGCGTCAGGGGATGTGGGGCATCTTTGAGGTGTTTTTATCCACCCTGGTGGTCTGCACCGTCACCGCCCTGGTCATCCTGGTCAGCGGGGTTTATCACCCCCGGAGCCCCGGCCCGCTCACCGGCGCTCCCCTCACCGCCGCCGCCTTCTCCTCCGTCCTGGGCCCGGCGGGGGGCGGAATGGTGGCCCTGTCCCTGCTGCTGTTCGCCTTCACCTCCATTCTGGGGTGGAGCTGCTACGGCCGGCAGTGCCTCTTTTACCTCACCGCCGGCCGGGGGGACAGAGGATACCAGGCCCTCTTTCTCCTGTGCGTGGTGTGGGGGGCGGTGTGGACCTCCGACGGGGTGTGGCAGCTGGTGGATCTGTGCAGCGCCCTCATGGCCCTGCCCAACCTGGCCGCCCTCCTGCTGCTGGCCCCGGAGGCTCTGGGACGACTTCGGGAATTTTGTCGTTTTACCTCCATTTAACCAAAAGATGGGGGAATATTTTACATTGGCCGGGTATGATGGAGCTAAAACCCCCGGACCGGAGGGCCGCGGCCCATATTTTTCCCTTTCCGGGGGAAACTGAGACTGCGGCGTTTTTCAGCGCCAGCCGTCCGGAAAAAGGAGAAAAACCATGATCTGCGGAATCATCGATCTAGGCTCCAACACCATCCGACTGTCCATCTACCAGTGTGAGAACGGCCACGGCAAGCTGCTCACCAACCGGAAGGTCATGGCGGGGCTGGCGGGCTATGTGGTAGACGGGGAGCTGTCCTCCCAGGGCATCCAGGTAGCCTGCGGGGTGCTGGAGGAATATAAAGAGCTGATGCACAACCTGGGCTTTGCCAACCTGAGGGTCTTTGCCACCGCCTCGCTGCGCAATGTGTCCAACACCGCCGAGGCGGCGGCCCGCATCCAGGAGCGCACCGGTCTCAATGTGGATGTGATCTCAGGCACTGAGGAGGCCCGGCTGTCCTTTCTGGGGGCGGTCCAGGGCTACGGGCCGAAGGAGGGGCTGCTCATCGACCTGGGGGGCGGCTCCACGGAGCTGGTGGAATACCGGGGGAGGGAGATCCTCTCCTCCTGCTCCCTGTCCTTGGGCTCTCTGTCCCTCTATAACCGCTTTGTCTCCCGCCTCCACCCGGACAAGGCCCAGCGGAAGGCCATCCGCGCCCAGGTGAAGGAGCAGCTGGGCCGCCACCGCCCCGATCCCCCCGCCATCCCCCACGCCTGCGGGGTGGGCGGCACCGCCCGGGCGGCCTGTAAGGCGGCCAACCTGGCCTTCGGCCGTTCCCCGGACTGCCGCACCCTTACGGCAAAGGAGCTCCACAGGCTTTTGAAATGCTTCCGGGATCCGGACAGAAAAGCCCTGGACCTGCTGCTGAAGGCCGCTCCCGACCGGGTGCACACCCTAATCCCCGGGCTGATCGTCCTGGACACCCTGGCCCGGGCCTACCGCCTGGAGGACATCACCGTCAGCCCCCGGGGGGTCCGGGAGGGCTATCTTCAGGACCGTGTGTTGGGAGGAGGGAATCAGGTATGAGCAAGCTGCCCGACACCCGCTATACCCAGGACCGGGAGCTGTCCTGGCTGAAGTTTGACCAGCGGGTCCTGGATGAGGCCCGGGACCCCTCCGTCCCCCTGATGGAGCGGCTGAAGTTTGCCGCCATCTTTACCAGCAATCTGGATGAGTTTTTCATGGTCCGGGTGGGCTCTCTCACCGATATGTCCCTGATGAAGGAGGAGCCCGTGGACAGCAAGAGCGGCCGCACCCCCCGCCAGCAGCTACAGGCCATCTTCCGGGCCGTCCCCGCCCTGTACCGCCGGCGGGACCAGGTGGTCTCAGAGCTGGAAGCTCTGCTGAAGGGCCAGGGGGTGCGCCGTGTGTCCATGGAGGAGCTGGAGGGCAAGGAGAAAAAGCAGGTGGAGAAGTGGTTCCGCGCCCAGGTGCTGCCCATTCTCTCCCCCCTGGTACTGGACCACCACCACCCCTTCCCCCACCTGCCCAACAAGGTCCTCTCCCTGGTGCTGGGCCTGAAGAAAAACGGGTCGGAGGCCTGGGGGGTGCTCCCCCTGCCCGGAAGCCTGCCCCCCTTCTTCCGTCTGGAGGGGGAGGGGGTCTCCTATATCCTGCTGGAGGACATTCTGTCCTGGTACGCCGGGGAGATTTTCGACCAGTACGCCATCACCGGCCGCTGGGTGATCTCGGTCACCCGCAACGCCGACCTGGACCCGGAGGACGAGGCCTGGGAGGTGGACGAGGACTTCCGGGCCCACATGGGGCGGCTCATCAAAAAGCGGGCCCGCCTGGCCCCTGTGCGCCTGGAGATCCAGGGGCCCCAGCAGGGCCCCCAGGGAGAAAAAATGCTCAGCTTCCTGTGCGCCAAGCTCTCCCTCAGCCCCAATCAGGTCTTTTTCACCTCCGCCCCCATCTCCCTGAAATACGCCTACGCCCTGGAGGCCCTCCTCTCCCCGGAGCAGACCCGTGAGCTGAGCTATCCCCCCTACTCCCCCCGCTTCCCCGACTTTCTGGAGCCGGACGCCCCGGTGATGCCCCAGGTGCTCCGAAAGGACGCCCTGCTCTTCTACCCCTTTGAACAGATGGACCCCTTCCTGCGCCTGATCCGGGAGGCGGCCTTCGATCCCAAGACGGTATCCATCAAAATCACCATCTACCGCCTGGCCGACCGGGCCAAGCTGGCGGAGTATCTGTCTGCGGCGGCGGAAAACGGCAAGGATGTCACCGTCCTCATGGAGCTGCGGGCCCGGTTTGACGAGCAGAACAACATCCGCTGGGCCGAGCGGATGGAGGAGGCGGGCTGCACCGTGATCTACGGCTCCGAGGGGCTGAAGGTCCACTCCAAAATCTGTCTCATCACCCGCATGGACCGGGGAAAGGTGCGCTGCGTCACCCAGGTGGGAACGGGAAACTATAACGAAAAGACCGCCAAGCTCTATACCGACCTGTCCCTCATCACCGCCGACCCGGTCATCGGCGCCGACTCTACCCGCTTTTTCCAGAACATGGCCATGGGCAACTTTTCCGGGGAATACCGCCGTCTGCTGGCCTCTCCCTTTACCCTGCGGGACAAGGTGATGGAGCTGATGGACCGGGAGATCGCCAAGGGTAGTGAGGGCTATCTCTTCTTCAAGCTCAACTCCCTCACCGACCGCAAGCTCATCGACAAGCTGGCCCAGGCCTCCCAGGCGGGGGTGGAGGTGGTGCTGAACATCCGTGGGATTTGCTGCCTGGTGCCGGGCCTGCCCGGACTTACCGACCACATCACCGTCTTCTCCATTGTGGGCCGGTATCTGGAGCACAGCCGGATCTATCAGTTCGGCCGGGGGAAGGAGGCCCTGCTCTACATCTCCTCCGCCGACTTCATGACCCGGAACACCCAGCGGCGGGTGGAGATCGCCTGTCCGGTGCTGGACAGCGCCGCCCGCGGCCGCCTGCTGGACATCGTTTCCCGCCTGTGCGCCGACAATCAGAAGGCCCGGCTGCTCCTCCCTGACGGCAACTATGTGCCCCGGGAGCGCCACGGTCCCCCCTTCAACGCCCAGGAGTCCTTCCAGCGCCCCTGGCCCCCTCTGGCCACCGGGGAAAAGGGAAAGGATTCCTCCCGCTCTCTGGTCCGGCGTCTGGGCCGTCTGCTGGGGAGAAGGTAGTCCCCCCCTCTCCCCAGTTTTCTTCCCGCTTCTTTTTCTCTGGCAAAAGCACACAAAAACCGAAATGCCTATTGACAGTCAGGAAGATTATGCCTATCATAAGGTACAGAAAATGTGCCTGGGCACAGACAAAGGAGCAACTGATTATGATCTTTGACAAGCTGGCTGCGCTGATTGCCGAGCAGTTCAATGTGGACGCCGATACCATCACCATGGACACCTCTTTTGCCGACGACCTGAACGCCGATTCTGTGGACATTGTGGATCTGTCCATGGCCCTGGAAGAGGAATTCGGCATCGAGGAGCTGGGTGAGGAAGAGGCCTCCTCCATCTCCACCGTTGGCGACCTGGTTCGCTTCCTGCAGAACAAGATCGACTGATTACATCATCCTCAGCTCCGGGTACGCCCCGGAACCGATGACAGACACGCAGAACTCCGCCCGGTGCGGAGTTCTGCCTTGTTTAAGGAGAATTTTATGAAAAGTTTGGAAGAAAAGCTGGGCTACACCTTTCGTGACCCCTCTTTGCTGGAGAACGCCCTGACCCACAGCTCCCGGGCCAACGAGAGCCGCGGGACGCTGTCCAGCAACGAGCGCCTGGAGTTTTTGGGAGACTCCATTCTGGGCATGGTGGTGGCCGACCACCTGTACCGCAACCACCCCGACCTGCCCGAGGGGGAGCTGACCCGCGCCCGGGCCGCCCTGGTGTGCGAGGAGAGCCTGGTGGAGGTGGCCCGGGAGCTGAACCTGGGTGAGTACCTGCGCCTGGGCAAGGGGGAGGAGGCCGGAGGGGGCCGGAACCGCCCCTCCATCCGGGCCGACGCGGTGGAGGCCGTACTGGCCGCCGTCTATCTGGACGGGGGCATCGGCTCTGCCCGGAAGATCATTCAGAAGTATATCCTCAGCCGTGAGGTGGCCGGCCTCACCAAGCCCCACGACTACAAGACCGCCCTTCAGGAGCTGGTCCAGCGGGAGAGCGGACAGGTCCTTCAGTACCGCCTCACCGGAGAGGAGGGGCCCGACCACGACAAGCGCTTTTTCATGGAAGTGACCCTCAACGGAAAGAGCGTGGGCTCCGGCACCGGCCGCAGCAAGAAGGAGGCCGAGCAGATGGCCGCCCAGGCGGCTATCAAGGCCCTGGAACAATAAGAAAATGCCGCGGGCAAAGCTTGCCCGCGGCATTTTTTTACATCACCCCTGGGGGCAAAACCTAAAAACAAAAGGACATCCTCACGGATGTCCTTTTGTTCTGGCGGAGTAGGAGGGATTCGAACCCTCGAGCCGTGTTAGCGGCTACACGATTTCCAGTCGTGCTCGTTATGACCACTTCGATACTACTCCAAGTACCGCTGTTCACGGTCAGCGAAACAGCAAGATGTATTATATCAGCTTTTTCCCCATAGTCAAGCCCTTTTTCATAAAAATTGAAATTTTTTCTTGTGCTCTTGCGGGGCCAGTCGGGATACATTATAATGATGGCGGGCCAAGCCCAAATTTAAGGAAACAAGAGGTGTCATTCCCATGAAATTCTATCGCTGTGACCACTGCGGCAACATCATCACCTTCGTCCACTCCGCCGGCGTACCCGTCATGTGCTGCGGCCAGAAGATGACCGAGCTGGTGCCCGGCACCACCGACGCGGCCCTGGAGAAGCATGTCCCCGTGGTGAGCGTGGACGGCCGTCAGGTGAAGGTCCAGGTGGGCTCTGTGGAGCACCCCATGCTGGAGGAGCACTATATCCAGTTCATCGCCATTGAGACCACTGCCGGCAGCCAGATCAAGTACCTGAAGCCCGGTGAGAAGCCCCAGGCCTCTTTTGTCCTGGCCGAGGGCGAGGAGCTGGTGGCCACTTATGAGTACTGCAACCTCCACGGCCTGTGGAAGGCGTAATCAAAAGCCGGATTGTCCCGTGGGGGCGGCCTTAGCCGCCCCCACTTTTCTTTACTTTTTTTCCTGTTCTCCCGACACAAGCTGCTCCAGACGGCTGAGCATCTGCACCAGCTCCTCCCTTGTGGCAAAGGAGCCGTACCGCTGCCCCTGGCCGCTGCTGGAGACGATTCCCGCCTGTTCGGCCCACTTCCGGGCCTGGGCGGACCAGTCGGCCGGCGTGAGCTTGGCCCGCTGGGCCAGGTACTGCTCCATCATTTCGTTGAAACGCTCCTGGGTCATATCCTCATCCTCCTCCGTCTCTCCCGCCATGGCCTTGGCCACATCCCGGCGGAACTGTTCCATGGTCACATTGTGTTTGGGCCACCAGTGGAGCACATCGGCGTGTCCGCTGGCGATGCCCAGATCATAGCCCTCCCTGTGGCAGATGACCACCCCTGGCTTCAGGGGGTCCAGGGAAAATTCCTTGCACAGCCGGGCGGTGAGGGCCACGGCGTTGGCATAGATGTCCTGAAAATACGCCCGGTTGGCCTCCGGGTCATAGCCCACCATGGTCCCGCCCCGGTAGGTGTGCCCGGCGGGCTCACAGCACTCAAAGGACAGGTGGGTGTTGTTGGCGCTTCGCCCGGTGGTCCCGGTGCCCGCGTGCCATGCCCGGGTGGTCCAGGGCAGGGTCTGGATGACGCCTCCCCGCCACACAAAGGCGTGGACGCACTTTTCCACCCCCGGCTTGTTCCAGCCGCGGAGAAAAACCTGAGGGTCGGGCTGGGCCACCCCGGTGGAGTGGACCATCACCCCCTGTGGCTTCAAAACCCGCCCCTCCCGGTAACAGTCATTTTGGGTGAGCAGCTGCTCTTTAAGTGAAAGCTGCATTTTAACCTCCCCCTTCCTCATTGCCCCCGAAGGGGCATATCATTCTATTCTGACAGAGGGCTTTTGTTGAAAGCCATTGACAGGGCAGGACATTTCCTCTAAAATAGACAAATGTAGGCGGGAAACTCCATATTCCCGCCTTTCTGTTTGAAAAGGAGGAGCGTTATGGATCGCGACGAGAAGCGGATCAAAAGCAATCCCAGGGCGCTGCTGCCCATTCTGGTATTTTTGTTTTTGTACCTGGGCATGGGCCTGATATTTGAATACAGACTGAACATCGAGATGGGCTTTTACAACATCCCCATCGTGGTGGTCTTTATGGTGTCCCTGCTGGTGGCCTGCCTGCAGAACCCCAAGCTGAAATTTGACGACAAGATGCAGATCATGGCCCAGGGTGTGGGGGACAAAAACATCATGACCATGATCCTTATCTTCCTGGTGGCCGGGGTCTTTGTGGGGGTCACCGGCCGGGACAGCGCCGAGGCCGTGGCCTACTTCCTGCTGTCCGTCACCCCCGCCTGGGCCTCCGCGGCGGTGCTGTTCGTGGCCGCCTGCTTTGTGTCCACCGCCATGGGCACCTCTGTGGGCACCATCACCCTCATCACGCCCATCGCCGTGGCCGTGTCCGAGGTGTCCGGCTTCTCCCTGCCCTTGTGCATCGGCTCTGTCATGGGCGGGGCCATGTTCGGGGACAACCTGTCCTTCATCTCCGACACCACCATCGCCGCCTGCAGCACCCAGGGCTGCGCCATGCGGGACAAGTTCCGGGCCAACTTCAAGATCGCCATGCCCGCCGCCGTGGTCACCCTGGCCATCATCCTGCTCATGTCCATGAACGCCGGGGTGGCCCACATTGACATCCCCGACTACAACCTGTGGCTGCTCATCCCCTATGTGCTGGTGCTGGCGGGAGGCATCGCGGGCATGAATGTGTTTGTGGTGCTGCTGGTAGGCATCGTCTCCGGCATCATCATCACCCTGGGCACCGGCACCGTGGACTTTATGACCATGCTCAGCGCCACCGGCTCCGGGGCCTCGGGCATGTTCGAGACCATCATGGTCACCATTCTGGTGTCCGCCATGTGCGCTCTCATGCGGGAGCGCGGGGGCTTTGAGGCTCTGCTGAACTTCATCCGCCGGGTGTTCAAGGGCCGGGTGGGCGGCCGGCTGGGGGTTGGCCTGCTGGTTGGCGCCATGGACATCGCCACCGCCAACAACACCGTGGCCATCGTCATGGCCGGCCCCATCGCCAAGCAGATTAGCGAGGAGTACGGCATCACCCCCAAGGAGTCCGCCTCCCTGCTGGACACCTTCTCCTGTATCTTCCAGGGGATCATCCCCTACGGCGCCCAGATGCTCATCGCCGTGTCCACCGCCGTGTCCCTGGGAAGCACCATATCCGCCTTTGAGGTCATCCCCTGCCTGTTCTACCCCTACATGCTGGCCATCGCCTCCATCGTGTACATCCTGGTGGGGGCGGGGAAGAAAAAGGCCTGATTTTTCCGTCCCAGATCATCCCGGATCCCGCCGCGCCCTGTGGCACGGCGGGATCTTTTCCGCTATAAAAAAGGAGGTCCCCATGAAACAGCTCTCCCGCGCCGTCCTCAGCCTGCTGCTGCTTTTGCCCCTTACCGCCTGCCAGATTCTCCAGAGCACCCCCCAGCCCTCCATCTCTCTGGAGTCTGTCCCCGCCTACGCCGGGGAGCCATATGTAGAGCTGGAGGACAATGTCCCCTCCTTCACCCAGGAGGAGCTGGAGGCCTTCCCCGTGGAGGAATATAGCCCCCTGGACCTTCTGGGCCGGTGCGGCGTTGCCCGGGCCACGGTGGGCCTGGACACCATGCCTACGGAAGAGCGGGGGGAGATTGGCCAGGTGAAGCCCAGCGGCTGGCACACCGTCCGCTACGACGACCTGGTGGATGGCAAGTACCTCTATAACCGCTGCCACCTCATCGGCTTCCAGCTGGCCGGGGAGAACGCCAACGAGGAAAACCTCATCACCGGCACCCGGTATCTCAATGTGGACGGGATGCTCCCCTTTGAAAACCTGGTGGCCGACTATGTGGAGGACACGGGCAACCATGTGTACTACCAGGTGACCCCCGTCTTTGAGGAGGGGGAGCTGGTGGCCCGGGGGGTGCAGATGGAGGCCCTGTCCGTGGAGGACGGGGGCGAGGGGGTCTGCTTCAACATCTACGCCTACAATGTCCAGCCCGGGGTGGTCATCGACTACGCCACCGGGGAGAGCTGGCGGGAGGGGGATGAGGCCCAGGAATCGGACTCTGCCGCCTCCCAGAGTGAGGTCACCTACATCCTGAACACCAGCTCCAAACGCTTCCATCTCCCCGACTGTCCCAGCGTGGAGGCCATGAAGCCCCAGAACCGGGAGGAGACCGACGAGAGCCGGGAGGAGCTCCTCCAGCGGGGTTACCAGCCCTGCGGCCAGTGCAAGCCGTAAATTTGTGCAGTTTTTCAAAAAAATTTCCTCCTCAAAAAGAGGAATTTGCGAACGAATTTCGTATAAGGAAAGAGTAAAAGGATAAAAGGCCCACTTTGAAAGGAGGACTGCCCATGACACTGCGGGAACAGCTCCAGCAGCGGGAGGAGGCCTTCCTCTCTCCCCTGGCCTGCCGCTCCTCCCAGTCCCGGGGCCGGGAGCGGGAGGAGGAGGAGTGCGATGTCCGCACCCCTTTCCAGCGGGACACCGACCGGATCGTCTACTCCAAGGCCTTCCGCCGCCTCAAGCATAAGACTCAGGTCTTCCTCCAGCCGGAGGGGGACCACTACCGCACCCGTATGACCCACACCCTGGAGGTCAGCCGCATCGCCCGGACCATCGCCCGGGCCCTCCAGCTCAACGAGGACCTCACCGAGGCCATCGCCCTGGGCCACGACCTGGGCCACACCCCCTTCGGCCACGCCGGGGAGCGGCTGCTCAACGAGATGATGGAGGGGGGCTTTGCCCACTACCGCCAGTCTGTGCGGGTGGTGGAGCGGCTGGAGAAGAACGGGGAGGGACTGAACCTCACCTGGGAGGTGCGAAACGGCATCCTCTGCCACACCAGGGGAGAGCCTGCCGCCACCCTGGAGGGCCAGGTGGTCCGCCTGGCCGACCACATCGCCTACATCAACCACGACATTGAGGACGCCCTCCGGGGCGGGGTGATCTACCCCATGGACATCCCCCTGGGGGTCTCCCATGTGCTGGGCTTCACCCACGGAGAGCGCATCGACGCCCTGGTGAAGGACGCCATCGCCGCCAGCCGGGACAAGGGGGAGATCTGTCAGTCCCCCGATGTGGGGGAGGCCATGGCCATCCTCCGGGACTTCATGTTCGAGAGCGTCTACACCAACCCCCTGGCCAAGGGGGAGGAGGGCAAGGCCCAGGAGATGCTCCGGCGGCTGTTTGAATATTATCAGAAGAATCCCGACGAGCTGCCCGCCGACTTTCAGGAGATCCGGGAGTCGGAGGGGGTTGACCGGGCGGTGTGCGACTACATCGCCGGCATGACCGATCCCTTCGCCGTGGAGCGGTTCAAGGAACTGTTTATCCCCATGGGCTGGACGCTGAAGTAGAAATGCCGGCGATGACCCCGCCAAAGGCGGGGCGGCGCGGTAAGCGCCGTAAATTCGCAGCGCAGCGGAGAATTTCCGGAGGGGCGGATTCATTCCGCCCCGAGGATTGAAATCAAAGGGTCCCCACGTGCCTTTTGCCCGTGGGAAACGGCATGACCGATCCCTTCGCCGTGGAGCGGTTCAAGGAACTGTTCATTCCCATGGGATGGACCCTGAAATAGCATATTATTGTTGTCAAACGGTTACAAATAAGGACATAACCGGGCCTTCAGAGAGGAGGGAGGACTTTTGCCCTTACCGGACCGATTTCTGGACGAGCTCATCGCCCGCACCGACATTGTGGACCTGGTGAGCGAATCTGTGCGTCTGACCAAAAAAGGCAGCAGCTACTGGGGCTGCTGTCCCTTCCACAGCGAAAAGACCCCCTCCTTCCATGTGGTGCCCGACCGGCAGATCTACAAATGCTTCGGCTGCGGCAAGGGGGGCGGCGTCATCAGCTATGTGATGGAGCTGGAAAACCTTCCCTTCCGGGACGCGGTGGCGGTGCTGGCCAAGCGGGCGGGGATGGCCATGCCCGAGATGGGCGGCCCCTCCGCCGGCATGCGGGAGCGGCGGGAGAAGATTCTGGAGATGAACAAAAAGGCCGCCCAGGCCTTTTACCGCTGGCTCAACGCCCCGGAGGGGGCGGAGGGCCTGCGCTACCTCCGGGGCCGGGGGCTGTCCAGACGGACCCTCACCTCCTTCGGCCTGGGCTTTGCCCCCGACCGGTGGGACGCCCTCATCCGGGAGATGGCCGCCCAGGGCTATGACAAGCGGGACCTGCTGGACGCTGGACTGGCGGTGAGCAACAAGGACGGGCGGATCTACGACCGGTTCCGCAACCGGGTCATGTTCCCCATCATCGATGTGCGGGGCAATGTGATCGGCTTCGGCGGCCGGGTGATGGACGACTCCACCCCCAAATATTTAAACTCCCCGGACACCCCGGTGTACAACAAGAGCCGGAACCTCTTCGCTTTGAACATCGCCAAAAAGTCCAGGGCCGGCCGGGTCATCCTCACCGAGGGGTATATGGACACCATCGCCCTCCACCAGGCGGGCTTTGACAGCGCGGTGGCCTCTCTGGGCACCTCCCTCACCGAGGAGCACGCCCAGCTCCTCTCCCGTTACTTCAAGGAGGCTGTCATCTCCTATGACGGGGACGGGGCCGGGGTGGCCGCCGCCCAGCGGGCCATCCCCCTGCTGGAAAAGGCGGGGCTCAAGGTGAAGGTGCTGCGGATGCAGGGGGCCAAGGACCCGGACGAGCTCATTAAAAAGAGCGGGCCCGAGGCCTTCCGGCGGCTGCTGGACCAGAGCGAGAACCAGGTGGACTACCGCCTGGCCCAGATCGAGAAGAATTTCGACCTCTCAGACGACACCCAGAAGGTGGCCTTCCTTCAGCAGGCGGCGCAGCTTCTCTCCACCCTGCCCAGCGCGGTGGAGCGGGAGATCTACGGGGGCCACGCCGCCCAAATGGCCGGCATCACCCCAGAGGCCATGAAGCTGGAGGTGGACCGGGCTTTGAAGCACCGCCTGCGCCGGGAGCAGAAACAGCAGCAGCGCCGGGACCTGGCCCCCGCCGCCCAGCTCCAGCCAAAGGCCAGGGGCCTGCGGTATGAGAATATCCGCTCCGCCCTGGCGGAGGAGGGGCTCATCCGCCTGCTCATCCTGGACCCGGGGCTGGCGGGGCACATGGACGGCATCCGGGGAGAGGAGTTCTCCTCCCCCCTGCTGGGCCGGGCCTTTGACCGGCTCCACAGCCTGGGGGAACAGGGCCTTTCCACCACCCTGGACGCCCTGGCCCAGGACTTTACCCCCGAGGAAATGAACCATCTGGCACAGGTGGTCTCAAAGCCTGAGGACACCGCCAGCAGCGGACAGTCCATTCAGGATTACATATCCATCATCCGCGGCGAGGGACTGCTGCGGGGCAGCCGGGTCCAGGGGGACGACCTTCTCCTGGCTGCTCAGAAACAATACCAACAAAAGAAAGCATATTTGGAGGAAAAACCATGAGCGTGAAAAAAGAACATACCGTCACTGCCGAGCAGAAGGAAAAGCTGGACAAGCGCAGCGATATCCGGGCCCGTATGGAGGCCGGAAAAGTAGAGATCATGAAGGTAGTGGAGGGCGTCCAGGGGGCGGAAAAGCTCTCTGAGCTCATTGAAAAGGGGAAGAAGAAGGGCAACCTCTCCGCCTCTGAGCTGCTGGATGTGCTGGAGGATATGGATCTGAGCAGCGAGCAGATGGACAAGATCTACGACACCCTGGAGAATCTGGGCATCGAGACGGTGAGCGAGGACTACATCCCCGAGCTCCCCGACGACGCCGATCCCCCCGTGGAGGACATGGAGGAGATCAGCGAGGAGGAGATGGTGGACCCCAACTCCCTCATGGACACCTTCGGCACCGACGACCCGGTGCGCATGTACCTGAAGGAGATCGGCAAGGTCAATCTGCTCACCTCCGACGAGGAGATCAGCCTGGCCCAGGACATGAACGCCGGTACCGCCGCCCAGGAGCAGCTGGATGAGCTGGAGCAGTCCGGGGAGGAGATTTCCCCGGAGCTGCGTCAGGAGCTGGAGAAGTCCATCAAGCGGGGGGAGCGGGCCCGCCAGCGCCTGGCCGAGGCCAACCTCCGGCTGGTGGTGTCCATTGCCAAGCGGTATGTGGGCCGGGGGATGCAGTTTTTGGACCTCATCCAGGAGGGCAACCTGGGCCTCATCAAGGCGGTGGAGAAGTTTGACTATACAAAGGGTTATAAATTCTCCACTTATGCCACCTGGTGGATCCGTCAGGCCATCACCCGGGCCATCGCCGACCAGGCCCGGACCATCCGCATCCCCGTGCACATGGTGGAGACCATCAACAAGGTCATCCGGGTGAACCGTCAGCTCCTCCAGGAGCTGGGCCACGACCCCACCGCCGAGGAGACCGCCGAGGAGATGAACATGCCCGTGGAGCGGGTGCGGGAGATTTTGAAGATCGCCCAGGAGCCCGTCTCCCTGGAGACCCCCATCGGCGAGGAGGAGGACAGCCATCTGGGGGACTTCATCCCCGACGAGGACGCCTCCGAGCCCGCCGAGGCCGCCTCCTTCACCCTTTTGAAGGAGCAGCTGGTGGAGGTGCTGTCCACCCTCACCCCCCGGGAGGAGAAGGTGCTGAAGCTGCGCTTCGGCATTGAGGACGGCCGTACCCGCACCCTGGAAGAAGTGGGCAAGGAGTTCAATGTTACCCGGGAGCGCATCCGCCAGATCGAGGCCAAGGCTCTTCGGAAGCTGCGCCACCCCTCCCGCTCCAAGAAGCTGAAGGACTTTTTGAACTGATTCATTCTGTCTGCCCCGGACCTCCGCCAGGTCCGGGGCGGCTTTTTTTCGCCCTTCCCCGGCCCCCAGGATTGGAAAAAACAGGGCCCAACGAGAAAAAATGTCTGTATTTTTGTGATAATCGCTAAATTTCCCGAAATTTTCTGCTGTTTATTCTGTGATTCCTGTTTAGAACGACCATTGACTTTTGTTTTCCCTTCTCTTAGAATAAATGCATGTATTTTCTACCACACTTGCAGGAAGGAAGAGTCCGTGATGACCCTGGTTTGTTCCAATTACATGATGAACGCCGGTCGGTCCGCCGTTTGTGACGCTGGGGACTTTTATTCTTGCGCCTTTTTTCAGTCTTTCCGGGGCAACTCCATGATGATGATTTTGGGCACCATGACCATGGTGCCCATTTTTATCATGCTTGCCCTGGCTGTTCTGTGCGGGGGCCCGGCACGAATTTACCTGGCGGCACTGATTTTCCTGGCAGCCCTCTCCTACAACCGGACAGAGACTTGAGAACAACCGTATTGTCGACCATCATTTTCGATACAAAAGCGGCTTCGTTCTTTCAAGGAATTGGAGCCGCTTTTTTGTATAATCACCTGTAAAGGAGTAATCAGAATGAAGAAGTTATTCTCCCTTGCCCTGGCTCTGGCCATGACCATGAGCCTGGCTGCCTGCGGCGGAGGCAGCAGTTCCTCCGCCTCTCAGAGCGGCGCCGCTTCCAGCGCCGGAGCCTCCTCCAGCATCGGCAGCACCGCCACCGGCGCCGCCTTCAAGCTGGGCGGCACCGGCCCCCTGACCGGCAGCGCCTCCATCTACGGCATCGCCGCCCAGCGGGGCGCCCAGATCGCTGTGGATGAGATCAACGCCCTGGGCGGCGACATCCAGTTCGAGCTGCGCTACGAGGACGATGTCCACGATCCCGAGAAGGCCGTCAACGCCTACAACGCCCTGAAGGCGTGGGGCATGCAGATCTCCCTGGGCTCCGTCACCTCCCAGCCCGGCATCGCCACCTCCGCTCTCAACTTTGAGGACAGCATCTTCGCCCTCACCCCCTCCGCCTCCTCCCCCGATGTCATCTCCGGTAAGGACAATGTCTATCAGATGTGCTTCTCCGACCCCAACCAGGGCCTGGCCTCCGCTCAGTACATCTCTGAGCAGAACCTGGGCGAGAAGGTCTTCATCATCTGGAAGAGCGACGACAACTACTCCACCGGCATCAAGGACAAGTTCGTGGAAGAGGCTGCCAAGCTGAACCTGAATGTGGTGGGCGACGCCACCTTCACCACCGACACCCAGACCGACTTCACCGTCCAGCTGACCCAGGCCAAGCAGGAGGGCGCCGATCTGCTGTTCCTGCCCATCTACTATGATGCCGCCTCCCTGATCCTCACCCAGGCCAACGCCATGGGCTACGAGCCCAAGTTCTTCGGCGTGGACGGCATGGACGGTATCCTCACCGTGGAGGGCTTCGACACCTCCCTGGCTGAGGGCGTCATGCTGCTGACCCCCTTCAACGCCGACGCTCAGGACGAGGCCACCCAGAGCTTCGTGAAGGCCTACCAGGACAAGTACGGCGAGACCCCCATCCAGTTTGCCGCCGACGCCTATGACTGCGTCTACGCCTACAAGCAGGCTCTGGAGACTGCCGGCTGCACCCCCGACATGAGCGCTGAGGAGCTGAACACCAAGCTGAAGGAGACCTTCCCCACCATCACCTTCACCGGCCTGACCGGCGACGGCGCGGGCATCACCTGGGACGCCACCGGCGCGGTATCCAAGAGCCCCAAGGGCATGGTCATCCAGAACGGCGCCTATGTGGGCATGGACTGATCCTGTCTGAACCCATCGTGTTTTTTCCCAGGGGGCCGCTTGGCGGTCCCCTGGGACACGCGTTTCCCTACAGCTACAAGGGGACGCATGGGAAAGGGGCCGGAACAGGCCCGGCGTTTTTCCCATGCGCCCTGAGAGAGAGTAAAGGTGAGTGAATTATGGATATCTTGACCCTGTTGGATTACCTGATCCGGGGCCTGAGCCTGGGCAGCATCTACGCCATCATCGCCCTGGGCTATACCATGGTCTACGGCATTGCCAAAATGCTGAACTTTGCCCACGGCGATGTGATCATGGTGGGCGGCTACATCTGCTTTTTCACCATGTCCGGAATGGACTCCATGTTTGCCGAGGGCTCTCTGGCCGCGGCGGTGATCCCCGCCCTGGCGGGGGTGGTGCTGTCCATGGTGGTGTGTACCGTCCTGGGCGTGGTCATTGAAGGACTGGCCTACAAGCCTCTGCGTCAGGCCCCGTCCCTGGCGGTACTGATCACCGCCATCGGCGTGAGCTACTTTCTTCAGAACGCCGCCCTGCTCCTCTGGTCCTCCAGCCCCAAGTACTTTACCCCCATCGTGGGCAGCGGTCAGCTGAAGGTGGGCCCCCTGTCCATCTCCTATGTCACCCTGGTGACCATCCTGGCCTGTGTGGTTATTATGTTCTGCCTGACCCTGTTCACCGGAAAAACCAAGATGGGCAAGGCCATGCGGGCGGTGTCCGAGGATAAGGGAGCGGCCCAGCTCATGGGCATCAATGTGAACCGCACCATCTCCATGACCTTTGCCATCGGCTCCGCCCTGGCGGCCATCGCCGGAGTGCTGCTGTGCTCCGCCTACCCCACCCTGACCCCCACCACCGGCTCCATGCCGGGCATCAAGGCCTTTACCGCCGCCGTCTTCGGGGGCATCGGCTCCATCCCCGGGGCCCTGCTGGGCGGACTGCTGCTGGGCATCATCGAGATCTTTGCCGGCGCCTACATCTCCACCCAGCTGTCCACCGCCGTGGTCTTCGGCGTGCTCATTATCGTACTGCTGGTCAAGCCCGCGGGTCTGCTGGGCAAGGCCGTGCGTGAGAAAGTGTGAGGTGGACGGTATGAAAAAGAATATTTTGACCATCAGCAAGTCCACCCGCTCCATGATCTTTACCTACGCCCTGGTCATTGTGGCCTTTGTGGTCATCCAGCTGCTGCGCACCTTCAAGGACGGGGGCGTGGGCTCGGTGCTGGAGGGCCAGCTCATCCCCATCTGCGCCTATGTGACCATGGCCCTGGCCCTGAACCTGGTGGTGGGCATCTCCGGAGAGCTCTCCCTGGGCCACGCGGGCTTTATGAGCATCGGCGCCTTTATGGGCTGTGCCGCCGCCAGCTCTCTGGCCGGCGTCATTCCCTCCCCCACCCTGCGTCTGGTGGTGGCCATGGTGATCGGCGCCCTCCTGGCCGGCTTCTTCGGCTTTCTCATCGGCATCCCGGTGCTGCGCCTCAACGGCGACTACCTGGCCATCGTCACCCTGGCCTTCGGCGAGATCATCAAGAGCCTCATCACCAATGTATATCTGGATGTGGACTCCAAGGGCTTCCAGTTCAGCTTCCTCACCGACAAGAACACCCCTGGCGAGGGAGGCATTGAGCTTATCAAGGGCCCCATGGGGGTCATGAACACCCAGCGCATCTCCACCTTTGTGGTGGGCTTTGCTCTGGTGCTCATCACCCTGATCATCATCTTCAACCTGGTGAACAGCCGCACCGGCCGGGCCATTATGGCCGCCCGGGACAACCGCATTGCCGCCGAGAGCGTGGGCATCAGCGTCACCAAGTACAAGATGATCGCCTTTGTCACCTCCGCCGCCCTGGCCGGTGCCGCCGGAACCCTGTACGGCTGCAGCCAGACCACCTTCGTGGCCACCAAGTTTGACTTCAACACCTCCATCCTCATTCTGGTGTTCGTGGTGCTGGGCGGTCTGGGCAACATGTGGGGCTCGGTGATCGCCGCCGCCGCCCTGACCATCCTGCCCGAGGCCCTGCGTCAGTTTGCCGACTACCGGATGCTGGTGTACGCCATTGTGCTGATTCTGGTGATGCTGGCCACCAACAACCCCACTTTGTGGAACTGGTACGCCCGCTTCCAGAGAAGAAGAGCCGAGGAGAAGGGAGGCGCTGAGGAATGAGTAAATTTCAGAAAGAGCCGGTGAAGCTGGTCCCGGTGCCCACCACCAACAAGATCCCCGAGCGGGATGTGGACAAGAGCCCCATCCTGGAGTGCCGGCACTTAGGGATAGACTTCGGCGGCCTGTCCGCCGTGAAGGACTTCAACATGGCCATCGGCCGCACCGAGATCGCCGGCCTCATCGGCCCCAACGGCGCGGGCAAGACCACCGTCTTTAACCTGCTCACCAAGGTGTATCAGCCCACCCGGGGCACCATCCTCCTGGACGGCATGGACACCAACAATATGAACACCGTCCAGGTGAACAAGGCGGGCATCGCCCGTACCTTCCAGAACATCCGCCTGTTCAACAACCTCACCGTGGAGGACAATGTGAAGCTGGGCCTGCACAACCACATCCACTGCGGCATGTGGAGCAGCATCTTCCGCCTGCCCAACTACTGGAGCGCGGAGAAAAAGGCCCGGGAAGAGGCCATGGAGCTGCTGTCCATCTTCGACATGGGCTATCTGGCCAAGTTCAAGGCCAGCTCCCTGCCCTACGGTGCCCAGCGCCGGCTGGAGATCGTCCGGGCCCTGGCCACCAAGCCCAGCCTGCTGCTGCTGGACGAGCCGGCGGCGGGCATGAACCCCTCGGAGACGGCGGAGCTCATGGAGACCATCGTGAAGATCCGGGACACCTTTAACATCGCCATCCTGCTCATCGAGCACGACATGAACCTGGTCATGGGCATCTGCGAGGGCATCGCGGTGCTGAACTTCGGCCAGATCATCGCCAAGGGTACCCCCGACGAGATTAAGAACAACCCGGTGGTCATCGAGGCCTACCTGGGCAAGCAGAAGGAGGCATAAGACATGGAAAACGCGCTGCTCAATGTGGATGGCATCAATGTCTACTACGGCGCCATCCATGCCATCAAGGATGTGTCCTTCCATGTAAACGAGGGGGAGATCGTCACCCTCATCGGCGCCAACGGCGCCGGCAAGACCACCACTTTGCAGACCATCTCCGGTCTGCTCCGCTCCAAGACCGGGAGCATTACCTTTGAGGGGAAGGAGATCCAGCACATCGGCGCCGACAAGCTGGTCTCCCACGGCCTGGCCCAGGTCCCCGAGGGCCGTCGGGTCTTCCTTCAGATGTCGGTGGAGGAAAACCTGGAGATGGGCGCCTACACCCAGCCCCAGGCCGGAGTCCCCAGGGACCTGGAGATGGTCTACGGCCTGTTCCCCCGACTGAAGGAGCGCCGCCGCCAGGTGGCGGGCACCCTGTCCGGCGGCGAACAGCAGATGCTGGCCATGGGCCGGGCCCTTATGTCCCACCCCAAGCTGCTGATGCTGGACGAGCCCTCCATGGGCCTGGCTCCCATTCTGGTGGAGCAGATCTTTGAGATCATCCAGAACCTGAACCACAACGGCTCCACCATCCTGCTGGTGGAGCAGAACGCCCAGATGGCCCTGTCCGTGGCCCACCGGGGCTATGTGCTGGAAACCGGCAAGGTGGTCACCACCGGCACCGGTGAGGAGCTCATCCGCAGCCCCGAGATCAAAAAGGCCTACCTGGGGGGCTGAAACCCCAGGACCCATACGCAGAAGAAAGCCGCCGCCGGAAGCCAACGCTTCCGGCGGCGGTCTGTTTCTGTCTTTGTGGGCAGGGCTCTTACTCCCGCTCCTGCTCCTCCTCCCGGATGGTGTTGATGATCCGGGGCAGGAGCTGCTTTTTCCGGCTCACCACTCCGGGCAGCACGGCCAGGCCGTCCTTCACCTCCACCTGGAAGGCCCGGGACACCAGGGACTCGGCCCCCTTGCCGGCCATCATCAGCTCGGTGCTGGCCCCCCGCACATCGGTGAACATGTAGAAGATGTAGTCCAGCCCCTGCTTCTCCAGGGCCGTGGGCAGGTAGGGGCCGATGAGGGCCTGGCTGGCCTTCCGGTTGCGCTCCACCATGTAGCTGCCCTGACCCACGCCGAAGCGGACGGCCCCGCTGTCAAAGATCTTATAGTCGGTGTTGAAGATCTCCTCGGCGGTCTTGCCGCTCACATCGCCCCCGTGCTCGAACATAGCGTCCGCGTAGGCCTCCAGGTCCACCCCCGCCAGGCCCGCCAGCTTCCGGGCGGTCTTCTCATCCACAGGGGTGCAGGTGGGGCTGCGGAACATGAGGGTGTCGGACAAAATGGCCGAGAGCATCAGCCCGGCGGTGGTCCGGTCGATCTCCACATCGTTCTCCTGATACATCTGATAGACGATGGTGGAGGTGCAGCCCACAGGCACATTCCGGAAATACACCGGCCCGTCGGTCTCCATGGAGCCGATGCGGTGGTGGTCGATGATCTCCAGGATCTCCGCCTGGTCGATGCCCTCCACCGCCTGATTTTTCTCGTTGTGGTCCACCAGAATGAGCTGCTTTTTGTGCAGGCCCATCATGTTCCGGCGGGAGACCACGCCCACATACCGCCCATCGTCGTCCAGCACGGGGAAGTAGCGGAAGCGCACCGAGGCCATCACCTTGGTGGCGGCCTCCACGGAGCTGTTCAGGTTGAAGGTAAGCAGCCCATCCGTGGTCATGTAGTGGCGGATGGGGGCAGCCTGGGAGATCATCTGTCCGGCCACATAGGTGCTCTTGGGGGTGCCGATCATGATGCACCCCTGCTCCTCGGCCAGCATCCGGATGGTCCGGGACACCTTGCTGTCGGCGCACACCACCACGCACCCGGCCCCCATCTCAATGGCGGCCAGCTGGCTCTCACTGCGGTTGGCCACGATGACCACATCCCCCGGGGAGATGGATTTCTCGATCTGCTCGGCGCTGCCCGAACCGATGATGATCCGGCCCTGGACCTTCTTGTCCTCGATGTCCCCCACCAGGACGGTGCCCTCCAGGATATCCAGAATGTTCTGGTAGCTGGTCTCGGCCTTCTCCAGAATATGGGTGTCCAGGCCGTCCATATTGGCGGTGGCCACATCCTTGACGGTGATCACGCCTTTCAGGCGCTGCTCCTCGTCCACCACGCACAGGGTGTCGATCTGCTGGTCCCGCATGGTGATCCAGGCCCGGCGCAGGCTCATCTCACCGTCCACCCCCTCCATGACGCGGATGTCCACATCCCGGATCTGGGGGCTCACATCGGTGTACAGCTGGGGGGCAGGAACCTGGAAGTAGTCCAGGACAAATTCCGTCTCCCGGTTGAGCAGGCCCGCCCGGCAGGGCTTACAGGGGTGCTGAGGGTCGATGATGTTCTTCAGGCGGCTGTAGGCGATGGCGGAGCAGATGGAATCGGTGTCCGGGTTCCGGTGCCCGATTACCTTGATAGCGCGGAGATTTTCTTGGCTGTTCATAGGCTCCCTCGTCTCTCCCCCTATACGGGGGGTATTGATTTGTCCCCATTATACCACAGTCCGGGCCCTTTTGCCCTTAAAAAATACTCGTATTTTTGCGCTATCTTGCCTTTTATATAAAAAAATCGTCCCGACCGGCGGTCGGGACGATGGGTGTTATCTCTTTTTGCTGAAAATCCGCTCCAGAATATCCCAGTCGTCATCGCTGACGGCGGCCTTCTCCTCCTTGGCGGCGGGGGCCTCCTCCTTTACCTCAGCCGCCTCTCCGGCAGCGGGGGCCGCCTGCTGGGGTGCGGCCTCAGGCTGGGCAGCGGGGGCGGGAGCAGGGGCGGCGGGTACCTTCTCATCAAAGCCGGTGGCGATCACGGTGACCCGGATCTCGTCCTCCAGGGTCTCGTCGAAGGCGGCGCCGAAGATGATGTTGGCGTCGGGGTGGGCGGCCTCCTGAACCAGATTGGCGGCGGTCTCCACCTCCTCCAGACCGATGTCCATGGAGCCGGTGACATTGATCAGTACGCCCTTGGCCCCGTTGATGGAGGTCTCCAGCAGGGGGCTGGAAATGGCCATCTTGGCGGCCTCCTCGGCCTTGTTCTTGCCCGCGGCCCGGCCTACGCCCATGTGGGCCCGGCCGGCGTCCTTCATGACGGCGGACACATCGGCAAAGTCCAGGTTGATAAACCCGGTGTTCTTAATCAGATCGGAGATGGACTGGACGGCCTGCTGGAGCACATCGTCAGCGATCTCAAAGGCGTTGACCATGGTGATCTTCTGATCGGTGGCCAGCTTCAGCCGCTCGTTGGGGATGATGACCAGGGAGTCCACCTTGTTGCGCAGCTCGGCAATGCCGCCCTCGGCCTGCTTCATCCGGCGCATGCCCTCAAAGCGGAAGGGTTTTGTCACCACGCCCACGGTGAGCACGCCCAGCTCCTTGGCGATATCGGCCACAATGGGGGCCGCGCCGGTGCCGGTGCCGCCGCCCATACCGGCGGTGATGAAGACCATGTCGGCCTCCTCCAGAGCCTTGGAGATCTGGGTGCGGTTTTCCTCGGCGGACTTCCGGCCCACCTCAGGGTCGGAGCCCGCCCCCTGCCCGTTGGTCAGCTTCTCGCCGATCTGGATCTTCTGGGTGGCGGCGGAGATGGACAGCGCCTGCTTATCGGTATTGACGGCGATGAATTCCACGCCCTTGGTCCCGGTACGCACCATGCGGTTGACCACATTGTTGCCGCCGCCGCCTACACCGATCACTTTAATATTGACCACATTATCCGGTCCCATATCCAACCCGAACGCCATGTCAGTTCCTCCTATGTCCTATGTAAACTGGGGTGGCCCGCGCACCAAGGTGTTGTGTGGCTGCCCCGTAAAAAATCTAGATTTAGTTAATTCATTGTATCGCGGTTTCCAGCGTTGGTCAAGAGGAAATCACGCCCCAAGGCAAACTTTCCGCGATTTTCTCCCCCTGTTTTTCCCACTTCCCGTCAGAAAAGCGGGCCCTTCGCCAAACGCGGGCTTTCCCCTTCCCTCAGTCCGGGGAATAGACCACCTGATAGTCCTCCTGGGTCAGGTCCATGGTGCCCGAAGCCTGGGCGCCGTGCTTTTGCCCGATGTCCTGCCGGACGGTGGAGATCACCTGGAGCTCATAGGGGAAATCTGCCCCCATATCCAGCTTCACCGTAAACCGGTCCAGGTAGCGAAGCTCCATCTGGGTGGAGCCCAGAGCGATGGAGGAGAAGTCCCCCGTCATCCCCGCCTCCTCCATGGCTCCCAGCAGGGACAGCAGGGCGTCCAGCCTGGTCTGCTGGGACTGGGGCACCGCCAGAGGGGTGCCCGCCTGGGGCACCAGGGCGGCAAGGCCGGTGACGGAAATGGCGCTGCCGTCTCCCGTAGCCTGCTCCAGAAGCTTTCCCTTCACACTGATAAGCCAGGGCTGCTGGGCCACGGCGGACACATCGGTGACCCCGGCGTCCTCAGAGGAGGCAGCGGCAGAGGTATCCCCAGAGGAGGAGTCAGCGGAGGTATCCTCCCCGGAGGAGGCGTCTCCGCTCCCTCCGGCCGTATCTCCCAGCTCCTCCTCCAGCTCTCCCCGAAGCTCCAGCAGCTCCTGGGCGGTAGGGGGCTCCACCCGGGCCACCGCGTCCCACTCCACCACCGTAATGATGACGGTGTTGGGCAGGGATCTGCGGATGGACACCTCGCCGATGTAGGGCAAAGTCTCCCGCAGGCGCTGGGCGATGGCAAATTTGTTCCAGCCATAGAGATTGTCTCCCTGCTGAATGCCGGTGACCTCCACGATCTCCTCCTGGGTGTAACGGCTGTTTCCGGTGACGACCACCTGCTCCACCCGGAAAAAGACGGTCGCGCCCGCCGTCAGGGCCACCACCAGGGCCAAAAGGCACAGCACCTTGAACAGCGGCCCCAGCCGGCCCCTGTTTCTTCTCCGTTTTCTGCTTCGGCTGCTTCTTCTCGCCATGTGATCTCCTCGTTCTCCGCCGGAGGGCCTCCGGCGGCGTTATCTCAGGGCAGTTCCCGGATCTCCGCCCCCAGGGAGCGGAGGTTGGGGACAAACTGTTCATAGCCCCGCTTTATGTGGTGCAGCCGGGACAGGGTGCTCACCCCCTCCGCCCCCAGGGCCGCCACCGCCAGGGCGGCGGCGCCCCGCAGATCGGTGCCCCGGAGGGCCGCCCCCCGGAGCTTTCCCACGCCGGTCACCAGGGCCACCCGGCCGTCTATCTGGATCTCCGCCCCCATGCGGCGCAGTTCGTCCACATGGCCGTAGCGGCTTTCAAACATATTTTCCACGAACATGGTGCTCCCCTCGCCCCCCGCCAGGGCGGCCATCAAAACCGCCTGGGCGTCGGTGGGAAAGCCGGGGTAGGGGGCGGTGCGCACCGGCGGGATCCCCCCCAGGAGCCCCCGGCAGCGCAGGGCCATCCAGTCCTGCCCCCTATGTATCTCACAGCCCGCCCGCTCCAGACAGGCCAGCACAGCGGTAAGGTTCCCAGGATCGGCTCCGGTGAGCTCTACCTCCCCTGTGGCGGCGGCAGCGGCGCACAGGTAGGTGGCCGCGGCCATCCGGTCCCCCATCACCCGGTACCGGGCGGGATGGAGGGGGGCTCCTCCCTCCACGGTGATGGTCCCGCCTCCCGCTCCCTCCACCCGGGCCCCCATGGCCCGGAGGAAGTTCTGAAGGTCCACGATCTCCGGCTCCCGGGCGGCCCCAACGATTGTCGTAGTGCCCTGGCAGCCGCAGGCGGCCAGCATGGCGTTCTCCGTAGCCCCCACGCTGGGGATGGACAGGCAGATCTCCCTGCCCCGCATCCCCGTTCTGGTCCGGCGGCAGCACAGACAGCCCTGGTCCTCCAAAATCTCCGCTCCCAGGGTGCGAAGGGCGGCCAGGTGCAGGTCAATGGGCCGGGGGCCCAGCTGACAGCCGCCGGGATAGGACAGCTCCGCCTGCCCCAGCCGGGCCAGCAGCGCCCCCAGAAAGATCACCGAGGAGCGCATCTCCCGCATCAGGCTCTCGGGAATGGCGCAGCGGCCCAGGGCCGAGGCGTCCACCGTGACCCGGTCCCCCTCCCGCTCCGCCCGGCAGCCCAGCAGACGCAGAATGTCCAGGGTGACGGACACATCGGACAGGTGGGGACAGTTTTCAATGACGCTCTCCCCGGGGGCCATCAGGGCGGCGGCCAGAATGGGCAGCACGCTGTTTTTGGCCCCTTGTACGCGCAGGCAGCCCTCCAGGGGCCGTCCCCCCTGAATTTCATAATAACTCATGGGATAGCCTCCAAATCGTATGGATTTGGGCTATCCTATGTCAAAGGCCAAGCCGTGGTGCGCAGGGCGGGTTTTCCCGCTGCGGCGGGGACGAAAAGTCGGAGTGATTTCGCCGCTCCGGCGGCGAGTACCTTTTCCAACAGCGGAAAAGGTACCAAAACGCCGGTTGGAAACCAAGGTTTCCAACGCCTTCCTTTCCCGCCTCCGAGGTTCCCCCATCTTTCACGGCGCGTCAGGCTACGAAACCACGCAGAACTGCGCCGCTGCCGCTTGCCTCGTGGTCGTTACAGCCGTTGCTTCACCTTTGGGCGCGCCTGCCTGGGCAATCCCACGCCGCTTATCGGTGGGTGCATTGCTTACTTCATAATCCCCATCAGCGTCTCATAGATCTTCTCGCTGGCGTCGGGCACGGCCATGTCCTTCAGGGCCCGGATCATCTTCTCCCGGCGGTCCTTTTCCCGCAGGAGGAGGGCGGCCTCGTCATAGAGGGTGTCCTCCACACAGTCCTGCTCCCGCAGGAGCACCGCCGCCCCCTGGTCGGACAGGACCCGGGCGTTCTTCTCCTGGTGGTTGGCGGTGACATTGGGAGAGGGCACCAGCACCGAGGGCTTGGCAATGGCGGTGATTTCGGAAATGGTGGAGGCACCCGCCCGGCACAGCACCAGGTCGGCGGCAGCCATCACCAGAGGCATGTCGTAGATATACTCCCGTACCTCCACCCCGTTGTCCCCCAGCTGAAGTCCCCGGCGCAGCAGCTCCTCCCGCATCCAGGGGAAATCCCGGCCGGCCCCGTGGATGTGCCGCCAGGGCGCTCCCTCGTAGCACTCCTTGGCGATGAAGTCTACCATCTTCTGGTTCATGACCTCGGCCCCCAGAGAGCCCCAGTAGGACAGCAGCAGAGGCCGCTCATCGGTAAAGCCCAGCTTGGCCCGGGCCTCTTCCCTGGTGTAGCGGAAAAAGTCCCCCCGGACAGGGGTGCCGGTGACCACCACCTTGGAGGGGTCGTCATAGTGGCTGCGGCTCTCCTCAAAGCCCACCATCACCCGGTCCACCACCTTGGACAGGGCCTTGGTGGTCAGCCCGGGGACGGCGTTGGACTCGTGGACGGCGGTGGGGATCCCCCGGTGGGCCGCCTCGTTCACCACAGGGTAGGAGGCGTAGCCCCCGGTGCCCACCACCAGGTCGGGCTTGAACTCATCCAGAATGGCCCTGGCCTGGCCCTTGGAGCGCTGCATGTTCACCAGGGTGCCCAGGTTGTGGATGATGTCCCCCGGGGCAAAGGAACGGCGGAAGTTGGTGATGGTCACCGAGCGGATCTGGTAGCCCTCCTTGGGCACCAGCGTGTTTTCCATGCCGCCGTCGGCCCCTACAAAGAGTATCCGGCAGCCGGGATGTTTTTCCTGAAACACCCGGGCCAGAGCCACCGCGGGATTCACATGGCCGGCGGTACCGCCGCAGGTAAAGAGAATATTCATATCAACACCTCAGTTGTGAATTCAATCTTTCTTTGGGGCGGGGATCTGTCTGGAGACGCTTAAAATAATACCCATCTGGGCCAGCTGGATCATCAGTGCCGTACCTCCGTAGCTGAAGAAGGGCAGGGAGATGCCGGTGTTGGGGAGCATGTTGGTGACCACGCCGATGTTCAGAAACACCTGGGCGGCCAGCAGGGTGGTGATGCCCACCACCAGCAGGGTGCCGAACTTATCCCGGGCGTGGAGGGCCAGCCAGTAGCCCCGGAGAATCAGCAGGGCGAACAGCAGCAGCACCAGCCCCCCTCCCAGCAGGCCCAGCTCCTCCACCACGATGGAGAAGATCATGTCGTTTTCCGGCTCGGGCAGGTAGTTATATTTCTGGATGCTGTTGCCCAGCCCCTTGCCCAGAAGTCCGCCCGAGGCGATGGACAGCAGGGACTGGATGATCTGGTAGCCGCCCTCCTGGGGGTAGGACCAGGGATCCAGCCACAGGTTGATCTTTCGGGTCATGTAGTCGGTGAAGTTGATGATCACCGCCAGACCCAGCACCGCCAGGCTGCCCAGGCCGATGAACCAGCCCAGGTTGACGCCCGACACAAAGAGCACTGCCGCCGCGCCCACCATGATGAGGATAGTGCCCGACATATGGGGCTCAAAGACCACCAGGATCAGCACAATGCCCAGCACCACACCGTAGGGCACCAGCTCCAGAAAGCCGATTTTCTCCAGGAAGTTCAGAAACCGGCCCAGATTGGTGCGGCGGGTGAATTTTTTCTTTTTTTCCGTGTCCCGCTTGGAGAGCCTGGCGGCAAAGAAGATGATCACCGCCACCTTGGCGATCTCCGAGGGCTGGAAGGTGGGCCCGGCCACCAGGAACAGGTAGAGCCACCGGGTCACCCCGTTAATATTCACCCCGAAGGGGGTGTAGATGAGCAGCAGAAGAAAAATAGATACGCCCAGCAGAGGCATGGCCAGGATGCGGAAGGTCTGGTAGTTGATCTTGCTGACCACATACATGACCGCGATGCCCGCCACGGCAAACAGGGCCTGACGCTTGAAGTAGTAGAGGGGGTCGTTGCCCACGGTGGAGTCGTAGTAGGCGGTGGCGTAGGAGGCGGAAAAGAGCATCACAAGGCCGATCCCCACCAGCAGCAGCACCAGCATCAGGAAGGGCAGGTCAATGGGCCCCCGGGCCAGCTGCTCCTCCAGAGTCAGGTCGCGTTTCGGTTTTCGAGCCATGGGCCTCACCTTCTTTCCTGGGGTTTCGCAGACAAAAAGCGGGAACGGGGAATATTTTCCCCAGCAAATAACTGTGTTGGAATTGGGTACGCCTGTGGGTACCGCGCCCGCCGGGGCACAAGCCAGGCGCATTTACAAACGAGTAGGACGCGAGACTTCTAAACTTAGGACCTCAGGGGCGAAACCTTCCCCCACCAAAGGATATTACACCGGATACCGGTCCATGACCCCCAAAAAGGCCAGGCAGCACAAAACCAGGGTCAGCCCCGAGAAGACGCAGAAGAGCTTTACCTCGCTCCAGCCGCCCATCTCCAGGTGGTGGTGGAGGGGGGCCATGCGGAAAAACCGCTTGCCGTGGGTCTTTTTAAAGTAGACCACCTGGATGATGTCGGAGAGGACCTCCGCCACATACACAAGGCCGATGATGGGGATGACCAGGGGGATATCCAGGGCAAAGGCCATGCCGCACACCATGCCTCCCAGGAAAAGGGAGCCGGTGTCCCCCATAAAGACCTTGGCGGGGTGGAAATTATAGATGAGGAAGGCCGCCAGCCCCCCGGCCACCGCGGCGGCCAGGATGGCCAGATCCGTCCGGCCGAACCAGGCGGACACCGCCATGTAGAACAGGGCCACGGGGATGGTCACGCCGGTGGCCAGACCGTCAATGCCGTCGGTGAGGTTCACCGCGTTCACCGTGCCCACCATGACAAAGGCGGCAAAGACCATGTACACCACCCAGGGCAGGGGGATGGTCACATTGAAAAAGGGGATGAACAGGTTGGGGGTCAAATACCCCTGCCCCCGCATGAGCACCGTAAAGGCGATGGCCGCCGCCAGCTGCAGCAGAAACTTCTGGGGGGCGGTGAGGCCCTCATTGGCGTGGTGGCGCAGCTTCTGGAAGTCGTCCACCATGCCGATGATCCCGAAGACCAGGGCGAAGAGGAACACATACACATGGTTCCAGTTCCCGTGCTGGATCTCCTCCCACCCCGCCGCCGCAATGGCCACGGCAATGGCCAGAATAAACATCAGCCCCCCCATGGTAGGGGTGCCCTGCTTGGCCATATGCCAGGTGGGGCCGTCCTCCCGGATGGACTGGCCCGCCTTCAACCGGTGGAGCAGGGGGATGAGCACCTGCCCCAGGATAGCGGCAACCCCAAAGGCCACGATGAAGCTGAGGATGAATGTCATGGTCAAAACCTCTTTCTCTTTTGAAACATCGGCCCTGTGGGGGGCCACACACATAGCAAATGATTATACTACATCCGCCGGTACTTTTCCAGTCTCTTTTTGTCCTTTTCCCTGAGACGGCTGGCAGAAATCCTCTTTTTTGAACCAGTCCGCCACCACTTCCCGCTCGTCCAGGGGATACTGGACCCCCTGGATCTCCTGGTAGGCCTCGTGGCCCTTCCCGGCCAGGACGATCACATCCCCCGGCTTTCCCTGGGACAGGGCCCAGGCGATGGCCTTTCGCCGGTCTGGCTCCACATGGACCTGAGCCGGCCGGCCCCGGAGGCCGGGGAGGATATCGGCGATAATGGCCTCGGGCCGCTCCGTGCGGGGGTTATCCGAGGTGACCACCGCCACATCGGCCAGCTCCCCCACCACCTCCCCCATAATGGGGCGCTTGGTTTTATCCCGGTCTCCGCCGCAGCCGAACAGGCAGATGAGCCGTCCCGCCGTAAAGTCCCGGGCGGTCATGAGGATGTTTTCCAGGGCGTTGGGGGAGTGGGCGTAGTCGATGAGCACCGTGTAGGCTCTGGGAACAGGCACTACCTCCACCCTACCCTTCACCCCCCGGACGGCGGGCATGGCCCGGGCCATCTCCCCCAGATCCAGCCCCAGCACCAGCCCGGCGCTGAGGGCGGCCAGGGCGTTGTAGATGGAAAAGCCCCCGGGGATGGGCAGGTGGACCCGGGCCAGGCGGCCCAGGGTGAGAGCCTCAAACTCCACATGGCTGGGGAAGAGGCGGATGTTCCGGGCGCACAGGTCCGCCCGGGTCTGATTTTCCGAGTAGGTAAAGGCGGGACAGGGCAGCCGCTCCAGATACCACCGCCCCGCCTCGTCGTCCAGGTTGATGACCGCCCGGCGGCACTGGTCAAAGAGCAGTCCCTTGGCCCGGCGGTACTCCTCCATGGTGTGGTGGTAATCCAGGTGGTCCTGGGTCAGGTTGGTGAACACCCCCGCCTGAAAGGTCAGCCCCGCCGTCCGGTGCTGGACCAGGGCGTGGGAGGAGACCTCCATCACCACATGGGTACAGCCCTCGTCGGCCATCTGCCTTAACAGCTCCTGAAGCTCGTAGCTCTCCGGGGTGGTGCGGTGGGCGGGAAGCTCCCGCTGTCCCACCATGTTCCGGTTGGTGCCCACAAGGCCCACCTTGGCCCCCAGCACCCGCTCCAGCAGCTCTTTCAAAAGGCTGGTGGTGGTGGTCTTGCCGTTGGTGCCGGTGACGGCCACCAGGGTCATTTCCTCCCCCGGCCGGCCAAACCAGTTGGCGCCCAGGAGGGCCAGGGCCAGCCTGGCATCCTGAGTCACAAGCCAGGGGCCGGGGCGGTCAGGAGGACGGCTGCACACCACCGCCGCCGCCCCCTTCTCCAGGGCAGCGTCAATGTAGCGGTGCCCGTCGGTCTTTTCTCCGGGCAGGGCCACAAACAGGGCGCCGGGACACAGGGTCCGGCTGTCGTAGGAAATGGAAGAAATTTCCATCTCCGGGTTTACCTCTCCCCCTGTGAGGGGGACGCCGGCCAATAAATCGCACAGCTTCACGGTATCACCCCTCACAGGGTGGGTTTCATTCTCTATAAGAAGTGCCGAATTCCCGAACAGGGGAGCTTGGAACGGAGCGAGGAACACAAACCAGGCGCCGCATAACGGGGCCGTTTGTATTCCGCGAGTCGCGGGGAAAGCGACCCGGCCGTGAGGGAACCGAGGCATGATATTGATTCAAAAAAGCGGTAAACCGCTTTTTTGAGTTGGGTTTGCAGTCCGCTGCGCGCGCCCATAGGGCACACTTGCGGCCTGAGATGTGGGCGGTCTATTCCAGCCCGATGGCTCCGTCCTCCACCATATTGAAGAACTGCACATCCACCACTGTGCCGATCGCGGCGGTCTCTCCCCCGGCGATGCTCTGGCTGTCGGCGGTGGTGGTGTTGGTAAAGTATGTGCTGACGCCGGAGGCCCGCATAAAGAATCCGGCGTTTTCCAGCCTGGTCTTGGCGGCCTCATAGCTCAGGCCCGTCACATCGGGGACGGTGCCCGTCTCCGAGGGCTTGGCGTCTCCCAGGTACAAAATCACGGTGGAGCCGCCGGGGACGCTGGCCCCCGCGGCGGGGATCTGAGAGGTAATGGTGTCTCCGGTGCCGATGGTGCGGTAGTCCAGATTCTTTTCTTCCAGGGCGTCCTCCGCCTCAGCCACGGTCTTCCCGGTGACGCTGGGGGTGGAAACATCCACGGCGGCGGACTCCTCGGCGGTGTACTGCTTCTCCACCCCCAGGTAGTCCAGCATGTCGGCCAGCATGGGGCCGGCAGTCTTGGCGGACATATTGCCGCCGCTGATATAAACGCCGGTGGTGGACCAGTTACTTCCCTCATAGGTCTGCTCCGGCTTGTCAAAGGCCAGCAGCACCACCAGCTGGGGATCGTCCGCCGGGGCAAAGCCGACGAAGGAGACGATGATGCGGCTTCTGTCCCCCGTCTCGGAGGAGCCGGTCTTGCCGCCGATGCGGTAGCCCGCCTGGTAGGCGTTGTGGCCCGAACCCTTGGGGGTGTTGACCACGGTCTCCAGAATGGCGGTGGCCCGGCGGCTGGTCTGTTCGCTGACGACCTGGCGCACCAGGGTGGGCTCGGTGTTCTGGATCACATTGCCGTTCTGGTCGGTGACGCTCTTGACGATGTAGGGCTGCATGAGTCTGCCCCCGTTGATGACGGCGGAGAAGGCGGTGATCTGCTGGATGGGGGTGGTGGTGAAGCGCTGGCCGAAGGAGGCCACCGCCAAGTCCACATTGGTCATGTCGTCCCCCCAGTTGATGCCCTTGGCCTCGTCGGGCAGGTCCACGCCGGTCATCTCGGTATAGCCGAAGGCCTGGAAGTACTCATAGAACCGCTCCACCCCCAGCCGCTGGCCGATGGCGATAAAAGCGGGGTTGCAGGAGTTCTGCACCGCCTCGGCCAGGGTCTGGGTGCCGTGGCCGGTACGCTTGGAGCAGCGGATGATGTTGGGGTAGCCCTCCACCTTCACGCCGCCGGTGCAGGTGAAGGTATCGTTTTCATCCACCAGTCCCTCCTCCAGGGCCATGGACAATACGATGGCCTTAAAGGTGGAGCCGGGCTCGTAGGTGTCGTTGACCGCCTTGCTTCGCCACTGGGCCATCACCGCCTGGTTATAGGCTTGGCCCTGGGCCTGGGACCGGAGCTCCTCGTCGGTGAGGTTTTCCGTGTTGTTGGCCTTCAGCTGCTGATAGATGGTCTCAGCGTTGGTGTCGATGGAGGCGTTCAGGATCTCGTCGGTAATCAGGGAGTAGTTGTTGGGGTCAAAGTCCGGGGAGCTGGCGATAGCCAGAATCTCCCCGGTCTGGGGGTTCATGGCGATGCCGAAGGCCCCGTTCTGAACGGCGTAGTCCTGGATACCCTCCTCGATGGCCTTTTCCAGATAGGACTGGATGGTGGCGTCGATGGTCAATGTCACATTATAGCCGTCCTGGGCGTCGATGTACTCGGAGTAGGTGTTGAACATCTCCACCCCGTTGCCTGTCTTGGTGGTGACCACCCGTCCGGCGGTGCCCTCCAGCAGGTCGTTATACTTTGCCTCGATGCCGTAGGCGCCCCCCTCGGAGTTGACAAAGCCCAGGGCCTGGGCGGCCAGGCCGGAGTAGGGGTAGTAGCGCTTGGTGCTGGGAATGAGGTAGAGGTAAGAGGAGGTCTTGTTTTCGGCGATATATTCCCGGATGGCCTCGGCGTCCTCCTCCTCGATGTTGGTCTTAACCTCCCGGTAGGAGTACTTGGTGGCGTGGATCTGGGTATCCAGCTTCTCCTCGTCCAGGCCGGGGACCAGGGCGAGAATGTCCTGCTTCACCTGCTCCTGCTTGGCGGACAGGGCCGCCTCATAGAGGGAGTCGCTGAGCTCGTTGCCATCCTCGTCCTCGGTGTCCACGCTTTTCACCAGGTCGTTGGGGGACAAAATCAGGTTGTAGACTGTGGCCGACATGGCCATCACATTGCCGTTCCGGTCATATATATTGCCCCGGGAGGCGGTGACCGTCATATCCAGGGTCTGCTGGTCGCTGGCCTTCTGCTGATATTCGTCGTGGTGGAGGATGGCGACCTCCCACAGCTTCCACCCCAGGGGAACAAACATGAGCACCCCGCACACCAGCATCATCAGCACCGTGCGGCGGAAAATGCTTCTCTTGGAATGGGTCCCCCGGGTGGCGGTACTCTCCCGCCGGGGTTCCTCTCTCCCGTTATATTCCTTCGGCATTTGTGCGATCCCTCCTTCGGGAATATGGCAAAAAGCCCCTCTCTTGCTCCCCTGACTTCCAACTTAAAAGGAGCAAGAGAGGAACTTTTTCGCCCCTTGTTTCTCTCTTTGGTCGGGCCTTCGCCCTTTGTCCTGTTATCTATATGGCATCCTCAGCGGAAATATTCCACAATGCTGCCCAGCACCCGTCCGGCTCCCTCCAGAGCGCCCAGCAGTCCGCCGGAGCTCTCCTCACCGTAGATGGTGACGGAGTCGGGCTCAGACAGGTCGATGTACACCACCTGGTCGTTGGTGGGACGGACCATCTCGCTGCCCACGGCGGCCTGGAGCTTGTCCATGTCGAAAACCTTCTCATACTGGGCGGTGAGGGTGGCGCTCTCCGTCTGCAGATCACTGAGCTCACCGCGCAGGGAGACCATCTGGTCGTTGGCCACGGCCAGCTGGGCATAGCTCATAATGAGCATGACCGCAAACACCGCCACAGCCAGAAATCCCACCACAGCGAAGGGGGCCACCTGACCGGCCTGGCGCACCTGGGCCTGAGTCCGGACCAGAGCCCGCTTGCGCGCCAGCTGCCGCTGGCGGGGACGGGGCGCGGGCTGATAGACCTCCTCCTGCCGGCGGGGGACCCGTACAGCAGAGCCGTCATAGGCGGGGGCGTAGGCCACGCTGCCATAGGTGTTATATGCGGTTGTGGTCCGGCGGCGTGAAGCAGCCATGGCGCTCAACTCCTTTTCATTCGTTCATCCTTTTAAAATCCGGTTCCTTCAGCTTTTCCGCCACTCGGAGCTTGGCGCTGCGGGAGCGGGGGTTCTCCTCCAGCTCCCGCTGGGAGGGAAGGATGGGTTTTTTATTCACCAGGCGTATATCCGGGGTCTTCCCGCACACACACACCGGGAAGTCCGGAGGACAGGTGCAGCCCCTGGCAAAATCCGCGAAGCCCGTCTTCACGATCCGGTCCTCCAGGGAGTGGAAGGTGATGACGGCCAGCCGTCCCCCCTTGTTGAGCCGGGGCACCGCCCGCTTCAGCATCCGCTCCACCGACCCCAGCTCGTCGTTGACGGCGATGCGGATGGCCTGAAAGCTCCGCTTGGCCGGGTGCTGCTTTTCCTTCAGGGCCCGGGCTGGCATGGCGCTTTTGATGATGTCCACCAGCTCCAGAGTGGTCCGGATGGGCCCCTCCTCCCGGCGGCGGACAATGGCCCCGGCGATCTGGGGGGCGTAGCGCTCCTCCCCGTACTGAAAGAGGATGCGCTTGAGTTCCTCCTGGCTCCAGGTATTCACCACATCGGCGGCGGTGAGTCCCTCCTCCCGGTCCATGCGCATGTCCAGGGGGGCGTCGGCCATGTAGGAGAATCCCCGGGCCCCGTCGTCCAGCTGGGGGGAGGACACCCCCAGGTCAAAGAGCATTCCGTCGGCGCCGGGAATACCCAGTTCATTTAAAATTTCGTCCACCCGGTCGAAGTTGCTGTGGACCAGGGTGACCCTGTCCATCCAGGGGGCAAGGCGCTCCCGGGCGGCCTCCAGGGCCGCGTCGTCCCGGTCCACACAGATGAGCCGTCCGGTGTGGAGCCTCCTGGCGATCTCCCGGCTGTGGCCCGCCCGGCCCAGGGTGCCGTCCAGATAGATCCCGTCCGGGCGGATGTTCAGGGCCTCAATACACTCGTCCAGCAGGACGGGGCGGTGGGTAAATTCACTCATACATCGCCCCTCCTTCTCCGGCCGCTCCCTCTTTGCGCCCTCAGGCGCAAAATCATTCAAATTTGTTTTTGAAGCGGCTTTGCCGTTTCAAAAACACCTCTCGGCCCGCCAGTGTGCGAGCAACGCGAGTGCGCGCAGCCGGGCCGCAATCTTTTCACGGAAAAAATCGCAGATTTTTTCGTGAGTTCTTTAAAATCCCAGTTCCGCCATACATGCTGCCATCTTCTCGGGGGTCATCTCTTCCTCCTCCTGGGCATTCCAGGCGTCGGCGGACCAGATCTCCGCCCGGTCGTTGACCCCGATGATGACCACATCCTTCTCCAGCCCCGCGTACTTGCGCAGCTTCTGGGGAATGACGATCCGCCCCTGGCTGTCCAGCTCGCACTTGGCGGCGTTGGCGAAGAGGGGGCGCATGGCCTTGGACTGGCTCATGGGCAGGGAGGCAAATTTTTCCGTGAAGCGGTCCCAGGTGGCCTGGGGGTAGATGGCAAGACAGGCGTCCACACCCATGGCCAGATAGAAGGTGACCCCCAGCTCCTCCCGAAGCTTGGCAGGGATAAAGAGACGGCCCTTGGCGTCGATGCTGTGCTCGTATGTGCCGGTCATCTCCTCACCTTCCCTCCACTTTTATGGTAAAACAGGGGATTTCACTCCACTTTGCTCCACTATGGGTTTTAGTATAAAGGCTGTTGACATAAAATGCAAGAGTTTTTTTCCTGTGATTTTGTAGAAAACCCTGTGATTTCAGGCAAAAAACAGCTCTTTTCGCCATAAAACATTTGTTCTATTTGGTTGATTTTCCATTATTATTTTTTTACCTATCACAGCATATACCGCGCCATATTTTCTTCCACCACTATATCTTGTGGTGCGTACCACCTATGAGAGATGGAATTTTTTCCCTGCCGGTCCGAAAAATTTTTCCACCGGGGAAAATTTTCTTTTCCACACTCAGGGAACATGGTATACTGGTGACAAAGACGACATAACGGAGGGGGATCCCATGTCAAGAAGCTGGGAAGAACTGGAACAAGCTTGCCTGGGCTGTCAGAAATGCGCTCTGGCGGACACCAGGCACCATGTGGTCTTCGGGGTGGGGCCCCGGGACGCGGAAATCATGTGCATCGGCGAGGGCCCCGGGGAGCAGGAGGACCTCCAGGGCATCCCCTTTGTGGGCCGGGCGGGGAAGCTGCTGGATGACATGCTGGAGCTCATCGACTTGAGCCGGGAGAAGAATGTGTACATCGCCAACATCGTCAAGTGCCGCCCGCCCCAGAACCGGGACCCGCTGAACACCGAGCAGGACGCCTGCATCGACTACCTCCGGGCCCAGGTGGCCCTCATCCGGCCCAAGATCATCCTGTGTCTGGGGCGCATCGCCGCCTGCCGCCTCATCCGGGAGGACTTCAAGATCACCCGGGAACACGGGCAATGGGTGCAGAAGTCGGGGGTCTGGATGACCGCCGTATACCACCCCGCCGCTATCCTCCGGGATCCCTCCAAGCGACCGGACACCTTTCTGGATTTGAAATCTATTGAGGTGAAGATCCGGGAGGTCTGCACACACACCTATTAAGCACGAAAAAATCCCGCCGGGATCCTTTTGGGGATCCCAGCGGAATTTGTTTTACGAATAAAAGCTTGGATAGCTGACAAACCCTGTCACAGCAGCCAGGAACAGCATCAGCAGGAGCCCATACCACCCCTCCCGAACGCTTTTGACCGGGACGCCGGAGAGGAGGAGGCCCAGCAGGACGGAGGAGCGGACCGTCAGCGGCGGCTTCCCCGCCGCCACCCGCTTCTCCCGGATCAGCTGATAGGTCTGGCTGACAATCAGGATTCCGATCAGCAGCATGAGGAAACAATAGAGCATAATCCGAACCGGATCGTTTATTCGATAACGATACACGCTGCCGATTGTCAACACAAAGACAATCCGATATGTAACACAAATCGTTTTTGCGACTTTGGAAGCTTTTTCATCCATCTTTGTTCGGACTCACCCCCCTTTTGGTTTGTTTTAATTGTACTAAAATCCCTGGCTCTTTTCAACTATTTCTATTTAATCTATATAATTTTATACTTTGTTTCTCCCTGGCTGCCCCGGTAAGCCTGCTGGTGTGCGACATTGATGCCTGCCGTATACCACCCCGCCGCCATCCTCCGGGACCCCTCCAAGCGGCCGGACACCTTTCTGGATCTGAAGGCCATTGCGGTGAAGATCCGGGAGGTCTGCATCCGTACATATTAAAAGATACCCGCGCCGGAACAGGGCGCGGGCATTTTCTTGAAACCGTGGGTATTCTTTCCCCGTACCTAAAAGCAGAACCGAACCCGTGCGGGCGGTTTCCCATCACTTTAAGAGAGGAGGAAACTCCTTGGACGAACCAAACCTGATTTCGCGTCTCCGCTCCGGCGACCGCCGGGCCCTGGAGGAGATCATCCAGCTCTACACCCACTACCTTACCGCCGTAGCCGCCCGGGCCCTTGGGCCCTCCCCCAGCCGGGAAGATCTGGAGGAGGTGGTCTCCGACGCCTTTCTGGCCCTGTGGCGCTTCCGGGACAAGGTGGACCCGGAGCGCTCCCTGCGGCCCTTTCTGGCGGTGACCGCCCGGAATCTGGCTTACAGCAGGCTGCGAAGCCGCCGGGAGACGGAGGAGATCCCCGACCACCTCCCGGACGGCCGCCCCGGCCCGGAGGAGCTGGCGGAGCGGCAGGCCCTCCACCGCCACCTGCGGCAGCTGGTGGAGAAGATGGAGGAGCCCGACCGCACCCTGTTTCTGCGCTACTATTTTCAGGAGGAGCCGCTTCATCAGGTGGCCGACGCCCTGGGGCTCAAAGTGTCCACCGCCAAGACCCGGCTGGCCCGGGGTCGGCAGCGGCTGAAAATCGCCCTGGGCGGGAAAGGAGGAAGCTATGTCCAGTCACATTCATGAGCTGTGGGAGGAGCTGGAGCTCCCGCCCCTCTACCCGGAGCTGAACCCGGAGGACATCTCCGCCCGGGTGAGCGCCGCCCTGGACCGGGACACGGAGCTGCCCCCAACTCAGGCCGAGCCAGGGAAAACACCTATGAAACGCCGCATCACATCCATCGTTCTCTTTGCCGCCGTGCTGGCCCTCATGGCCGGGTCGGTACTGGCGGCGGCCTACCGCTCCGGGGTGCTGGAGCTCTTCTTCCCCGACGGGGACACCAGCGGGGTGGAGCCCTATGTTCAGACCGCCCTGGATACCGCTGAAAACGAAAACTGGCGGGCTACCGTGGACAGCGCCCTGTACGACGGCCAGTCCCTCTACGCCCTGGTCACCCTCCAGGGGCTCAACGATCAGGCCGTCCAGAGCCTCATCAGCGGCCAGGTCATCGCCCAGGGGTATCTGGAGCAATACCGGGCCCAGTGCCAGGCGGAGGGGCTCTCCCTGACCCCGGAGGAGGAGCGGCAGGTGGTATCCGACATTCTGGAGCAGGGCACGCCGGATAACTGGGACCTCTCCTGCGATGTGGAGCCCTACGCCGGGTTCTCCTCCGCCTGGGAAGTAAAACCCGCCGGCGGGGACAGCCGGACCTGGGCCTTTCGTCTGGAGGCCGGGTACTATGTTGGGGCGCGGGCGGAGCCCCTGGAAGTCTGGTTCACCTTCCTGGGGCAGGATCTCTCCCTCCATATCCCCCTGGATCAGCCTGTGGAGCCCATCCGTCTGTCCCCCGGCCAGCAGGTGGAAGCGGACCGTGGGCTGGGCCTGGAGGGAATCCTCACCGACCTGTCCCTCACTCCCCTCAGCTGCACTTTCACTCTGGAGCGCCAGGGGGACTGGGTCCGGGGGGACTATGTCACCAGCATGGAGCCCATGGACACCAAGGAGCTGAAGCTCTTCTGGCTGAAAAAGGCCGACGGGACTCTTCTGCCCCCCTGGGAGCTGGGGAGCACCGACACTCTCAGCGCCCTGGCCGACGGTGCCTATGTGAACCCCTCCGCTCTGGAGGGCACAGCGGATCTGTCGGGAACCACACTTACCGTAAGCACCAGCTTTGACGCTCCCCTGGACCTGAAGGAGTTTTCCTCCTTCCTCTACGGGGGCTGGGAGTTCCCTCTGGACGGCTCTGATCCCCGGCCCACACAGGAGGAACCCTCCGGCGTCTTCTATCCCTTTACCCTCTTCCTCCTCCATGACGAGCCGGACTACGCCGCCAATCTGGAGCAGCTGTGCCAGGGCATCCGGGCCGACTACTCCTATGACCGCACCGCCCGCACCGCCACAGCCACCTACCAGGGGGTGACCGTCACGGTGACCGCCGACTCCTCCACCGCTCTGGTTGACGGGGCGCCTGTGGAGCTGGACCAGTCCGTCCGGCGCTCCGGCCTGTCCCTGGCCGTCCCCGTCAATCTGATCGTCCACGCCTGGGACCTGCGTCTGGAGCCCAAGGCTGCCCGTGACAACGGGAGCGTGGGCAGCTACACCGTCTTCCCCGCTCTGGATGAACGGCCTGCCTGTCCTTAAAAACTGCTGCCGCGGGGGATAAATCCCCCTCCGCCCCGGCATAATAAAGCCGAGGTGATACCATGAATCAGGCAAACAATCAACTGGCGGCCTTCGGGGTGCTGCTGCGTCAGAACCCCCAGTCCTCCCGCTTTTATGACAGCTGTACCCCCCAGCAGCGCCAGGCCATCCTGGACCAGCTGCCCAAGATAACCTCCCAGGCACAATTAAAGGGCTTTGTAGATCACTTGCCAAGCGCTGCGCTCTAGTCAACAAAGGGAGAACCTCCCTTTGTTGATGGGGTTGCGGCCTGACTGCGCGCGCCCACAGGGCACACTTGCAGGCCGAGAAGTGTTTTTGCGGTCGGCAAAGCCGCCGCAAAAACTGATCTGATTGATTTCGCACCTGCGGGTGCGAAAATCCTGCGGATTGCTTTTGAAGGCTCCCATCACCTTTGGAGATGGGAGCCTTCTTTATTTTCCTGGTCCGACCACTCAAAGCTGGCCTGTTCGTCCCTGTGGTCAAAAATCAGTTCCTCTCCCTCCCACAGCCGGTAGCGGACAGCGGCAAAGAGGCTCTCGTGGATGGTGCGGCTCATCTTCCCCCGGTGGGGGGCCTGGAGGGGCAGCGCCCGGCGCTCCAGCAGTTCCACCGTGAGGCGAAACTTCCCCTGGCGCACCGCCGCCCCCTGGGGGCCCCATTGCTCCACCTTTGCCCCCTGGTAGGTGGCCAGACGGATGGGCCGGCCGGCGAAGATGATCTGACAGATGATTCCCGTGAAGGAGCCGAGCCCCACCGGGATGTGGGCGATGGCCAGCATCAGGCTCACCCGCTGCCGCTCCTGCCAGGAACACTGGGTCCACAGGTACCGTCTGGGGAAGGACCGGCCCCGGTCGGTCTCCCAGTACCCCCGGCCCTTGTCAAAATACAGGGCTTTCCCGTTCAGTTCCGCCGCCCCGTCCACCCGGTGTCCCATGGAGCAGATCCCGTGGACGCACTGCATATGGGGCACATGGCGAAAGGGCCCCATAATGTCCTCCCGTGGAACGGTCAGGGGGCCGTAGCGCAGCTCCCCCCTCAGGGACAGGCCGGGCTCGTCCACCTTCAGACAGATTCCCTCCTGGGAAAACCAGCTCTCCCCCAGCCGGATCTGAAGCTCCTCTCCCCGGGTAAAGGCCTCAATGGGATAGCACACCATCCGGCTCTCCCAGGGGGTGATGATCTGTAACGAGGCCGTCCACTCCCCCTTCCGCTGTCGGTGGATGGCGGGAATGAGGGCCAGTCCCCCATTCTCTCCCTGATGCTTGAAATACCAGCCCTCGAACCAGGCGCCCCGTCCCCGGGGCAGCGGCTGCTCCTCCATGCTGTCACCCCTCAATTTCCTTCCAGTATCTCCACTGCCAGCCCGGGGTCGTCGGTAATGATCCCCTGTACCCCCAGGGCGGCAGCTCCTTTGATTCTGCTCTCCCCGTTCACCGTCCACAGGTAGAGGTCCCTGCCCTCCCCTCCGGCCTGGACCACCGCCGCCGCCCCTGCCCACCGGCAGTCGGCGCTGTATCCCTGAACCCAGTCCTCCACATCCATCCCGGGGTAAAGAAGCCTGGTGATGTACAGCCTGTCCGCCTGTGGGATTCGTTCCCGGCACCGCTCCAATATGGACATCTCCGTTGACGCGATGACACACTGTTCTTCCATGTGATATTCTTCCACCAGTTTGGCGGTCTCCTCCGCCAGCCGCTCTTCCCGGTCCCCGGCTTTCAGGTCCAGCATCAGGGAAATCCGGCCCCGGGCGGCGGCCAGCAGCCGCTCCAGGGTGGGAATCTCATGTCCCGTCTCCTCCTGGATGGCCTCCAGCTCCCCCAAATCCACGCTCCCGATCTCCCGGTCCACCCCGGCGGTACGCCCCAGGCTCTGGTCGTGGAGGAGGACGGGCACTCCCTCCCGGGTCAGGCGCACATCCACCTCCGCCATGTCCGCCCCCGCCTCAATGGAGGCCTCCAGGGCCTCCAGGGTGTTTTCCGGTCCCAGAGCCGCCCCCGCCCGGTGGGCCACCACCAGGGGGCTGTCCGCCCCGGCGGCAATTTGCTCCGCCGCCTGCCCCACCCGGGCAAAGGCCGCCGCCCCGACCCAGAGAGCCACGGTCAGGGCGGCGGCCAGAATGTTTCGTTTCATGCCCTCTCCCCACAAATCTTTTTGATATGGGCTAGTATGACGGGGGCAGGAACGGATTATCCCGGACAAAAGCAGCCTTTCTTTTCCAGTTTGACCGTTCCGCCGGCCGTTTATCCCCAGCCGCCGGAAAAGCCGGAATTTTTTTCCATCTCACGGACCACAAACACCTCATAGAGCCGGCTGAGGACATCCCAGGTGGCCCGGTCCAGGGTCCCCGTCCGGGGCAGGCCCGCCGCCTGCTGGAGCCAGCGCACATTGTCCGCCGAGGCGGGGCTGTGGACTCCGTCGGGGACATCGGGGATGATCCCCTCCAGATACCGGGACAGGATCTGGAACATGGTCTGGGGGAGAATGAGGTACTCCCGGTCCTGGCCCTGCCGTACCGATGTTCCCTCCGAGGGGAAGAGCCGGGTGCTCCGGGTCTCCCGGTCCCCGGCCAGCCGCCACCGGCTGCGGATAGCCTGCCAGGTGTCCCGGTCCACGATCCCCGTCACCGGCAGGCCGAACCGGCGCTGGAAGACCATCACCGCCTCCAGGGTCCGCTCTCCGAACACCCCGTCCGTGGTAAGGAACACCAGCCCGGGCTCCGCCAGGGCCAGCTGCCCCAGCATATGCTGAAGTCCCGCCACCGGCCGCTCCAGCAGCTCCCGCTCCCACAGCTCCCGGCGCACCGTTTCGTTGCTCATCGTGTTCCCTCCTCTTTGTCCCGCTGTCCCGCCGTCAGCTCCTCCCCCGGATACTGGCCCAGCCGGGCAGACTGGTCAAAATTGTCCGCCCCCAAGGCCTGGGCCCGGACGGTGTCCCGGCGCAGGAAGTAATCGGCCCGGGCAAAGCTGTCATAGATGGAGCTCCAGGTCCTCTCGTCCACCGCCCCGTTGGGCTCCAGCCCCACCAGGCGCTGATATTCCCGCACCGCCCGGGCGGTAATGGAGCCGAAGATCCCGTCCATGTCCGGGGCCTGGATGGCGCTTTCAAACTGGGCCAGCACCGAGAGCATATACTGCAATACCTCCACCTCGCCCCCCCGGTCCCCCTGCTCCAGGGGGCCGGGGTACTGGAACTGGACGGCCAGGAAGGTCTGGCCCTTGCTCACCAGCTCCGAGAGCTGGAGCACCCCCACATAGAGGTAGACCATTTTGTACCAGGTGGCCCTGCCCACAATGCCGTCGGCGGTGAGGCGGAAGATCCGCTGGAAGGTCTTCACCGCCTCCAGGGTGGCCTCGTTGAAGACCCCGGTGGCGGGATAGACCTTGGGAATGGCGGGGTAGTTCTGTGAAATGCGGTTGAGCATGGCCTGGACGATGACCACATTGGGCCCCGTGTCCCCCAGGCGCAGGGGGCTGCCCGGGTAGGAGAGGGTCAGGTCCCGAATGGGGGCGTCCACCACCAGCTCGATGTCGTCCCCGTAGTAGCGCTTCAAAATCTCCACCGAGTTGTAGCCCTCCTGGGCCAGGTACTGGCTGCCCCACTGGGACAGGCCGTCACAGGTGGAGGTGGTGCCGTTGCAGAACTTGGCGGCCAGGGGCTCGATAAAGCCCTGGCGGCGGATGTAGTCGTTAAAGATCTCATCCACGATCCGGCTGATGTTTTCAAAGATGTTCCGCCCCCGGATGAACTTCTGGTCATACTGGGTGGTGGAGGTGATCTGAAAGTCATAGCCCCGGCTGGGGTAAAATTCGGTGTACACCCGGTTGAGGGCAAAGGAGATGATGGCCAGCACATTGGCCCGGATGGCCGAGGGCTCCCAGGTGGGGTAGATCTCGCTGGAGGCCACATTTTTCACATACTCGGGAAACTCCACCGTCACATTTTCCGCCCACTGGTCGGGAAGGCCCAGGTGGACGGTGATGGTCCGGGGTACATAGGGAAGAATCTGTGCCATATTCCGCCCTCCTCACAGACTTTGAGGGGGGATTTCCCGCACATCCAGGTGCTGAAGGCTGCTCTGGCCCCAGGGCAGGGGGATGAGCTCCATGTCTTGGACTGTCTCCACCCCGGGGAAGATCTGGACCCCCTCCGCCTCCAGCATGGCGTAGCCCGGGTGCTCCGCCCACACATTGCACACGGCAAAGGGCGCCTCTCCTCCGGGCAGGTGGGGGGAGGTGCTCTCCCCCGCCTCGGGGGTGGGGATGGAGATGGCGGACACCTCCCCGCTGCGGTCGGTGGCCTGGACGGAGAGCAGCTTTCGTTTTCCGTTTGTTCCGGGGGTCGTGACCACCACGGTGGCCCCCTCCACGGGGATCTGGGCCTGGGAGGTGTACACCCGGACCACAAGGGTTCCCATTGCTTGCATCATATCGACCTCCTGGGCGGGGAAAAAGCGGCCCCGCCGGTTTTCCCCATCCTATGCGGCGGGGGCCGGCGGGGTCCATAAATAAATGCCGCCGGCCAAATGACCGACGGCACTTCCGTTTCTTATAAAGCTCTCCCGCAGGGAGTTTCGCCGCCTGAAGGCGGCCAATAGCCCTCCTGCAGGGAGTTTCGCCGCCCGAAGGCGGCGAAATCAAATGAAATCCGTTTTTGGGGCGGCTCTGCCGACCCCAAAAACACCTCTCGCAAAAATTCCCCCGACTTTTCCCTAGGGGCCCATAAAACCGCTGGTTTTATGGGAGAGGAGGAGCAGCGAAGTGAATGAGCATTTCCATTTATGGGAATGCGAACGATACGGAGCTTGTGACGACGAAAACGAGGGGGGGATTTTTGCGCAATCTCTCTCAAACCAGTGCCACAGGCACTGGTTTGACTTATCCGATTCCTCCGCTCACCGCCCCCAGCACCAGCACCACCAGGGTCACCCCGCAGAAGAGGTACTTGGCCATGGGGTAAAACCAGCTCCCCAGAGGTTTCTTTCGGGACAGGTTCACCTGCTCCAGCACATAGTCCTTGCCGCACACCCAGAAGAACATGACCCCGGCCAGGAAGGCCCCGATGGGGCAGATGTAGATGGAGCACACATCCATCCACTCGGACACGATGGGGGCGATGACCAGACCCACCACAATGCCCAGGACCCCGATGATGCCCACGGCCACCGGGCGTTTCAAATGGAACAGCTCCTGGAGGGTGGCGGCGGGGGCCTCGTAGAGGTTCACCAGGGAGGTGAGGGCGGCGAAGACCACCGCCAGGAAGAAGACCACCATGATGACCGGGCCCCCGGGGATGCCGGCGATCACATTGGGCAGGTAGATGAACATCAGGCCCGGGCCGCTGTCATCGAGCTGCTGCCCGGCCACGGCCATGGCGGGAATGATGACCAGGGCGGCCAGCACGGCGGCGCAGGTGTCGAACACCGCCACCATCCGGGCGTCGGCGGGAATATCGGAACTCCGGCTCAAATAGGAGCCGTAGATGAGGGTGCCGTTGCCCGCCACGGACAGGGAGAAGAAGGCCTGGCCCAGGGCAAAGACCCACACCCATGGGTCCAGCAGGCCCTCGGGCTTCAGGACAAAGATGTACTCATACCCCGCTCCGGAGCCGGGGAGAAAGACCAGATAGACCGCCAGGCCGATAAACAGCAGGAAAAACAGGGGGGTCATGATCTTGTTGGCCTTTTCAATGCCCTTACCCACCCCGAAGGCCATGATGACGATGGTGACGGCCATGCCCACCACCTGCCAGAGCACATTGCTCCCGGCGGTGGCGCCGAAGTTGGCGCTGAAGGCCTCCACCCCGTGGAGGTTTGACAGGGTTCCGGTGAGGGACTGGGCGGTATATTTGATGATCCAGCCGGTGACCACCGAGTAGCCGATGGCCATGGCCAGGGAGCCCAGCACCGGGATCAGGCCCAGCAGCTTGCCCGGCTTGTCGCTGCCAAAGCGCAGCCTGGTGGCCTGGCCGAAGGCATGGATGGGCCCGGACCGGGTGGCGCGGCCGAAGGCCATCTCCCCGATGACTCCGGTGGAGCCGATGATAACCACAAAAATCAGGTATGGGATCAAAAAGGTGGCCCCGCCGTATCTGGACATCCGGGCGGGGAAGAGCCAGATGTTGCCCATGCCCACCGCCGAGCCGATACAGGCCAGAATGAAGCCCCACTTGGAGCCCCAGGAGTCCCGCTTTGCGCTGTGCTTCATGTTTCGGATCACGCCTCTCTCTCTTACCACGGCCTTTACCGTGTGGATGTAGCATACCATATTATTTGAAAAATGCAAATAGTTTCCTGGCCTTCTCCCCTTCCGGCACAGGGAAATCCGCCGTTTCCCTTGCAATATGGGGCAAGCTATTGTACAATGAATTGATATGGCAAACAGAAAGGCGGAGGAATCCATGAGCATGACGGCCATCCGGGCGGTGGAGCCCAGGAGCCCCGCCCACCGGGCCGGGATCCGGGTGGGCGAGACCCTCACCCACATCAACGGCCACCAGATTCTGGATGTGCTGGACTATAAATTTTACAGCTACGACCCCCGGCTGGAGGTGGTCCTCCGGGAGTCCGACGGCTCTGAGCGCACCCTCCGCGTCCGCAAGGACGAGGGGGAGGACCTGGGGCTGGAGTTTGAGACCTACCTGATGGACCGGGCCCGGTCCTGCGCCAACAACTGCATTTTCTGCTTTGTGGACCAGATGCCCCCGGGTATGCGCCCCTCCCTGTACTTCAAGGACGACGACGCCCGGCTGAGCTTCCTCATGGGCAACTACCTGACCCTCACCAACCTGTCCCAGCGGGAAATTCAGCGCATCTGCGATCTGCGCATCTCCCCCATCAACATCTCCGTCCACACCACCGACCCCCAGCTCCGGGAAATGATGCTCAAGCACCGCCGGGCCGGGGAGGTGCTGGAGCTTATGGGCCGCTTTGCCCGCAGCCACATCACCATGAACTGCCAGATCGTCTCCTGCCCCGGCATCAACGACGGTCCCGCCCTGGAGAAGACCCTCCGGGACCTTTCCGGGCTCTACCCGGCGGTGAACAGCGTCTCGGTGGTCCCCGTGGGGGTAACCAAATACCGGGAAGGGCTCTACCCCCTGGAGACCTATAATAAGGACACCGCCGCCGCCCTCATTGACCAGGTGGAGGCCTTCGCCGCCGCCCATCTGGAGAAGGCGGGGACAAGGCTTGTGTGGTGCTCCGACGAATTTTACCTCCTGGCCGGGCGGGAGCTGCCCGGGGAGGACTACTTTGAGGAATTTACCCAGCTGGACAACGGGGTGGGGATGCTCACCCTCCTCACCCGGGAGTTCTGCCGTGGTCTGGAGCTGATGGAGCCTGAGGAGATGGAGGGGGCCACCCCTTTTGCCATCGCCACCGGGGTGTCCGCCGCCCCGTTTCTGGAAAAGCTGGTGGAAAAGGCCCGGGAGAAGTGCCCCGCCATCCGTGGGACCGTCTACCCCATCCGGAACCTCTTCTTCGGGGAGACCATCACCGTGGCCGGACTGGTCACGGGAGGGGACCTCATTTCCCAGCTGAAGGGGAAGGACCTGGGACAGCGGCTGCTCATCCCCGCCCATATGCTCCGGGCCGGGGAGCGGGTCTTTCTGGACGATGTGTCCCTGGACGATGTGGAGCGGGAGCTGGGGGTGCCCGTCACGGCGGTAGCCCAGGACGGCTTTGAGCTGCTGGACGCCATATGCGGACTGGAGATTGCCCCCCGGGAGACCATCCAGCAGGAGGAGACGGAGTACTTCCGATACAATTAGGAAAAATTTCTGATATAAAGTGAGTGATATGATGAAGCCCTTAGTCGCTATCGTGGGCCGGCCCAATGTGGGCAAGTCCATGCTCTTTAATAAGCTGTGCGGACAGCGCCTGTCCATCGTGGAGGACACCCCCGGCGTCACCCGGGACCGGCTGTACGCCCAGTGCGAGTGGAGAAACCGGGTCTTTGACATTGTGGACACCGGCGGCATCGAGCCGGGCACCGACGACCAGATCCTCTCCTTCATGCGGGAGCAGGCGGAGATCGCCATCGCCACCGCCACCGTCATCGTCTTCGTCTGCGACATCAAGACGGGGATGACCGCCTCCGATCAGGAGGTGGCCAACATGCTCCTACGCTCTGGAAAACCCGTGGTGCTGGCGGTGAACAAGGCCGACCAGACCGGCCGGGAGAACCCGGACATCTACGAGTTTTATAACCTGGGCCTTGGGGACCCCATCGCCGTCTCCGCCGTCCACGGCCACGGCACCGGGGACCTGCTGGACGCCTGCTTTGAGTACTTCCCCCCCGAGCAGGAGGAAGAGGAGGAGGACGACACCATCAAGGTGGCCGTCATCGGCAAGCCCAATGTGGGCAAGTCCTCCCTCATCAACCGCATTCTGGGCCAGGAGCGGGTCATCGTCTCCGATGTGGCTGGCACCACCCGGGACGCGGTGGACAGCTACTTTGAAAACGACAAGGGCAAGTACCTCTTCATTGACACCGCCGGCATGCGGAAAAAGTCCAAGGTGGACGACCGGATCGAGAAGTTTTCCGTCCTCCGGTCCACCATGGCCATCGAGCGGTGCGATGTGTGCCTCATCATGATCGACGCCCAGGAGGGGGTCACCGAGCAGGACACCAAGGTGGCCGGTCTGGCCCACGAGGCGGGCAAGGCCTGCATCATCGTGGTCAACAAGTGGGACGCCATCGAAAAGGACGGCAAGACCATGGACAAGATGCGCCAGGATGTGATGCGGGACCTCTCCTATATGACCTACGCCCCCATCGTGTTTATTTCCGCCCTTACGGGGCAGCGGGTGGACCGGCTCTTTGACCTCATCAACTATGTGAACAACCAGGCCGCCACCCGCATCTCCACCGGCATGCTCAACTCCATTCTGGCCGACGCCACCGCCCGGGTCCAGCCCCCCACGGACAAGGGCCGGCGGCTGAAGATCTACTATATGACCCAGGTGGGCATCCGGCCCCCCCACTTCGTCTGCTTCTGCAACGACGCCCGGCTTTTCCACTTCTCCTACCAGCGCTACCTGGAAAATCAGATCCGCTCCACCTTCGGGCTGGAGGGCACCCCGGTGCGCCTCACCGTCCGGCAGAAGAGCGAGAAGGAGTGATCGTTATGGTCTGGGAGCTTCCTCTCCCCACCGTTCTGGCCATCACGGCGGTGGTGGCCTACTTCTGCGGCTGCTTCAACGGGGCGGTGATCGTCTCCAAGTACATCCTTCGGGACGATGTGCGCACCCACGGCAGCGGCAACGCGGGCCTTACCAACTTTTTCCGCACCTTCGGCGGCCCTCTTACCCTTGTGGTCATCCTGTGTGATGTGCTCAAGGCGGTCGTTGCCATTCTCTTTGCCCGGTACCTGTTTTTCTCCGCCTACGCCGTCTTTCTCTCCGCCTCCTCCACGGTGGCCTTCTGGCACAACTTCTCCGAGTACTGGGGGGGACTGTTCTGCCTGCTGGGTCACATGTTCCCCTGCATGTTTCACTTCAAGGGGGGCAAGGGCATCCTCTCCGGGGGCGCCATCGCCATTATGATCGACTGGCGCATCGCCCTGGTGGTGTGGGGGGGCTTCCTGGTTCTGGCCGTTCTCACCCGGTACATCTCCCTGGGCTCCTGCTGGGCCGGGGCCTCCTTCCCCTTCGCCACCTGGTTTGTCTACCACGACCCCCTCATCACCGCCATGGGGGCCTTCATCGGCCTTTTGATTTTGTATATGCACCGGAGCAATATTCACCGGTTGATTACGGGAACGGAAAACAAGTTCAGCCTGCGTAAGAAGAAATAAGGAGGTTTCTCTCATGAAGATCACCGTACTGGGCAGCGGCGCCTGGGGCACCGCCCTGGCCATGCTCCTGCTGGAAAACGGCAACGATGTCACCCTCTGGTCCTACACCGAGGAGGAGTCCAGGGTCCTGCGTGAGACCCACGAGAACCCCATGCTCAAGGGGGTCCGCCTGCCCCCCGAGCTCAAATACTCCACCGACATGGCCTGCGTCAAGGGCTGTGGCCTGGTGGTCATGGCCACCCCCTCCTTTGCCGTGCGGACCACCGCCGCCAAGCTGAAACAGCTGGCCGATCCGGGGACCATTCTGGTCTCTGTGTCCAAGGGCATCGAGAAGGACAGCTCCCTGCGCCTCAGCCAGGTCATTGAGGAGGAGCTCCAGGGCCACTGTCCCGTAGTGGTCCTCTCCGGTCCCTCCCACGCCGAGGAGGTGGGCCGCCGCATCCCCACCGGGGTGGTGGCCGCCGCCGACGATCTGAAGATCGCCCAGCAGGTCCAGGACATCTTTATGAACCAGCGCTTCCGGGTGTACACCAGCGACGACAAGGTGGGCACCGAGATCTGCGCCGCTTTGAAGAACATCATTGCCCTGTGCGCCGGCTGCTGCGACGGCATGGGCTACGGGGACAACACCAAGGCCCTGCTCATGACCCGGGGGCTGGCGGAGATGGTCCGCCTGGGTGTGGCCCTGGGGGGCAAGAAGGAGACCTTTACCGGCCTGGCCGGCATGGGTGACCTGATCGTCACCTGCTGCTCCATGCACTCCCGGAACCGCCGCTGCGGCATCCTCATCGGCCAGGGCAAGGGGATCCAGGAGGCCATCCAGGAGGTGGGCGCCGTGGTGGAGGGCTACTATGCCGCCGCCAACGCCCGGACCCTGGCCCAGAAGGCCGGGGTGGAGATGCCCATTGCCCAGGCCGCCTATGAGGTCCTCTACGAGGGCCGGGATGTGCACACCGTGATCACCGACCTGATGGGCCGGGCCAAGCGGTCGGAGCACGACGAGAGCTGGAGCTAGTTAAAAAAGCGGCCCGCCGCTTTTTTGAGGAAATTGCACCGCCTGCGGGCGATGGAACTCCTGCGGAGGGCTTTCCTTCCGCTTAAAGCTGAGAGATTTTACTGGTTTTGCCGCCCACGGGCGGCAAAACGCCTATGGAGGCATTTTTTGTGATGGAACGCCTGTATGAAGAAAATCCCTTTCTCACCGCCTTTGACGCCGTGGTGGAGTCCTGTGTCCAGGGGAAAAAGGGGTACGACATTATTTTAAACCGCACCGCCTTCTACCCCGAGGGAGGCGGTCAGCCCTACGACACCGGCATGCTGGGGGGCGTGAAGGTGCTGGAGGTCCACACCCGGGAGGGCCGGGTGGTTCACACCTGCGACGGCCCTCTGGAGGAGGGCAGCGCCGTCTCCGGCAAAATCGACTGGGCGCGGCGCTTTGACCTGATGCAGCAGCACTCGGGGGAGCACATGGTCTCGGGCATGGCCCATGACAAGTGGGGCTGTGAGAATGTGGGCTTCCACCTGGGGGCGGAGGCGGTGACCATCGACTTAAGCCTCCCCCTCACCCCGGAGCAGCTCCGGGAGCTGGAGGCGGATGTGAACCGCTACATCTGGGAGGACCACCCCATTGAGATCACCTACCCCTCCCACGAGGAGCTGGCGTCCATCCCCTACCGGAGCAAGAAGGAGCTCACCGGCCAGGTGCGCATCGTCACCTTCCCCGGGGCCGACTGCTGCGCCTGCTGCGGCACCCATGTTTCCTCCTCGGGCCAGGTGGGGCTGGTAAAATTCCTCTCCGCCGAGAAATTCCGGGAGGGGGTGCGCGTCCAGCTGCTGTGCGGCGGCCGGGCCCTCCGGCACCTGAACGCCGTGTGGGAGCAGAACGCCAAAATTTCCCACCTCCTGTCCGCCAAGGTGCTGGACACCGCCCCCGCCGTGGAGCGGCTGCTGGAGGAACACAACGACCTGAAGGCCCGCCGGGCCGCTCTGGAGGACGCCGCCTTCGCCCGTCTGGCGGAGGAATACCGGGGGGCGGGGGATGTGCTCCTCTTCCAGGAGGGCCTCACCCCCGACGGCCTGCGGCGGCTGTGCGACGCCGTCCTGCACACCTGCTCCGGCCGCTGCGCCTGCTTCTCCGGCTCCGAGGCTGAGGGCTACAAGTACGCCATGGGCCAGGCGGGTGGCGACCTGCGGAAACTCACCAAAGAGATGAACCAGGCCCTCAATGGCCGGGGCGGGGGCAAGCCCGACTTTGTCCAGGGCTCCCTCCGGGCCTCCCAGGCTGAGATCCGGGCCTTTTTTGAGAAATGATTTGAGGTTTTTATGGAATATACCATCTATCAGCTGCTGTGGCTGTTCCTCGCCTACGCCTTTCTGGGCTGGGTGGGAGAGACCGCCCTGGCCGCCCTGCGGAAGGGCCGGCTTTTAAACCGGGGCTTTCTCAATGCCCCCTTCTCCCCGGTCTACGGTCTGGGCGGGGTGCTCTTCGCCCTGTTCCTGCCCGAGCTTCGGGAGGACCCCTTCTTCCTCTTTCTGGGGGGCATGATCCTGGCCACCGCCCTGGAGCTGTTTACCGGCATCCTGCTGGAGAAGCTCACCGGACAGAAGTGGTGGGACTACTCCCCCCGGCGTTTCCAGTTTGAGGGCCACATCAGCCTCACCTGGTCGGTGATCTGGGGCCTGTCCGCCCTGTTCTGCCTGTTTGTGGGCAATTCTCTCATCCTGTCCCTCACGGGGCTCATCCCCCACAGGGTGGGCCAGATCATCCTGCTGGTGGTCTATGTGGTCCTGGGTCTGGATGTGCTCACCTCCCTGGCCGCCCTCTTTTCCTGGAAGCTCTCTCTGCCCCACACCCGGGAGCTGTCCCGGTTCCTCTCCGGGCTTACCCGGGCTCTGGACAACGCCGTCACCCGGTATATCCAGCGCCGTGTGACCCGGGCCTACCCCAACCTGGACCCCACCGGGGGAGCGGTCCGGACCAGGACGGCCCCCACCGTCTTTGCCCAGGGCTGCTGCTTTTACAAGCTGGCCTGTCTCTTCTTCCTGGGGGCCTTCCTGGGGGACATCATCGAGACCATCTTCTGCCGCCTGACGGCCGGGGTGTGGATGAGCCGCAGCAGCCTGGTCTGGGGCCCCTTCTCCATCGTGTGGGGTCTGGGGGCGGTGCTGCTCACCGCCCTGCTGTACAAATACCGGCACAAGAGCGACGGGTACATCTTCCTGGTGGGCACCGTGGCCGGAGGCGCCTACGAGTACTTCTGCTCGGTGTTCACCGAGCTGGTCTTCGGCACCGTGTTCTGGGATTACAGCCACATTCCCTTCAACCTGGGCGGGCGCATCAATCTGCTCTACTGCTTCTTCTGGGGCATCGCGGCGGTGGTCTGGCTGAAGTTTATCTACCCCCTGCTGTCGGGCTGGATCGAGAAGCTGCCCATCCGGGCGGGCAAGGTCCTCACCTGGGTCATGCTCCTGTTCATGGTGGTGAACATCGCTCTCTCCGCCCTGGCCCTAGGCCGCTTTGTCCAGCGGCAGGCCGACCCCGCCCCGGCGGAGGACCCCCTGGGCCAGTTTTTGGATGAGCGCTTCCCCGACCAGCGCATGGAGCGCATCTACCCCAACATTCTCTTTGTGGAGTAGCCTGCGGGCCGCTCCCCCTCAGGAGGAATTTTCATGGAAAAGCGAGGCCTCTTTTTTGCCCTCGAAGGCATCGACGGCAGCGGCAAGTCCACCCAGCTCCAGCTTCTGAAGGAACATCTGGAGCAGGCGGGCCGCCCCTGCCTTGCCACCTGCGAGCCCACCGACGGCCCCATGGGCAGGCTCCTGCGCCAGGTGCTCACCGGCCAGATCCGCTGTGACAGCCGGGTGGTGGCCCCCCTCTTTGTGGCCGACCGGCTGGACCACCTGCTCAATGAGGAAACCGGCATCTGCGGGGCCCTGGAGAAGGGGATTTCCGTCCTCACCGACCGGTATTACTTCTCCTCCTACGCCTACCAGAGCGTGGACCTGCCCCTGGAGTGGGTCATTGAGGCCAACCGCCCCTGCGCGGACATCCTCCGGCCCACCGCCACCATCTTCATCGACCTCTCCCCGGAGCTGGCCCTGGAGCGCATCGCCCGCAACCGGGAGAGTACCGAGCTCTTCGAGACGAAGGAGCGCCTCACCCGTACCCGGGAGCAGTATTTCAGGGCCTTTGAGGCTCTGAAGGATGAGGAGCGGGTCATTGTCCTCCCCGGGGACAAGGGGGTGGAGGAGCTCTCCCGGGACATTTTCGAGGCGGTGCGCCCCTTCCTGTAACGGGCACCCTCCCGCCCCATGGCACATAGAATGACATGGACCCCGGAAGGGCCGCGCCCTCCGGGGTCCTCATCAACTATGAGAGGTGTCTTTTATGGTGACTATGACCGCCACCGTTCTCCAGGCCTGGGGCAACCAGGTGCTGGTCCGGGATAACAGCAACAATCAGGAGGTACTGGTGCATACCAACTACTCCACCTCCAACCTGTCCGCCGGGACCCAGGTGCGCATCGTCTACAACGGCGTGATGACCGCCAGCATCCCGCCCCAGATCAACGCCCAGAGCATCTGCTACTTCGCCGACTGAGCCCAACAATACCAAAGGGCCGCCCCATCCGGGGCGGCCCCTTTTTATTCCTTCTCTGCCGAAAGGTCCAGACCATTGATATGATTTTTCAGGGCCAAAACCTCCCCCACGGGGACGGACAGCTCATCCACTCCCAGCCGGAGCAGCGTTCCGGTCATGGACCGGTCGGCCCCCAGCTGTCCGCACAGGGCCACCCGCCGTCCATGGCGGTGTCCCCCCTCCACAGCCCGGCGGATCAGCTCCAGCACCGCCGGGTGGCCGGCGTCAAAACACCCCTCCAGGTCCGGGTCCTGCCGGTCCATGGCCAGGGTGTACTGGGTCAGGTCGTTGGTGCCGATGGAGAAGAAGTCGGCCTCCTCCGCCAGCTCCTCCGCTGTCAGGGCGGCGGCGGGGGTCTCGATCATCACCCCCACCTCCACTTCTCCCGTGAGGATGCCCTCCTCCGCCAGCTCCCCCCGGCACCGCTCCAGAATCTCTCTGGCCCTTCGCACCTCCTGGGCGGAGGTGACCAGGGGAAACATGATGGCGGCTTTTCCATATACAGCGGCCCGGAGCACGGCTCTCAGCTGGACCTGGAACAGCTCCGGTCTTTTCAGGGACAGGCGGATGCCTCTCAGCCCCAGTGCCGGGTTCTCCCCCCGGCCCTGTTCCAGCCAGGGGGGACATTTGTCCCCGCCGATGTCCAGGGTGCGGATGACCACCCGCCGCCCCTCCATGGCCTCCAGGGCCCGGCGGTAGCACATAAACTGCTCCTCCTCCCCGGGACACTGTGCCCGGTCCAGGCAGAGAAATTCCGTGCGGAACAGGCCCACCCCCTCCGCTCCGGCCTGCCGGGCCTGGGCGGCCTGCCGGTCAGAGCCGATGTTGGCGCAGACGGACACCCTCCGTCCGTCCCGGGTGCAGGCGGGGCGGTCCCGGAGGGCGGCCAGATCCTCCAGCTCCCCCTCCCGGCGGCGCTCCATCTCCTCCACCCGGTCCAGGGTCTCTCTGTCGGGGTCCAGCCACAGCTCCCCCCGCTCCCCGTCCAGGGCGGCCGGGGTCCCCTCCCAGTCCTCCCGGGGGACAGGGCCGATGAGGGCGGGTACCCCCATGGCCCGGATCAGAATGGCGGCGTGGCTGTCGGGGGCCATGCGCTCCACCACAAATCCACGCACCTTCTCCCCCTCCAGGGCGATCAGGTCCCCGGGGGTCAGCTCCCGGGCGGCCAGGATGACGGGGCCGGTCAGCCGGGCAGCGCCGTCCCCCTGTCCGGACAGGCCCTTGAGCCACAGCTGCGCAGCCTGCTCCACATCGTCGGCCCGCTGGCGGAGATAGGGGTCCTCCAGACAGCGGAAGGCGGCGGCGAAGGTCTCCTTGGCCTTGCGCACCCCCTCCTCCGCCCGGCTTCCCGCCCGGACGGCGGACCGGGCCGTCTCCACCAGGTCCGGGTCCTCCAGCATCATGGCGTGGAGGCGGAAGATGTCCGCCGCCTCCCGCCCCAGCTTTTCCAGGGCCAGGCGGTACTGCTCCTCCGCCAGCTTCAGGGCCTTCTGCCGCCCCCGCTCCAGCCGCTCCGGCTCTCCCACCCCTGTGGGGGCCGGTTCCGGGGCTTTTTCCTCCTCCCGCCGGAAAATATGGATGATCCCCCTGGCCCCGCCGGGGCATAGGGGGGTCCCGCTCAGTTTCTTCATTTCCCTCTCCCCTTTTAGAGGTTCCGGGCAAAGTAGCCCTTCAGATACTCCAGAGCCCGCTCCTCGTCCCCTCCCTCCAGGGTGACGGTGACCTGGTCCCCCTGGGTCACCCCCAGGGTCATCAGGGCGATGAGCCGGTCGGCCCCGGCGCGCTTGTCCCCCTTTCGGACGGTGACGGCGCTGTCCAGGGCCTGTACGGCGTTCACCAGCTCCATGGCCGGCCGGCCGTGCAGGCCGTTGGGGTGGGTAATGGTATAGGTAAATTCTTTCATGGCAATTCCTCCAGGCGTTCCCCCCGGGCAGAGGCGTTCACTTCCTCCAGCGTGGGCATGGCGGGGATGGCGCCGCTGCGGGAGCAGGTCAGGGCGGCGGCCCGGTTGGCAAAGGCCAGGATGTCCGCCAGCTCCTCCCGCTCAAGGCCCTCCAGAGGGCGCTCCCCCCGGGCGCACAGCCGGGACAGCAGGGCTCCCAGGAAGGTGTCCCCCGCCCCGTTGGTGTCGGCCACCGCCGTCTTTACCCCGGGGACCAGGAACCCCTCTCCCCTCCAGCGGCAGAAGACCCCCTCCGCCCCCAGGGTCACCAGGACCAGGGAGATCCCCCCCTCCTCCAGAAGGCGGGTCCCCTCCTCCAGCTCCTCCGTCCCGGCGGCCAGGGGCAGCTCCTCCCGGGACAGCTTCAGAATGTCCACCAGGGGCAGGACCATGGTGATCCACTGCCGGGCCTGCTCCTCCCCCTCCCACAGCTTCTCCCGGTAGTTGGGGTCAAAGCTCACCAGCACCCCCGAGCGGTGGGCGTGGCGGGCGGCGAAGACCGTGGCGTTCCGGGCCCCGGCGGGGGTGAGGCTCACCGAGCCGAAGTGGAGCACCTTGCTCCCCTCCACCATGTGCTCCTCCACCTCGTCGGCCAGCAGGGCGCCGTCCGCTCCCCGGATAAAGGAGAAGCTCCGCTCCCCCTGTCCGTCCACGGACACCACAGCCAGGGTGGTGGGCAGCGGCGAGGTCAGAAGCCCCCCGTCGTCCACCCCGTTTTCCCGGAACACCCGGCGCAGCTGCTCCCCAAAGCAGTCCCTGCCCACCTTGCCGATGAAGGCGGTGCTGGCTCCCAGCCGGGCGGCGGCCACCGCCACATTGGCGGGAGCTCCCCCGGGGTTGGCGGCATATACCGGCACCCCCTCCCCGTTCTCTCCCGTCCAGGTCAGGTCAATGAGCGCCTCTCCAACGCTTGTAATATCCCTCATGTCAGTACCTCTTTTTCCTCCCGCTTCGTCCTCCACCTCTCATGTCTTTCTACTATATCATACCGGCGGGTAAAAATCCATTGTTTTCCACAAGAATCCTCCTGTAAATTGACTTTCTTCATGTGTAAGTGTATAATAAATAATACCCTATTTCTGTCCGGAACATGAAAGGAGTTTCCTGCCGTGAAAAAATTGATGCGACTGCTGCTGTGTACCGGCCTGCTGGCCGGTCTGCTCACCGTCTCCGCCTTCGCCGCAGACCAGGGACAGCTCCCCGCCAAGCAGGGGGACTTCTATGTGCTGGTCAACGGGGAATATGTGACCTTCCCCGACGCGGTGCCTCAGATCCGGGAGGACCGGTCCTGCCTGCCCTTCGCCGCCGTCTTTGAGCAGCTGGGCTTTGCCCAGGAGGACATGACCTGGGACGCCGCCGCCCAGACCGTCACCGCCGTCAAGCCCGATGTGACCTACTCCCCCACCAACGGCGGAGCGCCCCAGCAGGGCGATCTCACCGTCCAGCTGACCATCGGCTCCAAGGAGATCAGGTACTGGTATGAAAACGACCTGACCGCCGCCCCCGGCGGCGAGATCGCCCAGGTCACCAATACCCTCCAGAGCGAGGTGGCCCCCTACATCTCCAACGACCGCACCTACATCCCCTTCGGCCTGCTGGCCCAGGCTCTGGGTTACAGCGTCGGCTGGGACAGCACGGTGGGGGCGGTCATCATCGACGATGTGGACGCCATTCTGGCCGCCAACACCGAGACCTACGACCTGATGGACCGGTACCAGGCCTATAACCGCACCTTTGCGGAACAAAACCAGAAGGTCACCGGCAGCTACGCCATGGACCTGTCCGTGGCCGAGACCGGCCCCCAGGCGGCGAACGACCTCTCCTTCACCGTGAAGGGGGACTACGACATGCTCACCGCCGGGGCCACCGCCCTCCAGTTTGACACCGACATGACCCTGGACGCCAAGGCTCTGGTGGACGGCATGGACTACACCGCCCTGCTCACCTCCGTGAACGGAACCTCCCTGCTGCCCATGAACCTGGGCGTCTCCATGAGGGGGGACATGACCGACGGAACCTTCTACTTCAACCTGGATTCCCAGCAGCTGGCCGCCCTGGCCGGGTGGGACTCCTCCGCCTGGTACAAGCTGGACATGGCCGCCATCTATGACCAGATGTCCCAGGTGACGGGCATGAACTACGCCCAGCTTATGGAGCTGTCCGCCTCCTCTCTGGAGGAGAGCTTCTCCCAGCTGCTGCCCACCGTGCTCCGGGATCTCCCCCTCACCAGCGTGGACTTCACCACCTCCGACTATCTGGCCGCCCTCAACCTCATCTGCGGTGACAGCCGCTTTGTAAAGTCGGGGAATAACTATGTGAACACCTTCCTCAACCAGCAGGGCCTCACCGGCACCTTCACCATCACCACCTCCGGCACGGCGGTGAACGGCTACGCCATGGAGCTGAAGGCCGACCCCGCTGTGGTGGGCGCTGAGATGACCCTGAAGGCTGCCATGACCGGAAAGAAGATGGAGATGACCATGACCGTGGCCGGCTCCCAGGATCAGGGTCCCGATCTCCCCCAGGTGGACATCTCCCTGAACCTGACCATGGACGGGACCTATCAGGCCACCACCGCCCAGCCCCAGACCCAGCCCCCCGCCGGGGCCCCCGTGGTGGACCTGATGGGGATGATGATGGGCGCTGTGGAAGTCCCCACCGCCGCCTGAACGCTTTTTCGATTCTAACAAAAAGCGCCGCCCACTCGGGCGGCGCTTTTCTCGTATTCTGTTTCGACTTACTCCTCGATTGGCATGGGGGCCTCCACCCGACTCTCGTCCTGGGCGGCGTAGGCCTGGGCCAGGGCCTCCAGAGCCTGGCCCTGCTCCCCCATGAGCTCTCCCGCCCGCTCCAGGCACTCGTTGGCCTTCTGAAGCTCCCCGGCGGCGTGGGAGACGGTGGACTCCACCTGGCTGCACAGGGCCTCATACTCCCGCTCCACCCCCTGGAGCCACTGCTCCACCTGGCGGCGGAGTTTTTTCGCGTCTCCCTCCGCCTTCTCCTGGATGGCCTGGGCCCGGCGGTGGGCCTCCAGCTCCACCCCGGCGGTGCGCTCCTTGAGCATGGCGTAGGCTTGGGCGTCGGGGGTGACCTCATCCAGCTTCTGCCGCAGGGCGGACTGCTCCGCCCTGGCGCTCTCCAGCTCCCGGGCAGTCTGGCTGCACTGGGTGCGGCTGGCGGACAGCTCCCGGTTGCACTGCTCCAGCTGTTCCCGCAGGGTCTCCTCCTCCCGGGTCAGGGCCTGGAGCTGCTGGCGCAGCTGCTCCAGCTCCTCCCGCTGCCGCTCCCCCTCCCGCCGGAGGGTGTCGCACTCCCCGGCCGTCTGGCTGAGCTGTCCCTCCAGCTCCTCCCGCTGCCGGGCGGCCTGCTTGGCCTGCTCCTCCAGATAAGTAAGTACATCCTGTCGGTTGAAGCCGCCGAAGGCGGCGGTACGGAAGGGATGATCCATGTGGCGCTCCTCTCTGAGAAAGGCCCGGAGGACTCCGGGCGCTCCATTTGTCGTATTCTCAGGTATCTTATCACATCTTTCCCTCAATTACAATCCACTTCTCTCTCTTTCCCGGAAATTCCCCGGATTTTCCCGGGATTTCATTGACGCAGAGGCCGGGGAATGATATACTAACTTGATTTCAACCAACTTTTTACACACAGAGGGGGACGGCGTACATGTGGTGCTCCGACAAGTGGAAAGACTACGAACTCATCGACTGCGGCAGGGGGGAAAAGCTGGAGCGCTGGGGGGACCAGCTGCTGGTCCGGCCCGACCCCCAGGCCATCTGGAACACCCCCAGAAAGCACCCGGGCTGGAAGCACAACGCCGGACGGTACGCCCGCTCCTCCACCGGGGGCGGCCAGTGGCAGAACAAGTCCATGCCCCAGCGGTGGACGGTGTCCTACGGCTCCCTCACCTTTAATATCAAGCCCATGAACTTCAAGCACACGGGCCTGTTCCCCGAGCAGGCGGCCAACTGGGACTTCGCCCAGGAGCAGATCAGAAACGCCGGGCGGCTCATCAATGTCTTGAACCTCTTTGCCTACACCGGCGGGGCCACCGTGGCCTGCGCCGCCGCCGGGGCCAGCGTGTGCCATGTGGACGCCGCCAAGGGAATGGTCCAGTGGGCCCGGGAGAACGCCAGGAGCTCCCACCTGGAGGACGCCCCCATCCGGTGGATCGTGGACGACTGCGGCAAGTTCGTGGAGCGGGAGATCCGCCGGGGCCGCCGCTACGACGCCATCATCATGGACCCCCCCTCCTATGGACGGGGCCCCACCGGCGAGGTGTGGAAGCTTGAGGAGAACCTCTACCCCTTTGTGGAGCTGGTGAGCGGGGTGCTGTCCGACAACCCCCTGTTCATCATTTTGAACTCCTACACCACCGGCCTTGCCCCCAGCGTGGTCACCTACATTCTGGAGAGCATCATCACCAGAAAATTCGGCGGCCACACCGTCTCTGACGAGCTGGGCCTGCCGGTGAGCGAGACGGGCCTGGTCCTCCCCTGCGGAGCCACCGGGCGATGGACTTCTTCCAATTAGGAATTAGGAATTAGGAGTTAGGAATTAAGAATCAGGAACTAGAAATTAGGAGCTAGGAATTTATGGAACGCACGATCATCAAGACGGAAGAGCTGCGCTTCTCCTACCCCGCCGCCGAGGGGGTCACCCCGGTGGTGCTGGACGGGGTCACCCTGTCCATTGAGGAGGGGACCTTCGTGGCCGTCCTGGGCCACAACGGCTCGGGCAAGTCCACCCTGGCCAAGCACTTCAACGCCATCCTCCTGCCCACCGGCGGCAAGGTCTATGTGGACGGCATGGACACCGCCGACGAGGAGAAGCTGCTGGACATCCGCCGCACCGTGGGCATGGTCTTTCAGAACCCGGACAACCAGATCGTGGCCAATGTGGTGGAGGAGGATGTGGCCTTCGCCCCGGAGAACCTGGGGGTCCCCCCGGAGGAGATCCGCCGCCGGGTGGATGACGCCCTGAAGGCTGTGGGCATGTATGAGTTCCGGGAGCACGCCCCCCACCTGCTCTCCGGCGGTCAGAAGCAACGCATCGCCATCGCAGGGGTCATCGCCATGGAGCCCCGGTGCATCGTTCTGGACGAGCCCACCGCCATGCTGGACCCCATCGGCCGTGCCGATGTGATCCGCACCATCAAGAAGCTCAACCGGGAACGGAAGGTCACCGTGGTCCTCATCACCCACCACATGGACGAGGCCGCCCAGGCCGACCGGCTCATCGTCATGGCCAAGGGGAAGGTGGTAGCCGACGGCGCCCCCAAGGAGGTCTTCTCCCATGTGGAGCAGCTGCAGAAGGTGGGCCTCACCGTCCCCCAGACCACACAGCTGCTCTGGGAGCTGCGCCGGGCGGGGCTGAATGTGCCCCTGGACGCCCTCAGCGACGAGGAGTGCGCCCAGGCCCTCCGGGATCTGCTCCAGGCTAAAAGCGCCGGCTGAGCCCTCTTTTTTGAAAACCAGCCGCAATATTATACAATCATTATTCCAGGGCGTGATCATTTTCGACACGCACCATCTTATACCATAAGGACGGAAAGCCTATGGAACCCATTCTTGAAACCAAGCGCCTCACCCACACCTATTCCGCCGGTACCCCCTTTGAGCGTACCGCCCTGGACAATGTGGACTTTGCCGCCTACCCCGGGGAGTACCTGGGCATCATCGGCCACACCGGCTCGGGCAAGTCCACCCTCATCCAGCACTTAAACGGCCTGCTGAAGCCCACTTCCGGCCAGGTCCTGTTCCAGGACACGGACATCTGGTCCGACCCCAAAATCACCCGCCGCACCCGCTTCCAGGTGGGGCTGGTGTTCCAGTACCCGGAGTACCAGCTCTTTGAGGAGACGGTCTACAAGGACATCTCCTTTGGCCCCCGGAACATGGGTCTGGACGAGAAGGAGATCGACCGCCGGGTGCGCTCGGCGGCCTACTTTGTGGGATTGCGGGACGACCAGCTGGAAAAGTCCCCCTTTGAGCTCTCCGGCGGCCAAAAGCGCCGGGTGGCCATCGCCGGGGTCATCGCCATGGAGCCCAAGGTGCTCATTCTGGACGAGCCCACCGCCGGCCTGGACCCGGAGGGGGTGGAGTCCATTCTGGGCAACATCCGGGACTACCACAGGGCCAACAACGCCACCATCATCCTGGTCTCCCACTCCATGGAGGACATGGCCCGGACGGTGGACCGGCTGGTGGTCATTGACGACGGACATATTCCCTTCCAGGGCCCGCCCCGGGAGGTCTTCCAGCACGGAAGTGAGCTGGAGCAGATGGGCCTGGGGGTGCCCCAGCTCACCCGGGTCTTCCACCGGCTGAAGGCCATGGGTGTGGACATCGACCCGTCGGTGTACACCGTGGAACAGGCCAAGGCGGCCATTCTGGCCAAACTGGGAAAGGCGGTGAAGTAAATGGCGCTGAAAGACATCACCCTGGGCCAGTACTTCCCCGGCTCCTCCCCCGTCCACAAGCTGGACCCCCGCACCAAGCTGCTGGCGGTGGTCCTCTATATCGTGGGGCTGTTCCTGTGCCAGTGGTTTCTCTCCTACGCCGTCATGTTCCTGGTGCTGGCCGGTTCGGTGGCCGTCTCCAGGGTGCCCCTCAAGTCCCTGGTCAGCGGCATGAAGCCGGTGGTGTTCATTCTGGTGTTCACCGCCATTTTGAACCTGCTTTATACCCCGGGAGCGCATGTGCTGGCCCAGTTCTGGATCTTTACCATCACCCTGGAGGGTGTGTTCCAGGCCATCTTTATGGTGATCCGGATTTTGATGCTCATTGCGGGCACCTTCCTGCTCACCTACACCACCTCCCCCATCATGCTCACCGACGGGCTGGAGTCCCTGCTCTCCCCCCTGAAGGTCATCAAGGTCCCCGTCCACGAGCTGGCCATGATGATGTCCATCGCCCTGCGGTTTATCCCCACCCTCATCGAGGAGACAGACAAGATCATGTCCGCCCAGCGGGCCCGGGGGGCCGACTTTGAAAGCGGCAACCTCATCCAGCGGGCCAAGGCCCTGCTGCCCCTGCTGGTGCCCCTGTTCATCTCCGCCTTCCGCCGGGCCGACGAGCTGGCCACCGCCATGGAGTGCCGGTGCTACCACGGGGGCGAGGGCCGCACACGCCTCAAGCAGCTGAAGTATCGGGGCCGGGACTATGTGACTCTGGCGCTCTTTCTGGCCGTCACCGTGGGCGTGGGGGTGCTGGGGCACTTCGGTTTTTAAAGGTGATCACATGGAACAACGCAACATTGCCCTGAAACTCATGTATAACGGCACCGCCTACCACGGCTGGCAGGTGCAGAAAAACGCGATTTCCGTGGCCGAGACTCTGGAAAAGGCCCTGGAGACGGTGGTGTGCCACCCGGTGAAATGTACCGGCGCCGGGCGCACCGACGCCGGGGTCCACGCGGAGGTCTATGTGGCCAATTTCCGCACCACCTCCGCCATCCCCTGTGACCGCATCCCCCTGGCGGTGAACACCCGCCTGCCCAACGACATCGTGGTGGTGAAGGCCACCCATGTCCCCGACTCCTTCAACGCCATCGGCTCCTGCCAGCGCAAGGAGTACACCTACCGCATCTATAACTCCCGCCTGGGCAACCCCTTCTATGTGGACCGGGCCTGGTTTTATCCCAAACACCTGGACGAGAAGATCATGGCCCGGGCGGCGGAACAGTTTGTGGGCACCCACGATTTCCGGGCGGTGCGCTCGGTGGGCACCGAGACAAAGACCACCGTGCGCACGGTCTACTACTTTGATGTGACCCGGAAGGGGGATCTCATCGAGTGCAGGGTGTGCGCCAACGGTTTTCTCTACAACATGGTCCGGGCCATGACGGGCACCATCGTCTATGCCGCCGAGGGAAAGCTCTCCCCCGAGGACATTCCCGCCATTCTGGACTCGGGCAACCGCACCCTGGCGGGACCCACCGTCCCTCCCGGGGGCCTTTACATGACAAAACTTTGGTATGAAGAAGAGGTTTTGTGAGTAGATTATGACAGCTGACAAAAATAACGCCCCCAAGGGGGAGAAAAAATCCAATATTTTTGTCCGCCTGCTGGCCCTGCTGGTGACGGCCGCCCTGGTGCTGGGGGCGCTGGCCCTGGTGGTCTACCGGGACCGGTTCAATCTGGACGCCTTCAAGCGCTGGCTGGCCTACCGCACCATGGAGACCACCGAGACCGGCCAGGCCGTCCCCTTTACCCACGCCGGCGGGAGCAAGCTGTCCCTGTGCTATCTGGACGGAAGCGTGCTCATGTCCTCGGCCACCGGGGCAAGGTACTACGCCCTGGACGGAACGCTCTACGCCGAGGAGGTCCTCCCCCTGGACAATCCGGTGCTCACCCATTCCGCTTCCACCGGGGTGGTGTACAACGCCGGGGGCCAGTCCCTGTTTGTGTTTCAAAACGGCCAGGAGGCCTCCGATTTGAGTCTGGAGGAGAACATCAATCTGCTCTCCGCCCGCCCCAATGACAGCGGCTGGCTGGCTATCACCGCCCAGCAGAGCGGATACAAGGGGGCGGTCACCGTGTATAACGCCTCCCATGAGCCGGTCATCACCATCAGCCTCTCCTCCACCTTTGTGGTGGACGCCGCCGTGTCCCCCGACTGCAAAACCGTGGCGGTGGTCACCATGGACCAGGAGGGGGGCAGCTTTTACAGCCGCCTGCTGTTCTACCCCGTGGACAAGACCGAGCCCAGCTCCCAGGTAGAGCTGGGCAACCTGGTGTGTCTGGACCTGGAGTATGAGAAGGACCAGGTCTGGGTGCTGGGGGAAAGCGCCCTGGTGGCCACCGATGAGAAGGGGGAAAACACCCACACCTACTCCCTAGGCCGGTACTATCTGAAGGGCTGCGACCTGGGAGGGGACGGCTTTGCCCTGCTGCTCACCGGGCACTACCGGGAGGGCAGCGCCAATCAGGCCCTGATCATCGACAGCCAGGGCCAGATCGTCCAGACCCTGGACCTGTCCGGCCAGGTGCTGGACTACTCCGCGGCGGGAAATTACTGGGCCCTGCTCACCGGCTCGGAGCTCAACATCTACACCAGCACCGGCTCTGAGCCCTACGCCCAGCTCTCCGACCCCCAGGGGGCCCGGCATGTGGACCTGGCCGCCGACGGCTCCGCCCTGCTGGCCGACGCCCAGCAGGCCTGGCTCTATCTCCCCAACTGATCCCTTTTCTTGTTTTCCCAGGAGGTTCCCATGACTTACATTCTTTTTGACATCGCCATCGCCGCCATTCTCCTGTTCTTCCTGTGGCAGGGGTACCGGAAGGGCTTTGTGCTCACCCTGTGCGGCTTTCTGGCCGTCTTTGTGGCCTTCATCGGGGCCACCCTCATCTCCAACGCCCTGGCAAAGCCCGTGGCCCACGCCATGGTCCCCATGATCGAAAGCGGCATCCACAGCGCCATGGAGCAGTCCATCGCCGGTTCCGCCTCCGGCGTCTCCTCTCAGGCCGCCGATATGCTCCCAGAGGATCTGCCCCTGTCCGGGGTGCTGGACGCCCTTCAGGGCTCTCCCTTCTTCCACAGCCTGGCCGAGGCCTTCCAGCAGGCGGTGGACCAGGGGGTGGAGACGGTGACCACCAACGCCGCCCAGGCCCTGGCGGAGTATATCGCCGTGCAGATGGCCCGGACAGTGCTGTTCGTGCTGGCCTTCGCGGCGGTGCTGGTGGCCTGGTTCTTCCTCAGCCACGCCCTGGACCTGGCCTTCAAGCTGCCGGTGCTGTCCACCCTGAACCAATGGGCGGGGGCGGGGGTGGGCCTCATCAAAGGGGGGCTCATCCTGTTCATCGCCGCCTGGCTGTTCAAGGACGCCTTCATTCCCCCCCAGGCTGTGGAGAGTACCTATCTGCTGAAATTTTTCTGCACGGTCAGCCCCTTTTCCCTGCTGGCCATGCTGTGACGGGAAGGGCAGGGCCGCGGACTGGTAATTTCCGCGGCCTTGCCCTGATCTTGTAAATTTTCACACCCAGTTCACAATTAGGGTGTACCATATCGGCAAAATCAAGGTTTCCCTGAGAGGAGTGTGGACAATGCAACCCACAATGTGCAGCCGCTGCGGCAAAAATGTGGCGGTGATCTTTATTACCAAGCTGGAGGGAGGCACCTCGAAAAACGAGGGTCTGTGCCTGAAGTGCGCCCGGGAGCTTGGCATCAAGCCCATTGACGACATGATGAAGAAAATGGGCATCTCCGACGAGGAGCTGGACAATCTCACCAACGAGATGATGTCCGCCTTCGGCGGGGCCGAGGGAATGGAGGGGCTTATGAACCCCGAGAACCGGGAGGAGGAGGACGACGAGGGCCGGACGGCCACCTTCCCCTTCCTCAACCAGCTCTTCGGCGGCGGCGGAAACGCCCAGCCCCAGAAGAGCGAGGGGGAGAACACCCAGCGCCAGGCTGAGAAGAGCGCCCCCAACAAGCAGCCCAAGCGGAAGTTTCTGGACAGCTACTGCATCTCCCTGACCCGGAAGGCCAGAGAGGGCAAGCTGGACCCCCTCATCGGCCGGGACCGGGAGCTGGAGCGGATGATCCAGGTCCTGAACCGCCGGCAGAAGAACAACCCCTGCCTCATCGGCGAGCCCGGCGTGGGCAAAACCGCCATCGCCGAGGGGCTGGCCCAGCGGATCTACGACCGGAATGTGCCCTACAAGCTGCTGGACAAGGAGGTCTACCTCCTGGACCTGACCGCCCTGGTGGCGGGCACCCAGTTCCGGGGCCAGTTTGAGAGCCGGATGAAGGGCCTTATTGAGGAGATCAAGAAGCTGGGCAACATCATCCTGGTCATCGACGAGGTCCACAATATCGTGGGGGCGGGGGACGCCGAGGGGTCCATGAACGCCGCCAACATCCTGAAGCCCGCCCTCAGCCGGGGTGAGCTCCAGGTCATCGGGGCCACCACCCTCAACGAGTACCGCAAGCACATCGAGAAGGACACCGCCCTGGAGCGGCGCTTCCAGCCCGTCATGGTGGAGGAGCCCTCCATCGAGGACAGCGTGAAGATCATCGAGGGCATCGCCCCCTACTATTCCGCCTTCCACCAGGTGGCCATCTCCCCCAAAATGTGCCGTCTGGCGGTGACCATGAGCGAGCGGTACATCACCGACCGGTACCTGCCCGACAAGGCCATCGACCTTATTGACGAGGCCTGCTCCAATGTGAACCTCCACAACCAGGATCTGGCCCGGCTCAGTGAGGTGGAGAAGGAGCTGGCCGACCTCAGTAAGGAGAAGGAGCTCATGATGGCCGCCGCCACCGACGAGGCCTACAAGCGTCTGGCCGACATCAAGAGCATGGAGCTGCGCCTCCAGGACGAGCAGACCCAGCTGCGGAAAAACGCCCAGAAGGTGCTCACCGAGGAGAACCTGGCCAATGTCATCGAGCTGTGGACCAACATCCCCGCCAGCCGCATCCAAGAGCAGGAGTTCCAGCGCCTGGGCAAGCTGGAGGAGCGCCTGTCCGCCCACATTGTGGGCCAGGAGGAGGCGGTGAAGGCGGTGTCCGCCGCCATCCGCCGGGGCCGGGCGGGGATCAGCCCCAAGCACAAGCCCGTGTCCTTCATCTTCGTGGGCTCCACCGGCGTGGGCAAGACGGAGCTGGTCAAGCAGCTGGCCGCCGACCTCTTCGACACCCCCGACGCCCTCATCCGCCTGGACATGTCCGAGTTTATGGAGAAGCACACCGTCTCCCGGCTCATCGGCTCCCCTCCGGGGTATGTGGGCTATGACGAGGCGGGCCAGCTCACCGAGAAGATCCGCCGGAAACCCTATTCCGTGGTCCTCTTTGACGAGATCGAAAAGGCCCACCCGGATGTGCTGAACATCCTGCTGCAGATCCTGGACGACGGCCGGGTCACCGACGCCCACGGCCGGGTGGTGAACTTTGAGAACACCGTCATCGTCATGACCTCCAACGCCGGCAGCGGCTCCAAGACCGGGAGCGTGGGCTTCGGCCGCACCCTCAACGAGCAGTCCAGGGAGCGGGCCATGAAGGCCCTCCAGGAGTTCCTCCGTCCGGAGTTTTTGAACCGGGTGGACGAGATCGTCTGCTTCAACCAGCTCACCGAGGAGAACTTCAAGGACATCGCCGTCATCATGCTCAAGGAGCTGGCCGCCACTCTGGAGGAGAAGGGCATCACCTTCACCTGGGAGCAGTCCCTGCTGGACTACCTGGTGAAGAAGTCCTACTCCGCCGTGTACGGGGCCCGGAACCTGCGCCGGCTCATCCAGAAGGAGCTGGAGGACGCCATCGCCGTGCGCCTCATCGACAGCTACCAGTTCCCGCCCACCCACCTGAAGGCCCTGGCCGACGGGGAGAAGATCGAGCTGCTCTCCATGTAACAATATCGAACAAGTGGCAAAGCCACTTATTAACAAACAAAGCGCCGCCCGGCATGGAAACCGGGCGGCGCTTTCTTAAAAGCCCTCCGCAGGAGTTTCGCCGCCCGGGGGCGGCGAAATCAAATGTAATCCGTTTTTGGGGCGGCTTTGCCGACCCCAAAAACACTTCTCGGGCCGCAAGTGTGGGCGCTTTGCGCCTGCGCGCGGCGGCCCGCAGCCCCATCAAAAAAAGGGACTTAAAAAGTCCCTTTTTTTGAAGTGTTTTTAATAGTTCTCCGCCTTCAGCTGGAAGTAATCCCTGGGGTGAGAGCACACGGGGCAGACCTCGGGGGCCTGCTTGCCCACATGGATGTGGCCGCAGTTGCTGCACTGCCAGATCATATCCCCGTCCCGGGAGAAGACAATGCCGCCCTCCACATTGCTCAGCAGCTTCAGATACCGCTCCTCGTGCTCCTTCTCGATCTTGGCCACCTCGGAGAACAGATAGGCGATGTGGTCAAAGCCCTCCTCCTTGGCCTCCTTGGCCATGGTGGCGTACATGTCGGTCCACTCGTAGTTCTCCCCCTCGGCGGCGGCCTTCAGGTTCTCGGCGGTGGTGCCGATGCCCCCCAGCAGCTTGAACCAGATTTCGGCGTGCTCCTTCTCGTTGGCGGCGGTCTCCTCAAAGATCTTGGAGATCTGCACATAGCCGTCCTTCTTGGCCTTGGAGGCGAAGTAGGTGTACTTGTTCCGGGCCTGGCTCTCCCCGGCAAAGGCGGTCCACAGGTTCTGCTCGGTCTTGCTTCCCTTCAGTTCAGGCATGGTAACTTCCTCACTTTCCAAATCAAATTTTCCTTTTTACTTAATGAGAATTATTCTCATTACTGATGGTACCAGTATATCAGCCCCTTCCCATTTTGTCAATGGAAAAAGCAAATCTCATTTCTTAATTTTTCCCCCTCCGCCCCCGGAAATACAAAAGGGGGGAAGGAGTACTTTTATCCGGAACAAATCCCGGTTTCTTCTCTTCTTTCTACACTTTTTCAACCCATTCCCCCTTGCGTCCGGGGGCAAAACGCAGTATAATACCGCTGTTACAAGAGCCGGATAAGGCAAACCCCCCGGGGTTGCGAATCCCGGTTCCCGGAGGTAACCATATGGTAAAAGCAATCGTAGGAGCCAACTGGGGTGACGAGGGCAAGGGCAAGATCACCGACATGCTGGCCCAGCAGTCCGATGTGGTGGTCCGCTTTCAGGGCGGAGCCAACGCCGGGCACACTATTATCAATGACTTCGGCCGGTTTGCCCTGCACATTCTCCCCTCGGGCATTTTCTACCCCCATGTGACCAATGTGATCGGCAACGGCGTGGCCCTGGATGTGGCCAAGCTGGTGAGCGAGCTGGAGAGCATTGTGAGCCAGGGCGTCCCCGCCCCCAAGCTCATCGTCTCCGACCGGGCCCAGCTGCTGATGCCCTACCATGTGCTCCAGGACGCCTATGAGGAGGAGCGCCTGGGCGGCAAGGCCTTCGGCTCCACCAAGAGCGGCATCGCCCCCTTCTATTCCGACAAGTACGCCAAGACGGGCATCCAGGTGTGCGACCTGTTTGATGAAAAGATCCTCCGGGAGCGGCTCTTTGCCGCCGTGGAGGTAAAGAATGTGCTCTTTGAGCACCTGTACCACAAGCCCAGGCTGGACCCGGAGGAGCTCATGGCCCAGATGCTTCAGCTCCGGGACCGCCTCCGCCCCTATGTGGGGGACACGGTGGCCTTTGTCCACCAGGCCCTGAAGGAGGGCAAGACCATCCTGCTGGAGGGCCAGCTGGGCTCCATGAAGGACCCGGATCTGGGCATCTTCCCCATGACCACCTCCTCCCACACCCTGGCCGGGTACGGCTGCGTAGGCGCCTCCGTCCCCCCCACCGCCATTGAGGATGTGATCTGCGTCACCAAGGCCTACTCCTCCTGTGTGGGCTCCCAGACCGAGCCCTTTGTCAGCGAGCTCACCGGCCAGGCCGGGGACGAGCTGCGGAAGCGGGGCGGCGACAAGGGCGAGTTCGGCGCCACCACCGGACGGCCCCGCCGTGTGGGCTGGTTTGACGCCGTGGCCACCAGATACGGCTGCATGATCCAGGGGGCTACCCAGGTGGCCCTCACCTGTCTGGATGTGCTGGGCTACCTGGACGAGATCAAGGTGTGCACCGGCTATGAGATCGACGGCCAGGTCACCAATATCTTCCCCACCACCCCCAGCCTGCTGCGGGCCAAGCCCGTGTTCACCACCCTCCCCGGCTGGAAGTGCGACATCCGGGGCTGCAAGAACTACCAGGACCTGCCCGAGAATGCCAAGGCCTATGTGGACTTTCTGGAGGAGCACATCGGCGCCCCCATCACCCTGGTGTCCAGCGGCCCCAAGCGGGAGGAAATGACCTACCGCACCCCCAAAATCTAAAGGATTCAAAAGCGGCCCCGCCGCTTTTGCCACAGTCTTGCCCACGCCGGACGCCATACTGGGCGTCCGGCGTGGGTCCCGTTGAGGCTTTTGTTCTGTGCCCAAAGGAGGACCCATGAAAAAACTTTTCTCCGCCCTGACCGCCCTGGCCCTCACCTTCACCCTGGCCGCCCCCGCCGCCTCCGCCCTGGAGCTGGAGGACGCCAAGCAGCTGCTCTCCCAGTACTACTACGACGGCGTGCCCCAGGAGGTACTGGAGCTGGACTCCCTGGATGAGGTCCTGGCCGCCCTGGGCGACCCCTACACCTACTACATGACCGCCCAGCAGTACGAGGCCTTCAACCAGTCCATCGACGGACAGGTGGTGGTGGGCATCGGCGCCACGGTGGAAAACGCCTATGACGGGGGCTACCTCATCCTGTCCATTCTCCCCGACTCCCCCGCTCTGGAGGCGGGGCTGCTGGCCGGGGACCGGCTCATCGCCGTGGACGGCACCCCCCTCACCGCCGACATCGACCCCCGCGCCCTCATTGTGGGGGAGGCGGGCACCCAGGTGACCGTCACCGTCCTCCGGGATGGGGAGGAGCTGTCCTTCACCATGACCCGCAAGTCGGTGACCATCCCCATCGTCACCTACTCTCTGGAGGACGGCACCGCCGTCATCGACTGCGTCAGCTTCGGGGCCACCACCCCCCAGACCTTCCGCCAGGCCATTGAGGCGCTGGACGGGGACACCGCCGTGTGGGTGGTGGACCTGCGGTCCAACCCGGGGGGCAGCAGCGACGCCACCGCCCTGTCCGCCTCCCTGTTTACCGGAGGCGGGATCATGCTCTACTTCCGGGACGGCAGCGGCCGGTACTCCTACTCCTACACCTCCGACTCCTACCCCGATCTCACGGACAAGCCGGTGATCATTCTCACCAGCCCACACTCCGCCAGCGGCTCGGAGCTGTTTGCCGGTGAGATCCGGGACTACGGGGCGGGCATCGCCCTGGGCCAGCGCACCTTCGGCAAAGGCTCCGCCCAGATCGTCCTCACCGGGGCCAACACCGACAAGCTGGTCAACGGCGAGGCCATGCGCATCACCGTCTACCGCTTCTTCTCCCCCGAGGGTACCACCAACCACAAGGTGGGGGTGCTGCCCACCCTGGTGATCTCCCCGGAGAACACCGAGAAGGCCGCCCTCCTCCTCAGCGCCGGCAAGCCCGCCCGGGCCACCGGCTACCTGAAGCTGGAGATCGCCGGCCAGAGCTTCTATATTGACCTGAACAAAGCTCTTAAGGCGGACAACCAGGCCGCCTTTACCGAGCTTCTGGAGGCCCTGCCCCCCGCCGCCAAGCTCTATGTGGGCTCGGGCACCCAGATCTGGACCGAGACCGCTCCCCAGGCCCTGGCCCAGAAGCAGTATCTCACCTTCACCTCCCGAAACTTTACTGACATTTCGGACAGCCCCTACGCCCGGGAGATCAGCACCCTGGCCGCCTACGGCCTGCTCTCCGGGGACGAGAACGGCGCCTTCCGCCCCGGGGACACCATCACCCGGGGGGAGTTCTGCGCCATGGCCGCCTCCGCCCTGGGGCTGCCCCTGGACGACCGCTATTCCTTCTCCGATGTGTCCGAGAACGCCTGGTACGCCCAGGCCGTGAAGGCCATGGCGGGGATGGGCTTTATGTCGGGCAACGGGGACGGCACCTTCTCCCCCGAGGCCTCCATCTCCTACGAGCAGCTGCTCACCGTCCTGGACTCCGCCGCCGCCTGGTGCAGCATGGACGGCTATGAGCTGTCCCAGACCCCCCTCACCATGGAGCAGTGGCTGGAGTACAGAGACTACTCCGACTGGGCCCAGTGCGCCGCCCGGGACATGACCCAGCTGGAGCTCCAGCTGGAGGGAGCCGCCCCCGGCGACACGGTCACCCGGGAGATGGCCGCGGGGCTGCTGTGCCGGATGATGGAGCGCACCGGCCTTATTTGGGACTGAGATCCGGTCCGGATTGTTGTTCCTCCGCTCCATATTACATGTTGTATTTAAAAAAGAACTGTTTTTCCGCTGTTCCCGCCCCCCGGGCGGGGACAGTGGGGAAGCAGGGACTTGTTTGAAAGGATATGACCAAAACCATGACCAAGATTGACATTATCTCCGGCTTCCTGGGGGCCGGCAAGACCACCCTCATCAAAAAGCTGCTGGACGAGGCCTTCAAGGGGGAAAAGATCGTCCTCATTGAAAACGAGTTCGGCGAGATCGGCATTGACGGCGGCTTTCTCAAGGACGCCGGGGTGGAGATCACCGAGATGAACTCCGGCTGCATCTGCTGCTCCCTGGTGGGGGACTTCGGCACCGCCCTGAAGAAGGTCCTCACCGACTACGCCCCCGACCGGATCATCATTGAGCCCTCCGGGGTGGGCAAGCTGTCCGATGTGATCGCCGCCGTGGAGGGGGTGCAGAAGGACGAGCCCAACCTCCACCTCAACAGCTTCGTCACCGTGGTGGACGCCTCCAAGGCCAAGGTGTATATGAAGAATTTCGGCGAGTTCTTTAACAACCAGGTGGAGCACGCCTGCGCCATCATCCTCTCCCGCACCCAGAACATGGCCCAGGCCAAGCTGGACGCCGCCGTCACCCTCCTCCGGGGCAAGAACCCCAAGGCCGCCATCCTCACCACCCCCTGGGATCAGCTCACCGGCAAGCAGATCGTCTCCGCCATGGAGGGGGGCCACTCCCTGGCTGAGGAGCTGATGGAGGAGATCGAGCACGAGCACCACCACCACGACCACGACGACCACTGCGACTGCGGCTGCCATGACCACGATCATGACCATGAGCACCATCACGACCATGACCACGAGCACCATCACGACCACGACCACGACCACGACCATGAGCATCACCACGATCATGACCACGACGCCTGCTCCTGCGGCCACCACCACACTGAGGAGGAGCTGGCGGAGATCCACGCCCAGCTGGGCTGTGAGGGGGAGTGCCCCTCCTGCGAGCTGTGCGACAGCTGCATCCACTCCACCGCTCACCACCATCACCACGCCGACGAGGTGTTCACCTCCTGGGGCCGGGAGACGACCCGGAAGTACAGCCGGGAGGAGCTGCAGGATATCCTGGCTTCCCTGGCCATGGGGGAGGACTACGGCTACATCCTCCGGGCCAAGGGCATGCTCCCCTGCGACGACGGGGTGACCTGGCTCCACTTCGATCTGGTGCCCGAGGAGTTCCAGATCCGGGAGGGGGCAGCCGACTACACCGGGCGGCTGTGCGTCATCGGCTCCGATCTCAAGGAGGACCAGCTGGAAAAGCTGTTCCTGCTCTCGTGAGGTGACCGGTATGCCTGATTCCCGTATCCCTCTCTACCTCATCACCGGCTTTCTGGACAGCGGCAAGACCACCCTGCTCACCGACACCCTGAACATGGACTACTTCAACGACGGCCAGCGCACCGTCCTGCTCATGTGCGAGGACGGGGAGGAGGAGTACGATCCCCAGCACCTGTCCCACCGGAACTGCCGTCTGGTGCCCATCGAGAGCCAGGAGCAGCTCACCACCGCCTTTCTCCAGGAGGTGGACCGGCGCTTCCAGCCCGAGCGGGTTCTGCTGGAGTACAACGGCATGTGGCCCATCCAGATCCTCCGGGACCTGAAGCTCCCCAAGGGCTGGGGCCTCTATCAGGCCATCGATGTGATCGACGGCTCCACTTTTGATATGTATTTGAAGAACATGCAGTCCATGGTCATCGACATGGTCACCGAGGCGGACATGGTCCTCTTCAACCGCTGCACCCCCGACATGCCCATGTCCGGGTGGAAGCGGTCCATCCGGGCGGTGAACCGGATGTGCGAGATCGTCTTTGAGGACGACAAGGGAGAGGAGCTGGAGGTGGAGGACATCCTCCCCTACTCCCTGGAGGAGGACCACATCACTCTGGAGGACCCGGACTACGGCATCTGGTACCTGGACATCCAGGAGCACCCGGAGCGGTATGTGGGCAAGACCATCACCATGAAGACCCAGGCCATGACGGGCATGAAGCTGCCCAAGGGCACCTTCGTCCCCGGCCGGAACGCCATGACCTGCTGCGCCGAGGACATCCGCTTCTTTGGCTTCCTGTGTAAGTACGACAAGGCCCGGTCCCTGAAAAAGGGGGAGTGGGTCACCGTCACGGCGGAGATCCGCTGGGAGGAGGCCAAGGTCTACGACGGGGAGGGCGTGGTGCTCTACGCCAAGTCCGTGGAGCCCGCCGAGCGGCCCGACGATCCCCTGGTCTACTTCAGATAGTCAACAAAGGGGCAAAGCCCCTTTGTTGAGAAGGACGCACGCAAAATGGGCCTCGATTCCTGACGGAAAAGTCGGCCCATCTTGCGTGAGAAGTGTCCTTTCCGACGCACATCCCCCAGGGGACCCTCTCTTGCCCCTTTGGGGCAATTCACCTTGTGTCGCCGGAAAGGACGGGATTTCATTTTATTTCGCCGCTGCGGCGGCGAAACTCCTTGCAGGAGGGCTTAGAAAAAACACCCATGTGCTATGCACATGGGTGTTTTATTGCTCTCCGGAGGCGCTGGAATAAAATCTAATCCGTTTTTGGGGCGGCTCCGCCGACTCCAAAAACACTTCTCGCAAAAATCCCCCCGACAATTTCCAGGAAATCGAGGGGGGATTTTTGCGCATCCCCTTCGAAAAAGCGGCCTGTCCGCTTTTTCGACTCAGAAGATGCTGAGATACATCCGCTCCGACAGGCCCTTTAATACCTGGATGCCCGCCACGCTGTTGCCCTTGGCGTCCAGGCTGGGCCCATAGATGCCGATGCCCATGCGGGTGGGCACTACAGCCATAATGCCGCCCCCCACGCCGCTCTTGGCGGGGACGCCCACATTGACGGCGAAGTCCCCGGAGCCGTCGTACATGCCGCAGGTCATGAGCACGGCGTTCACATAGTGGGCGTACCGTCGGGAGAACACCCGCTGGTCGGTCTGGGGCAGTCTGCCCCGGTTGGCCAGAACAAAGGCGATGTGGGCCAGGTCCTTGCTGTTGACCGACATGGAGCAGGCCTTGAAGTAGCAGTCCAGTACATCCTCCACCTCGTCCTCGATCATCCCATAGGTTTTCAGCAGCCAGGCCAGGGCCCGGTTCTTGCTCCCCGTGCGCTTTTCGGACAGGTAGACCGCCTGGTCCAGCACGATCTCCGGGTCCCCCGCCAGCGTCCGGGTGAGCTCCAGCAGGCGCTGAAAGCGCTCTTCATAGCTGGCCCCCTTGATGAGGGTGCACATGGCAATGGCCCCCATGTTCACCATGGGGTTGATGTGGTCGCTGAAGAGGGGCTGGTCGGTCATGTTGATGGCGTCAAAGGGTTTTCCCGTGGCCTCCACCCCCACCCGGGCTCGGACATACTCCTCCCCGTTGTCCATCAGGGCCAGCAGCAGCAAAATGGGCTTGACCACGCTCTGGATGGTAAAGCGCTTCTGGTAGTCCCCCGCCTGACAGTGCCGCCCGTCGCTTTGCAGCACAAAGATCCCCAGATCCTGAGGGTTTGCCTTGGCCAGCTCTGGGATGTAGGTGGCCACCTTGCCCTCTGCCGTACAGCTCCGGCTCTCCTCCACCAGCTGCTCCAACAGCTCCTCCATCATGTTCCGCTCCTTTTATGTGTTTTACCCAACAGGGCCCCATCATTCTACCGGAACGATTGTATTTTGTCAACAAAAAAAGCCGCCGCCGGATCACTCCGGCGGCGGTCTTGTCTGAGATGGATGTTATCCCAACAGAGCCATCAGATTGTCCCAGATTCTGAACTTGTCGTTGTAGCCGAAGACAAAGATGATGAGCACGATGATGGGCAGGATGTAGGTCACATAGAACCGCACCGACCTGGGGAACTTCAGCCCGGAGCCGGTATTGGCCTCGGCCAGGAAGTTGTCCCAGCCCCAGCCCCTCCGGCTGACGCAGAACAGCAGGTACACCAGCGAGCCCAGAGGCAGCAGGTTATTGCTGACAATAAAGTCCTCCAGATCCATGATCCCGCTGCCCTCCCCGAAGGGCTGGATGCCGGAGAGCACATTGAACCCCAGCAGGCAGGGCAGGGACAGGATGATAATGGCCACGGTGTTCACCAGCACGGCCTTCCGCCGGCTCCAGCCCCACTTGTCCATGCAGAAGGAGAGAATGTTCTCAAAGACGGCGATGACGGTGGACAGGGCGGCAAAGGACATGAATACAAAGAACAGCGAGCCCCACACCCGGCCCATGGGCATGTGGTTGAACACATTGGGTAGGGTGATGAAGATCAGGTTGGGGCCGGAGTCGGGGGCCACATCAAAGGCGAAGCAGGCCGGGAAGATGATGAGGCCGGCGGTAAAGGCCACGAAGGTGTCCAGCACCCCTACCCGGACGGCCTCCCCGCCCAGGGAGTGCTCCTTGCCGATGTAGCTGCCGAAGATGGCCAGGGCGCCGATGCCTAAGGACAGGGTGAAGAAGGCCTGGCCCATGGCGGCGTACACCGCCTCCCCCAGGATGAATTTTCCGCTGGCGTCATAGGCCAGGTTGTGGAAGTTGGGCATCAGGTAGAATTTCAGGCCCTCCCCCGCCCCCTCCAGCAAAACGGAGTTGACGGCCAGCACCACCATCAGAGCCAGCAGGCACAGCATCATCACCTTGGTGACCTTCTCCACGCCGTTCTGAAGGCCCCGGGAGCAGATGAGCATACACACCAGCACCACAATGACCATAAACAGCCCCATCAGGCCCGGCTGGCCCATCAGCGTGGAAAATTCGTTCCCCACCCCGGCGGTGTCCAGCCCCTCAAAATCGCCTTTGCCCATTTTCACAAAGTACAGCAGCAGCCATCCGGCGATGGTGGTGTAGTACATCATCAGCAGGTAGTTGCCCGCAATGCCGAACCAGCTGTAAATATGCCACTTGGTGCCCTTGGGCTCCAGGGCGTGGAAGGACAGGGCGATGCTCTTCTGGCTGGCCCGGCCCACGGAAAACTCCATGACCATCACCGGCAGGCCCATGATCACCAGAAACAGCAGATACACCAGCACAAAGGCCGCCCCGCCGTACTTGCCGGTGATGTAGGGGAAGCGCCACACATTGCCCAGGCCGATGGCGCACCCCGCTGAAATGAGCAGAAAGCCCAGTCGGGAGGAAAAGCTCTCTCGTTGTTCCATAATACACTCCTCTCTGTCCGGGGGAACGCCCATCCGGACACAACAGCTCTATTTTACCGGCCCACGGCGGGCAGGTCAACCCCAAAGGGGAAAAAAGGGGACTTTTGGGGATATGTTCCACTTGACAGGGGCGGTTTTTCCGCTATAATTATAGTACAAATGTTCTAAGCCGTAAGGAGAGAGAGAAATGGAGCTGCTGGAAAAGCTTGAGATTCTGGCCGACGCGGCCAAGTACGACGCCGCCTGTACCTCCAGCGGTCTGGACCGCTCCGGCCGGCCGGGGACGGTGGGCAGCACCATGGCCGCCGGCTGCTGCCACTCCTTCTCCGCCGACGGGCGGTGTATTTCCCTTCTCAAGGTGCTGCTGACCAACTACTGCGTCTACGACTGCCAGTACTGCGTCAACCGCCGGTCCAACGACCTGCCCCGGGCGGCCTTCACCCCCAGGGAGCTGTGCGAGCTCACCATGGGCTTTTACCGGCGCAACTACATCGAGGGGCTGTTTCTCTCCTCGGCGGTGATCCGGAACCCCGACCACACCACCGAGCTGATGATCCAGGCGCTGCGCCTACTCCGGGAGGAGTACCGCTTCGGGGGCTACATCCACGCCAAGGCCATCCCCGGGGCCGACCCCCTGCTCACCCACCGCTTGGGGCTGCTGTGCGACCGGCTCAGCGTGAACATCGAGCTGCCCAGCGCCAAAAGCCTCTCCCTGCTGGCCCCGGACAAGAAAAAGGAGGCCATCTTCGCCCCCATGAAGGAGATCCGGGACGGCATCGCCGTCTCCAGGGAGGAGCGGAAACTCTGCCGTCACGCCCCCCGGTTCGCCCCGGCGGGTCAGTCCACCCAGATGATCGTGGGGGCCACCCCGGAGAGCGACCGGCACATCCTCACCCTCACCCAGAGCCTCTATGACAAGTACCACTTAAAGCGGGTCTTCTACTCCGCCTACATGCCCGTGTCCACCAGCCCCCTGCTCCCCGCCCCCCGGGACTTTCAGCCGCCGCTGCTGCGGGAGCACCGGCTCTACCAGGCGGACTGGCTGCTACGGTACTACCACTTCCGGGCGGAGGAGATCCTGGACGAGAGCCAGCCCGACCTGGACCCCCGGATGGATCCCAAGTGCTGCTGGGCTCTGCGGCACCTGGACTTTTTCCCGGTGGAGGTGAACCGGGCGGACTACGAGGCCCTTCTGCGGGTCCCGGGCATCGGGGTGCGCTCGGCCCGGCGCATCCTCACCGCCCGGCGGGCGGGGCCCCTCACCTTCGAGGGTCTCAAGCGCCTGGGAGTGGTGCTGAAGCGGGCCCAGTATTTCCTCACCTGCTCCGGCCGGGCCCCCAGGGGGCTGAAGGTCAGCGAGGACGGCCTGCTGCGCCGCCTCATCGCCCTGGAGGCCCCCGCCCTGGCCGAGCCCATGCCGGAACAGTTATCTCTGTTTGATTCTGCCGTTTAGGAGGTGAAATCCATGTCCTGGACTCAGGTGTGCTGCCAGTATGACGGCACCTTCGGGGGCTTTCTCACCTGCGTGTTCGAGAGCTATGTCCATAAAGAGGAGCCGGTGGAGTTCCGCACCCCCCAGGACCCCGCCTGCTCCCTCTATCCCCTGCGCACCGTCCCCACCCACGAGGGCCACGCCCTGCGGGTGTACCGCTCCCTGGACAAAAAGCTGGGGCCAACGGGCCGGGAGCTGTTCGTCCGGGGCTTTCTCACCTGCCTTCCGGAGAAGGAGCTGTGGCTGTGGCGCTTTGTGCGCATGGGCTATGACCGGGGGCCGGGCTTTGTCCGGAACCTCACCGACCCCACCGTGGACACGGTGCGCCGGGCGGTGCAGCACCTGAACAGCGAAGCCCACCAGTATAAGGGCTTTGTCCGCTTCTCAGAGCTCAGCGGCATCCTGGTGGGGGAGATCGAGCCCAAAAACCGGGTCCTCCCCCTCCTGCGCCCCCACTTTCGGGGCCGGTACCCCGGGGAAAACCTGGTCCTCCACGACCGCACCCACCACGAGGCCCTCTTCTCCCGGGCGGAGGGTTGGGCGATCCTGCCGGTGGAGAACTTTACTCCCGGCGCTCCCGGTGAGGAGGAGCTTCAGTACCGGAAGATGTGGCGGGGTTTTTACGACGCCATCGCCATCGAGGGCCGGTACAATCCAAAATGCCGCATGACCCACATGCCCAAGCGGTACTGGGCCATGATGACCGAGTTTCAGAAGGACTGGGACACCGCTCTGCTGCCCTGAGGCCGCAGGGCAAAATCCTTGCACCCCTTGCTATTTTGTGGTATAATTCGGTAAAATTCCAGAATACCACAACAGGAGGTATCGGCCCATGAAGTGTCCCTACTGTTCCTATCCCGAGAGCAAGGTGGTGGACTCCCGCCCCGCCGACGAGGGGGCCAGCATCCGCCGCCGCCGGGAGTGCCTGGCCTGTCATAAGCGCTTCACCACCTATGAGACCATGGAGACCCTGCCCCTGATGGTGGTGAAAAAGGACGGCAGCCGCCAGAGCTTTGACCGGAACAAGGTCCTGGGGGGCCTCATCCGGGCCTGTGAAAAGCGGCCGGTGCCCTACCACGCCCTGGAGGAGCTGGTGGGCGAGATCGAACAGGTCCTCCAGAACCAGATGGACCGGGAGGTCCCCTCCGCCCAGATCGGCGAGCTGGTGATGGAGCGGCTGAAGAAGCTGGACGAGGTGGCCTATGTGCGCTTCGCCTCGGTATACCGCCAGTTCAAGGACATCAACACCTTTATGCACGAGCTGAACAAGCTGCTGGAGGACAAGTGATTGACCCAGTCCCCCTGAAAAACGGCACATTGTCCCCCTAAATTTGACTCAAACTTGAAGCGAGAGTGCGTTGGAACCATCCAGCGTACCCTCGCTTTTTTCATACCCCGCGGCAGAGCCATGGGGCAGGGGTGATCTTAAATCTGCCCCAGAATTGTTCCAAATCCTGCCGGAATACCGCTCCGCATGGCCGTGATTGATGCAAAAATGTTGCATGGCTGTGGCGCGTGGCCCCGGGGGGGATGGTGGGGGTTATAGGGGGCGGAAGGGGGAAATTGAGGAGTGGTTTGGAAGCACATGGAAGTGTCAAAATGACACGGACAAAAGGCAAAAATAAAAAGGACGGAGACATAGTGTTTTGAAGTAATTCCCGTTTTTTCAGATTTAAGGGATTTAATCTGAAAAAATGCCCCGAAAACTTCCAATAGCTTCCAAAAATAAACCGCTTTTTTCGGATTAAATACGGAGAAATAAAAAAGTTTGGAAATAAATCGAAATCTGAAGCCTAAAAACGGGGAGGTGAAATCATTGAAGCGGGTGTCGAGAAAACTGCGGGAAATCCGGTTTTACAGTGAGAAGTGCGGCCGTGTCATCTGTGTCAACAGCTATGCGGAACAGGAGTATGCAAAGCGGCTGGAGGCGGATGACCGAGTAGAGAATTTTACAGAGAACTGCTATCTGGAACGAGATCGCTTTCAGCATATCAATCCCGTGGGCATTCGTTCCTCCTATCTCCAGCAGGAATGGAAAACGGATTTCCTGATTCGTCGGCAGGATGGAACGCAGGCAGTACGGGAAGTGGTATCGGAAGATGATCTATCCAAGGCCACGATACTGGAACAGTTGGAGTTGTCCCGCCGGTATTGGGAGGCAGCGGGGGTGCCAGACTGGCGCATCGCCCTGTTTCAGATGGGGGCGACGGCCCCTGCTCCCTAACGAGTATAGAGAGGTGACGGACAGATGTGTGACGGTCGTGACAGTCATTTCCTAACTTTTTGTAAAATAGTTTAGGTTTAATTTTTATAATACAGAAGAAAAAGTTCCGGATTTGACTGTCACGACCGTCACACTCCAAATTTTCAAGAAAAGGAGTGCAGAACAATGTTCCTTGACATCAACGGCGAACGGTTCCGCGTCCTGAAGCCAGAGCCAGAAGGCGCATGGCTCATATCTTATGACGACCCGGGGCCGCCCCGCCTTGTCAATCAGCGGGAACTGGACGCCTGCCGCCGCATCCCCACCCCCGAGCCATATGCCCAGATGCAGCGCCCGGAGCGGCCGCACACTGACGCAGAGCAGGTACGCATGGATATGATCCAGCCCATGCTGAACAACGAAGCGTGTATCAGCGACCAGGCTGTGCGTCAGCGGCTGGCGAAAGAGGCGGCGCGGGATCACGGCACCAACCGGCGGCGTGTCCTGCGGCTTTATTATCAGTACATGGCCACAGGAGCCGTCATGAAGCACCAGCCCCCGAGGCACCGCCCATCCGAATATGAACACTTCTACAAAAGCGCCATTCAGACATTCTACTACTCGGCCAAACGGCCCTCCCTGCGGGACACCTATGATCTCATGCTCCATCAATTCTTTGTCACTCAGGACGGGCGCCTGATGGAGCAGCGGCCCACATGGCCGTCGTTCCGCCACTATTTTTACGACAACCTGTACCATCGCCGCAGTGAGCGAACCATTGCCCGGGAAGGTCTCAGTAACTACCAGCGCAACGCCCGCCCCCTGACCGGCTCCGCTATGATGTGGAAAGACCACATAGGGGCTTATCAGATGGATGCCACCCTGGCAGATCTATACCTGGTTTCCCGCCTTGACCGAACAAGAGTCGTGGGCCGGCCCTATGTGTACCTGGCCGTGGATACAGCTACACAGCTGATAGCCGGCCTCTATGTGGGCTATGATGCGGGTGAGGAGGCTGTCATGGCCTGTCTGGCCAACGCCGCTGCGGACAAGGTGGAATACTGCCGGGGATACGGCATCGACATCAGTACTGCCGACTGGCCCAGCCGGGGACTCCCATCCGAGGTCATCACAGACCAGGGGCGGGACTTCCTCGGCGGCCGGATGAAAGAACTCTGCCGGTACTTCGGTGTCACTTGCGAGGCCCTGCCCCCATTCCGCCCCGATCGCAAGGGACTGGTGGAGAAGATGTTTGACTTGCTGCAAAACCGGTACAAGCCAATTCTGCGGGGCCGGGGCGTCATTGAGGCGGATGCCCAGGAGCGGTGGGCGGTGGATTACCGTGCCCAGGCCTCTCTCGACCTGACCCAATTTACCCAGGTTCTGATTCATTGTATTCTTTACCTCAACAGCCGCCGGGTGCTGGAAAACTATCAGATGTCTGCCGATATGCGGGAGCAGGGCGCAGCGCCCACCGCCGCCGGCCTGTGGCAGTATTATGCCGCTGCGGGCAAGTCCGCCTTGCTGGAACTGAATTCCCAGGAGGTTTACTATATGAGCCTGCCCCGAAAAATCTGCAAACTGACCCGGAAGGGTATCAGCTACAACCACTTCCTGTACATCAACGGCGGCTTCATGACCTCGGAAGCGGGCCAGCGGCAGATCGGGCAGAAGGTGTCCATCGCCTGCGACGGGCAGAAGGTGGGGGAAATCTACCTGGTGCTGGACGGCAACTATATCCCGTTCCAACTCGCTCCCCAATATGCTGCCTATGACGGTGCGGCCAGAGCGGAAAGCGAGCTGTACTGGAAAGCGGACCGGCGGCACAAGCAGGACTACAGGAAGCTGGAGGAGGAAGGCCGCGTGGAACTGCTCCAGAAGCTGACCGAAATCCGGGACGAGGCCAAGCCGGAGGCCGACCGGCGGCAGAACGGAGCGGACATCAATGCCCAGCGGGCACAAGAGAGGAGGCGGTCCCGATGAAATACCCCGATGAACAGGCGGTAGAGGCCATCTACACGGCCAATCCGCTGAGCGGCGCACAGCCCAACCCTTTCCTGGAGGCTATGCCGGATATGCTTCCCAAAGAATCCCTGTTCCAGCGGCTCTCCTGTTCTCCATCGCCGCCAGACCCCGCCAGCCTGGTCAGAGCAGCGGACCGCAGACGAGGTCTCAACGCACTCCTGTCTGTGTATGTGCCCATGGACTATATGGCCGTAATATACGAGACACTGTACTGTGCCATGGAGAGTACTTACACTACCAGCACCACTATTGACAGCATCCGCCGGGTACACGCCATCCATCAAGGGGACGATGCGGCGCTGACAGAACTCCCCGTGGCCACCTCCACAGAGAGCGGCTCTATCCTCGGTGTGCCGGGTATCGGAAAATCCTCTACCATCCACCGCTGCCTGCGCCAGATCCCCCAGGTCATCCAGCACAGTCAGTACGGCAACAACAAACTCTGCTGTAAGCAGATCACCTGGCTCATGGTGGAGTGCCCCGGCGACTGCTCCGTCAAGACCCTGGCCCTGAATATCATCGAGGCCATAGATCGGGCTATTGGGAGCAGCTACAGCGGCCTGTCCACAAGGGTGGCCCGTCTCCCCAGCGCCTCTGTGCTGGCTACCAGGGTCAAGATACTTTGCCTGACCCACCATGTAGGCGTCATCGTCATTGACGAGATCCAAAATGCCATTCTCACCGCTTCCCGCAACAAGCAGAGTAAGGCCTTGATCAAGTTCCTGGTGGAGTTGTCCAACGAGGCGTGCAGCAGCATCTACTATGTAGGCACCCCGTCCGCCGAGGACCTGTTTCTGTCCCAGGAACATCTGAAGCGGCGGACACGGGGCCTGCGTCTGCTCCCTCTGCGTCCGGACGGGGTGTACCGCCGCTTTCTACATATCCTTTGGCCGTATCAATACACCCTGGAATATGCCCACTATACGGACGCCCTGGTCAATCTGATTTATGACCTCTCCGGCGGCATCCCAGCCTATATCGTCAAGATTTTTTATGAGGCGCAGGTACAGGCCCTCCAGTCCGGGGCGGCAAAGCTGGACGACAAGCTGATCCGCAAGGCCGTGGAGACACTGGGTATCACCATACCCAAGACCTACGCCAAGGGAACATACCTGTCGGACTTTTCCGTGTGCGATATGGGCGAGGCAGAGAATGAGACCGAAACCGCCGTGACGCCGCACCAGCCGGAACCGGAACCTGTCCGCCGGCTCTACGCAGTACCCCGGGGACGGCCAAAGAGCAAGCGGGACAAGAATGACATTCTTACCCTTGTGGCGGCCGGTCAGTCCCCGGACATCACAGTTGCCGCCTTGAACCGAGCCGGGTTGCTGGAGGTGTTTACAGGTGCTTAGTTATTTTCCAACTCCGTATCCGGGCGAGCTCTGGTACAGTGTAGTGGCCCGCTATCACAAGCACACCGGTGCCCTGTCATGGCAGGCCACCGTGGAGAACCTGTTTGGCAGCGTCCGGGGTGCGGATGTGGGCAGTTTTTTCCCTAACAATAGTATCCACAAGATTCTGGAACAGCTTCCGCCCGACTTCCTTTCTCCGCAACAGATCGCACTGAACCACACGCTGCTCCCGTTTCTCATGCGTTTTCAATCTATGGACAGAAAAACAGACATCATGGGAGCATTTCTACAGGGCCAGGACATGCGCCCCCGCTACCTGAGAGCGACCCGGGACAGCAAGCCTCGCTCCCTGCGCTGCTGTCCCGTCTGTGTCCATGGGGACATCAAGACCTACGGCGAGGCATATTGGCACAGAGAGCACCAGATCGGGCTCATGCCCTTGTGCCCCCATCATCGCTGTCGGCTCCTTGATGTCTCTATCCCCACCACTCGCCCCCTGGGTGCCCAGTACCTTTCACCGGAGGTACCCGCAGACAACCCGGACTACCAGGCGCTGGACTATGAACCGGCTCTGACGGATACTCTCTACGCCTACCTGACCATGCTCTATGACCACTGTCCCAATCTAACAGCAGACAACCTGGCCCGCGCCATGGAGAACGCTGGTCTGCTTACTGAGGACAGCATCCGCAAGCAGGCATTCGACACCAAAAAGCTATATGCGGCGCTGGTGGGCAAGTATGGGCCTGAACTGGTGGGCCACTACTTTGGAGATCACATCACCAAGGCCCACGCCCTGCGGTTGCGGCACTACCTCATATACTCTGCCGAGGAGTACGCCCTGCTGACCGTGCTGCTGGGACAGGAACCGGATGTACTGTTTTCTCCAGAGCCTGTCTCACTGAAGTTGGAGGAGCGAATGCGGGAAATGGCGGCGTCCCATATTGTGCGGGACAAATCCAGTATTGCCAAACTGCTGGGCATCAAAGCAGATCGGCTGCTGCCCTACGCCAGGCGTTTTGGTATCGAGCCGTTTTGGCCGCAGTCTGGTGCAGCAACGAGGACAACGGAGCGGAAGACCTATACCGTGACCATACATCTGTCGCAAGCAGAGATGGAGCAGTTGGATGCTTTTATGGTGTCTCAGGGCATGACGGCTTACTCCCATGCGCTGCGATACTTTATGGTACAGGGTCTGCGTCGCCAGAAATCATAGAGACAGAGCTGCAGCAATTTGCGGTAGAACTGATAAACGCCCCTGCGGGTATCTTTAGACAGGTACCTGCAGGGGCTATATTTTTTTCGGTGGAGCAGGGGGAGTTGTCCAGTCGGTGGTGGGAGGTCGCCGAGTCCCCTGCTCCCAACGGGTGAGCGCGGGGGTGGGGTGTGACAGTCGATGTAGGTCATAACCATACTTTTTTATTTTAGTATTTAATTTTAGGTTTTGGGGATACATGGAAAAGGTACGGAAATGACTGTCACCGACCTACACCTGGTCCACATCCCAGGCGTAGGCTACATTGTCCACCTCGTTTGCACGCCGGTGGGCATCACCGTCATCCTGACCACTGATTCTGCTACATACGCCCGCGGCGGAGGAAACCGGACAACAACACCCCGGACAGCCAATAGATCACAGCCTAAGAAAAGAGTACGCCCCTGCAGGTATCCCAACACGGGACACTTGCAGGGGCTATATTTTTTCGGCTCGCCCACTATGGAGCATACCGTTATTTTTTAATAGTCTATCTGGCTCTAAGATAAGACATATTATTGCATTACCAGGATGACATTCACTTATGTTCAGTATTATTCTTCAACTTCGCCGAAGAGCTTGACATATGTGTCGCCGTCACAATTCTGCTCCACCCACGACTTGGCTCCCTCATCGCAGTAAGGCGTAATGTCCCAGTCACCACAAACTCCCATGCGGATTGTATGAGAGTATAGACTTTCAGGGCCACCTTCACCGTAGAGGAAGAATTCTCCAGTTCGCTTCTGGTATAGCGACTCAGTGTAGTGTTCGGGCTCGTTAGGGTCTCCATAAGAGTAAGTTCCCACACATTTAGCCGTCTTGGTATCATACATCTTGCCACCTATGACTCTATTCATGATAATTTCAGTCCTTTCGTAAAAAATATGTCATAACAACATCCATTTATGTTGCGCAAATACATACAATATTATTCTTCGACTTCGCCGAAAATCTCGATATATTTGTCGCCACCACAATGCTCCTCCACCCACTCCTTAGCTTCCGCATCAGAGTAAGGGATAATGACACTGTTACCGTAAATGAAAGAGCCGCGTCTCAGAGAGTACGGGCTTTTGGGGCCTCCGTCACCGTAGAGAAAGAATTCCCCAGTCCGCTTCCGGTATAACGACTCAGAGCAGTAATCAATACTGTCATAGGCTTCATTAGACCAGGCAGCTACACATTCAGCGGTATCCGTATCATACAACTTACCATGTATAACTTTTTTCATTGCTATCTCAGTCCTTTCATAAAAAATGTCATTTTTCGTGAAAATCATCTATGGAATGCAATAGTTTAGCAAATATTAGAAATATTAGATATGATGAGCCAGATGTGCTATGAAGAAATCAAGAACTATGACTATGACTTATATAGAGTTATCCCGAATTCGCTATACCGGTGATACCGGTGATAGCGGCGGCAGTGGTTGCATGATCCAGGCGCAATCGAAAGCCATGAATTATGCTCCCATTTCTGGTGCGTTTGCGGGAAAACCCTTTCGAATCCAATGCGGCATAGAAGTCCGATGTGCTGCGGGTATATTCGCCGATAGAATCACAATAATCACGATACTTCTGGTAAACTTCTCCCGAGGAAACCGTATAAGTCGCATCAATATCACAGCATTCGTCAAGAAAGTTATTGAGCCAATCCTGCTCCATCTCGTATGCGTTGATGGCGCTTTTAACAACCGCTGGTAGTGTGAGCTGGTAGTCGTTATGGATTACAATCTTTGCGCCGTCAATGATCCACTGGAGAATTGCTTCGCCCGCATTTTTGCACAAAAATTCGCAGTAGTTCTTGACGTCAGAATTTCCGGTGATTGTCGCGGCAAAGGGGACTACAACCAGTCGTCTCCATGTTCCTTGGTCAATTGATCCAACTTTCGGAAGATGATTTGTACACAGAATGAGCGTATGACTCGGCGTAAACGATACGGGCTGTAGATACTTCTTGGCCGCATAGATCCGATCGGTCGAGCACAGCTGCTTTACCTTTGCCGTGTTCAAGCGCATTCCTTCCGCTAACTCGGAGGCGATGACCAGCCGCTTGCCCTGCAGCTCCGCCATTTCCGGCTGGATGTTCTGCTTGGTCACCATCAGGGCCTCGGCAGACAGATTACCGGAGTAGGTTCCAAGGACTTGTGCAATGGCGTTCCAGAATGTACTCTTGCCGTTCCGACCCCCACCGTAGGCAATCAGTAGGAATTCGTGCATGACTTTTCCGATCGCTGTGAGGCCAACAACCTGCTGTACGTAGGAGATCAGTTCGTCATCTTCACAGAAGAAAGTATCCAACGCATCCAGCCAGATGTCCATACCATCCGAGGAGGGGGAGAACTCCGTCTGTTTGGTGATGAGATCGGATGCCCTATGTGGGTTCATTGCGCCGGTTGCCAGATTAACTGTACCATGCGGTGTGTTGAGCAGATACGGATCAGCATCCAACATATCCGGGTCGATGAGAAAGAGCGACTGCGATTCTCGAAGTGCACCTGTAATGCCGCTGCTGTTCCTGCATTTTGCAATATGGCCGAAATACTCTCTCACTTGTTTGCTAAGATTATCCAGTTTTGCTTCTTCGTCTGCTGTTAATTGCGATCTTTGGTCCTCCAGAGCCGCGCATTGTTTTGCGACCGCTCTCGCTTCCTGCAACTGCCAATCAGTAAGCCGATGAACACACCCACGGGCAAGGGGCTCCATGTTTGGCTCAAAATATGAGCCGTTGTACACCAGCCAGCCCGTCGAGTCGGAATAGAGCAGTTTGTCAGCGAAGGTACTTTTCAGGATGCGGGCTTGCCCAACATGGGAAAAGTCCGATGGCATATATTTGGTAGTGGGAAATGATACCGGCCCCTGTTGCGGCGGGACCTGTTGTGGCGGAGCTTGTTGTGGCGGAGCTTGTTGTGGCAGAACCTGCTGTGGTGGGGTCTGCTGTGGCGGAGCCTGTTGCGGTGGAACCTGCTGCGGTGGAACTTGCTGCGGTGGGGTCTGTTGCGGCAGAACCTGTTGCGGTGGGAGATCAGGCGCCACCGTCCCAACGCCGGTAACATTATTGTCGCACATGGTGATTTACCTCCTTAGTCTAAAATCTGAACGCCATGCAGGGTGCAACTGACTCCGTACTTGCCGCGCACATGATAGGTTGAAAACGAAATCTTAGCTCGGCACATCATTCCGTGCTGTACAGCGTCCGGATCAGTAATTTGCTGTCCGTTGACATCCACGACGGCGGGACGAGTGTACGATTTGCTGTTTACCAGGACATACGGCTCAAACCGTTTGTCACCCGGATGCTCCAGCTCGCCAACATGGACTGTTGTCGCAAAGGATTGAATAGTCTCATCAGTCAATACACCGTTCGGGAGCGGCAATCCATAAAGTTTACCGTCCACAACTTCTCGTGCGATAGCCAATCGAATTGCGGCAGAAATCCGATCTAGTGTTGCATGGTCATCTTTGAAAACTCCAATGCATAGTGAGTAGTAAGGAATACCTTGTCCTCGATAGGCTTCCGGCCTAAAAAGCACCGGATATAGCGCATGGGCCGTATCCGTAAAGACCTCGGTGGACTTAGGGGTCTGTGCGGCTTGTCCAGCCGCACAGACATTTGCACCAGTAATACTGCTGCTCCCAGTCAAATCAAATGGTTTCATGGTGAGAATCCTCCTGGGGAGAAACTGTAATAGCTGGACGCGGGTCACTCTCGGGAACCAGCTTTGGCTTATAGGCATACGGGGAAGTTAGTGGTGCGAAATATTGATTAAATGTTTCCTGCCCCAGTCTTTCGGCTAACTCTTTTGGTGTGCAAAGAGTCTCCTTGTACGGGGACACGCCCAAACTTTGGGCAGTTTGGATGACGGCGCGCTGATCTTTTTTCCTGAACGCAAGCTGCTTGCTATACGGATGCACCAGCTTGTAGTGCGGGAACGGGATACCTTGTCCCAGATACTCCGTTGCCAGGCGTCGGAATTCTTCGATCAACTTGCTATACCGATCTGAAGTAGACAAAATTCTGGAAATCTCGTCCACAGACAATATCGGAGATGAGGCTTCCGGCGGCACGCCCAAAGGTGTCAGGTCACCGTATGTGTCCTTCAACCTGGCACGGCAATAGGCTTTTGCAGCGCAAAATTGACAGTGGTCGCCAACCTTAAAGGTAATGGTTCCCGCCGCAATCTGCTCAGCCACCGGTTCCGCAACATCCCGTAGCCACTTTAGGAGTTCCGCCTTAGTGATGTGGGAATAAGAAGTGTGATGCATCCCAGGCTGGAAAATTATCAGGCGGATTTCAGGGTCACAGTCGGGATAGTACTTGAGGAGGCTAGCCGCATAGAGCATCAGCTGCGAGTTATCCTCAGACGGTACCGCATACTGCAGGCTTGTCTTGTAGTCAATGACATCCATAGAGCTGGACGTTAGGACTGCGCAGTCAACTCTCCCGCGGCAGACAATGCGATTACCAAGCGGGAGCACAAGACTATGTTCGGAGAGGACGCGGACTTCCTGCGTCGAGTTCCACCGCTCTCGGCAAATGGCTAAAACGAAATTGCGGCATTCGCCTGACAGGTTATCCATGCTCTTGTCCAGATGATTACAGTCGGCTGTGTCAATGGGGGTGCCCGGCACAAGTGTGGCCAAGAGCTTTTCGTGGCAAGACTGGTGGAATTCGCGGCCACGCTCTTGGCCTCTGCTGCCGCACACACTGCCTTTGGCGAAATCACGGGGCTCAGAGTTCGGTTCGCTATCCGAGTATATTCCGATATAGCCCTCCAGCATTGGCGATGCTGTACACTTTGTCCACCTGTCACTTTTGTGCGCAGGCAAAGACCACTTCATGATAGACATAGCCCACACCTCCTCTCCAGTTGGTCAACAAACTGGTCGTACAGGGACGGGTCCAGATCGGCGAGTTGCTCCACATCATATTCATGAAGCAGGGCCTTGGCCAGGTCCACAAACCCGGCCTTGGCCGCCGCCGCAAAGATGTGACGCACCTCGCGCAAGGTCAGAGTACCGTTAGCCCCGCCTGCCTGGCTTGGTGGTGGTACCTGCTGCACTCCCGCAACGGGAGTATTGTCATTGGTATTCATAATGTTCTCCTTCGCAATGTAATAATTGTTACGGTCAAAAAAGCATTTAATTATCGAGATATAGTTAACTTTGTTTCCTGCAATTATTATAGGCCGGAAGAATTGAGTTGTCAAGCGCAAAATAACATTTTTCTAAAAAATATTTTTTCGATAAAAAACGATAATAATATAAATGTATGCCTTAATAGTGCCTACAATTATTGCGTGCGGCCATCTCGCTCTGACAGCGTAGAGAGGGAGTTGAGGCGGCTTGTTCCACTTTGGGCTTTGGGATTTGGCGTTTTTTCTGACAGAGGGCACCCCAAAGGGTGCCCTCTGTCAGAAAAAACGAGTACATGAGAAAAGTGTGACAGTCGTGACGGTCATTTCCAAAACTTTTTACATATCACAGTACCCTTACGATTTTGAAAAAATATCACAGTTACGGATTTGACCGTCACCGACCGTCACACACCTAATCCGGTGTGCCCGCTCCAGGGCAACCGACGGCAAACAACGGGGCACACCGGAGCTGGAAGCGTTCCCATTTTTGCTGAAATTCCGCAAATTGCTGAAATTCAGCAAACTTGGGGAGCGTGTACTATTTTTCAGCAAGCGTGTCAGAGGCACAACACTTTTGCTGAAAAATGCCGTCGCTCCGCTCCAAAATAAGCCCATATATGGATACAAAAATTCGGCTTCCGCGATTTGCTGAAATTCAGCAAAATCTTGAGCCGAATCTGCCGCATTTTCAGCAAGCGAAAATGCACCATATATGGGCGCCTTACGCCGTTGCCACCAGTCGGCGGCATAATCGGCGTAAGAAGGAGGTAAAGGGCATAAGGGGGGCTGACACGCTGACCTGTTTCACAGGCCAGCGTGGTCGGCACAGCCGACAGCCCTGACAGCCATGCCGCCGGGACAAGCCCGCCGTCACAGCTGTCACCCCGTGCCCTTGCCATGCGGCAAGTCCACGGGGCCCTTACCGCGCGCCGGACGGGGCCGCCGCTTGCCCTACGGGTGCCCTCCGATACAGCAAAAGGGACGGGGCGCATGATAGCACCTCGTCCCTTTTGCTGTCTGCACAGCCTTGCGGCTGATTTTTTCCCGTGACCATTCCAATGGCGTTGCCCGCCTCATTTTTCCGCCGGAGGCTGCGAAGCCACAATTCCCGGCAAGCCCCAAACAAGGCAATGAATCCGTTTCCCCATGTATCTCTCCCGTGGGGGGACTGCGATCTCCCTCCCCCCGTGGGAGTGCGATCTGTCTCAATATGCTGAAAAAAACCGCAGGCTCCGCCCGCGCAGATGCAGGGTTGACGCTGAAGTCGGAGACCGGCTGGAGTATCTTATACCATAGATGCCCCATTCCTCTTGATTTTCCCCGGGGCTTGGTATAAAATGTTGTCGGAAACGCAATTAAGCGGCAGCCCGCAGAGTGCTGGAACACTCTACGGGCCTATGATGAGTGTCTGTACCACTCAACACAACAGTCTCACGACTGCACCGTAGCCTTATTATACCCATGTGCCCGTCCTTTTGCAAGGGTGGAAGCAAGCGGGGCAATAGGGCCTATTGTGTTACGCTCTGATTTTTCGAGCGGTGTTGAGTAAATACGCTCGACACCGCTTTTGCGTTTCCGGCAGAACCAGCGGCCCGGGGAGGGGGCGAACCTCTCCCCGGAAGCCGTCCTGTCGGAAACCGGCTTCGGCGTCCGCGCCAACTTAAAATAAGAGGAGGAGAGAAACCATGAAAAACTGGAAAAAAGCCCTGTCCTGTATGCTCACCTTTGCCCTGTGTACTTCCGCTCTGGCGACTACCGCGTTCGGCGCCCTGTACGAGTCCAACAACGGCGGCAACTACTTCAACTACACCACCTTCAGCGAGGAGGAGATGACCAAGTATATCCCTCTCGTCTACGAGGTGGGCGACAATTCCACCGCTACCGCCACCGGCTATGCCCAGTTCTACGAAACCCATGACGGAGGAACTGCAGACGACTACTTCAAGAAAGGCATGAAGTTCGATACTGATGCCACGATGGACGAAATCCATCCCACTGGCAACATTAAGTTCGTCATCCATGACGGCGTCATGGTCATCACCAACGAACTGACCAAAGCCGAAACTGACGCCATGGCGAAACAGGCATGCATCAACAGAGGCATCGCCAACCCCACTGAATATGACATTGAGCAGGGCAGCAAATACTACGCCACTGCCAACTTCCTGAACACGGCTCCTGCCTCCGGCTACGGCACCACGCCCATCCGTGAGAACGCCAACATTGAGACTATCATCTTCGGCGACAATGTAGTAGACATGGAGTTCGGCGGCGCCTTCTGGAAACTGCCCAACCTGAAGAATGTCATCTTCGTTGACAGCGGAACCACCAGCATCGTCTACAGCAATACACCTATCGAAACCGTCATCTTCAATGCCAGCGGTGATGAAGACATGACCGGTATTGTCAACGACGTCAACAAGGTCGTCTACGACACCCCCGCCGGTGGTTGGGGTTCCATTCAGTACCAGTACAAGTCCAACACCAAAGGCAGTGTTGTTGTCAACAACGGCACTTCCAGCGTTGCCGCACAGCAGGCTGAGGCCAAGGCTCTGATTGCCGACATGAACCTGCCTGATTGGGCGCTGGCATTCCTGCCTACCGAGGTCGGCGGCACCGAGCAGGTACGCACCGTTGACGAGGTCTTCGACTTCTCCACCGGCGAAATGCTGTCCAACTGGAGCGACACCAGCACCAGCCAGCCCGAGGACGAGACCACCACTGTCACCCAGCCCACCTACACCACGGATAGCCCCAAGGTGGACGATTGGGCTGTTGAATATTACAACGAAGCCAAGAACTTCGGTCTCCTGCCCACCGACGACGTGCTGGGCTCTGACTACACTGTAAATATCACCCGTGCTCAGTTCGCCGCTCTGGCGGTAACGACCTACGAAAGAGCCCTGAACACTACCGTATCCGTCAGCGCCGGCGATGACACCTTCGCTGACTGCACCGGCAATGAGTATATGGCCAAGGCCTACAACCTGGGCATCCTTGCCGGCTACAACAGCGCCGACACCCGCTCCGATGTCTATGTGGGCCCCAATGACCCCATCACCCGCGAACAGGCGGCGACCATGCTGGCGCGCCTCATGACCGCATACTGCGATGCGACCGGCGGCGTAGACCCCGCCAAGGCGGAGAGCCTGCCCTTCACGGACACGGTTTCCAGTTGGGCGCGTGACGGCATCGCCACCGTCTACGAACATGGCATTATGGTCGGCACCAGTGCCACGACTTTTGACGGCAAGGCCAACTACACCATTGAGCAGGCCATCGTCACCATGTACCGCTACTTCAACTGGACAGGCTACGGCGTGACCATCTAACACCTGTTGCAAAGCCCCTGTGCGTCTTCGACGTACAGGGGCTTTATTTTTTCGCAGGCACGCGGCTTCGCCGCTGCATAGCCCAATACACGCTCCTGTCACCGTCGGGGCGGACATGGGCCCAATCACCCCGACGGAAATGCCGCAGCCGCGCCACATGGATTAATACAAACGCCCATGTGGCAGCCCCCGCCCGAGAGCCGGATTTGATTACATTGTCTCCACAGGTTGATTTTGTGGAGACATTTTTTTGATCTGGAAAAAAGAAGCATCCTTTCCGGATGCGCGGGTGTGATTCCGTACATCGAGATACATATCACGAGAAAAGGAGGACCACCCGCTATGAGCGCAAAAACCCAGCACTATGCCGATCTGGCCGACCGCACGGTTACGGAGATTACCAGCGATGTTGTCCGTTGGGCCGCATTTTTGAAGACCGCCGCGAGAAATTATAAGTATTCTTTCGAGGACCAGGTGATGATCCACGCCCAGCGGCCCCAAGCGACAGCCTGTGCGTCATATGATGTCTGGGCGCGGAGGATGCGCCGGTATGTGCGGGCCCGCTCCGTGGGGATCGCCCTGCTCCGGCGGCAGAACGGCAAGGCGTCGCTATACTATGTGTTTGACGCGGCAGATACAGGCTCTACGCCGCACTCTGTCCCTGTGCAACTATGGCGATACAGTGACCAGTTCCAGGTGGCTGTGGCGGGACAGTTGGCAGAGGCATTTGCCGTCCCACCGTGCGCTGGTCTGGCCGAACAGCTGATCCGCATTTCCATCCAGCTGGCCGATACCTGCTGGCACGACCACCGGCACAATATCATGCGTTCCCTCGGTGGCAGCCAGTTGGAGGAGCTGGATGACTTGAATGTGGGTCTGCGCTTCACCAGGGCACTGACCGTCAGTGTAGCCTATCTGTTGATGTGCCGCTGTGATCTGCCCACAAAGGGATGCTACACCAAAGAGGACTTTTCCTATGTCCAGGAATTTGACACCATCCCGGCCGCCACCGTGCTGGGCTGTGCGGTACATGACTGCTCGGAGCTGGTCTTGCGCCAGATTGAGAGGGCCATCAAGGGTGGGAGCAAAAAACAGAGACCCGCGCCCGCCGTGGACATCGCACCGATCCGCACTCCCGTCACACCGGAGGACGAACCGGAGCAACCAGCCATCCAGAACCCACCACCCGAAACAGAAAAGGGCCCTCCTCCCCCCTTGCCCTTGCCGGAAACTCCGCCCCAGCTCCCGGCCGTATACCTCGCCCAAGAGGCAAAGGCCCGGGGCGAAAATTACCGCATCACAGACGATCACCTGGGCGAAGGCGGGCCCAAGGAGAAATTCTGGGACAACCTGGACGCCATCCGCACCCTGAAGGCTATCGAGGCAGAGGGGCGCGGAGCCACGGCGGAGGAACAGGCCGTCATGTCCCGCTATGTTGGGTGGGGCGGACTGCCGGATGCCTTTGACCCCGACAAGGAAAGCTGGAGCAAGGAATATGCCCAGCTGAGAGAGGCCCTGACCCCAGAGGAATACGCCGCCGCCAGAGGGTCCACCCTCAACGCGCACTACACCAGCTCCACGGTGATCCGGGCCATCTATGAGGCTGTGGGCCGCATGGGATTCAAGACCGGAAATATCCTGGAGCCGTCCTGCGGCGTGGGCAATTTCTTCGGCTGTCTGCCGGAGAGCATGGCCGGAAGCAAACTGTACGGTGTGGAGCTGGATTCCATCAGCGGACGGATTGCAAAGCAGCTCTATCCCAAAGCGGACATCACCGTGGCGGGGTTTGAGACCACCGACCAGCGGGACTTCTATGACCTTGCCATCGGCAATGTACCTTTCGGCCAGTATCAGGTCAACGACAAAGCCTACAACAAGCTGGGCTTCTCCGTCCACAACTACTTCTTCGCAAAATCTCTGGATCAAGTGCGCCCCGGCGGTATCGTCGCCTTTGTCACCAGCCGCTATACCATGGACGCCAAGGATTCCGCCGTGCGCCGGTATCTGGCCCAGCGTGCCGAGCTGCTGGGGGCCATTCGTCTGCCCAACAACGCCTTCAAGGCCAACGCAGGTACGGAGGTGGTATCGGACATAATTTTCCTGCAAAAGCGGGATAGTCCCATGGATGCCGTCCCGGACTGGGTGCAGACAGGCCAGACCGAGGATGGCTTTACCATCAACCGCTATTTCGTGGACCACCCGGAGATGGTGCTGGGCAGACAGGAGCTGAAAAGTACCGCCCACGGCATGGACTACACCGTGAACCCCATCCCCGGCGCTGATCTTGCCCATCAGCTCTGTGAGGCGGTAAGCCATGTCCAGGGCCGCTATGTCCAGGCCGAGCCGCCGGAGCTGGAGGATGGGGCAACGCCCGCCGAAACGCTCCCCGCCGACCCCGATGTGCGCAACTACTCCTTTACCCTGGTAGACGGCCAAGTGTACTACCGGGAAAACAGTATCATGGCGCGGCCTGATCTCAGTGCTGCCGCCGAGGCGCGGGTCAGGGGCATGATCGCCCTGCGGGACTGTGTGCATGGCCTGATCGACCTGCAAATGGACGCCGCCACACCGGACAGCGCCATCCAGGAGAAACAGGCCGAACTGAACCGGCTCTATGACGATTTTTCCGCCAAGTACGGCCTGATCAATGACCGGGCGAACCGTCTGGCCTTTGACGACGATTCCAGCTACTATCTGCTCTGCGCCCTGGAAGTCATTGACGAGGACGGCAGGCTGGAGCGCAAGGCGGATATGTTCACCAAGCGGACCATCAAGCCCCATGAGGCGGTGACTTCCGTAGATACCGCCAGCGAAGCTCTGGCCGTATCTATCGCGGAAAAGGCCCGTGTGGACATGGAGTACATGGAACAACTCACCGGCAGGACCAGTGACGAGCTGGCCGCCGAGCTGCAAGGCGTGATCTTCCGTCTGCCCGGGTCGGTGCCGGAGGGAGAGCGGCCTACCTATGTGACCGCCGACGAATATCTGTCCGGCAATGTGCGGCGCAAGCTCCGTCAGGCACAGCGGGCCGCACAGCAGGACCCGGCCTTTGCCATCAATGTGGAGGCCCTGACCGCCGCACAGCCCAAAGACCTGGACGCTTCGGAGATCGAGGTGCGCCTGGGTGCCACCTGGATCGACCCGTCCTATATCCAGCAGTTTACATACGAACTGCTGCAGACGCCGCCCAGATTGCGTGGACACATCCGGGTGCTGTACTGCCGGCAGACGGCGGAGTGGTCCGTCACCGGAAAGAACACAGTCCCATACAACGATGTAGCCGCCCGGACTACTTACGGTACCGACCAGACCAGCGCCTATAAAATCCTGGAGGACAGCCTGAACCTGCGGGATGTCCGCGTCTACCGGACGGTAAAAGACCCGAACGGGCAGGAGCGGCGTGTGCTGGACAGCAAAGAGACCACCCTGGCCGCGCAGAAGCAGCAGGCCATCCGGGACGCATTCAAAGATTGGATTTGGCGGGACCCGGAGCGGCGTCAGACCCTGGTGCGGCAGTACAATGAGCAGATGAACTGTATCCGGCCCCGGGAGTATGATGGGAGCCACATCACCTTCGGCGGTATCAACCCATCCATCCAGCTCCGCCCCCATCAGCTCAATGCCATCGCTCGGGTGCTGTACGGCGGCAACACGCTTCTGGCCCATGAGGTGGGCGCGGGCAAGACTTTCGAGATGATCGCCGCCGCCATGGAGTCCAAGCGCCTGGGCCTGTGCCAGAAGTCCATCTTCGTGGTGCCCAACCACTTGACCGAACAATGGGCCTCGGAGTTCCTTCGGCTCTATCCATCCGCCAACATCCTGGTGACGACCCGCAAGGACTTTGAGACCCATAACCGCAAGAAGTTCTGCGCACGCATCGCCACGGGGGACTACGACGCCGTCATCATCGGTCAAAGTCAATTCGAGAAGATCCCCATGAGCCCGGAACGGCAGAAACGGATGCTGGAAGAACAGATTTCCGATATTGAGCGCGGCGTCCAGGAAGTCAAAAAATCCAAAGGGGAGCATTTTACAATCAAACAACTGGAGCGAATGAAGAAATCCCTGCAAGCAAAGCTGGAGAAGTTACAGGCCAATGACCGCAAGGATGATGTGGTGGCTTTTGAACAGCTGGGCGTAGACCGGATGTTTGTGGACGAGGCGGATTCCTACAAGAACCTGTTCCTCTACACCAAAATGCGAAATGTGGCGGGTCTCTCCACCAGCGACGCCCAAAAGTCCAGTGATATGTTCCTGAAATGCCGCTACCTGGACGAGCTGACCGGGAACCGCGGCGTCATCTTTGCCACCGGCACCCCCATCAGCAACAGCATGACAGAGCTCTATACCATGCAGAGGTATCTGCAATATGACAAGCTCCAGGAGCTGGATATGACCCACTTCGACAGCTGGGCTTCCATGTTTGGAGAAACCGTAACAGCTCTGGAACTGGCCCCGGAGGGAACCGGCTACCGTGCCCGCACCCGCTTCTCCAAGTTTTTCAATTTGCCTGAACTTATGACTTTGTTCCGCGAGGTTGCCGACATCAAAACCGCCGATCAGCTCCATCTCCCAACTCCGGAGGTGGAATACCACAGTATCGTCTGCCATCCTACGGAGTATCAGAAGCAGATGGTGCGGGAACTGTCCAAGCGGGCGAGCAAGATACACAGCGGCACGGTAGACCCACGGGAGGATAATATGCTCAAAATTACTTCAGATGGCCGCAAATTGGGACTGGACCAGCGCATTCTCAACCCTCTGCTCCCGGACGACCCTGGGAGCAAGGTCAATCAGTGCGTCGGTAACATCCTGCGTATCTGGAAAGAGGGGGCGGCAGACAACCTGACTCAGCTGGTATTCTGCGACATCTCCACACCCCAGGGCGCATCCGGACAATTCACTGTCTATGACGACCTGCGGCGCAAGCTGATCGCCGGCGGCATCCCGGAGGAGCAGGTCGCTTTCATCCATGAGGCCGGTACCGAGGCGAAGAAGAAAGAGCTGTTTGCCAAAGTCCGCTCCGGCCAGGTGCGCATCCTGATGGGAAGTACACAGAAGATGGGTGCGGGCACCAATGTCCAGGACAGACTGATTGCCATGCACGACCTGGACTGTCCGTGGCGGCCCCGGGATCTGACCCAGCGAAAGGGGCGCATTGAGCGTCAGGGGAACCGCAACCCCCTCGTCCATGTGTACCGATATGTCACCGAGGGCACCTTCGACGCCTACCTGTGGCAGACCGTGGAGAAGAAACAGCAGTTCATCAGCCAGATCATGACGTCCAAATCCCCGGCCCGTTCCTGCGAGGATGTGGACGCGACAGCTCTGTCCTTTGCCGAGATCAAGGCCCTGTGCGCCGGAGACCCCCGTATCAAGGAGCGCATGGAGCTGGATGTGGAGGTCACCAAGCTGAAGCTGCTGAAAGCGGACTACATGAGCAAGCGATACCGCATGGAGGATGACCTGCTCCATCGCTATCCCAAACGGCTGCAGGCGGAGCGGGAGCTGAAGGCGGCATTGGAAGCCGACCTTGCCCTGGCAGAGCAGCACCCGCATCCGAAAGACGGCTTTGCCGGCATGACCATTGGAAACTGGGTCTATCAGGACCGCACATCGGCCGGCGAGGCGCTTCTGGAGCTGTGCCGTGAGATCAAAGGCGACAACATTCTGGAGGCGGGGCATTACCGCGGCTTTACTGTACTGCTCTGTGCCGGCTTGCTCTGCTATAAGGCCATACTGAAGGGCTCCGCAGAGCACAGCGCGGAACTTGGGCAGGACGCCAAAGGGAACCTTGTCCGCATTGACCATGTACTGGACAGGCTTCCCCAGCGTATCCAGGAGACACAGGACGCCATCGAACACACCCTGCAACAGCGGGAGGCGGCAAAGGCCGAGCTGAAAAAGCCGTTCCCACAGGAGACAGAACTGGCAGAGAAGTCCGCCCGACTCACGGAATTGGACACTCTGCTCCATATCAACGAGACCGGTTCCGATCAACTGGCAGGATAGCAAAAAAAGAGGGGCGGTTCCCAGAACCAATCTGGGGCCGCCCCTTCCTGATTCTGTATAGGTGGAGGCGATCTCATAGACATAAAAAGAGACCTGTCTTGGAAAGACGGGTCTCCTGATGTGGCAGGTCGATACGCTGTCGTCAGGCGCTTTTCGCAGCCAGGTAACTGTCCAGCGTTTCCATGGACTGGAGGGCCTCTTGCGTGAACTCTACTTCTGGAAAGATACAGAAATCGGAAACAACACTTCGTCCAGTCGGGCGGCAAATCCCTTGCTGGATTGCCCAATGGTAAGCGGCAGGGTGGTACCGGGTATTGAAGTACGCACAGTGCTGGTTCGTCAGCTCTGACATAGGGAGATGGGCCGTAATGAGATTCTTTTGGCTCCATGTCTCGTCGTCCGAACTGCCAACAACAAGAACAGTGAGCCGGCCACCCTTGTATTCTGATGTCCGAAGCAGAATAACGTGTTCTCCTGACGCAAGGTCAGGGAAATGGTTCCATGTCTTGATGTCCATATGATCACCTCCTCATTGGCATAATTCTGTATATTTATTATACAACAATTAAACAAATAAATCAATAAAATAATCTATAAATAGTAGAATAATATTTGCAAAATAGAAATTATATGGTATAATATAAACACGAATATCTATTGCGATTATCCATAAAGCCATTCAAAATGACATAACAATCAGATGAGATAGGAGTGAGAATATGCCGAATCTGCTCAGCAGTGACGCACTACCCCTTGGCAGTCGGATTCGACAAGCCAGACAGAGGCAGCATCTCAAGATCAAGGATCTGGCCGAAAAAATCAGCAAGACTCCCAATTATATCAGCAGGGTAGAAAACAGTCACAGCCAACCGTCTGACGATTTGCTCCGAGAGATTGCAGAGGTGTGCAATGTGTCCTACCAATGGCTGAAGAATGGGAGCGGTCGGATTGATGATGACGCCTCCAGCAGCTCTGCTTTGGCAAAGACTGACGACGGCCATGAGACATCAGATTCCTTTGCATACACCCGGGATAAAGGCGCGGAACAAGACCTGGATGATCGGTTCTTCCTGCATATCCTGCACTACTGCCAGCCGAAGATGTTCCCGGAGGCCGTGGGTATCCTGCTTAATATGGAACCCGACACATTGACAAAGTTTCTGGACAAGGAAGCGGACTGTAAAATAGATCAAGGCGTCGTTGAGGTGCTATCCAAGCGAATTGACCTGGATATGGTAGAGCTCCAGATGGATGCGGTGAAGCGCCTTGTCACAAAGATCAGAGCGACTGCTGATGCGGAGGTAGTTGAGACCGCCATTAACGATTATCTGAACCGCTATGAAAATGGTGTGTACAGTTGGACAAAGAGTTCAGATCACGAGCTTCAAGACGGAGAATATTCGCTCCCGGATTGTACCGTTGCGATTCACACGCTGATCTACAAAGGCGTCAGACAGGGAAACCAGACAGGGACAGCTATGTTTCGATTCCAATATGTCCAAGTCAAAGGCACCATTCCCCCGCTGGGAACGGATGAGTTTGACCAACGGTATGATTACCTGCAGCCTGAGGAAATGAACCGATATAAAGAGTTGGTGATTCAGCGGTTGCCGAAACTCAAGCCCGGGCCGAAGAAAAAAGCGTCCACAGATGAAATTAAGCGCGATTTCTTTGTCTTTACAAATGAGGTGATACAGAACCGTTTCTGTAAAAGCCTGGGTTTCATTCAAGCAGACCGGGAAATCCGCCGCAGAGGCAGTGCTCCCACTGAAAAGCTGCCGGATGTACTCGCGCTGAAAGTCGAGGAGGGGTCGGCCGTCCTAAAAAGTGTCGTTCCACCACTGCCACCATCCGCGATCCCAACGGTGCAAAACTACCTCAGTGAGAATATCGGGATAGAGCTGGTATGCTCCAAAGGCTATCCGAAATTTGAGCAATATCATCCGATTCGCGCTTACGGATATGTGCTTGATTTCCGCTGCAAAGACGCGCCGGAAAGCGAGCGGCAGGATGATATTTATGTGGTTGATTTTGTCCGTCGGGATCAGATGGTTGCGGCAGATATGGAACCGGCCGCGGCAGGTACAGATAATGTCCTGCTTAAACTCCAAATGTCTATTGATGCATTCTATTCCGCTTATACAGTCCAATCCACAACTTATGTATTGGACAAAGAATTGTATCCGTATTTCAGAGAGTCAGCCAAAGAACTCCAGCAACGAATCAACCCCAGCGGCCGCGTTCAGAAATACAGGCTGCTGCTTCTGGACGAAGAATGCGACGCTGTCGCGGACAGCTGCACATTTGAATGGTAAATTACCAACTGCATAAGAACCCCAAAGACGGCTTCCCATGCCAGGGAGGCCGTCTTTTCATGTCTCTGAAAGGAGGGCAAAACATGGCGCTCATTCCCCCGGAGCAGCTGGCCCAGGCCAGGGAGCTTGACCTGCTGACCTACCTGCGGCGATATGAGCCGGACGAGCTGATTCCGCACGGCAGCAGCTCTTACGCCACACGCACTCACAGCAGTCTCAAGCTCTCCAATGGAAAATGGTACTGGTGGTCTCACGGCGTGGGCGGAGTCACCGCGCTGGACTATCTTGTGGAGGTGCGGGGCGTGTCTCTGCCGGACGCCGTGCGGCAGATCCTCGGCACAGGGCCCATACCCCCGGCACCCCCTGTCCCCTTGGAGCGGCACAGACCCCAGCCGTTTCACCTGCCGCCCCGTCACAGGGATAATCGGCGGGTCATGGCCTACCTGACCGGCCGCGGCATCGACGCCGAAATTATCCGCGCCTGTATCCGCCACAACCAGCTCTATGAGGACGCGGCCTACCACAACTGCGTGTTCGTGGGCCGTGACGGAAACACGCCCAGGTATGCCGCCCTCCGTGGCACATACCCCCACTCCACCTTCATGGGCGAGGTGGCCGGGAGCGATAAGCGATTCTCCTTTGCTATTCCTGTCAGAGCGGGGCCACGGCAGACTCTCTGTGTCTTTGAAAGCGCCATCGACGCCCTCTCTTATCTGACCATGCTGAAGCAGGACGGGCAGGACTGGCGCAAAGCCAACACCCTCTCCCTGTCCGGCGTATATGGTCCGAACCGCGGCGGCCGTGACAAGATGCCCCGGGCCCTGGGGGAGTATCTGGAGCGCAATCCGATTAAGCGCATTGTCCTCTGCCTGGACAACGACAATGCCGGACGCAGGGCTGCCCAGAGCCTTCAACGCCTCCTGACCGATTACCTGGTACTGGATAATCCGCCGCGGGAGGGCAAGGATTATAATGACCTGCTGTTGCGGCGATCCTGCTCCCAACGGGTGAGCGCGGGGCGGGGGTGTGACAGTCGGTGCAGGTCATAACCATACTTTTTTATTTTAGGATTTAATTTTAGGTTTTAGGAGATACGTGGAAAAGGTACGGATATGACTGTCACCGACCTACACCACAAAGTCCGCAGCGTGAAAAGCCGGGAGCCGACAGGCTTCCGACTTTTCACGCAGTCCCGGAAGCAAAATCCCGCATCCGCTTTCCCTGTATTTTTTAGCCTACTCATAGTCAAACCGGCTTCCGAACGCGGCGGTTCCCCCGCCGAAGGTGTGGAGCCGATAGGATGGGGGCAGAATCTACTCCCGTTGAAACTGTATCAGGAGGTATGAAAGAATGGGATTTTTCGCGGAAATCGAAGAAACTGCCAGACGGGAAGCGCGCCAGGAGCGGAGGGAAAATATAGAGCCGCACCAGCCGGAAAAACAGGTTCCGGCGGAAACAGGACCGGAGCCTGCCGCCGTTCCCGCGTCTCGTCCAGAGATAAGCGCCGCACCACCCAATGCGGCCGCGCCTGCTCCTGTCCCGGCGCCTCAGATAACGAAGGCTGCAGGCCGGGATGATACCGCCGCGTCCGTCCAGCGTATCCGGGAGGAAATCGAGCACATCACACGGAGAAACATGAAAGATTGTGTGGCCGCCCATCTCGCGCAGCAGTGCGCCAACGACCCTGCCTTGGCCCGGAATGTGATCTCGCCCCAGAAATCCCTGGCCAAGTGTTTCCAATACATTTACCGGAAAGCCAGAGAGTATGCGGAACAGGAGCGGGAGGTACAGGGCGTAACAGACGCCGGGACATATGCCTCTGATATACCGGATGATATCGTGTACCAGTGGGCCGTAGACTATTTCAACAGTCCTGACGCTGATCCAAAAGTTGAGAGAAAGCAGGTACACCGCACCCAGGACATCAAACCGGGTAAGGGTGTGAGCCGGCCGGCGGCTCCCATCCAGCCGAACAAGGTTCCCGCCCCTGCAGGAGAGACCTATGAGCAGATGTCCCTGCTGGGAGGTGACGGACGATGAACAAGGCAGAGTGCCGAAAGTATGCCGGCGAGCCCCTGCGCGTTGGCGCAAACAGCGGACTTTTATGTGCGGACCAGATCGAGTGGCTGGCCGGCGCCCGCGTCAGAGTGATAGGCCACCGGCAAACCCTTGTGCTCAACATTTATTCCCGGACAGAGGCGGCCCAGGGGAACATGCTTCCCAAGTGGACAGTATTCCAGCAGAAAGACGACTACCTCACCCTGGAACGCAAAGAGGACGGCGCCACCTCATGGCGTAAAGCGTGCTTCCAAGACCTATCACATAAGCCAAAGTTCATACTGCGCTGTGCGTTTCTCACCCCGGCCGACAAGAGATGCGTCAGCCGCTTTTTCCGTGACGATATGCGGGACGGCTTCGACTGCTTGACAGCCCATCAAAAGCTGATACAGGGGAACCGGCAGCAGGCCCGGGAACGGGAGAAGCGCCGCAGAATCAACGCCCGGATGCAGTCTGTACCCGCAATACCCCGCGGCCTGAGAGGCTGGGTCGTCCGTAAGCTAATGCCTGCGTATTTCATCTACGATACGGTCAATGGCCGAAAGGAGGTTCCCGGTATCTGTTCCGCCTGCGGCAAGGAAATATCGCTGTCCGGAGTCAAGCACAACAGAAAGAGCGTTTGTCCCCGTTGCGGGCGGGAATTGACCATGAAATCCCGAGGCCGCATGGGGATGCTGTTCGACCGGGAGACCTGTCAGGTCATCCAGAGAACCGCTCCAAATGAGGTTGTGGTCCGGGTGTTCAAGGCCACCCTCTATCATACGAGCCATGAACTGGAGCTCTGGGAGGCCGCCCGTCAGTTCATCCGTCAGAAGCCCGGCGGCAGTCTGGAGGTAAAACAATATTACAGCTCCTTTGGTATATGGAAAGCCGGTACCCGTCCCGTGTTCAGCCGTTGGCAGTATAACTTCGCGGCAGATGTCTGCGGCTATGTCTATTCCGGTAATCTGTCCGACGCTTTGTTTGGGACGCCATGGCAATATTGCCCGGTGGCGCAATTCCGCGACTGGCTCCAGGCGCCCATGGAACTGCTGCCGTTTCTTGCCGCGTACGCCGAACATCCAAAGCTGGAGCATCTGGTCAAGGTGGGGTTTTATGAGTTGGCCTCTGATCTGGTCTACCGGAACTGGATGACCATTCTGGACGAGAGCCAAAACCGGACGCACCGGCTCCTGCGCATCGGCCCCGAAGATGTCTCTTTCCTACGGAGTATCCATGTCACGGCCAAGGGGCTGGCCAGCTTCCAGGCATATTGCAGACTTGGGATCAAGGACAGGCAGGCGCTGTTTCGTTGGCAGTTGGAACACAATATCAGCTACATAGAGCGGAACATCCTGCCCTTCATGGAAGTCACCACCCCGCACAGGTTCATGCGCTATGTGGACAGGCAAGCCGAACATCTGACCGGCCGCGCACAGCAGGGGCGAGCCCGCTTTTCCGAAACTGCCGATGTGGTTCGGGAGTACGCCGACTATCTGGATCTGTGCCGCAAACTGGAGCTTGACCTGAACGACTCTGTATTGTTTCCGCGAAACTTGCAGAAGGCCCATGACCGGGCCGCCAGTCAGTGGAAGCAGAAGTTGGACGCCAAGATACACAGGGACTTTCAGGTGGCCATGGAGCGCATCGGGCGGCACATGGATTATCAGTGGGACGGCATGATGATCTGTTGTCCCCAGAGCCCGGAAGAGATCATCCGGGAAGGGCAAGCTCTCCACCACTGTGTCGGTACCTATGTGGACCGCGTGGCAAGGCAAGAGTGCGTCATCCTGTTCCTGCGCCGGGCAGCTGAAGCGGACAAGCCATTCTACACACTGGAAGTCCGAGAGCGGAAGGTTGTACAGGCAAGGTCTGCGAACAACGCCCCGGCCACACCGGAAGTGCAGCGGTTTCTCGACCGATGGGAGCGCGATGTCCTGGGGCCCGCCGCTTAACGCTATGCCTGTCCTATCGGGCCTACGGGGAGAAAGGAGACTATAATGTCCAGCCGGAGCAATGTGGGATACCTTATTACCAATGCTATCTGTATCGGGGACACAGAGTATGTCCTCGGCGAGAACCCCGACGCCCCCGCACGGTTTGCAACATGGGCGTGCAGAGACAGAGACTACTACTATTGGGGCCACTACACAAATGACCGCCTGGCCGCCCTGCGTGACCTGCTGGACAGAGCCGGCCAGAAGCTCCAGGAATTAGAGCGTCAGGGGGTGGACATTGCTTGAAAGTGGAACAAATCTCGCTGCAAGAGCGGCTCGTATTACTTAATTCCGGCTGCTTTGCTCATCCCGAGTGTGCGGCGGCGGCAGTTTACCACTTCGCAAACCTGTACCTGACAGAGTATTTCCAGGGCTTTGAGCAAGAGTTTACCCAGTTGACTTCCGCACTGGGACTCTCACAAGAGCAGGCGCGGGAGATGACCTATAAGCAGCTCGCCAAGTACATTGACGACAAGCTCTCCGTAACACCATCCTGCGGCGATGGATACCTCTACGACGCGGTTGAGCTCCTGGTTCCACCGCTTCTTGACAGCACGCAGGAGAAACAGCAGGAAGTCTCGCTCCCGATGTGCAAGCAGGGCCTTTTCCCGGCCAGACCTCTGGAAGAAAGGCTGGCGGCTGATTTGACGCCGCGGGACTGTATGTTCCTGCACATGGGGGCCGGAAGTCTGATTCAGTTCATGGACGATCTGGTTGCCCCATGTGCGGCAAGGTTCGCTTCTATCCACGACCAATATTTTCAGCCGTATGACAATGAGCCTGTTGCCAAAGTAGCCGCCGCAAGCCTCAAAATGCCGGAAGAAGAACGGCAAGCCATCCTATATGAACTGCTCATTCACCCGTTTGCCGCTCTTGAGGAATACCCCAACAAGCGGTATTGCCCGTGAAGCCGCCGCACTGTTCCAGCACAAAGCACTAATTGCGGCGGATGGATGGGGCATGACCCCATCAGGAGTTTTGGTGAAAGGGTATGGAGCGGATGGAGTACACCTGATTGCAGACCAGCTGGGTGTATCTTCTCCTAAACCGGCCGCCCGGAAACAAAGACAAAGAAATGGAGGCACACATCATGTTGAATCGAATTATCCTGAGCGGGCGGCTTACCCGCGATCCCGAACTCCGTCATACGCAGAGCGGCATTCCTGTCGCGTCGTTCTCCCTTGCGGTCAATCGTGACTTCAAAGACAAGGCTACCGGCGAGACGCCTGTGGACTTCATCGACATCGTCGCATGGCGGCATACCGGTGAGTTCGCCGCCAACTATTTTGCCAAGGGCTCCATGGCCGTGGTGGAAGGGCGGCTCCAGGTCAGGGACTGGACAGATCGGGAGGGCGGCAAGCGCCGTACCACCGAGGTCGTGGCCAGCAACATCTACTTCGGCGACTCCACAAAGAAAAAGAGTGCCCCGGCCCCCACTTCGGATGCGAGAGCTGTTCCTCCAACGTCCGAATTCGAGGATGACGCGGACGGAGAGCTCCCGTTCTGAACGGACGCTCTCAACTGGATCAAGCGCCCTGTCTCTGAACATAGAGGCGGGGCGCTTTTCCTTCAGATGCTGAAATTGCGTAAGTACAGGGAGGTGGAAACATGAACGAGGAGACGGCAGGAAAACTCAGACGCCATATTCTGGACGCCCTTGACCGTCAGCCCTTTTTACAGCGGGACGGCGACTATTTCCGCTATGAGATCTACGCCGACTACCGAGACGAGATGGACAACGCTACCGCCATCCGGCTCCTGTCCAGCGATGACCCCATGCAAAGTTTTTGGGAGTCGTTGGAAGAATGGTATTTTGACTACGAGTGTCAGCTGAGAGACGAGCTGGAGCAGGATATCCAGTCCATTCTTACCACAGAGGATGGGCCATATCCAAATGGCTTCACAAGGGAAGAAGATGAGCTGTTCCGCGACCTGATGATGGATCATGTGTGTTTCAGGCTCCCGGAGAAGCACTATCTGGACCAGACTTTCCCGGTAAATATCATGTTGGACACCGGGGACGGCAACTACGACTATGTCCTCAACAGTGTCTATCCCTGCTGGTATGGCCACTATGAGGAAACGCTGGATGACCGCGCCGGCATCGTTTGGCTGGCAAAGTCCCAGGGCTATACCCGAGCAAAGCTCCAGCGGGCACTGCGGGATGGGAACCCATCCGACTCCAAAGGCTTCCTGGCGAGTATGCGAACGGAGGTTTCCAACATTGCCTCCCACATGAACACTGTGACCTTCCTGGTGGAGATGTCCCTATCCGACTTGATGGAGCTCAACCGCCTGATCCGGCTCCAGGACCGCAACGGCCATTTCTATGACAGCCGTAAAAGTCCCTACTGCGGCTATATCATCCTGGAGAAAGACACCGTGACCGGCCTGTATGACCCTTGGCAGGGCGGCGGGAGCGTGTTTGAAATCCAGCTGGAGCGGGATGTGAAGCTGCCGGTCAAATACATCCGCTCAGCCCTCCCGGACGGCGGCGACGGCTATGCGGTGGAAAGCGTCTACGGGATGTGCGGCTCCGCATGGACCCAGGGCGGCGTAAAGATGATCCATGCCCCTGTAAAATATGCTGTTCCGGCGTAGGAGGATGGCAAATGAAAATCCTCTCCTGCGGCGCGGGGATGCAGAGCACAGCGCTGGCCCTGATGAGCTGTGAAAACGCAAAGCGTCAACGGCCCATCCATCCTCTGGTCCCCATCTATGACGCCATCATTTATTGCGACCTCGGGTTTGAACCCCCATGGGTGGCAAAACAGGTGGACTTCATCCGCCGGGCCTGTGAGTCGTGCGGTATTTCTTTCAGGGTTCTGAAATCCCCTTTATATACGGACTTCATTCAGAACTTTGGTGAGCGGCGGACCATCAGCATCCCGTGGTGGACCCTTCGGGGGGACGGCCATAAGAGTAAGATGCCCCGCAACTGCACCATCGACTATAAGGTGGAACTGATCTCCAAGTATGTACGGTGGAACCTGCTGGGCTACCAAAAAGGACAGCGGCTCAAGGAGGAGGACAAAAAGGCCCATGAAATGCACATCGGATTCAGCCAGGAAGAAGCCAGACGCTGTAAAGAGAGCACTAACCCCATGTTCGTCAACCGCTTTCCTCTGGTACAGATGGAATTTACCAGGGCGGACAGCTACGGCTATATCAAGGAGGTATGGGGCCTGGAGACCCGCGCCAGCGCCTGTACCTTCTGCCCCTTCCATAAAAACCACTTCTATCAGTACCTCAGACAGCATGAACCGGAGCAATACGCACGGCTGATCCAGATGGACGAGTTACTGCGGGTCAAGGTGCCGAAACCGCCCATGGACTCTGACCTGTATATCTCCAGAAGCAGGAAGCGGTTAAAGGATCTGGCCCCGGAAGACTGTGCCGATGCGGAATATTTTGATTACCGCGGGGAGCAGGTCTGGAACGGCTTTTAAGGCCACAGAACTACCAACAACGAATAAGGAGGTAAAACAGATGAACCGACTTACTCCGACCGACCACCCTTATCTGTACCTCAGCTCCCTTGCCGAAGCAAAGCGCAGCCAGGAACTGGGCCTATGGCGGGCGAGCCACCAGTGCAACATCACCTGCAAGAGGGCCATCGAAGACGCCATCCGCGGCGGCTTCGACGGGATGCGCCTGAACCCGGCGTGCCTGGAGCGGGTCATCCAGGGCCACGGGTACAAGCGGACACGATGGGTGCTGGCCAACACCCTGCATGAGAAAGACTACGACGGGAGGTTCAGCCGTGGCAACCGGGAATGGGCCGCCGCCTGCTATATCCCGGCCTGTGACAGAAATATAGACTTCATCGTGGAAAGCCATCCCGCCGTCCTGGATGGGTTCGTCACCCTGTTCCGCCGGGAGATGGACAGCCTGCACCTGTTTGACAAAACCCAATGTATCTCCCTGGCGGGTCAGGAGCTGGAGGGTAAGGTGCTGGTTCTCAGCCTGACCGCCCTGAAAGAATCCTGCTGGTCGCCCCAAAATCAGCTCTGGCTGGCCGGGAGCGGGTTCGGCTGCTATCCCAACGCCTCCGGCCGGGCGGTCTATGCCACCTGTCTGGGCGACGGAGAGCATACCCGCTGGAACCGAGGCGACTTCCTGGGCATTCTCAAAGACGAGTATCTGCCGGAATGGGCCCGAGCCAGTCTGGAGCAGCTATGCCAAAAGCGAGCGATGGGAAAGGAAGGTGCATGACCATGTATCTGCCAGGTGTGCTTCGTGAAACCAGCGAGGGCCTCAACCGCATCGAAATCCAGGACATTTTATTTCAGCGTCGAGAGATACAGTGTACCGGCAGCATCACCACAGAGTCCGCCTCGGTTCTGTCTCTCCAACTGCGGTACTTACAGCAGGAGGCCCCGGGGCAGGAAATCACCCTGTTTATCAACAGTCCCGGCGGGGAAGTGGACAGCGGCCTGGCCATCTACGACACCATGCGGGCCATCGGCTGCCCCATCCGCACGGTCTGTACCGGCACCGCCGCCAGCATGGCCGCCATCCTGTTCCTATCAGGGGACAAACGGGAGATGCTGCCTCATTCCAAAGTCATGATCCATGACCCTCTGATTCCAGGCGGCGTAGGCGGCAGCGCCCTCACCGTGGACGCAGTGGCCCGGAATCTGATGCGGGCCAGACAGACCATTGCCGACATTATTGCCCGGCACACGGGGAAAACCCTGGAAGAAGTGCTGGCCAAGACTGCCTCTGACAGCTATTTCGACGCTCAGGAAGCCATAGACTGGGGCCTTGCGGACAGAATCATCCACCAACTGTAATATCTGAAAGGAGGCACCATGTCAGACAGAATCTTATGCAAAGACCACTCTATCAGCAACGACACATGGGCCACCGGGCTCAATAACAACGACTGCGTCATCGGGCCCAGTGGCTCCGGTAAGACACGAGGCTATGTGATTCCCAATATCCTGCAATGCGGCGAGAGCGTCATCGTCACCAGTTCCAAGGACAGCCTGTGTCAAAAGACCGGCGTAGCCTTGCGGAAGAACGGCTATCAGGTCGTTGAGATTAACTTTCAGGACTGTGCCGCTTCCACCTGCGGCTACAATCCGCTGGGGTATGTACGGCGGGACAAGAGCCGGAACTGCTTCCACGAGCAGGACATTCTGCAAATTGCCGCCGCCCTGTCCCCTGTAAAAACCAAACACGACCCCTTTTGGGAACAGGCAGCCCAGATGGCGCTTTCGGCCATGATCTCCTATGTGCTGGAGTATCTCCCCGTCCAGGAGCACCACCTGGGAAGCGTGATCCGGCTGCTGCGGGAAATGGGAACCGGGAATTTCGACAAGCTGTTTGACGAGGTCTGCCTATTGGCTCCCGACAGCTTTGCGGCGGTACAGTATCAGATGCTCCGGAACATCCAAAAGTCACCCAGAACCTACGCCAGCATTCAGGCGTTTATTGCGGAAAAGATGTCCCCCTTTGCGTTCCATGGAGCGCAGAAGCTGTTCACCAATACCAGACAGCTCTATTTTCAGAACCTGGGCAATCGCAAGACCGCTGTGTTTCTGAATATCAGCGACACAGACCGGTCTATGGACACCCTGGTGGCCCTGTTTTACACCCAAGTTCTGCAGCAACTGTGCCGGTATGCAGACCAGTGCCCGGGCGGACGGCTGCGTGTCCCGGTGCGGCTGATTCTGGACGACTTCGCCGCCGGCGCCGCGGGGTGCATCCCGGACTTCGACCAGACCAGCTCCGTGATCCGTTCCCGGGAAATCAGCGTGAGTATCCTGTTGCAAAGCCTGTCCCAACTGGAGGATATTTACGGCCATCACAAAGCCATCACGATTGTGAATAATTGCGACCATCTGCTCTATTGAGTATTCCGCCCAAGATTGCGCACCTCGACCGCTCGAATTGAGCACTTGTT
>JAXUUN010000049.1:0-9698 GCA_037231075.1 bacterium | reverse complement strand
TCTTTCCTCAATTTTTCTTCATTTTTCTATTGACTTTTTATTTGCAGACTTTCGGTTCTGTTTGGGCAGGCGCTGATAGACCCGCATCTCCCGATACAGCCGGCGGGAGAGCTTCTCTCCATAGCTGCCGGGCAGGGCCCGCCATTGCCAGTTATTCCCTAAAGTAGAGGGGGTGTTCATCCGGGCCCGGCCATCCAGCCCCAGCAGATCCTGCATCTGCATCACCGCCAGATCGGCGGGGGACGCCCAGGCTGAGCGCATCATCCCCCAGTTGTACCCCTCCCGGCTGTTGAGGCGAAGGTACTCCTTGGCAAACTGTACATCCTTGCGGGGCGCTGTCTTCATCCAGCCCAGTATGGTGTCGTTATCGTGGGTCCCGGTATAGACCACACAGTTTGGCTTGTAGCAGTGGGGCAGGTAGTCGCTGCCCGCATCCCGGCTGTCAAAGGCAAACTGGAGCACCTTCATCCCGGGAAAACCCGACTGCCGGAGCATCTTTCGTACCGAATCGGTCAAAAAGCCCAGGTCCTCGGCAATGATCTCCTTTTTCCCAAGTGTTTTTTTCACCGTTCGGAAAAACTCGATTCCCGGCCCCGAACGCCACCGGCCGTTCCGGGCCGTCTTGTCCCCGTAGGGAATGGCGTAGTACTCATCAAAGCCCCGGAAGTGATCGATCCGCAGGATGTCATAGATTTTGAATTGGAAGTCGATCCGCCTCAGCCACCAGGCGTACCCCTCCCCCTTCATCCGCTCCCAGTCAAAGAGGGGGTTGCCCCACAGCTGTCCGTCCTCTGTAAACCCGTCGGGGGGACAACCGGCCACCTCGGTGGGAAGGCCCGCCTGATCCAGCTGAAACTGCTCGGGATTTGCCCATACATCGGCGCTGTCCCCCGAGACATAGATGGGCAGGTCTCCGATGATGGAGATTCCTCTCCCGTTGGCCAGTTTTTTCAGGGCGTCCCACTGGCGGAAGAAGAGATACTGTACCCCTTTCCAGAATTGTATCTCCTCCTCCAGCTCCACCTGGGCCTTCTCCAGGGCCCGTGGACGGCGCAGGCGCAGACTTTTAGGCCATTCCTGCCAGGACCTGCCGCCAAATTTCTCCTTCAGCGCCATAAAGAGGGCATAGTCCTCCAGCCAATCCCGGTTTTCCAGGCAAAAGGCCCCGTAGGCCCCCTCCTCATTCCTGTCCAGCCGGCCGCAGGCCTTGCGCAGGACAGGATATCGGTTCTGGTACAGAAGGCTGTAATCCACCTGTTCCGGATCCGCCCCCCAATCCAGGCCCGTATATTCCTCCCGCTCCAGCAGCCCTTCCGCCGCCAGATCGTCCAGATCAATGAAGTAGGGATTGCCCGCAAAGGAGGAGAAGGACTGGTAGGGGGAGTCCCCATAGCTGGTGGGGCCCACCGGCAGAATCTGCCAGCAGGACTGGCCGCCCTGCGCCAGAAAATCCACAAACTCCCTTGCCGCCTCTCCCAGGGTCCCGATCCCCCAGGGGGAGGGCAGGGAGGAAATGGGCATCAGGATTCCCGCTCTTCTCATTTTGATCTTCCCCTCTCTCTGTTCTCGTTTCGCCGGGCCACGCTCTCCCCCTCCAGCATATGGAAGGGGACCACTTTGTGAACCGGGCCGCGGCTCCCCTGGATGTTTCCCAAAAGAACCTCCACGCCCTGCTCCGCAAGGCTCCGGGTGTCCTGGCAAATGGTGGTCAGCCGGGGAATAAAGTAGCGGGCCATGGCAATTCCATCGCAGCCCACCACCGAAATATCCCGGGGCACCCGTTTTCCCAAATCTGTGAACGCCCGGATCGCCCCCATCGCCACCACATCACTCATGGCAAAAATAGCTGTCAGGCTGGGACACCGCTCCAGCAGACGGCCGGCGGCGGCATAGGCGTCGGCCATGGCGTAGCGGCTGGGCTCGGCCTGGCGCTGGATATCAAAAGGAATTCCCCGCTCCTCAAAGGCTCTCACGCACCCCTGAAGCCGCCGGTAACCGATCTGGGAGCTGGACCAGTTTCCACCCAGCACCCCGATCTCCCGATGGCCCTTTTGAATCAGATCGTCAATGGCCCGAAAGGCCGCCCCCTCGTCATCCATGGTCAGAGAGGAGAGATTTTCAAAGCCCAGGTCCCGGGCGGAGTTGGTCAGCAGCACGCAGGGGATCTTCAGCTGCCGGAAGGAGGTCCGGAAATACTCCAGGTCGCCCCCCAGAAACAAAATTCCCAGGGGCTTTCGCTCCCGGCACAGCCGGATGGCAAACGACACCTCGTCGTCCTCCTCATCCAGATAGTAGACCGCCCCATCCCGCCCCCTCTCCTGAAGATGCGCCTGCACCCGTTCCACCAGGTCGGCAAAGAGCATGTTCTGGGTACCCTTTACCAGGATCGCAATGCCGGTTCCCACCTGCTGCTTTAAGTGCTTGGCATTGTCGTTGGGCTGAAAGCCGTACTTCTCTACCACAGCCAGCACCCTTTCCCGGGTCTTCTCGCTCACATCGGGATGGTGATTGAGCACCCGGGACACCGTGGCCACACCACAGCCCGACAGCCGTGCGATATCCTTGATGGTCATTCTCATCCCCCTCTCCTTCCGTCATCCCTTTCTTGCGGATGGCAGACCTTACATCGCTGTTTTCTGGAATCGTTTCCAGATAATGATATGTATGATCATAGTATTCCCTTCATGATTCTGCAAGAGATTACGGCTCTTTTAATAAATTTTGGAGGATTTTTAAATTTTTCTCCTTTGTATTTGTTTGGTTTGTTCAGGATTTTTCCTTTTGTCCCTCAATCGCTCATATTTTCGTTGTCATTTTTGAAACCATCCGTTATAATATAGTAAATATATCAAGATGTCCCGCATCAACCTGGGGTAGACCATTCCCCATAAGGAGGCGCATGTCATGAGCAACTATGTGATTTCCATCAGCCGAGAGTTCGGAAGCGGTGGTCGCCTGATCGGTAAGCGCCTGGCCGCCCATTTGGGCATTCCCTGCTATGACCGGACTCTTATTCAAAAGACCTCTGAAAAAAGCGGTCTTTCTCCCGATTTTATCGCCCGGGCGGAGGAGCGCGCCCGCAGTCGCTTCCACCTGTCCATCGCTCCCATCGGCATCGGCACCCCCGCCTTTGCCCACCAGGGTGTTCCCGTCAGCCATCAGGCGTTCTTTGCCCAGGCCGAGGTCATTCGGGAACTGGCCAACGAAGGCCCCTGCGTCATTGTGGGGCGGTGCAGCGACTATGTGCTGGGGGAGCGCCCGGAGTGTCTGAAGGTGTTCGTCTATGCCGATCTGCCCAGCCGCATTCAGCGGTGTGTGGAGGAGTACCACATTCCCTCCGACGACATGGAAAAGCGGATTATCCAGATGGACCGGGGCCGCTCCAACTACTACAATTACTACACCGGCCACACCTGGGGCGATATGCGCCGCTATGATCTGACCCTCAACTCCAGCACCACAGGAATCGAAGGGGCTGTGGAGCTGATTTCCACCCTCGTGAGGGCCCGTGCCGCTCTGGATGCCCTGTGAGCACTGCCATGAAGCCCAGAATTCTGATTTCAGGCGACGAGGGAAAAACGGAACGCTACGAGGATGCCGTCCGCCAGTTAGGCGGGACCCCTGTCCCGGGATATTGTCCCCCTCCCGACCTGTCCTGCGACGGTCTGCTGCTCTGCGGCGGGGGCGACCTGGAGAGCACGATCTACGGCCAGGAAAACGCCGGCTCGGCTCCCCCTGATTGTCTCAGGGACCAGGCTGAACTGAAGCTGTTCCACGCTTTTTACCGGGAGAACAGGCCCATTCTCGGGATCTGCCGGGGCATGCAGCTGATCAATGTGGCCCTGGGCGGAGACCTGATCCAGGATCTGCCTGACCATATTCGGGTCTTTCACGGCGGTACCGACCACGATCTGGTGCACCCGGTCCGCAGTCTGGAGGGCTCTCTGCTCCACCGCCTCTACGGCCCGCTGTTTCCTGTAAACAGCTTCCACCATCAGGCCGTGGGTAGGCTGGGCACCGGGCTGCGGGTTATCGCCTGGTCGGAAAGCGGCTTCCCGGAGGCTGTGGACTGTCCCGGCCGGCCTGTGCTGGGGGTACAGTTCCATCCGGAGCGCATGTCTTGCTCCCATCGTCGCCTTGATACCGTCGACGCCGCTCCCATTCTCTCCCACTTTTTGAGCCTGTGCGGCCACTGACCCACTTCAGAAATATACGAGGTAATTTACCATGCATAAACCCACTGCCCGTCTCACGCTCTCCCTGTTTGCCGTTTTTACTGCCGCCGCAATTACGGCAACCCCCCTGCCCGTCCGGGCCGACACCACAGATGAGGTTGCCGCGGACACGGAAAGCTCCCCTTCCGCCTTGTGGGAGCAGCAATTTCTTCTGATGGTCTCTCCCTATCAGGCCCTTCCCAACAGCCACGCCGAGTATGAGGACCGCTATCTGGCCTGGGGACAGACACATCCTGAATACACCCCTGAGCAGGTCGTCCTGGATGTAAATATCGGGCTGGACCGGGCTTTCTACACCGATACCGTCATTACCAGTCAGCCGGAAAGCCTGTCCGTACTGATCAACAAGTACATCGCGCTTCCCTCTGATTACATTCCCCAGCTGGAAACGCTGGGCAGCACCTACGGCACCGGTTCTCTCCGCCCGGAGGCAGCCGCCGCCTTCCGGGCCATGGCAGACGCCGCCCGTGCCGACGGTATCTCCCTGCGCAGCGTCTCTGCCTATCGTTCCTACCAGGTACAGGATCGGGTCTACTCCCGCTACCTGACCCAGGACACCCAGGCGTCGGTGGACTCCTATTCCGCCCGCCCCGGTTTTTCCGAACACCAGACTGCCCTGGCTCTGGATATCAACACCGCCAGTCTGCAATCTCACTTTGAAACCACCCCTGCATACGCCTGGCTCACCCAACACTGCGCGCAGTACGGCTTTATCCTCCGCTACCCCCAGGGCAAGGAGTCTGTCACCGGCTATCAGTTTGAGCCCTGGCACTACCGCTATGTGGGTGTGGAGATCGCCCAGGCCTGTATGAGTGGGAATTTGACCCTTGAGGAGTACCTGGCCCTCCAGCCTGTGGAGAAGGCTCCTGTGTGGACAGGCCCTGTTGAAGGGCTGCCCTTCATTTAACTCCATTTAACTCCAACATAAAAACCGGGCGTCCCAAGAAGTGGGACGCCCGGTTTTTTTATTCTTTCAACTCTTTGGGAAGAGAGTCATCTTCCCGAATCCAGTCCTCCACATGGACCACACTGTAATCCCGCTGGGTATTGCGGATCACTACCCGCTCAATCCCCGCATTGATGATCATCCTCCGGCACATGGAGCAGGATGTGGCGTCGTGAAGCAGCTCCCCGCTCTTGGCCTCTCTCCCGGCCAGATATAAGGTGGCGTTCAGCGTATCCCGGCGTGCGGCGGAAATAATTGCGTTCATCTCCGCATGGACCGACCGGCACAGCTCATACCGCTCCCCGGAGGGCACATTCATAGCCTCCCTGGTACAATAGCCCAAATCCATGCAATTTTTCCGCCCCCGTGGGGCGCCGTTATATCCGGTGGACACGATCTCATCATTTTTTACAATGATGGCCCCGTAGCACCGCCGCAGACAGGTGGACCGCTCCAGCACGGTTTCGGCAATATCCAGATAGTAATTCTCCTTGTCGATGCGCTTCACAAACGATCCCTCCCGCATGAAATTTGTCGTATGGACAGTATACCTGATTTTCCGCCTTCCCGCAAGCCCCTTTCTCCCCAGGGCCTTCTGTTCAAAAAGGTTCAAAATCGGTGCGGAATTTACATTTTGTTTACGAATGGCTTCTTGACGATTCCCCCCCTCCGCGCTATCATTATTCTAAACAATTCGGCAGGCGGGTCCGCCTGCCGTCCCTGTCTTTCAAGGAGGCGCACCTATGATCCGCAACGCGATTCAACAATTCATGCGCGGCCGCTACGGCAGCGACCAGCTGAATTTATTTTTGATCGTTCTCTACCTGGTGCTTTACCTGCTCTTTGCGCTTTCCGGCGTGAAGGTTTTCTATTGGGTCTCCCTCGTGCTGGTGTTTATTTCCCTGTTTCGCATTCTCTCCCACAACATTCCCGCCCGTCAGAAAGAAAACGCGCAGTTTATGCGTCTGGCCGGCCCTGTCTTTCAGTGGTTTCGCCTTCAGCGCACCATCCACAGGGATAAGGACCACCGCTATTTCAAATGCCCCAACTGCGGTCAGCAGCTGAGAGTCCCCAGAGGGAAGGGAAAGATCACCGTCACCTGCCGCAGCTGCGGCGCCAGTTTTCAGGAAAACAGCTGACAGTACCCTGCCGCTTATTACGCGGCAGGGCTTTTTCGCGGAAAATCGCTTTCTTTTCCCCGAAATTATGTTATACTAATGAAGAAGTGCTCCCTTTTTCCGCAACTTGGGAGTATGAAACGCAGAAAAGGAGACTATTTTATGTCTGGCAATTATGATGTCGCCATTCTGGGCTGCGGCGAAGCGGGGATCTTCGCCGCCTATGAGCTGGCCCATCTTCGTCCCGGATTAAAGATTCTGGCCCTGGACCAGGGGCAGGACATCTATCACCGCAGCTGCCCCATCGTCGCCGGTAAGGTCCGGGAATGTATCCACTGTCCCGTCTGCCACACCATGTGCGGTTTCGGCGGCGCGGGCGCCTTTTCCGACGGAAAATTCAACTTTACCACTCAGTTTGGCGGATGGCTGACCGACTTTATGGAGCCGGACCAGGTGATGGAGCTGATCGACTATGTGGACTCCATCAATGTCCTCCACGGAGCTACCACGGAGTATTTTTCCACCTCCACGCCCGAGGCAAAGGCCCTGGAGCGCCGGGCCCTGGCCTATGACCTCCATCTTTTGCAGGCCCGGTGCAAGCACCTGGGCACGGAAAACAACCTGCGCATTCTCACCAATATCTACGAGGGGCTTCAGAACAAGCTGGAGTTTCGCTTCAATACCCAGGTAACCTCCATCGCCAGGGCCGATGAGGGATACCGTCTCACCCTCGCCAAAGGGGAGGAGGTATCCTGCCGGTACCTCATTGCCGCCCCCGGCCGGTCGGGAGCTGAGTGGTTCTCTGAGCAGTGTAAAACATTGGGTCTGGAGCTGCTCAACAACCAGGTGGATATCGGCGTGCGGGTGGAACTGCCCGCCGCTGTGTTTGAGCACATCACCGATGTGGTCTATGAGTCCAAGCTGGTCTACCGCACCAAGCAGTACGGGGATCAGGTACGCACCTTCTGCATGAATCCCTATGGCCATGTCGTGGCGGAAAATGTGGAGGACATCAACACCGTCAACGGCCACTCCTACGCCGACCCCGCTCTGCGCAGCGAGAACACTAACTTCGCTCTGCTGGTCTCAAACCGCTTCACCAAGCCTTTTAACGAGCCCTACCGCTACGGCAAGCATGTGGCCTCTCTCAGCAACATGCTGGCAGGCGGCGTTCTGGTCCAGCGCTTTGGCGACCTGGTAGGCGGCCGCCGTACCAATGAACACCGGATGGGCAAATCCTTTGTCCGCCCCACCCTTACCGCCGCCGTCCCCGGCGATTTGTCCCTGGCTCTGCCCAAGCGCCATCTGGACAATATTATCGAGATGATCTACCAGCTGGATAAGCTGGCCCCCGGCACGGCCAACTACGACACCCTTCTGTACGGGGCGGAGGTAAAATTCTATTCGGCCCGCCTCCAGCTTTCTTCCGATTTGGAGACCGCCCTGCCCGGCTTCTTTGCCGCCGGGGACGGGGCGGGCGTGACCCGGGGTCTGGCCCAGGCAGGAGCCTCCGGCGTTCAGGCCGCCCGGGCCATCGTGAAGCGCCTGTCCTGATTGCCGTACGGAATCATCAGCCGTCCGCCTTTTCTTTCCAGCCAATACGCCGCCGGGCTCCTTCTGGGCCGGCGGCGTTCCTGCAAAATCTTTTTCCCTCTTGCAATTTTGTCTTTTTCTTTCTTATGTAAAAGTTTTATCTTTCTTTTCCATATACACTTTTTTGTTCCCGGGCCCCGTCTGCCCTCTCTTTCCCCTTTCCCCTTTGTTTCCACGGTTTCTCCACATTCTCCACAGAGTTTTCCACATCCATTTTTCAGAACATTCCACACCTGTTTTCCTTTTCTGAGGTTTCCATAATTTCTGTCAAGGATAAATTTTAAACAAAATTTACAAAAGGCGCTTTTGCAGGAAAATCTGCTTTTTCTGTCGAATTCGGAAAGGAGTCCGGTCTATGTCCGCCATGTCTGATACCATCGCCGCCATCTCCACACCCCCGGTCCCGTCCGCCATCGGGATTCTCCGCCTGTCCGGTCCCAAGGCTCTGGAGATCGCCCAGCGGCAGTTTAAGCCTCTGGGGCGCCGGGGTCTGCTGGAACACGCCCCGCGGGAGCTGGTTTTCGGGGACCTGCTGGACAGCGGCGGGCAGCCCATTGACCGGTGCCTGTGCACCTTCAGCCGGGGCCCGGCCAGCTACACCGGAGAAGACACCGCGGAGTTTCAGTGTCACGGCTCCCCCATGGTCCTCTCCCTGGGGCTGGAGGCTCTCTTCCGCCAGGGTGCCCGTCAGGCGGGCCCGGGTGAGTTTACCCGTCGGGCTTTTCTCAACGGCCGTCTGGACCTGGCCCAGGCGGAGGCCGTAGGGGACCTTCTCGACGCCCGGAGCCGGGAGGGCGCCCGCCATGCGGCCGGTCAGCTCACCGGGGCCCTGTCCAAAAAGATCGGGGACATTTATTCCTCACTGGTGGATGTAATGGCCCATTTCCACGCAGTACTGGACTACCCAGATGAGGATATCGATCCCTTCCGCATGGAGGAACTGTCCCAAACGCTGAAGGCCCAGTGCCAGGCTCTGGACGCCCTTTTGGCCACCTGCCGCCGGGGACGGCAGCTGACCCAGGGCATCTCCTGTGCCCTGGTAGGCCGTCCCAACGCGGGAAAATCCTCCCTGCTCAACGCTCTGGCCGGTTATGATCGGGCCATTGTCACCGACATCCCCGGCACTACCCGGGACACGCTGGAGGTCTCTCTGGAGCTGGGCGGCCTGCCCGTCCGCCTCATCGATACCGCGGGACTTCGGGACAGCGACGACCCCATCGAGCGGCTGGGGGTGGAGCGCAGCCGCAGCGCCATGGAGGCGGCGGAACTCATTCTGGTCCTGTGGGACAGCTCTCTGCCCGCTTCTGAGGAGGACGCCTCCCTTCTCGTAGAGGCCATAAAGCTGGCCCCTACCATTCTGGTGTGGACCAAGGGAGATCTCCCCTCCGCTCCGGTCCCCTTCCTCGATCTGGACCACCTGCCCCCCACGGTCACCATCAGCGCGAAAACCGGTCAGGGCCTGGAAGATCTGGAGCATACCATTGCCTCGTTATTCCCCAGGTCGGAGGATATCCCCTACGGTCAGCTTCTCACCAACGGGCGCCAGGAGGAGGCCGCCCGCCGGGCCAGACAGGCTGTGGCCCGGGCGGAAGACGCCCTGGTGTCCGGCGTCACCCCCGATGCGCTGCTTACCGATGTGGAGGAGGCCCTCCAGGCACTGGGGGAGCTCACCGGCCAGTGCGTCCGGGAGGATGTGACAGACCGGATCTTTTCCAAATTCTGCGTGGGAAAATAAAAAAAGAGGGACCCAAATTCCCCGCCTCCTAATAAGAAAACATGAAAAAGTCAGTAAAATCAATGTTTTCA
>JAXUUN010000048.1:0-9794 GCA_037231075.1 bacterium | reverse complement strand
GGAGGGGGGAGTCGAAACACCCCTCCCCCTGAGTGGCGCTTTGCCTCCTTTGCCGACGGGGGCAAAGGAGGTCGCCGCCGCAGCGGCGAAATATCCCAATCCCGCCGCAGCGATGAAACAAACCAACCATAAATTGATATCAACATAAGGGTGGTGCGAATCGTGCCCAAGAAAATACCCATGCGCCAATGTCTTGGCTGCCGGGAGATGAAACCAAAAATGGAGCTCATCCGGGTGGTCCGCTCACCCGAGGGGGCCGTGTCCCTGGACTTTAAGGGCAAGCTCCCGGGCCGGGGGGCCTATGTGTGCCCCAATCCCGCCTGCCTCAGTAAGGCCCGGAAGAGCCGGGCCCTGGAGCGGGCCTTCTCCGCCCAGATGCCCGACCAGGTGTGGGCCGCTCTGGAGGAGCAGATGAAGGAGGTGCCCCAGGATGGCCAATGATCCCATCTTACATCTCCTGGGTCTGGCCAAAAAGGCCGGACGGCTGGAGGTGGGGGAGGAGCCGGTGGGCTCAGCCTGCCGGGCCAGACAGGCCAGATTGATCCTGCTGGCCGCTGACGCCGCCCCCAACACCTACCGCCGGGCCGCCCACTTCGGCGAGGCGGGAAATGTGCTGTGGCTCCAGCTGCCCTTTACCAAGGAGGAGCTGGGCTTTCAGCTGGGGCGGAGCTCCTGCGCCATGCTGGCCCTCACCGACGCCGGGTTTGCCGCCGCCGTGAGCGAAAAGCTCCGGGCCCGTGACCCGGAGAAGTACGAGGCCGCCGCTCAGCAGCTGCGGCAGAAGGCCGACAAGGTGCTGCGCCGTCAGAAGGAGCAGCGCCAGCACGAGAAGAACCTGCGGGAGGGGAAGGGCAAGAAGCATCCCTGGGCCCCGCCTGCTGTGAAACAAGAGGGGGAGGAAACCGCCTCCCGCGCCAAGGGGGCCGGTCGGGGGAAGGCCCCTCCGGCAAAGTCCGGGGAGAAGCGCTCCCAGCCCGCGCGTTCCCAGCAAACCCCCAAAGCCCCCGGTCCCGGCCGGCGGCGGCTGACCGGAACCTTCCGGAAACCCTAAGAAACGAGGTGGCTTCCCTATATGATGATCAAATATCCCATCCACAAGGTGGCCAAGGATTTTAAGAAGGGCGGCAAGGAGCTGCCCTCCAAAGAGGTCATGGACATCCTGACCCAGTACGGCCATCCCCCCAAGAACCATATGCAGCCTCTCACCGACGAGGAGCTGTCCATTGTCTTTGAGTATCTGACTCAGCACAACCAGATCGACTCCATCGAGTCGGTCTATGCCGATACCTACCACGAGCCCAAGGCTGAGAAGGCCGCTCCCAAGCCCGCCGAGAAGAAGCCTGAGGAGAAGAAGGCCGCTCCCGCCGCCCATAAGGAGGAGAAGGCCCAGAGCGCTCCCCAGCAGCAGAAGCCCCAGACCGAGACGGTCCAGCGGCACACCGGCGTGCGGGAGAAGAAGGTGGTGGACACCCGCGGCGGCCCGGCGGTGAACCTGGACAAGTACGACGAGCGCCTGGAGTCCTTTACCTCTGAGCGCCAGACCCAGGGCGGCGGCAAGCAGAAGTTCCAGGGCCGCAACGCCCAGCGCCAGCGGGGCGGCAAGCAGGGCGGCAACTTCGGCAACAAGCGCAAACAGGAGGAGCAGGACCGGATGCGCCGGCTCCAGCTGGAGATCGCCAAGAAGGCCCCCGTCAAGGTCCTCATTCCCGATGAGATCTCCGTGGGCGAGCTGGCCAGCCGCATGAAGAAGACCGGCGCCGAGGTGGTCAAGTGCCTGATGAAGAACGGCGTCATGGCCTCCCTCAGCGAGATCATCGACTTCGACACCGCCGCCATCATCGCCGAGGAGATGGGCTGCAAGGTGGAGAAAGAGGTCATCGTCACCATCGAGGAGAAGCTCATCGACACCGCCGAGGACAAGGAGGAGGACCTCCAGCCCCGTGCCCCCGTGGTGGTGGTCATGGGCCATGTGGACCACGGCAAGACCTCTCTGCTGGACTATATCCGCCACTCCAATGTGGCCTCCGGGGAGGCCGGCGGCATCACCCAGCACATCGGCGCCTACCAGGTGGAGGTGGGGGGCAAGCCCGTCACCTTCCTGGACACCCCCGGCCACGAGGCCTTTACCGCCATGCGGGCCCGGGGCGCCATGATCACCGATGTGGCCATCCTGGTGGTGGCCGCCGACGACGGCATCATGCCCCAGACCGTGGAGTCCATCAACCACGCCAAGGCCGCCGAGATCCCCATCATCGTAGCCATCAACAAGATGGATAAGCCCACCGCCAACCCCGACCGGATCATGCAGCAGCTCACCGAGTACGAGCTGGTGCCCGAGGAGTGGGGCGGCGACACCATCATCTGCCCCATCTCCGCCAAGACGGGCATGGGCATCGACAACCTGCTGGACATGGTGGTCCTCACCGCCGAGATGCGGGAGCTGAAGGCCAATCCCAACCGCTCCGCCCACGGCGCCGTCATCGAGGCCCGGCTGGACAAGGGTCGTGGCCCCGTGGCCACCCTGCTGGTCCAGAACGGCACCCTCCACCAGGGGGATGTGATCATCGCCGGCACCGCCGTGGGCCGTGTCCGTGCCATGACCAACGCCCAGGGCAAGAAGGTCACCTCCGCCGGCCCTTCCGTCCCCGTGGAGATCATCGGTATGAGTGAGGTCCCCGGCGCGGGTGACGACTTCCACGCTGTGGCCGACGAGCGCATGGCCCGTGAGCTGGTGGAGCAGCGCAAGCACGAGCAGAAGAGTTCCCTCAACAGCAATGTGGGCAAGGTCACCCTGGACGACCTGTTCAGCCAGATCCAGGCCGGTGAGATGAAGAATCTGAACATCATCGTCAAGGCCGATGTCCAGGGCTCCGCCGAGGCGGTGAAGGCCTCCCTGGAGAAGCTCTCCAACGAGGAGGTCCGGGTCCGGGTCATCCACTGCGCCGTGGGCGCCATCAACGAGAGCGATGTAATGCTGGCCGCCACCTCTGGGGCCATCATCGTGGGCTTCAATGTCCGTCCCGACGCCAACGCCAAGGACTCCGCCGCCCGGATGAAGGTGGATATGCGGATGTACCGGGTGATCTACGACGCCATCAACGAGATCGAGGCGGCCATGAAGGGCATGCTGGCCCCCAAGTTCAAGGAAGTGGACCTGGGCCGGGCCGAGGTGCGCAATGTCTTCCGGATCACCGGCGTGGGCATGGTGGCCGGCTGCTATGTGCTGGACGGCAAGATGCAGCGCGGCGCCCAGATGCGTCTGCTCCGGGACAACATCGTCATCTACGACGGGGCCATCGCCTCCCTCCAGCGCTTCAAGGACAGCGTGAAGGAGGTGGCCGCCGGCTACGAGTGCGGCATCACCTTCGAGAAGTTCCAGGATATCAAAGAGGGCGATATCATCGAGGCCTATATCATGGAACAGATTGAGGTTTAATGCGGGAACTGTCAGATCACGCCAACCAAATCCCAGCCCAGCGAAGCGGGTGGGATTTGGAGAGGACGAGCAACGAAACGAAGCGGATGTCCGGCTTGAGCCGGACGGAGCGGCGTGGAGTTTGTGAGGACGAGGAGCAGATTGAGGTTTAATGAGAATTCAAGTGTAATACACCCTAAAGCACAGGGCGGGCGCTTTCGCCCGCCCTGTTTTGCTTGAAAAGGTAGTTTTGATTCGGAAAATTTCCCGCCGCGACGGGGACGGGAGTTTTCCGCCTGCGGGCGGGACGGGGATATTTCGTCCCGCGGGGCGAGTGACTTTCTGAGCGATCAGAAAGTCACCAAAGAATCGCCGGAGGCAGCGCACGCACAATTATCATTGTGCTACCGCGCCGCCCCCGGACCCCCCATTTACGGGGGACCACGAGAGGAAGTTCGGCGGTGAAACCCGGCGCGGGCAAAATCTGACCTGGCTCTAAACTTTTGTGCTGCCGCCGCGGTCCTAAATATAGTGGTTTTGCGTCCTACTTGCTTGTAAACACGCCTGGCCTGTGCCCCGGCGGGGTGCGGCGCACGCTGGTTCAGCGCGAAGGCTGTCCGTAAGCGCCAGGTCAGCGGCAGCGGAGCGGGAAGGAACACACTTCAAACTTGACGCGCCGGCGAAAGGTGGGAGCACCCCGGAGGCGGTATAAGGTCACCGATAGACTTCCAAAAGAAGAACAGACTTCTACTGTGGAAAACCGATGATGATTTTTCCACATTAGAAGAAAAAATTTTCAAATCTCCACCCACCCCAGGGGGTACATCCAATAGGGGGACCGAGGTCCCCCTGATTGGTCGCTGTGGGGTAGGGGTTCTCATGGGGAGGGGGGAGTCGAAACACCCCTCCCCATGAGCGGCCTTTTGGTAACTTTTCCGCCGTTGGAAAAGTTACTCGCCCCGCAGGGCGAAACCCCTCCCGCCGCCGCAGCGGCGAAAATCCCCCCTACTCCTGCCTGGCCATCTCCGCCATCTTCTCCAGCCGGCGGTTATACTCCTGGGGGCTCTCCTCCTGGGCCTTCCGGCCGGAATCGGGGAAGAGCCCGGCCTTTTTGGCGGGTGCGGCCCCCTGGCTCTGCCGCCGCTGGAGGCGGTACTCCCGCTGGTCCAGCCACCGCCGGGTGTCCCGGAGAATGGAGGCACCCATGAAGCGGCAGGCCACCACCGCCTGCTCACTGAGCTGGGGAAACTGAACCAGGATGTCGTCCAGCAGGACGGCGGGGTCCCGCCATACCCGGTCGGCGTAGACGCACAGCAGGGTGATGATGAGCCCTCTCTGCTCCAACGGCAGGGAGAGCAGGGCGGGGTAGTTGTCAAAGTAGAAAATAAATCCGGTTTTGCCGTTTGGCATAGAATCATCTCCTTACCCCTGGGGAAAATCAGGGGGAAAGTTGTACACTTTTGTCCCTCCAAGGGGAGGATAGTGTTAGGGTAACTGTCAGTGATACTGTCAATGTAAATGAAACTGTTACTGTCCCTGTCCCTGTTATGTCATGTGAGTGTGCGCCCTGGGGGCGCTGAGAGGGGCAGGGGGTACCAAAGGAGGATTTTTTATGGCGAGCAATCGAATGGGCCGCATCAACGAGGAGATCCAGCGGGAACTGGCCGCCCTCATCCCGTCTGTGAAGGACCCCCGGGTCACGGGACTGATCTCGGTGACGGCGGTGGACACCACTCCCGACCTGAAATTTGCCAAGGTCTATGTGTCTGTCCTGGACAAGGGGGACTGCGACCAGGTGATCAAGGGCCTGAAGTCCGCCGCCGGCTGGCTGCGCCGGGAGCTGGGCCACACCCTGAACCTGCGCAACACCCCGGAGCTGACCTTCATCCGGGACGACTCCATCGACAAGGGCGCCCATATTCTGGAAATGCTTCGGAACCCGGAGGTGGTCAAGCCCGCCAACCCGGCCAACGAGCACATCATTCTGGACGAGGAGTGAGGCACTGTGGCAGAGCGTAACAATATGACCCCCGTGGAGGCCGCTGAATTTCTGAAGGCCCACGACCGCTACCTGATCCTCACCCATGTGCGCCCCGACGGAGACACCATCGGCTGTGCCGCCGGGCTGTGCCGGGCGCTGCGCCTGGGTGGGAAGGAGGCCTATGTTCTGGAAAACCCCGAGGCCACCTCGCTCTTCACCCCCTACCTGGAGGGCCTGCTCTCCCCGGAGGGATACGAGCCGGGCACCGTGGTGGCGGTGGACATGGCCGCCCGGGGGCTGTTCCCGGAAAACGCCAAGAAGTATCTGGAGGGGGTGGACCTGACCATCGACCACCACCCCTCCCAGGAGTTTTACGCCCAAAATACCTGCCTGGACGCCAAACGGGCGGCCTGCGGGGAATTGATGTACGACATTGTGCAACTTTTGGGCGGTATTACCCCAGAGATAGGAGAGGCTCTCTATGTGGCCGTATCCACCGACTGCGGCTGCTTTGTGTACAGCAACACCACCCCCGCCACCCACCGGGTGGCCGCCGAGCTCATGGAGACGGGCTTTGACCCCTACCCGGTGAACCGCCGGCACTTCAGGACCAAGTCCTTCAAGCGGCTGAAAATCGAGGGGATGCTGGCCGCTGGCATGGAGCTGCGGGACAACGGCCAGACCGCCCTGGTGTTCCTCACCCTGGATATGCTCCGGGAGGTGGGGGCCGACGAGCGGGACATCGACGACATCTCCGCCTTTGTGGGCCAGGTGGAGGGGGTCAAAAACGGCATCACCCTCCGGGAGCTGAAGAGCGGGGAGTGCAAGCTCTCCCTGCGCACCGACCCCGGGGACCTGAACGCCAGCGCCGTGTGCGCCCTGCTGGGGGGCGGAGGCCACGCCGCCGCCGCCGGAGCCACCATTCCGGGCACCATGGAGGAGGCCCGCCAGGCGGTGCTGGTGGCCATGGAGACTGTCCGCAAGGGCTGAGGGAGGACCAATGCCAAACGGAATTATCGTCATTGACAAGGAAGAAAATTGGACTTCCATGGATGTGTGCGCCAAGCTCCGGGGGATTTTCCGGGAGAAGCGCGTCGGCCACGCCGGCACCCTGGACCCCATGGCCACGGGGGTGCTCCCGGTGTTTGTGGGCCGGGCCACCCGGGCGGTGGAGTTTGTCGGCGAGGGGGACAAGGAGTATGTGGCCGGGCTGCGGCTGGGCCTCATTACCAACACCCAGGACACCAGCGGTGAGACCCTGGAGGAGCGCCCCGTTTCCGTGACCCAGGAGGAGCTGGAGAAGGTCCTGGAGGGGTTCCGGGGGGAGATCCAACAGGTGCCCCCCATGTACTCCGCCATCAAGATTAACGGCAAAAAGCTCTACGAGCTGGCCCGGAAGGGCCGGGAGGTGGAGCGTCCCCCTCGGAAGGTCACCATCCACGCCCTTACCCTGGAGAGCCGGGAGGGGGAGCGGGACTTCACCATCCGGGTGCGCTGCTCCAAGGGCACCTATGTGCGCACCCTCTGCCACGACATCGGCCAGGCCCTGGGCTGCGGGGGCTGCATGAGCAGCTTAAGGCGCACCATGGCGGCGGGCTTCACTCTGGAGGACGCCGTGAAGCTGGAGACGGTCCAGCAGGCCCAGGAAGCGGAAAAGCTGCTGCTCCCGGTGGACGCCTACTTTGCCGGGCGGCCCATGGTCATTTTGAAGGCCGAGCTGGAAAAGAAGGTGCGAAACGGCATGACCGTCATCCTGCCCCAGGACCCCGGCGTGTCCGGGGAGTGCCGGGTGTACGGGGAAAGCGGGGAGTTTCTGGCCCTGGGGAAGCTGACAGGGCGGAAGCTGGAGACGGTGAAGAGCTTTTTCAGCGTATAAGGGCGAGATATTTTTAAAAACCAACAAACAGGAGAGAAACCATGCCAAACAAACCCAAACGCGTCATTGCCCTGGGCTTCTTCGACGGAGTCCATCTGGGCCACGGGGCCCTTCTCCGGGCGGTCACCACCGCCGCCGACCGGCTGGAGGCCATGCCCTGCGCCTTTACCTTTGACCGCCACCCCGGCGGGGCTATCACCGGAGAGAAGGTGCCCCTGCTGAGCACGGTGGAGGACCGGATCTGGCTCATGCGCCGGTGGTACGGCATCCAGGAGGTCATCGTGGCCTCCTTCGACGCCATGCAGCGCATGGACTGGGAGGATTTTATCGTCCACTACCTGGTGGAGGAGCTGGGGGCGGTCCATGTGGTGGCCGGCCACGACTTCCACTTCGGCTACCTGGGCAAGGGCAACCCCCAGCGGCTGAAGGAAAAGTGCGCCCAGCTGGGCATCGGCTGCGACATCGTGGACAAGGTGGAGCAGGACGGTATCACCATATCCTCCACCTATATCCGCACCCTCATCGCCCAGGGGGAGATGGACCGGGCGGTGCGGTTTTTGGGCCATCCCCACATCCTCACCCAGCGGGTGGCCCACGGCAAGAAGATCGGCTCCTCCACCCTGGGCTTTCCCACGGTGAACCTGCGTATCCCTGAGGGGATCATCATTCCCGCCTTCGGGGTGTACGCCACGAGGGTGTGGTTTGACGGGGAGTGCCGCACGGCGGTGACCAATGTGGGGGTGCGGCCCACGGTGGAAAATAACGACGGCAGCGTGACGGTGGAGGGGTTCATTCTGGACTTTTCCGGGGACCTCTACGGCCACCAGGTGCGCATGGAGTTTTTCCACCGCCTGCGGGGGGAGCGGAAGTTCCCCTCCATGGCCGCCCTGGCCGACGAGATCCGCCATAACGCCCAGCAGACCAGAGATTACTTCAAGGGCCGGGATTGAGAGAGCCCGCCCCTATCTGCCGGAAGGAGAGAGAGCCTATGCCAAACCGCGACCTGTTCCATCTGCTCCACCACGAGCACCACGCCCGGTATGACAGGATGTTCCGCTTCCTGTGGCTGTTTGTGGCCCTGGGCCTGATCACAGGTTTTCTGCTGGACACCCCGGAGAACATTTTCAGAGGCCTTGTCCGGATCGTCATGGTGGAGGACGCCCTCATCACCGACTATGTGCTGGTGGCCGGGCCGGGGGCCGCCCTGGTGAACTCCGCCCTGGTGACGGCGGTGACCATCTGCGTCCTCTACCTGGCAAAGGATGTGCTCAACGGCATGACCCTGGTGGAGGTCGGCCTTATGTCCGGGTTCTCCCTGTTTGGAAAGAATCTGGTGAACATCTGGCCCATCCTCATCGGCTCCTGGCTGTACGCCAAGATGAAAAGGGAGCCTGTGGGCAGCTACGCCGGCATCGGCCTGATGGCCACCGCCCTGGCCCCCATCGTCAGCTACATCGCCCTGGACAACGGCTGGGGCAACCCCTTCTGGGGGGCCCTGGTGGGACTGGTCATCGGCTTTGTCATGCCCCCTCTGGCCGCCTATACTTACCGGATCCAGAACGGCATGAACCTGTACAATGTGGGCTTTGCCTGCGGCCTGATGGCCTTTATCTGCGTGCCCCTGATGACCTCCCTGGGGGCCGACCCCACCCTCCATTACCGGTGGGCCAGCGGCTACAACAGGCTGTTTACCCTGATGCTGGGGATCTTCTGCCTGGGGCTCATCCTCATCGGCCTGTTCTTCAGCGGCAAGCCCCTGTGGGCCGCTTGGGCGGGCTACCGGCGGCTGCTCAAGACCAGCGGCCGGGCCCCCAGAGACTACCTGCGTATGTTCGGCCCCGCCCCGGTGCTCATCAACATGGGGGTCAACGGCCTCATCGGCATGGCCTTCATCCTGCTGGGGGGCGGGGACCTGAACGGCCCCACGGTGGGGGGCATCCTCACCATCATGGGCTTTTCCGCCTTCGGCAAGCACGCCTTCAACATCATTCCCGTGATGGCGGGGGTGTTTTTGGGCAGCATCGTCATGCACTGGGAGCTGAACCAGCCGGCGGTGCAGCTGGCCTGCCTGTTCTGCACCACCCTGGCCCCGGTCTCCGGGTACTTCGGCTGGCCCTACGGGGTGCTGGCCGGGTTCCTCCACTCCTCGGTGGTGCTGTATACCAGCTCCCCGGTGGCGGGGATGAACCTCTACAACAACGGCTTTTCCGGGGGCCTGGTGGCCATCGTCCTCTACCCCACCATCATGGCCATCGCCCAGCACCGCAAGCCGGTACTCCAGGACGAGGACTACTTCGACCAGCTGGAGCACGACGAGCCGGTGGTGGCCCCGGAGCCCCACGAGATCACAGAGGAGCTGGAAGAATAAAAACGCAGACACCTGCCCGGTGGGCGGGTGTCTGTTTTTAGGGGGGTTTTTCGCCCGTGGGCGGGGTGGGGAGGTTTCGCCGCTGCGGCGGCGAGGGGAGGTTTCGCCCCCTCGGGGGCGACCTCCTTTGCCCCCGTCGGCAAAGGAGGCAAAG
>JAXUUN010000047.1:0-10863 GCA_037231075.1 bacterium | reverse complement strand
GCTATACCGTTCTCTCTTTCCTCACGATGTTTTCTTATCGGGAGCAGCCTTTCGGCAGGTCTTTTTTCAATCATTTAACCGCTGATCTTCTTCACATAGGCCTTGTAGGCCTCCTTGGTGTAGGGGGCGTCGTACTCCTCCACAATGGTCTTGGCCTGGGCGGCCCCGTCCTTCAGCAGACGGTAGGCCATCAGAGCCATCATCTTGGCGGGAACGATATGGGCCACATTGGGGTCGGAGACCTTGTAGTCCTTGGAGTGGAGATCGCCGGTGCTGCCGCCGAAGGTGAAGTTCAGCACGGGCATCACGGCGAACAAATCTCCCACATCGGTGCTGGCGGTGTTCTGGGAGCCGGAGTGGATGGGCTGTACCTTCACGCCCTCCCCCAGCAGGGGGGCCACATCCAGCATCACCTGGTCGGGCAGGCGCTCGGGGCAGGGCATGTAGCCCTGGGAGTTGACAATGTCCACATCACAGCCGATGGCCATGGCAGCGCCCTTGAAGCAGTTGTCCACCTTGGCGCTGGTCTCCTCCACCGCCTGCTGAGTGGCGGCACGGACCATCATGTCCACCACTACCTCGCTGGGCACGATGTTCACGGCCTCGCCGCCCTTGCGGATATAGGGGTGGACCCGGACGCAGTCCTTCTCCTGGAAGGTCTCCCGGATCATGCCCAGGGCGGACAGGCCCAGGGTGGCGGCGTTGAGGGCGTTAATGCCCAGGTGGGGGGCGGCGGCGGCGTGGGCGGCCCGGCCGTGGAGATAGATGGTCTTGCCCACAAAGCCGTTGCAGGCGTTGTTGCCCAGCACCAGGTCGGCCCCGGAGTCCCGGTCCACCATCAGGGAGTGGGTGGTGATGGCCAGGTCCACATCGTCAAACTCGCCCCGGCGCAGCAGCTCGCACTTGCCGCCGATGCAGTGGACATCGTGGGCGCGGCGGATCTCATCCCGGACGGTCTCGCCCTGGAACTCCTCGGCGGGGACGGCGAAGAAGGTGGCCTTGCCGTCCAGGCTGGCGGCTACCTCAGGATCGCTGAGGGCCAGAGCGGCCCCCAGCATGCACACCAGCTGGGCGTAGTGGCCGCAGGCGTGGGCGTAGCCCTCGGGGCTGGCAGAGGGGTGAGAGGGGCAGGCCAGAGCGTCCAGCTCGCCGATGAGAGCCAGATTGGGCCCCCCCTCCTTGCCGATGGAGGCCTTCACGCCGGTGATGGCCAGGCCCTCCCGGGGCTCCATGCCCAGCTTCCGGAGGAAGTCGGCCACTACCTTGGCGGTGCGGTACTCGTGATAGCCCTGCTCCGGGTGCTGGAACAGGTCGTTGGCCAGCTCCTGCAGCTCCTGGGTGTGGGCGTCAATAACAGAAAGGATTTTCTCCTCTACATGATCCATGATAAACAGCTCCTTTTCATTTGTTCTGATTATATCCTGTGTTTCTGCCCCGGTGGGGCGGGAACGAAGGTATCGATATGTTACCGCCGGTCGTCCAGCGTTTTCTGATAGGCCACCCGGGGGGAACCGTCCTCGATCCAGATCCGGCCGCACCTGGTAAACCCGGCCTTCTCCAGGGCCCGCTGCATGGGGCGGTTGTCGTCGTGGGTGTCGATGCGCACATTGCCGCACTGCTCCAGGCACCATTTGAGGCACTCCCCCGCCGCTCCCGGCCGCTCTCCCCTGCTGGCAACCCGGTGGACGGCGCAGTAGGGCTCGTCGTTGAGCCAGGCCCCTTCAATCACCTGATAGGTGGGGTCGTCCCCGGGGATCATGGCGAAGACGGCCTGGATCCGGCCCTCCTCCTCCAGCACATAGCCAAGGCCCCGTCGGATGTCCTCCCGAATCAGATCCTCGGGAGGGAAGGTGTCCCCCCACTGGGTGGGGTTGCCCGTTTCCTTCATAAAGGCCCGGGCCCGGCGGTAGATGGCCATGATGTCCTCCCAGTCGGAGGGGAGGCTTTTTCGGATCATAGTATCACGCTCCTTGCTTTGTCTCAGGGCTCCTGACAGGGCTTGTCCAGCATACCGGAGTAGGTACTGCGGAACTCCTCAAAGGTACCATTGTCCAGGCTGTCCCGGATGCGCTGCATCAGCTCATTGTAGAAGTGCAGGTTGTGGAGCACCGCCAGACGCATGGCCAGCATCTCCCCCGCCGTCACCAGGTGACGCAGGTAGGCCCGGGAGAAGTGCCGGCAGGCGGGACAGGTACAGCCCTCATCGATGGGACGGGTGTCCAGCTTGTACTTCTCATTCTTGATGTTGATGGTACCCTTCCAGGTGTACAGCTTGCCGTGGCGGGCGTTCCGGGCGGGCATGACGCAGTCGAAGAAGTCCACCCCACGCCACACCGCCTCGATGATGTTGGAGGGGGTGCCCACTCCCATCAGGTACCGGGGTTTATTTTTTGGCATATGGGGCTCCACGGCGTCGATGATGTCGTACATCACCTCTGTGGGCTCCCCCACCGCCAGGCCCCCGATGGCGTAGCCGTCACAGTCCAGTTTGGCGATGTCCTCCATGTGCCGGATGCGCAGGTCGGGGTAGGTCCCCCCCTGGTTGATGCCGAAGAGCATCTGGCCGGGGTTCACGCAGTCGGGCAGGGCGTTGAGCCGCCTGTGCTCGTTGACACACCGCTCCAGCCACCGGGTGGTGCGCTCAATGGACCGCTCCACATACTCCTTGGGAGCCGGGTTCTCGATGCACTCGTCAAAGGCCATGGCGATGTCGCTGCCCAGGTTGGACTGGATCTGCATGGACTCCTCGGGGCCCATGAAGATCTTCCGCCCGTCGATGTGGGAGGAGAAATGGACCCCCTCCTCCTTGATCTTCCGCAGGGAGGCCAGGGAAAAGACCTGAAAGCCCCCGCTGTCGGTGAGCATGGGGCCGTCCCAGTCCATGAACTTGTGCAGCCCACCCAGCTCCTTCACCACCCCGTCTCCGGGGCGCAGGTGCAGGTGGTAGGTGTTGGACAGCTCGATCTGACAGCCGATCTCCTTCAAATCGTGGGCGTCCACCGCCCCCTTGATGGCCCCCTGGGTGCCCACATTCATGAACACCGGGGTCTGGGCGGTGCCGTGAGGACAGGTGAACACGCCCCGGCGGGCTCTGCCCTCTTGCTTGATCACTTCAAACACAAAAAAACTCCTAACATGGCAAAATCTTTCCCTCCCGGGCGGAGGGGCGGAATATTCAGGAAATAAACATGGCGTCCCCGAAGGAGAAGAAGCGGTAGCGCTCCTTCACCGCCTCAGCGTAGGCCGCCAGCACATGCTCCCGGCCCGCCAGAGCGGACACCAGCATGATAAGGGTGGACTGGGGCAGGTGGAAATTGGTGATGAGGGCGTCCAGCACCTTGAACCGGTAGCCGGGATAGATGAAGATATTGGTCCAGCCGGAGCGCTCCGTCATGGTGCCGTCCTCGGCGGCAAAGGACTCGATGGTGCGGCAGGAGGTGGTGCCCACACAGATGACCCGCCCGCCGTTTTTCTTGGTCTCATTGATGATGTCCGCCGTCTCCTGGGATATCATGCAGAACTCCGAGTGCATCTCGTGGTCCTGGATGTCCTCCGCCTTCACCGGGCGGAAGGTGCCAAGGCCCACATGGAGGGTCACATAGCACAGCTTCACCCCCATCTCCTGGATCTGCTCCAGCAGCTCCGGGGTAAAGTGGAGCCCCGCTGTGGGGGCGGCGGCGGAGCCCATGACCTTGGAGTAGACGGTCTGATACCGCTCGTTGTCCTGAAGCTCCTCCTTGATATAGGGGGGCAGGGGCATCTTGCCCAGGTGCTCCAGGATCTCTAAAAAGATCCCCTGGTAGTCAAAGCGCACCAGGCGCTTGCCGTCCTCCAGCTCCTTCTCAATGGTGGCGGTGAGTTCCCCGTTGCCGAAGATCACCTGGGCCCCGGAGTGCAGCTTCCGCCCCGGGCGCACCAGACACTCCCAGCACTTGTCCCCCCTGTCCACCAGCAGCAGCACCTCGCACACGCCGCCGGTGGGCCGGTGACCGATGAGCCGGGCGGGGAGCACCCGGGAGTCGTTGAGCACCAGACAGTCCCCGGGTCTTAAAAACCGGGGCAGCTCGTAAAAGTGGTGGTGCTCCACCGCACCGGTGTGCTTGTCCAGGGTGAGAAGCCTTGAGGCGTCCCGCCGCTCCAGAGGGGTCTGGGCGATGAGCTCCTCAGGCAGGTAAAAATCAAAATCAGATGTTTTCAACTTGGTCCGTTCCTTTCCCTTCCATCAGTACCGGGTGACCTTCACGCCGGGGTAGTAGAAGGTGATGATATCCTCATAGTCAAAGCCCTGCTTTGCCATGGCGTTGGCGCCCCACTGGCTCATGCCGATCTGGTGTCCGTAGCCCGCTCCCTCAAAGACATAGCTGGAGCCGGAGACCGTGACGGTGCCGCCCCCCTGGTTGCTGCCGCCGCTTCCCGAGCTGCTGCCGGAACCGGAGAAGTCCTCCAGGGCGGTGATGTCCCCCGAGCCGGAGACCAGGTAGGGGTTCTCCTCCAGGGCGGAGACGGTGCCGCTGCCCGAAATGGTGTACATGCCGTCCAGGCCGTCCACACTCTCTCCGTTGACGGTGAGGCCGGAGCCCGATGTACTCTTGGCGCTGCGGCTGGAGACGCTCTTCCCCGAGGAGCTGACCGTCTGGCCGTTGACGGTGAAGCGGATGGAGTTCACATTGAACACCGAGCGGATGGCGTTGCCCCCGCTGGGGTAGATGGAGTTGGTCTTGCCGTTGGTCCAGTGGACGGTGACGGCGATCACATTGCCCAGCTTGGAGTACTCCAGCTCCAGGTAGTCCAGGGAGGTGCTGGTGCCGTAGCCGTAGCTCTGAAGGCGCTTTTCCAGCTGGGAGGCGGTATAGCTCACCGTATAGCTGGAGTCGTAAGTCTCATAGGGGTCCTCCACCCCCCGGAGATAGGGATAGGTATTGGTGGTGTCCGAGCCCCACACATAGTAGGCGTCCTCGCTGGCCCCGCCGAAGCTGGCGGAGTAAGGGGTCTCGGCGAGCTTGCCGTTGTAGGTAACCACAAGGCCCTCGGTCTCCTCCACCGCCTGCATGCTGGTCTTGCTGGGACTGTAAGAGGCGGAGCCGTTGCCCATGCCATAGTACACCTGGCAGTAGGTGGAGTTGCAGATGTCAAAGCCGTAGCTGCTGTGGGTGCCCATGTTCCGAAGGGCGTAGGTCCTGGCGCACACCGCCTGGGCCTTCAGGGCCTCCAGGGGCCAGGAGGGACCCATCTCATAGCAGATGACCCCGTTTACATAGTCCTCCAGGGTGAGCACATTGACCACTGTCACATTGCCCCCGGTGCGGCGGAAATATTCAAAGCCCCCCCGGTAGTTGTAGTTGCTGAACCAGGTGCGGGTCTCACTGGCCCCGTCCGCCCCAGGCTGGATGGCCAGCTTGGTGCCCTGGCCCTCATCGTACTGGAAGAGGATGTGGTCGGTGCCCGTCTCCACCACGGTGAGGCCGTAGGAGCTGGTGCCCACCACTTCGCCGCTCTCGCCGTAGCGAAGGGCGTCCTCCTTGGTCTCGAAGGAGCCGGAGCGAACCTGGTACTCCCCGTCGATGTAGGCCACAAAGCCGTCCTCATAGTCCTCGGCCGCGTCCTGGGCGTCCTCAAAATCCCGGAAGCCATCCTCCACCAGCACATGGTAGCAGCCCACCAGGATGTCGCTGTCGATGGAGCTGGAGTAGGTGTTTTTGCTCAGGGACGAGGAGTAGCCGTACCAGAGGTTTTCGCTCTTCAGCACCGCCACCTTCGTGGTCCTGGTGTCGGTATACCCCAGCTCCACAAAGTCAAGATTGCTGTCATAGTAGCCGAAGCGGTACCCCGCTCCGTAGCCGTCTTCGTTTTCCAGATGGGCGGCCTCCAGCTCTCCGGTGGCGTTGTGGTAATAGGCCGAGGCCAGCCCCACCCGAATCATGATCTCCCCGTCGTCGTTGGTGGTCACAGCGCCGGCAGTGGGGACGGCCAGACACACAGCCAGGGCCGCCGCGGCCAGTTTCAAAAGCTTTTTGCTCATATTGGGCTCCATTTCTTTTGTTTCTTCTACATCTGCTCTATTGACACCCGACAGCAAACATGGTAGGATACTGCCAGATAGAGGTTGCGGCTAACATCAGTATCCATGGCCAGGGAGTCGGCTCCCGTCCGAACCATGGGGAAAGGGACAGCCGCCGAAGGGCTCCCTGTGCCGACGCAGCGGGTTCTGGTCGTCTGGTAAACAGCCAGCCGACTGTCATCAGTGGACCTGATGGAGCGCTGTCTGCTTTTGTGAATATTTTGTCGCCGCTACCTATGGTGGTCTCCCCGACATTATAGTACAAAATCAGCCGCTTGAAAAGCCGCTGATTAATTTTTTTCTCTGTCCCGTTGTTTTCCTGGAACGCAACAAATTTCGTCCTGATACATAGACTGTTCAGGAACGAGTATGGAGGTAGTCTGAAATGAAGCAGTATAAAGTCGGAATCATCGGCGCCACCGGCATGGTCGGCCAGCGCTTCGTCACCCTGATGGAAAACCACCCCTGGTTCACCCTCACCGCCATCGCCGCCTCTCCCCGCTCCGCGGGCAAGCGGTATGAGGAGGCCGTGGCCGGCCGCTGGGCCATGAAGACCCCCATCCCCGCCCAGGCCAAGGACATGGTGGTGATGGACGCCCAGGCCGACATTGAGAAGATCGCCGGTATGGTGGACTTCGTCTTCTGCGCCGTGGATATGAAGAAGGAGGAGATCCGAGCCCTGGAGGAGGCCTACGCCAAGGCCGAGTGCCCCGTGGTGTCCAACAACTCCGCCCACCGCTGGACCGCCGATGTGCCCATGGTGGTGCCTGAGCTCAATCCCCAGCACCTGGAGATCATCCCCGCCCAGCGCAAGCGCCTGGGTACCAAGCGGGGCTTCATCGCCGTCAAGTCCAACTGCTCCATCCAGTCCTACGCCCCCCTGCTCACCCCCATCATGCAGGCCGGCTACCCCATTGAGAAGGTGCTGGTGTGTACCTACCAGGCCATCTCCGGCGCTGGCAAGACCTTTGAGCGCTGGCCCGAGATGGTGGATAACCTAATTCCCTACATCGGCGGCGAGGAGGAGAAGAGCGAGCAGGAGCCCCTGAAGGTCTGGGGCCACATTGAGGGCAATGAGATCGTCAAGGCCGACGGCCCCGCCATCACCGCCCAGTGCCTGCGGGTGCCTGTCTCCGACGGCCACACCGCCGCCGCCTTCGTCACCTTCAGGGAGAAGAAGCCCTCCATTGAGGAGATCAAGGAGATCTGGAAGAACTTCAAGGGCCGGGCCCAGGAGCTGAACCTCCCCTCCGCCCCCAAGCAGTTCATCCACTACTTTGAGGAGCCCGACCGTCCCCAGGCCAGACTGGACCGGGATCTGGAGGGCGGCATGGCCATCTCCGCCGGCCGTCTGCGCCCCGACACCCAGTATGACTACAAGTTTGTGGGCCTCTCCCACAACACCCTCCGGGGCGCCGCCGGCGGCGCGGTGCTGCTGGCCGAGCTGCTGTGCGCTGAGGGGTATATGGACCGCTGATCAAGGCCAAAAAAGTGACTTGCCACTTTTTCGAGGATGAATCAGCAATTCCTGACTCCTAATTCCTAATTCAACAGAAAGGTTTGTGATTTTATGCGGACTCCCGTATTTACCGGCAACTGTACCGCTCTGGTCACCCCCTTTGACGAGAACGGGACCATCAATTACGACGCCTTCGGCAAGCTCATCGACGCCCAGATCGCCGGGGGCGTAGACGCGGTGTGTGTCTGCGGCACCACCGGCGAATCTGCCACCATGTCCATCCGGGAACACATCGCCGCTGTGGAATACTGCGTCAAGCGGGTCAACCACCGGGTGAAGGTCATTGCCGGCGCCGGCTCCAACGACACCTCCGCCGCCGTCTACCTGTCCCAGCACGCCCAGGACTCCGGGGCTGACGCCCTGCTCCATGTGACCCCCTACTACAACAAGGCCAGCCAGACCGGCCTTATCAAGCACTATGAGTACATCGCCGACCGGGTGGACCTGCCCATCATCCTCTACAATGTGCCCTCCCGCACCGGCGTGTCCTTCACCGCCGACACCTACAAGGTCCTCTCGGAGAACCCCAAGATCAACGGCGTGAAGGAGGCCAGCGGCAACTTCTCCCTCCTGGCCCACACCCGGCACCTGTGCCCCGACGACTTCTACATCTGGTCGGGCAACGACGACCAGGTGGTGCCCATGATGGCCCTGGGGGCCAAGGGCGTCATCTCTGTGGTTTCCAACATCGCTCCCGAGGTGATGGTAAAGATGAGCCACCTGTGCCTGGATGGCGACTTTGAGTCCGCCTCCAAGCTGCAGATCCAGTACATGGACCTCATCGACGCTCTGTTCTGCGAGGTCAACCCCATCCCCGTGAAGACCGCCATGAACCTGATGGGCATGGAGGCCGGTCCCCTGCGTCTGCCTCTGTGCGAGATGTCGGAGAAGAACCTGGCCACTCTCCGCTCCGCCCTGGAGCGCGCGGGCCTGTTGAAGTAAGGAGCCCGCGCCATGCTGAAGATAATCGTTTCCGGCTGCAACGGCCATATGGGCCGGGTGGTGGCCCAGCTGTGCGCCGCAGATCCCCAGGTGGAGGTGGTCGCCGGCTTTGATGTGCTGGGCCCCGCCGACCGGGAGTTTCCCGTCTGCTCCGCCCCGGACCAGTTCCAGGGTGAGGCGGACGCGGTCATCGACTTCTCCTCCCCCGCCGCTCTGGACGGCCTTTTGAAGTTCGCCCGGGAGCGGAAGGTCCCCCTGGTGCTGGCCACCACCGGCTACACCCCGGAGCAGGTGGCCCAGATCGGCGCCGCCGCCCTGGAAGTGCCCATCTTCCGCTCGGCCAATATGTCCCTGGGCATCAATGTGCTGCTGGAGCTGGTGAAGAAGGCCGCCTCCATTTTGGGAGACAGCTACGACATTGAAATTGTGGAGCGCCACCACCGCCGGAAGGTGGACGCCCCCTCAGGCACCGCCCTGATGATCGCCGACGCCGCCGCCCAGGCCTGCGGCCACGAGACCGAGTATGTCTTTGAGCGCCACAGCGTACGCCAGCCCCGGGACAAGAAGGAGATCGGCATCTCCGCCGTCCGGGGAGGCACCATCGTGGGGGAGCACGAGATCATCTTTGCCGGCCACGACGAGGTCATGGAGATACGCCACACCGCCCTCTCCCGGGAGATCTTCGCCCAGGGGGCCGTGGAGGCCGCCAAGTTCATGGCCACAGTGGAAAAGCCCGGTATGTATGACATGAGCATGCTGGTGAAATCATGACAAACGCAGCCCTTGCCGCGGCGGGGGCTGCGTTTTTAAAACTGGTAAACGGAGGAAATTGCCCATGTCCGATCAGTTTATCCGCACCCGTCTGCTGGTGGGAGACGAGCCTCTGGAGCGGCTGCGCCGTGCCCGTGTCGCAGTATTCGGTGTGGGGGGCGTTGGCGGCTTCTGCGTTGAGGCTCTTGCCCGGTCAGGTGTAGGTACTTTACACCTCTACGACGACGACACCGTGTCCGAGAGCAACCTGAACCGCCAGATCGTGGCCCTCCACTCCACCCTGGGCCAGCCCAAGGCGGAGGTGATGGCCCGCCGGGTTGCGGACATCAACCCCGACTGTCAGGTGAAGGCCATCCGCATGTTCTACCTGCCCCAGAACGCCCACGAGGTGAACCTCAAGCAGTACGACTATGTGGTGGACTGCATCGACACGGTGGCCGCCAAGCTGGATTTGGTAGAAAGGTGTACTGCTTTACAGGTAAAAATCATCAGCGCCATGGGTTCGGGGAACAAGCTGGACCCCACCGCCTTCCGGGTGAGCGATTTAAGTAAGACCCAGGGCTGTCCCCTGGCCCGGGTCATGCGCAAGGAGCTGCGCAAGCGTGGCATCCAGCACCTGAAGGTGGTCTGGTCCACCGAGCTCCCCCGCTCCCCCATCAAGCCCATAGAGGCGGAGGCCCCCGCCACCACCGACACCCGCCCCGGCACCACCGCCCGGCGGGACACTCCCGGCTCCATCTCCTTTGTTCCCGCCGCCGCCGGGTTGGTTTTAGCCAGCGCGGTGGTGCGAGAGTTGGGAGAGTTTTAGAAAGTGAAATATAAAAAAGTTCCCGTGTCCGACACGGGAACTTTTTTATTCGAAAATATCTTACAGGCTGACCTTATGGAATACTTTTTTGCCCTTGCGGATCATCAGGCCGTCTCCGGAGAGATTTTCAGTGGTGTAGGCGGTGTTCACATCGGCCACCTTCTGGTCGTTGACAGTGACGCCCCCCTGCTCCACCAGGCGGCGGGCCTCCTTCTTGGAGGGGGCCAGCTTGCACTTGACCATCAGGTCCAGGATGCCGATGGAGCCGTCGGTGAGGTCGTCGGCGGTGAGGGTGGTGGAGGGTACATTGCTCATGTCGCCCCCGCCCACAAACAGGGCCTTGGCGGCATTTTGGGCCTTGGTGGCCTCCTCCTCTCCGTGGACCAGCTTGGTGAGCTCAAAGGCCAGAATCTCCTTGGCGGTATTCAGCTGGCTGCCCTCCCACTTGTCCATCTCGTCGATCTGCTCCAGAGGCAGGAAGGTGAGCATCCGCAGGCACTTGAGCACATCCTGGTCACCCACATTCCGCCAGTACTGGTAGAACTCATAGGGAGAGGTCTTGTTGGGGTCCAGCCACACGGCGCCCTTGGCGGTCTTGCCCATCTTCTTGCCCTCGGAGTTCAGCAGCAGGGTGATGGTCATGGCGTGGGCGTCCTTGCCCAGCTTCCGGCGGATGAGCTCGGTGCCGCCCAGCATGTTGGACCACTGGTCGTCGCCGCCGAACTGCATGTTGCAGCCGTAGTGCTGGAACAGGTAGTAGAAGTC
>JAXUUN010000022.1:0-45456 GCA_037231075.1 bacterium | reverse complement strand
AGGTCATCGGCAAGGGCGGCTCCGTCATCCAGAAGATCACCGCCGAGTCCGGCGCCACTGTGGACATCGAGGACGACGGCACCATCCACATCGCCTCCCCCAACGCCGAGGCCTGCGACGCCGCCAAGAAGATGATCGAGACCATCGTCTTCGTACCCCAGGTGGGCGAGCTGTACTACGGCAAGGTAGTGCGTATCCTCCAGTTCGGCGCCTTCGTGGAGCTGGCCCCCGGCAAGGACGGCATGGTGCACATCTCCAAGCTGGCTGATCACCGTGTGGAGAAGGTCGAGGATGTGGTCAACATCGGCGATATGATCTGGGTCAAGGTCACCGACATTGACGACAAGGGCCGGGTCAACCTGAGCTACAAGGACGCCCTGCGGGAGATCAAGGCCAAGAAAGAGGCCGGCGAGCCCATCAAGTAATTTCCTTCCATTCATACTCCAGGGGACGGTTTTGGACCGTCCCCTGGTTTTGTTTGGTTGCGCATTTTCCCGCTATCCTCTATAATGTATCATACAACAAACGCAACCCCAAGGAGGATTTGATTATGCTGCTGAAGCTGTTAGCTGTGGGCGATGTGGTAGGGGAAGGGGGGCAGGACATTTTGTCCCGCCGTCTACCCGGCCTGCGCCAGGAGATCGGCGCCCACTTTGTGGTGGTCAACGGAGAAAACGCCTCCGGCGTTGGCATTACCCCGGCCCAAGCCCGGCGGATTCTGGACTCCGGTGCGGATGTCATTACCCTGGGCAACCACACCTGGAACCGGATCCAGATTGGGGCCTTTCTGGACAAAGAACCCCGTATTCTCCGTCCCGCCAACTATGCCGGGCGGGTTCCGGGCCGGGGGCTGGGTATCTACACCTGCCAGGGGCTGCGTCTGGCGGTACTCAATCTGATGGGCCGTCTGGACTTAAACTCCAATCTGGACAGTCCCTTCAAATCCGCCGATTTCCTTCTGGGCCGAAGCCAGTATGACCTTGCGGTGGTGGATTTTCACGCCGAGGCCACCAGTGAAAAGGGGGCCATGGCCTGGTATCTGGACGGCCGGGCTGCCGCTGTGTGGGGAACTCACACCCATGTACCTACCTCGGACTGCCAGATTTTGCCCAAGGGCACCGGATTTGTGACCGATCTGGGTATGACCGGTCCCCGGCGCTCGGTACTGGGGATCAAACCCGACCACTCCATCAATCTGTTTCTGGGCGGGCTGCCCCGGCGGTATGAGGAGGCCGAGGGCAGCTGCAAGCTCAACGCCTGCCTGTTTACCCTGGATACCGAGAAGAAGAAGTGTGTTTCCGTCTGTCGTACCGACATTGAGGAGTGATGGCCATGCTGAAAATCATTCACGGGGCAGACTTCCATTTGGACAGCCCCTTTTCAGGCCTCAGTCCGGAGCGTGCCGTACAGCGGCGCGGGGAGCTGCGCCAGCTGCCCCAGCGCCTGGCCCGGATTGCCCGGGAAAAGCAGGCTGATCTGGTGCTGCTGTCCGGGGACCTGCTGGACGGGCAGCACACCTACCGCGAAACTGCCCAGGCCCTGGCCAAGTCTCTGGGCTCTTTCCCATGTCCGGTTTTCATCGCCCCGGGCAACCACGACTTCTGGTCTAAGTACTCTCTGTACGCCACCCTGGAGTGGCCGGAGCAGGTCCATATTTTTCACTCCGGAGCATTGGAGCAGGTGGAGCTTCCGGCACTGAACTGCGCCGTGTGGGGCAGGGCCTTTGTCTCCCCCCACCAGGATCAGTCCCCTCTGGAGGGGCTGACAGTTCCCCATGACGGCCGTATCCATTTGGGGTGCTTCCACGGGGATTTTGCCCCCCAAAGCCAGTACGGCCCCATTTCCCGGGATGGGGTTGCCGCCAGCGGTCTTACCTATCTGGCCCTGGGACATATCCACCAGTGCAGCGGCCTGCAGCGGGAGGGGGACACCTTCTGGGCTTACCCGGGCTGTCCGGAGGGCCGCGGGTTTGACGAGACGGGGGAGAAGGGCGTGCTCTATCTGGAGGCGGAGCCCGGAAGGGTTTCCGCTGAGTTTATTCCCCTGTGTGCCCGGCAATACCAGATCTTATCTGTGGATATTACCGGCGAGGCCGATGTCCTTGCCGCCATCCGGGCGGCGCTTCCTGCTGATCACAGCCAGCACATTTTTCGTATTCTGCTGACCGGGGAGGGGGAGCAGCCGAATTTACCCGCACTGGAGCGCGCCCTGGCCCCCGACTGCTACGGACTCACCCTGCGGGATCACACTCAGCTTCCCCAGGATCTGTGGGCCAGGCGGGAAGAGGACTCCCTCACCGGCCTGTTCCTGCAGGCCATGTGGGAAAAATGTCAAAGCGAGCCGGATAACCAGCTCTATCAGCTGTGCGCCCGGTATGGGCTGGCCGCTCTGGAGAACAGAGAGGAGGGCGTGCTGTGAAAATCAAGTCCATGACCGCCACCTTCGGCAAGCTGGAGAAGGCCCGGCTGGAACCGGGAGAAGGACTTAACCTGATCTACGCCCCTAATGAGGGGGGCAAATCCACCTGGGCCGCCTTCTGGAAGGCCATGCTCTATGGGATTGATACCCGTGACCGGGATAAAAAGGGGTATTTAGCGGATAAAAACCATTACCAGCCCTGGTCCGGGGCCCCCATGGAGGGGGAAATGGAGCTTGAATGGAAGGGTCGAAACATTACCATCCGCCGAGGTCCCCGGGCAAACACCCCCTTCGGCTCCTTTTCCGCAGTGTATACCGGAACGGAGGAGCCGGTGCCTGAACTCACCGGAGCAAACTGTGGCGAAATGCTCACCGGCGTGGGAGCTGCCGTCTTTTCCCGCTCCGCCTTTCTGGGGGCGGACAATCTGAGCCTGACCTCCACCCCGGAGCTGGAACGGCGTATTGCCGCCCTGGTGTCATCGGGAGAGGAGGATGTCTCCTTTACCCAGGCGCAAAGCCGCCTGAAGGAGTGGCTGAACAAGCGCCGGGTCAACAAGAGCGTGGGAGAGATCCCCCGGCTTGAGGGCGAGCTGTCCCAGGTCAGGGAGGCCCTGGACCAGATGGACGAGGTAACCGCCCAGATCGCTCAATTGGAAGAGACCCGGCAGACCCTGGAGGAGCAATCCAGGGCGCTGGTGGAAGAACAGCTGATCCACCGCCTTCTGGCCAGAACAGCCCTGGAGAAAAAGCTCTCCGGGCTGGAACAGCAGCAAACCTTACTGGCTCAGCAAAAGCGGCAGCTGGCGGAGGAAGAGGACCTCCACCACAGGCTCGCCAGCCAGGAGCTCAACCGCCGGTACACCCTCGCCAGCCGGGAGCTTGACTCCGCTCGGGAACAGCTGGAATCCCTCAATCGGGAATCGATTCGGTACGGCACGCTGCCGGACAAGGATCTGCTGAAAAAGGCCCAGGGGGAACTGCAGTACCTGAAGGTGCTGGATGAAGAGATCAAGGCCGGCGAGGAGGCCCTCCAGGAGGCGGAGGAGGCCTATGTCCAGGCACAGATCGCCGCCCAGGACGAGCGCTTCCAGGGCCTGTCCGCCGACGAGGCATTGCAACGGGGAGAGCGGGATTCTGCCGCCTACCGTGCCGCTATGGATAAAAGCTCTAAGCGCAAACGCCGCTCTCTTCTGCTATTTGGGGTCGGACTTGTTGCCTTGCTCCCGTTGGTGCTGTTTGCCCCCTGGCCCTGGCTAGGCCCCGCTATCTTCGTACTGTGCGACATCCTCAGCTTTTTGAGTCATACCGGAGGAAAGCAGGCCGCCGCAGAGGGGAAGTTGCTGCTGAGCCGCTACGGGGCAGAGCGCCCCGAGGAGATCATCCAGATAACCCAGCACTACCGAGAGCGGATCGAGGTCGCCGAGCAGGCTGCCCAGCAGACCAAAACTATTCGCGGAACCCTCAACGACCGGAAAGCCCGCCGTGACAACAGCTGGAGCGATCTGCTGGATTTTGTCCACACCTTTTCCCCGGCGGTACAAAACGCCTTTGGGTGCTCTGCCGCTCTGTCCAGAGCTCTGAATCTGGATCATGAGCTGGCCGCGGCAAAGGACCGGGTGGAGGAGCGCCGCCGCCGGCTTGAGGATCTGGCGGCCCAGGGGGGACAACTGGACGACACCCCCCAGACACTCCCCACGCCCCAGCGGTCTTTGGCTGAAACCAGGGAGGCGCTGGCGGAAACAAACCGACAGTTGGAGCAGGTGACCCAAACGCTCAATCAGCTCCGGGGACAGCTGGACGCAATGACTGTTTCTTCAACGCAGGCACCTGCTCACGAGCCGCTCTCTGCTCCCGGCCGCACGCCTGAGGAGACGGACCGAGCTCTGGCCGAGGTTCAGCTGCGCCTGGAACAGGTCATCGCCCAGCTCAATCAGGCCAGGGGGAAACTTCGGGCCATGGGGGATCCGGCCGTACTCTCTGCCCGTCTGGAGGAGCTGACCGACACGCTGGCCCGCCGCAATCTGGAATACGACGCCCTCTCCCTGGCCATAGATACCCTGCAGCAGGCAAACGCCCGCCTGCAGGAGCGTTTCTCTCCCCAGCTCAACCAGCTTGCGGGAGAATATATGGCCAGGCTCACCGATCACAAATACGCCTCGGTCAGTCTGACCCGAGAGCTGGACGGTTCCGTCCGGGAGAGCGGAGAAGTGCTGCCCCACAGTGCCCTTTACCTGTCCCGGGGGACAGCGGATCAGCTTTACCTGTCTGTCCGCCTGGCCGTATGCCGGCTCTGCCTGCCTGACCGTCCTCCCATTTTCCTTGACGATGCGCTGGCCGCCTTTGACGATCAGCGGCTCCGCCTGGCATTGGGACTGCTTCAGGAGCTGGGCAAAGAGCAGCAGCTGCTGCTTTTTTCCTGCCACACCCGGGAGCAGGAATTATTGCGCTCGGTCCCTGGCGTAACCCTGCTGTCTCTCTGATGGTTGCATTCCCAATGGGAAGCAGGTATAATAGCCTTCAAGCGATATTCTCATCTCCACAAGGAGGACCCATCAATGGATGAAATGCAAGATCCTCTCCAGACTCAGGAGGAGAGCCCTCGCCGCCGGAAGGGCAGCGATCTGTTTGAATGGCTGCAGCTGCTTATGGGCTGCGTATTGGCCGCGGTGATTTTATTCAACTGTTTTGCCCGCCTGACCCGGGTAGACGGAAATTCTATGGATGACACTCTGAGAGATGGGGAAATGATGCTCATCTGGTCCCTGGGGTATACCCCCGAGCAGGGGGACATTGTGGTGCTGAATAAAACCGATGAAGTGACCCGGCAGCTTTTGGGCGGGAAAGCCATTGTCAAGCGGGTCGTTGCCACAGGCGGACAGACCGTGGACATTGATTACACCACCGGTACCGTCTATGTGGATGGAACGCCTCTGGACGAGCCCTATATCAAAGAGGAGATGTATCTCCCCAGCAACCCCGCAATGTACACCACACACTGGGAGATCCCCGAAGGGTCAGTTTTTGTCATGGGAGATAACCGTAACCGCTCCACGGACAGCCGTCATGAAATGGTCGGCCCGATCGATGAGGACTATATCCTGGGGAAAGTAGTCTTCGCTCTCTGGCCGCTGGAGAAGTTCGGTCTTCTTTGACCCATTTGCTTTTGGTGCTTTTCACGAATATCCGGCCTCTTGTCTGAATAAATTAAAGTGACTTTTCCCATGGACTGTGCTAAAATAGCGTTAAGCAATTTTTGAGGAGGTCGCATTTGTCATGTCCAATGTCGGTAACAATCACAGTCAGGCCATTGACCAGCTCTTCCGCGGGATCCTGACATTGAACAATATTGACGAATGTTATCGATTTTTCGGCGACCTGTTCACGGTACAGGAACTGTCCGCCTTTGCCCAGCGTTTCCAGGTTGCCGAGCTTTTATCCAGAGGCAATACCTATGACGGGGTCAGGGAGAAGGTTCCCACCAGCTACTCCACCATTACCCGTATCAATACGGAGCTGCGGTACGGATCCGGGGGATATCAGATGGTACTGGACCGGCTGAAGCCCAGCCAGGATGAAGAGAGCGCCCAGCATGCGCTCAAAAATTTCCCTTTTATTTAAACAAATCGACCCCCGCCGGTTTCACCCGGTCGGGGGTCGATTTTATAGCTCTATGTCCATCGGCGGGTCCAGCGACACCGGTCCTCCAATGTATGCCTTCACGACCATTCCGCCCTTCCGCACAGCGGTGGCCCGTACTACACCGGCAGGCTGGATATATTCCCGCTCAAACGCTCCATCTGTTATGGTCTGACTTTGCGCCACAGCGCAGGCCAGGGATCCAGACCCGCAGCTGCCCTCCCAGACCAGCGTATTGGCGGCGGGCACTTTAACCAGCGGCGTCATTTTTCCCGACTCAGGCTCCAGGAAAATGACACCATAGGCATCCAGGTCCGGAATATCAAGAAACAATGGCTCCACCTGGTCAAAAAAGTCCTGCCGGGGCTCTACCCCCTCTACTACCAGATGGGCAATTCCGCCCAAATGGACGAGCGTTCCAGTTGTCTCTCCCGCCTTCACCTGTTTGACCCACAGAGGCACAGGCATTTCTGCCCGGGCGGTGCCGGCCTTCAGGTCCACATCCACCTCCACAGGGTGGTCACATCCGCTGACCTCAACCCGCACTTTGTCAGGCCCTCCCAGCCGCCGGGCAGTATACATCCCAAAGGCGCGGGTGGCATTGCCGCAAAACTCGCCCCCGGCCATTTCCATCCGGCTGGCACATCCTTGCTGCGGTGCGCAGAGAAAGCCCACCTGCTCCGCCTGAAGCTCAGAAATTTCCATCAGCCGCCCCGCAATATCGGTCCTGTCCTCCCTGGGAACAGGGCTCAATACGAACAGGGTGATATTCCCCGCGGGGTTGGCCCTCAAAACTTTCACTTTCATGGCTGTATCTCCTTATAAAATAACCCCCCGGAGGAAAGGGGCTGAGTACCCCTTCCCTCCGGGAGTGTTTCCAATTAGATTTTACTGGAAATCAGGCATATACTCGCGGACAATCTCCAGCAGCTCGCCGCTGCGGACCATCTTCTCCACCTCAGCGATGTCGGGCCAGATCTCACGGTCCAGCTCAAAGAAGGCGACCTTCTCGCGGACATGCTTGTACAGAGCCTCATGGAGAGGAGTGATACCCTGACCATGGGTGTTCAGGCGACGGCGGATGTCGATGGCCTGGCAGGCGGTCATCAGCTCCAGAGCCAGAACAGACAGGGTGTTCTGCACAATCATTCCAGCCTTGCGGCCCGCAGTGGTACCCATGGACACGATGTCCTCCTGGTTGGCGGAGGAGGGGATGGAGTCCACAGAGGCGGGATGGGCAAAGACCTTGTTCTCAGACACCATAGAGGCGGCGGCATACTGCACGATCATGTAGCCGGAGTTCACGCCGCCCTCGGTGGTAAGGAAGGGGGTCAGGCCGTTGGACAGAGCGGCGTTGACCATACGCTCGGTGCGGCGCTCGGAAGCGTCGGCAATCTCGGAGCAGGCGATACCCAGGGTATCGAAGGGAATGGCCATGGGCTCGCCATGGAAGTTGCCGCCGGAGATAACCGCCTCGTCCTCCAGGAACATCAGGGGGTTATCGGTCACGGCGTTGAGCTCGATCTCCACCTTGTCCAGGACATAATCCAGGGCGTCACGGACAGCGCCGTGAAGCTGGGGGATACAACGCAGGGCGTAGGCGTCCTGAACACGGTCGTTCTGGCAGTTGTCCAGAATCTCAGAGCCCTCCAGGAGCATCTTCATGTTCTTGGCCACCAGCATCTGGCCCTTCTGGCCACGGACAGCGTGGATACGGGGGTCAAAGGCATTGCGCAGACCGGTCAGGCCCTCAAAGGCCAGAGAGCCGATCACATCGCCCAGCTGAGCGGCGCAGATGGTGTCATACAGAGCCAGGGAGCCCACAGAGGTCATGGCACAGGTACCGTTGGTCAGGCCCAGGCCTTCCTTGCTCACCAGAGTATCCAGAGTCTTGATGCCGGCCTTGGCCATGGCCTCAGCACCGGTCATCTTCTCACCCTTGTACATGGCCATGCCCTTGCCCAGCAGGGGCAGAGACATATGGGCCAGAGGAGCCAGGTCGCCGGAGGAACCCAGAGAGCCCTTCTGCGGCACCACGGGGTGAACTCCCTTGTTCAGCATCTCGATCATCATCTGGACCAGGATAGGCCGCACACCGGACACGCCCACGCACAGAGCGTTGGCACGCAGCAGCAGCATACCGCGCACCACTTCCTCGGCGTAGGGCTCGCCGGTAGCGGTGCAGTGACTGAGGATCAGGTTGGTGGACAGCTGATTGCTCATTTCCTTGCTGACGGCCACCCGCTGGAAGTCACCAAAACCGGTGGTGATGCCGTAGGCCACGCGGCCCTCCTCGGCAATCTTCTCAGCCAGGGCGCGGGACTTCTTCATGGCCTCCAGAGCGGAGTCGGCCAATTCTACGGTAGCGCCGTAACGGGCGACCGCTACAAAGGTTTCCAGGGTGAGGCTATGCCCATCCAGGACGATATGCTTAATTTCTTTGGGATTGTACATGACTGTGATGTCTCCTTCCTTGATCCATTAGTCGGATAAAATAACAATATCTTAATAAATTCCGAATCACTTCGGTATCGCAGGGACAAAGCGATCTTAGAGGAACTGAGCAGAAACGATAGCGGCAATCATCAGGGGAATATTAAAGTGCAGGAAAGTGGGAACACAGGTATCCCAGATGTGGTCGTGCTGCCCGTCTGCATTCAGGCCGGATGTGGGACCCAGTGTGGTATCGGAAGCGGGAGAGCCAGCATCGCCCAAAGCAGCAGCGGCGGACATCAGCACGATGGTAGCAGCGGGGGAGAAACCGATCTGGTCGCACAGAGGCACGAACAGCACTGCCAAAACGGGCACGGTACCAAAGGAAGTGCCAATACCCATAGTGACGAGCAGGCCAATCAGGGTAATCACGGTAGCAGCAATAACCTTATTGCCGCCCATAGCATGGATACCAGCCTCAACCAGAGCTTCAACGCCGCCGGTAGCCTTCATGACCTCGGCATAGCCGCCAGCAATCAGCATCACGAAAGCGATCAGGCCCATGAGCTTCACGCCTCCAGTGAGCTGGTCATCAATCTCATTCCACTTGATGGCGCGGAAGACAATCATCACCAGGATGCCGCACAGGGCGGACAGAGCCAGATCCTGGGCAACAACTTGAACCACTACCACTACCACGGCAGCAGCCATGGTAATGTAGTGCCGGTACTCCAGCTTTTCGCTGATAGCATCAGCGGCGGAGGTATCGGCTTGGACCATCCTGTACTCACGGGGCTTGCGATAGCTGATAAACACAGCGATGACCAGACCGATAAGCATGGCTACAGCCAGAATCCAGTTCACGGCAGTGATCTCATTAATGGTAACAGGCATGCCGTTCTCGGTGAGGTTATCCCGGATGATGGTCATAAACTGTAGGCCGAAGCCGAAGGGGATGGCAATGTAGGGGGCCTTGTGGCCGAAGGCCAGACAGCAGGCGGCCGCCCGGCGGTCCAGCTTCATCTGGTTCATCATGGCCAGCATGGGGGGAATCAGAATGGGGATGTACGCGATGTGCACAGGGATCAGGTTCTGAGACAGACAGGCGATGATGGTGATGGCACCCAACAGCGCCAGCTTCTTGCCTCCAATTACCCGTGAAAGTTTCTTGGAGAGAATCTCCGCCAGACCGGTGGTGGCAATGGCGGTGGCAAAGGTTCCCAGCAACACATAGGACAAAGCGGTGGTGGCGTTTCCGGAGAAGCCGCCGGTGAGCGTGCTCATAATGGTGGGAATGTCCATGTGGCCCACTAGGCCGCCCACCACGCAGGCAATTAGCATGGACAGCAGCACATTCAGTTTCAGCAAGCTAAGTACGCACAAGACGATTACGGATACGGTTACTGGATTTAGCAAAATTTCCATAAAAATGTTACCCCTCTTTCTTCTTTCCTCTTACGGTTACTTTTCGGAACTCTTTGCTCCCCTGCGCCCATCACAGCTTCTCCCATCCCAAATCGGCGGTTTTTCTCCGCCAAGAAGAAGTTTTCCTAAACACAGGGGCCCCTCTGCAAAGGGATTCCGCCTGGCTTCATCATACCATGTATTTTGTATTAAATCAACAAAAACTTTGCCATTTTAAAAAAGTTATTTGTGCTCTATTTCAATTTTTCGCTGTTTTAACAGCTTCCCATTGCTTGGTTGCATTAGTTTGTGAAAGATTTTCATGGTTTTATCTGGAAAATAGTCTTTGACAAAATGCCAATAAATGTGAATCTTTTAAGTTTCACACTGTGCTAATTTACGAGTTTTTCTGGAAAAATTTAGTTGCGTTTGGCGGGTAATTTCTCTGTCACCTGTTCTGTTTTTCAGATCTCTACACCAGCCTCCCCGGTTAAAGCTTGTATTACTTGAAAAAAGCTGCTCCGGCGCGAGGAATATATCTTGAAGCCCTTCCTTTTCCTATGCTATAATAAAAAAGTTAGTATGCCGTATTTTGCCTACTGTTCCGCGTACACATTGATCTATGGGGGTGACCACCAATGAAATATAAGCAGTGGCAGGTGGCCGCTCCCCGCTGTGAAGATCAGGCGGTTCTGGAAAATGCGGGAATTCCTTCTCTGCTGGCAGGTATTTTGGCTGCCAGAGGAATTGTACAGCCGGAACAGGCCTGCAGTCTGTTGGCTCCTGACAGTGAGCCTGTCCTTTCGCCCACACTTCTCAAGGACATGGATCTGGCTGCCGCCCGGGTCAAGCTGGCCCTAGCGCGGCATGAAACCATCGCAGTATATGGTGACTATGATGTGGACGGGATTACTTCGACCTGCCTGCTGACGGAATTTCTTTCCCGCAGGGACGGACGGGTCATTCCCTACATCCCCTGCCGGCTGGATGAAGGATACGGCCTGAATCAGGAAGCGGTTCATACCTTGGCCCAGCAGGGGGTCGGTCTCATCATTACCGTGGACTGCGGTATTACCGCCGTGGAAGAAACTCAGCTGGCCAATCAACTTGGCATGGATGTGGTGATCACGGACCACCACACCTGTAAAGAGGAACTTCCTCCCGCTGTAGCCGTGGTGGATCCTCACCGCCCTGACTGTACCTACCCTTTTAAAGGACTGGCCGGCGTGGGTGTGGCCCTGATGCTGGCCATGGCCATAGCAGGACCGGAAGAGGGGGAGCGGGTCCTCCATGCGTTTTCTGATCTGGCCGCCATCGGAACCATAGCCGATGTGATGCCTATGACCGGTGAAAACCGTGCTATCGTCAGCCTGGGCCTTACAAAACTGGCCCACCCAAAGCGGCCCGGCCTTGTCAGCCTGCTACGGTGCGTTGGGTTGGAGGACAAGACGATCACATCTGTCTCTGTGGGCTATACTCTTGCCCCCAGAATCAACGCCTCCGGCCGTCTGGGCAGGGCAGAGGTCGCCTGTGAGCTTCTGCTCACCCGGGATCCCGCCCGGGCCGACGAGCTGGCGGCCCAGCTGTGCGAACTGAACCGGGAGCGCCAGGGGCTGGAGAGTGATATCTTTCATCAGTGCGTTCAGCACCTGACCGCTGCACCCCAGCGGGGCGCCATCGTCTTGGCCGGCACCCAGTGGCACCAGGGTGTGGTAGGCATTGTAGCCTCCCGTCTTGCCGAAAAATATGCCTGTCCCTGCTTTATGATCTGTCTGGACCACGGTCTGGGGAAAGGCTCCTGCCGCTCCTGGGGTGGAATCAACCTGTTTGACCTGTTGTCCTCCTGCTCCCACCTGCTTGAAAATTTCGGCGGCCATGCTCTGGCCGCGGGGTTTACCGTCCGGGAGGAAAATATCCCCGCCCTGGCTCAGGCCCTGCGCCAGGCGGTCTCCAGCAGCTTCCAGGGAGAAGAGCTCCCCTCCGTGCTGGAAGTGGACATGGCGGTGCAACCCAATATGCTGTCTGTGGAGGCGGTTGAGGCGCTGGATCTGCTGGAGCCCTGCGGCACGGGGAATCCCCGTCCTGTTCTGCTCCTTCAGGGGGCTCAGGTCCACACATTGTCCCAGGTGGGCCGGGGACGGCACCTGAAAATGCGCCTGGAGTCCCGGGGAACCACCTTGGACGCCATCTGGTTTTCCGCAGATGCGGAAAAGACAGGTCTCTACCCAGGCTGCCGGGTAGATCTTGTATTTTATCCCCAAATCAATGAATTCCGGGGGAGGCGGGACCTTCAGCTGCAGGTTGTGGATCTGCGCGTGGTCCCCTCCAGAGCCCAGTTGGAGCGTTCTATTTACGATAAATTTTCCCGGGGTGAGCTGCTCACCGTACAGGAGGCCCAATTCCTGCTCCCCAGTCGGGAGGATTTTGTGGGACTGTGGAGATGGCTGGAGCGCCAGTCGGCCTCCGGTCGTGTGGTAGAAGATACTCCGGTACGCATTGCCCGGGCCGTATCCCGGGCAAGCCGTCAGCGGGAGGTGCCCGCCCGCACCATGCTGTGTCTGGAAGTCATGGAGGAGCGCGGCCTGATTCAGCTCAACCGCCGCACCGACCGTCTTCAGATCACCCTTCGTCATGTGGAACAGAAAGTCAACCTGGACGAATCGGAAATTCTGAAGCGTCTGCATCAGGTCCTGAACCCTGATACCCGCGGATAATTTCTTATTTTTCTATCTCAATCGAGGTGATTTGTATGGATCCTATTCTGGAGAGCTATCACGCTCTGGAGAGAAAGGTCGCCACCTACACGCCCAATTTGGATACCAAGCGTCTGTTTGACGCCTTTACCTATGCCGATGCCGCCCATCATGGCCAGCTGCGCAAAAGCGGGGAGCCTTATATTATTCACCCCATCGCTGTGGCTGAGATCGTGGCCGACCTGGAACTGGATGTGGACAGCGTCATTGCCGCTCTGCTCCACGACTGCATCGAAGATACTTCTTCCACCCACGAGGAGATTGCCAAGAAATTCGGCCCCACAGTGGCCGAGCTGGTGGAGGGCGTCACCAAGCTGACCCGGGTGCAGTATGTCACCAAGGAAGAGGAGCAGATGGAAAATCTGCGCAAAATGCTCATTGCCATGAGCCGGGATATCCGGGTCATCCTCATCAAGGTGTGCGACCGCCTGCACAATATGCGCACCATGGAGTACCAGTCCCCCAAAAAGCAGCGGGAAAAAAGCCTGGAGACCATGGAGATCTACGCCCCCATTGCCCACCGTCTGGGCATGCAGCGGATCAAATGGGAGCTGGAAGATCTGTCCCTGCGGTACCTGGACCCCATAGGGTATAAGGAAATTGAGGATCAGCTGGCCGAGCGCTCCGCCGCTCACGAGGAATTTTTAGCGGGGATCCAGCACCGGATCCAGCAGCGGCTGAATCAGGAGGGTATCCACTGCACGGTATACGGCCGGGTCAAGCATATCTACTCCATTTACCGGAAGATGTACACCCAGAACAAGACCCTGGACGAGATCTTTGATCTGTACGCCTTCCGGGTCATCGTGGACGATATCCCTGAGTGCTACAATGTGCTGGGCTGCATCCACGATATGTTCAAGCCGGTGCTGGGCCGGTTCAAGGACTATATCGGCACCCCCAAGCCCAATATGTATCAGTCCCTCCACACCACCGTCATCGGCCGGGAGGGCATCCCTTTCGAAGTGCAGATCCGCACCTGGGAGATGCACCAGACCGCTGAGTACGGCGTAGCCGCCCACTGGAAGTACAAGCAGGGGATGGCCAACAAGAACCTGGGCACCGAGCAGGAGTTTGAGTGGGTGCGCAAGCTGCTGGAGAGCCAGCAGGACACCGACGCGGAGGAGTTTGTCTCCACCATGAAGGTGGACCTGTTTGCCGACGAGGTATTTGTCTTCACCCCCAACGGCGATGTGGTCAACCTGCCCGCGGGGGCCACTCCCATCGACTTTGCCTACAATATCCACTCCGCCGTGGGCAACAGCATGGTGGGCGCCCGGGTCAACGGGCGGATGGTCCCCTATGAGACGATTTTGAAAAACGGAGACATTGTCGAAGTCCTTACCTCCAAGTCCGCCAAGGGCCCCAGCCGTGACTGGCTGAAGCTGTGCAAGTCCAATGAGGCCCGCAACAAGATCCGCCAGTGGTTTAAGCGGGAGCGCCGGGAAGAGAATATTGCCACCGGCCGGGCCGCCTTTGAGTCCGAGCTGAAGCACGCCAAGCTCTCTCTGGCCGCCGTCACCGCTGAAGAAGTACTGCCCCACATCCTTCACAAGGTGCGCTGCGGTACTTTGGATGAACTCTATGCCTCCATCGGCTACGGCGGTACCACTGCCGCCAAGGCGGTGGCCCGGGTTCGGGACGAGATGCTTCGTCTGGGCCGTCTCCAGGCGGAAAAGGCCGCGGCGGCAGCCAAGACCACTGCCGAAAGCGTCATTGTCCCCGGAAACGCCGCCGGCGTCCCGGCGCCTGCCGCGGGGGCTGCGGTCAAATCCGACTCCGGCATTATTGTGGAAGGGCTTGGCAACTGTCTGGTGAAATTCGCGAAATGCTGCACCCCCGTTCCGGGGGATCCGGTGGTGGGCTTCATTACCCGTGGTTACGGCGTATCCGTCCACCGGGCCGACTGCCCCAACGCCGCCCCGGAAAAGCGCAAGCCTGAGGAGGCCGACCGCTGGGTCAAGGTCTCCTGGGTGGGCAGCAAGCTGCCCAACTATAAGACCGCCCTGGAGCTGTCCTCCAAGGACCGGGACGGCCTGACTCTGGATGTGGCCATGGCCCTGTCCACCGCCAAGGTCAAGGTGGATGCCCTGTCTGCCCGCTCCATGCCCGACGGCCACGCGGTGGTCAACATGGTGCTAGAGGTCAAGGACAAGGATGAGCTGGCCTCAGTCATCAACAAGCTCAACAATATCCAGGGCGTGTACCATGTGGCCCGGGCATCGGGCAAATAAGAAGCGTGGAGGGCATACGCCCAGCCCGCAGCGTGATTACAATGCAAAAGGAGAAATTTTATGCGAGCCGTCGTTACCCGGGTGTCCTCCGCCTCCGTCACCATCGACGGGGCGGTGCGGGGCGCCATTGATCAGGGCTATCTTATCCTGCTGGGCGTAGGGCCCCAGGATACCGAGGCAGTGTGTGACAAGCTGGCGGAAAAGATCTGTAATCTGCGGGTATTTGAGGACGAGCAGGGCAAAATGAATCTGAGCCTTGCCCAGGTGGGGGGCTCCATTCTGGTGGTAAGTCAATTCACCCTCTATGCCGACACCTCCTCCCGCCGTCCCGGTTTTTCCAAAGCGGCCAAACCTGATTTGGCAATTCCGCTCTATGAGCGATTTATGGCTCAGTGCCGCGCCCACGGCTTTTTGGTGGAGCACGGGGAATTTGGCGCGGATATGAAAGTTGCTTCCGTCAATGACGGCCCGGTGACTATTTTATTTGATACCGAACACTAGGAGGGTATTTCCCATGAAAGTCAAAATGATGCAGGTAGGTCCCATCGGCACCAATTGCTATATCCTGGAGGATGAAAAAGCACGGGTCGCCGCTATTATCGATCCCGGCGACGAGGCTGACCGGATCCTGTCCGTAATGCAGGAGGAAGATGCCAGTGTGGAATACATCCTTCTGACCCACGGCCATTACGATCACACCACCGCTGTGCCCGAGCTCCATAAGGCCTATCCTCAGGCCAAAATCTATATCCACCAGGCAGACGCCAATGGGGCGGGCAGCCGTCTGTTCCCTCTGGCCGGTCAGGTGGAGGGGCTGCTCGCCTACGACGAGGGGGACACTCTCACCCTGGGCAGTCTGACCATTGAAGTTCTCCACACCCCCGGTCACTCCAAGGGATCCGTCACCCTGCGGGTAGAGGATGTGCTTTTCACCGGGGACACCCTCTTTGCCGGCTCCTGCGGCCGCACCGATCTGGCCGGAGGCAGCTATGAGGAGATTCTGGCCTCTTTAAAGCGCCTGGGTGAGCTGGAGGGCAATTTCCATGTCCTGCCCGGCCACGAAGGGACCTCCACCCTGGACCAGGAGCGGAAGTTCAACCCCTATATGCGGGAGGCTATGGCCCATTGAAGCTCTATTTTCAGCCTGACGCCGCCCTCTGGCAGCCGGAGCGATATCACTATGCCGCCGAGCAGATGATGCTCACCCTTTTCCCGGGTGAGAAACCGGAATACCCGACGCAGCCCCCCCATACTCTGGAAGAGGGGCCCTTTGCTCGCTTTTCCCTGACTCTGGCAGCAGATGAAGGTGTCCTTGAAGCTGTGGTCCAATGGGCCGACAACCAGGCTCAGGGCAGGTTTACCTTTCCCGCCCGGGAGTTGAGCCAGTCCCCCGAGGGCGTTTACCACACCCTTCAGCACGCTTTGAAGCTGGCCTTCTATCAGGCGGGTACCGCCCTGTTGGGACACCAGCCCCCCTGGGGTGCCCTCACCGGGGTCCGTCCGGTGAAGCTGCCCACCCGGGCCATGGCGGCAGGCGCTTCCCCCGAGGAGGCCCAGGCCCAGCTGGAGCGGGAGTATCATGTCTCCCCGCCCCGCGCCAAGCTTGCGGTGGACTGTGCCAGAGCAAGCCTGGCAGCTTCGGCTTCTCTTGGGAAAAATCAGGTGTCCCTCTACATCGGCATCCCCTTTTGCCCCACCCGGTGTGCCTACTGCTCCTTCGTCTCCGCCGATGTGGGCCGGACTTTGAAGCTGTTGGATCCCTATGTGGACACGCTGGCAGGGGAGATCGACGCCATGGGCAGCACGCTTCGGGCCTTGGGGCTGTCTGTGCGCTCCTTCTACATGGGGGGCGGAACCCCCACGACTTTGTCTGCTGCGCAGATGGATCGCCTGCTCACCCGATGCCGGCAGTCCCTGCCGCTGGAGCAGTGCACGGAATATACCGTGGAAGCCGGACGGCCGGACACCATTACCCGGGAAAAGCTGGAAGTGCTCAAAAACCATCAGGTGGAACGCATTTCCATCAATCCCCAGACCCTGGAGGACCATGTGCTCTCCGCCATTGGCCGCCGGCACACCGCCCGGGATATTCTGGATGCCTACACTCTGGCCCGGGAAGTGGGATTTTCCTGCATCAACATGGATCTGATCGCCGGGCTGCCGGAAGACAGCTTTGAAGGCTTTTGCCGCTCGTTGGAGGGCGTACTGGCTCTGGACCCGGAAAATATCACCGTTCACACCCTGGCGCTGAAAAAAGGTTCCGCCCTGATGGAACGCTCCAAACAGTTGCCCTCCGGGGAGGAGACGGGCCGGATGCTGGACTTTTCCCGGCAGGTACTGAGCGCCCATGGCTATGTGCCCTATTACCTCTATCGGCAGAAATACATGTCCGGTTCTCTGGAAAATGTAGGGTGGGCCAAGCCTGGCACAGAAAGCCTTTATAATATCATTATGATGGAAGAACTGCACACCGTCATCTCCCTGGGCGGCGGTGGTGTTACCAAGCTGATCGAGCCGGAGGGCAACCGTCTTGTCCGCCTGACCAACCCAAAATATCCCCACGACTATCTGACCTCCCAGGAAAAACTGGAACAGCAGCGGGGAGAGATCGCCGCCTTTTACACCCGCTGAGAGGACAGATCGCTGGGAAAGGAGCTTCTATGGCCTACCAACTGCAGGAAATCAACAAACGGATCCGGAGCGATGTAACAGAGTTTTTGGCCGAGTGCGACCAGGCATACAGCCAGCGGGTATCCCTGGCTGCGGACAAAATCCTGTCCAATCTGGACAAAAGCCCGATCGTCCTTCTCTCCGGCCCCTCCGGATCGGGGAAGACCACCACCGCGCTGAAAATTGCCGAGGAACTTCAGCGCAGAGGCGTCGGGTCCCATGCAGTGGCTCTGGACAACTATTTCAAAACCCTGAATCCCAAAACAGCACCCCGTACCCCGGAGGGGGACCTGGACTACGAATCCCCCCTTTGCCTGGATATGGAGCTGCTGGATCAGCATTTCACCGCCCTTTCCCAAGGCGAGGAGATCCTGATTCCCAAGTTTGAATTTGCCCGGCAAATGCGAAACGACTCCCTGGGCGTTCCTCTGAAACTGGGCAAACATGAGATTGCTATTTTCGAAGGCATTCACGCCCTGAATGACGACATTGCGGGCCGCCATCCCGAGGCCACCAAGCTCTATATCTCCGCCCGCTCCAATGTGAACGAAGGGGCGGTCCTCCGCTTTAAGGGAACCTGGATGCGTCTGACCCGCCGGGCGGTGCGGGACTACAACTTCCGGGGCACTGAGGTGGCGGAGACACTGGATATGTGGGCCAATGTCCGCCGGGGGGAGAAGCTGTATATCTCGCCCTTTAAAAATCGGGCGGATATCATTTTTGATTCTTCTCTGCCCTATGAAGTCTCGGTGATGAAAAACTACGCCGTCCCCATTTTGCGCAGCGTCCCGGAGGACAATGAGCGCCACGACGAGATGCTTCAGCTGGTGGATGCCTTCCAGTACTTTGAGGCCATTGATCCCGCCCTGGTGGCCAAGGATTCCCTGCTGCGGGAATTTATCGGCGGCGGCAGCTATAAATACCACTGAGCAGTCTTGTTTTATCCTTGATTCCAAAATATTTGGAGTGATCTCTTTTGACCTATCAACCTACCTACAACCCCCGGGACGAGCGCTACAAGAGCCCCTACGGGGCCGTATCTTCGGGCACGGCGGTGCGCTTTTCTCTCCGCCCGCCCCGTGCCGAGGGCTTTTCTCACGCCATTATGACCGCCCGGTTTGAGAGCCGGGACAATCATGCCGTCACCCTGTCCATGCCCTGGCAGGGCTTTGAACTGGGCCAGGATATCTTTACCGCCCAACTGGACACCCAGGGCTATGTGGGCCTGGTGTGGTACTCCTTTAAGCTGGAGCGCCTGGATGGCCGCAAGCAGGAGCTGGGGCCCTACCAGCTCACCGTCTATGACGGCTCCCAGTCTGTCCCCACCTGGTTTGGCGAGGGGGTCACCTATCAGATTTTCCCCGACCGCTTCTGCCGCAGCCGCATTCCCGATCCCACCGGGATGGTGGGGGGACGGACCGTCCACCAGAACTGGGAGGAGGCCCCTGAATACCGCCCTGACCACAAGGGTGAGGTGCGCAACCGGGACTTTTTCGGCGGCGACTTCCGGGGCGTCATAGAAAAGCTGGACTATCTGAAGGGCCTGGGGGTTGAGACACTGTACTTTAACCCCATCTTTGAGGCGGCGGAAAACCACCGCTACGGCACCGCCGATTACAGCAAGGTCGACCCCATGCTGGGTACCAACGAGGATTTTTCCAAATTGTGCGACGAGGCCCACAAGCGTGGGATGCGGGTCATTCTGGACGGCGTCTTCAACCACACAGGCTTTGTAAGCCGCTACTTCAACGGCGACGGGTTCTATCCCGATGTGGGGGCCAGTCAGAGCTGGGACTCTCCCTACCGCCCCTGGTTCAACTTCATCCAGTGGCCCAAAAAGTACGAGAGCTGGTGGGGCATCTACTCCCTGCCCGCTGTGAATGAGAGCAACCCCGATTACCGGAACTTCATTTTCGGCGGCGATGACAGCGTGGTACGCCGGTGGCTCCGGGCGGGAGCCGACGGCTGGCGGCTGGATGTGGCAGACGAGCTGCCCGATGACTTTGTCCACGGCATCCACCAGGCCGCCCGGGAGACCAAGCCCGACGCGGTGGTCATCGGCGAGGTATGGGAGGACGGCTCCACCAAAATCGCCTACGGCGTGCGCCGCAAACATATTCTGGGCGGCCACTGCGACGGGCTTATGAACTATCCCCTGCGCAGCGCCATTCTGGCCTTCTTTACGGGCGGCGGAGGAGAGCACTTTGTGGAGGCCATGGAGACCATCCGGGAGAACTATCCCCCCTTCGCCTTCTACTCCGCCATGAACTCCCTGGACACCCACGATACCCCCCGTTTTCTCACCCTGATGGGAGCGGGAGGGGAGTACCGGGACCAGTCCAAGGACTGGCGGGCCAACTTCCGCCTGTCTCCCAAACAGCGCCGCCGGGGCAAGGATCTGCTCCGGGCAGCCAGTCTGCTGCTGTTCTGTTTCCCCGGCTCTCCCACCATCTACTACGGGGACGAGGCAGGCATGGAGGGCTTTGAGGACCCCTTTAACCGCCAGACTTACCCCTGGGGACACGAGGACCGGGAACTGCTGGACTGGTACCGGGCGCTGGGGCAGATTCGGAAAAAGTATTCCGCCCTCCGCCGGGGCTCCATCCGCTATGTGTACGGCAAAGGCCCTCTGCTGGCCTTTGTACGCCGGGAGGGGAAGGAACGGCTGCTGTGCGCCTTCAACGCCAGTGAAAACCCCCAGGCCATGTTCCTGGAAGGGGAGGGCACACCCGAAGCTGTACTGGGCCGGGCCAGCATTGAGATGGAGGATAGCGGCTTTTCCATCACGGTTCCCCCTCAGTCCGGCGTGCTGCTGGAATTGAAATAACCCCCCAATCCCTTGGGGCACAAGGACCGCAACCACAGATTGACAAGCTGTAAGGGACGGATGGTAGCCACCTTCCGTTCCTTTCCCTTATACTGGAAGCACATACAGAGGAGGTGACGGCCATGACTCTCGGCCAGCGGATTCAGGAATTACGAAAGCAGAATAACCTCTCCCAGGAGGCCCTGGGAGAGAAGCTGGGGGTCTCCCGCCAGGCCATTTCCCGGTGGGAAATGGACGGAGCGGTCCCCGAAGTGGACAAGCTTATCGCTATGTCCCGCCTTTTTCACCTCACTGTGGGCCAATTATTGGGAGAAGAAGCTCTCGCTCCTACTTTTGAGTCTGAATATCAGTCGCCGCCTAGCCACAAGCGGTGCTCCTGGCCAGTGATCCTTTGCTGCACAGTCCTGGCTCTGATAACTGTGATCTCCTCCTCCCTGGCTTTTTATTATCACCAGCGGTTAAATCATCTTCTGAATCCTCCGATTCTTCCTCTATCCCCAGTTTCTCAGATCGAGTATGCCTACTCCGCTGACTACGACACCGGAACCTTCCAACTGGCTATGGAACTGCACTCCGACCAATTGCAGGACTGGGATGTGGTGGCTACCCTTAGTGCCTATGATTTAGACCGTAATCGACCTGTCCCGGTTGTGGAGGAAAGCCTTCTGTTTCTGGGGGATACCGCTACGCTTTGCTTTGAAGATATCCCATTCGAGCCCTATCATGATATCTATATTAATATCTCCTACGCCCATGACCTGCTGGAGGCTGAACAAGAGCTTTTGATTATCCACCCCAAGGGAAAAAACCGCCCTATGTGGGAGACGCAGCTCCCCCGCTTTAGCGGTTTGACGGATTACGAAGCGGTGGAAAATCCCGCTCTGCTGGCACAGGAATGAGTGGATACCATTTACCCAGATGATAACCCCCCCTCGTTTACCCCCCTCTCCATTGCCAGTCTGATTCCAAACTGTCAGCTGTACCCCTCCTCTTGACGCAGCGGCAGTTGATTTATCCATGTACTTTTTTCGTCATACATCAAATACAGGAGGTGTCCGACATGACCCTGGGCCAGCGGATTCAGGAATTACGAAAACAGCATAACCTCTCCCAGGAGGCCCTGGGGGAAAAGCTGGGGGTCTCCCGCCAGGCCATTTCCCGGTGGGAGATGGACGGGGCGGTCCCGGAGATCGACAAACTCATCGCCATGGGCAAGCTCTTCGGGGTGTCCCTCAACGACCTGCTCCAGGTGGAGACCGGCCCCGCCGGGCCGGAGCCTAAAATTGTCCTGGCCCTGCCCCGCCTGTGGCGGGTGGGGGTAGTGGTGCTGGCCCTGCTGACTTTGCTCTCCCTGGGCGGAACGGCTTATCTGGGCTGGCGGCTCGTCGAAGTAGAACAGCAGTTGGCAGCACAGCAAAATGCTCTGGATCCAGAGGTGCCTATGGTAGCGGACTTTGACCTGGATGCTCAGGTGTGGGGGGACAAGACCCACATTGACTACACCTTCTACCTCACCGTGGCCCGGCAGGTGGAGGGAATGGAGGTCACCCTCCAGCTGCTGGACGGCGACGGCCAGGTCCACACCCTTCCTCTGGAATTATCAGAGGGTACGGTTTATACCGGAAAGACTTATCTGGAATTTGAATCGGGCCGTTCGCTGACCATCAGCGCAGTCTTCCGGGATTCTTTGGGCACCGCTTATACCCAGCCGCTGCAAGAAATTACCGTCAGCTCTGACTCCACTTTGTGGAGCACCGTCCTATGGGATACTCTGAAACAATCCCTTGGAGGAAGCGACACATTGGTTCCGTGACAGAAAAAGAACGGCTGCCGGATTGACCGGCGGCCGTTCTCTTTTATACTGTAATAACCTGCCCGGAGGCCAGGTACTGTAAGCTGTCTCCCATCCGCTCCTTCAGGTACCGGAAAGGCTCCAGTCCCGTACAGTGACAGGTATAGTAGGTCGTCCTGTGCCCATTCAGCACCTCCGACGCCTGATCCAGCACCGGATTCCCCTGGGGTGTGATCTCCTGCTTCATGAAGTGGAAGCCGCCAATGAGCACATCGGGCTCCAGCCAGTCCATGATATTCAGAATCCCTTTATGGGAACAGCCGCTGATCAGGACCTTTTTCCCGTTCTCCCGGATCATCAAATACTGCTCGTGGAGAAAACCGTCCGGCCTGCGCACCCCGTCCCGCTCCTCCAGCAGCCCCGCGCTGTCCAGGGGATAGTGCTCCTCCCGGTCGTTGCAGGAGTACAGGGACAGCTGGTCATCCAGAGCCAGAAAATCCCCCACAAACCGCAGCCGCCCGCTTTTCCGGAGGGCCGAGTCAATCCCGATGTACTTTCCCTCAGAATCATATCGTTTTCCAAAGGCCTTTCCACTGAGGTAAAGGGGGGCGTGATCGTTCAACTCCAAAAAGCGGGCGATGCCGCCTCCGTGGTCGTAGTGGTCGTGGGAGAGGATGGCCATCTCCACCTGAGACAGATCCACTCCCAGCAGCCGCGCGTTGTCCGCGAAGGCCCCGGAAGCTCCGGTATCAAAAAGAATTTTATGCCGGTCCGTCTCAACATACAGGCTGAGACCGTGTTCAGCGGCAAACCGCGGCTCATAAGGGGTATTTTCCATCAACGCGCAGATCTTCACTTTGCTTCCCTCCAAACTATTGCTTCAGCCGCTCCAGCCGGTTCATCAGCACCTGGGCGGCCACCCCGGTAAACAGTCCCGCGATGATTCCCGCCAGAACCAGGTAGGGGAGATAGGCCAGCACCGCCCAGGTCTTCATCACTCCGGCGGCGGCCAGCAGCTGACCCAGATTGTGAAACACCCCGGCCACCGGGCTGCACAGCCAGATCTGCCTGCGGTCCAAAATCTTCCGCAGAAAAAGCAGCACGCACCAGCTGAGAACTCCTCCGGCGGCGGAGTAGATGAGAGTCATCATCTGCCCGGAAAATACCGCTCCCAAAAAGATCCGGGCACTGAGAATCATCAGGGCGTCCCCGGGGCCCAGGGTGAATACGGCATATACTGTGACAATGTTGGCAAGACCGAGCTTGATCCCCGGCACCACCGTCACCACAGGCAGTTGGGCCTCCACCATGAAAATGGTCAGGGCAATGGCGGTGAGCAAAGCCAGCCGGGTGATATGCCCGGCTCCTTTAACCGGCTGCGGCGTCAAACTCGCTCCCTCCTCCCACAATCTCGATCATCAGCTTATGGGGCAGGCACACCACAGGGACGGTGCCGTCGGAGATGAAGCCCTGGTTGACGCACACCTGGTCGGGGCAGTCGGCCTCGCTCACCCGGATCCGCCCGGGCTCCACCAGAATCGTGTTGGAGCCCAGCTCGTCCTCCACTACAAAGGAGTAGCTCTCCTCCACTTCATCCAGGGGAATCTCTCTCAAAAGCTCCCCGTCCCGGGTAATCCGGGCCACCGGGGCGGACGGTTTTTCCTTTTTCAAGAAAATAAATCCTGCTGAGAGCACTACCGCCGCCAGCAGCAGAAACAAAAGGATTTTTCCACTTCTGTTCATGACAGCACCTGTACCTCCCGGTCCTCATAGCCCTGGGCCAGGGAGAACATTTCCTCCATGCCTGGGGTCACATAGAGCTTTCCATCGTCGGTGACCAGAAGGAGTTCCACCTCCAGCTCCGGGTGCTCCCGCCAGAACTGAGCGCCCTCCTCCAGGCCCATGACAAACAGGGCGGTGGACAGCCCGTCGCACACCAGGCCCGAGGTCCCTACCACCGTCACTGAGGCAAGGCCGCTCCGGGCGGGGGCGGCGGTATCCGGGTCAATGATATGCCAATAGGTCTCCCCGTCCTGTTCAAAATACCGCTGATAGCCCCCGGAAGTGCCCACAGCCAAATCGGACAGCTCCAGTACCCCCAAATAGCCCTCTCCCGCCGGGTCCTGGACGGCAATCCGCCAGGGGGAGCCGTCCGGCTTACTGCCAATGGCCCGGATGGTGCTCTGGCCCAGATCCAGCAGGGCGGAGTGGACATCACTGGCAGCCACCCACAGGGCCAGATCATCCGCGGTGGATCCTTTCGCCACCGCTCCCAGCTCCACCTTCATCCCGGCGGGCAGCGTCACCAACCTTCCGCCCTCCGTGTCCTCCCCCAGCTGGATCCGGGTATAGTCAATCAGTTCCGCCAGCTCTTTCAGTTCCTGGTCAGAGGGCACCCGGTAGTCCCCGGAGATAAAGCCCCAGGCCTCCACCGCCGGGTAGGCGGTAATGTCCAGCGCTCCGTCGGTCAATGCGCACAGCTCTATGGCATCCTCCAGCAGGGAGGCGGTGGAATTGGAAACCTGGGTCTTCTCACCGTCCGCGGCATTCAGCCGGTACAGGTCGCCATCCGTCTTTGTAGCGGAGTAAAAGCTCTCGTTACTTTGCACCACATGTTCCAGACCTTCCAGAACCTCTTCCGCCGACTGGGTCAGCCCGTCCCCGTATATGGTAAAGGTCATGACCGTATCCATAGCAAAGACCTGCTTGTCATGCTTCTCCGGCTGCCGCTGGCAGCCCCCGAAAAGGGGAAGGGACAGGGCAAAAGCCAGAGACAGAGCCAGAGCCTTTTTCCATGTTCTTGCCTGCAGGGCCATTTCAGAGTACCTCCCGGTACATGGCCGCAGCGTCGGCCTTGCCCACATTGTCGGCCACCACCAGCACCTCCACCTTGACGGTATTGGTGCCGAACTTCAGCTCCAGCTGGTCCCCAACCTTCACATCATAGCTGGCTTTGACCGGCCGTCCGTTGGCGGTGACCCGCGCGTTGTCACAGGCCTCGTTGGCCACGGTGCGCCGCTTGATCAGCCGGGAAACTTTCAGCCATTTATCCAATCGCACAAAAATCGCTCCTATCTAAAAACACGAACGGGGGACGCTGTGACACAGCGTCCCCCGGCTTATGTGGAGATTACTTGGACACAGCGTCCTTCAGAGCCTTGCCGGCCTTGAACACCGGAGCCTTGGAGGCGGGAATGGGAATGGCCTCCTTGGTCTGGGGATTGCGGCCCATACGCTCAGCACGCTTCTTCACTTCAAAGGAACCAAAGCCCACCAGCTGCACCTTCTCTTCCTTCTGAAGAGCCTGGGTAATGGCCTCGAAAGTAGCGGTAATGGCGGCCTCAGCGTCCTTCTTGGACAGCTCGGCCTTCTCGGCCACGGCAGCGATCAGTTCGGTCTTATTCATGTTACTTTTCCTCCTGTACATCTTGGCAGTCTTTCCGGACTGCCCCTGATCTATACTTAAAGCCCCGCAGGTGGGGGTCTTTTAAGTCGTCTTTTGTATGCCTCAGCGCTCCTCGCTTTTGACCTTCCGCCACAGCCGTTCCAGCTCAGGCGTTTCCAGCTGCTCCAACGGCCGGTCTGTCAGCTCCTCCATACGGCGAAAGCGCCGGATAAATTTTTCGCTGGCTCCTTGCAGCGCTTTTTCACTCTCCACGCCGGCAAACCGTCCCACCTTTACCGCGGCAAAAAGCAGGTCGCCCAGTTCCTCCTCCACATTGGAGTGCTCCCGGATGGACTGCCGCAGCTCCCCCACTTCCTCCACCAGTTTATCCAGAGCAGGGGAGATATCCTCCCACTCAAAGCCCGCCTTCTGGGCTTTTTCCTGAATCTTCTCCGCCCGGATCAAAGCGGGCATGGCCTGTGCCACAGAATCCATGGCGTCGGCCGTGGTGCGCTGGCCCTTCTCCCTGCGTTTCTGGGCATCCCAGGCAGACAGCGCCCCCTGGGCGTCCTCAGCCTCCACGGTCCCAAACACATGGGGGTGGCGGTAAACCAGCTTCCGGCAGACGCCGTCCACTACATCCTCAAAGGTAAACTGCCCCGCTTCCTCAGCCATTCGGGCATGGAACACCACCTGCAGAAGCACATCTCCCAGTTCTTCCTTCAGGTTTTCCACATCCTCATGGTCGATGGCGTCCACAACCTCATAGGCCTCTTCCAGCATATTCCGGCGAATGGACTGGTGGGTCTGTTCCCGGTCCCAGGGACACCCCCCCGGCGCACGGAGGGTCTTCATGATTTCCAACAAATCGTCCATATGATAGCGGACATTACATTGAGAATTTACCACAGTTTCTCTTCCTTATCAAGCTATTTTTGTTTTTTTGCACAGCCAGAACAAAATAACCCGGGATTTCCCCCTGTTTTTCCTGTTTATGGGAATTTTTTAGAGTCTCAGCAGCCTGGCGATTTTCTCCCCCTTGGGCATCAAAGCCAGATCCTCACGGGAGACAGCTTTCAGCGCCACCACCAGCACCACATATACTACCATGGCTACCGCGATCGCTCCCAAGGTAGCCAGAGCATTTCCGCCCCAGGAGATGACCCGCTCCGTCTCTCCCTGGGGCACATGGGACAGCACCCGATACATCAGACCATATACCGCCCAGGCCGCCCCGCCCATGACCACAGAGGCAAAAAAGGGTTTGAGGAAGATGGGAACAAATCTGGGGCGATGGGGGATCACCCGGGCAATGATCAGCAGATCCAGCACCAGGCACAGGGCAAAGCACAGCACGCTGCCGGTGGGGGCGCCGTAGATCCCGATCTGAGCCATACCCACGAGATTGTAGTTGGTGACAATCTTCACGATACCGCCCAGTACCATTACGATGACTGGGAGAATCACAAAGCCATAGGCCTGGAGCACAGAATTACATACCAATGTCACGCAGGAGAAAATGGCCGTCAGTCCCAGAGTTGACAGCAGGGAACCGGCCAGTTCCGCATTGAGGCTGGCAAAGAGCAGGCGGATGATGGGAACACCCAGCACAAACAGCCCCACCCCCATAGGGAAGGACAGCAGCGCCGTGATACGCAAAGCCGAGCCGGAGATCCGGGCCGCCCCTTTCCGGTCCCTGCGGGCCAGTCCCCCGGAGACAGCCGGGATGACCGAGGCCGTGATGGCCGCCATCAGGGCGGTGGGGAGATTGTAAATATTGATGGCTCCGGAATAATTTCCATAGAGGGTGCGGCTGAGATCCTGAAGGGCCTCATCCAGGGCCAGCGCAGCACTCTGCAGGGCTGTTGGCGCCTGTGCCGCGGCAGCGGCCTTCACCTGTTCCGTCAGCGTTGCCATATCCGCTGTCATTCCTGTATCCAAAGCCTTTGTCCAGGCGTCCAGGGCGTCCTTCAGGGGTGTAAAATCCGTCACCCCGGCGTACAGGGACCAGCTGCTGGGATCCTCCAGCAAAACCTTCTGCACCTGTCCCTGAACCAGAGCAGAATCAATGACGGTAACGATACCCACCATGGAGGAGCTGAGGGTAATGGGAATGGCAATGCGGAGTACTTCCTTCAAAATATCCCCGGCGCTGTCGGGAGTATCCTGGGACAGCCGCGGTTGCTCCATGGTCTTCCGCACATGGTGAAAGGCCATATAGGCCACTGCCACCACGGTACCCACCGTAACGCCGGTAATGGCTCCCGCGGCAGCTACATCCGCGCCCTGTCCGGCCTTAATAAGCCAGAACGCCAGGGAGAGGCCCACCACCAGCTTGCACAATGCCTCGATGATCTGAGAGATGGCCGTAGGCGCCATATCCCCGTGGCCCTGGGCATAGCCCCGAAAGGCGGACAGACAGCCGACACAAATCACCGCCGGAGCCAGAGCCCGGATTCCCGCCGCCGCCTTTCCATCGTGCATCATATCCGCCAGCAGATCTGCCCGGAAAAACATGATCAGAAAGGAGATCGCCCCCAGGGCTAAAAAGAGGGTCAGAGACAGGCGGAAGATCTTCCGAACCTGGTTGCGGCGGTTCAGGGCATTGGCCTCACTCACCAATTTGGAGACCGCCACAGGCAGTCCCGCGGTGGAAATGGTCAGCAGGACGGAATAAATATAGTAGGCGTTGTTGAAATCGGCAGTTCCCTGTTCCCCGATGATATTGGTCAGCGGGATTTTGTAGAACATACCGATGAGCTTTACCACCAGAATCCCCACCGCCAAAATCGCGGCGCCGCCAAAAAAGGTATTCTGCTTTTGTCCGCTCAGTCGGCGGGGAGGAGAATTTCGCTGGGCCATGGGAAGCCTCCTATATCAACCAAAAATACGGGGCAGGGCATAGTTTTCCACTTCGGACCGGATCTGTTCCAGATCCAGAGTCAAAAACTCTCCCTTTTCATATATGATCTTGCCCCGTGCCATATTCATAGACACATCGGCTCCCCGGGCGGCAAAGGCCAGGTTTTCCTCCACATCATGGCAGGGCGTCAGTCCGGGGCGGGTAAAGTCCACCAGAATCAGGTCGGCAATCTTTCCCGGCGCGATCACGCCGGTATTCCGGCCCAGGGCCCGGGCGGCATTTACCGTGGCCATCTCCAGAGCCTGATGGGCTGTTACCGTCATGGGGTCCAGATTGACCCCCTTGTGGAGGATGGCCGCCAGCTTGATCTCCTCAAACAGATCCGCGTTGTTATTGGAGGACACTCCGTCGGTGCCCAGTGCCACATTGACCCCCGCCTTCAGAAGCTGGGGCACCCGGGCCACACCGGAACCAAGCTTCAGGTTGGACACAGGGTTGTGGACGGCGGTCACATGCTTTCGGGCCATAAGGTCCATATCCTCATCGCTCACCCATACACAGTGGGCGGCGGTGCCGCCCCGCTCCCACACGCCGTACTGATCCAGCACAGCCAGGGGCGTCTTGCCGTACTTCTCCAGACACTGCTCATGCTCCAGCCTGGTCTCGGAGATATGGACATGCATCCCCAGTTTCTTTTGGGCGGCAAAATCCGCCGTCCACTGCCACAGGGGAGCGCTGGAAGTATATTCGGCGTGGATGGAGGCGTCTACCAGAATCTGCCCCTCTCCCGCTCCGTGCCACTTCTCCGCCAGCTCCACCTGGGTGCGGCAGTCGCTGCAGGTATCGGGGGAGAAGTCCTCCGGAGCGCCGAAGTACAGCCCGCCGCAGGAGAGGTTGGCGCTGATGCCCGCCTTCATCACCTGCTGGGCAATGGTATCCGTTTTCATATACATATCCACAATACATGTGGTACCGCAGGCGATCATCTCCGCCAGACCCAGAGCCGCTCCCGCGGCTACCGCACGCTCATCCAGCTTGGCCTCAGCGGGGAAAATATAGTTCTGCAGCCAATGCTGCAGATCGTGTCCCCCTCCGTACCCACGCATGAGGGTCATGGGCACATGGGTATGGCAGTTGATAAGACCGGGCATCAGCACCTGACCGGTGCCGTCCACAACCCGGTCAAACTTCCCCTGGGGACGCTGTGTCCCCAGGGAGACGATCATGGTCCCATCCACCGCCACAAAGGCATCTTTCAGCACAGGCTGGGCGGGATCCATGGTGAGGACCGTCACATTTTGGAACAGAACAGACATAGGAAAACTCCTTACAGTTTCTTCAAACAGGCCCGCACCAGCCCGGAGAACTTCTCCCTGGCGGCCTCAGCCGCGTCCAGCACTTCCTTTTCGCTGAGGGGCTGGTCCAGAATACCCGCTGCCATATTGCTCAGCAGGGTAAGGCCCAAAACCTCCATGCCGCAGTGGCCGGCCACAATGACCTCCGGGGCAGTGGACATCCCCACCGCGTCCCCGCCCAAAATCCGGGCTGCCCGGACTTCGGCGGGAGTCTCGTACTGAGGGCCGTAGCAGTAGAAATACACGCCCTCACGCAGGGGGATTCCCCGCTCCCGGGCAGTTTCCCGGGCCAGTTCCTGAAGGCGCACTGTATACAGGTGGGAGGCGTCAGGGAACCGGTCTCCAAAGGCGGGCAGGTTCTCTCCCCGCAGGGGGGATTCGGAAAACAGCTTGATCTGGTCGGTAATCAGCATCAGATCTCCCGCCTGCCACTGGGTATTCACACAGCCGGCGGCGTTGGTGACGATAAGGGTATCGCACCCCAGCAGACGCAGCACCCGCACCCCATAGGACACCTCCTCATAGGAATAGCCCTCATAGTGGTGCATCCGCCCCTGCATAACGGCTACCTTCTGTCCCTCCAGGGTTCCGAACACCAGCCTTCCCTTGTGGCCGGGGGCAGTAGAGGTCTTGAAATTAGGGATGTCCCGATAGTCGATGGCGATGGGGTTTTCCACTTCATCCCCAAGATAACCAAGGCCGGAGCCCAGTACCATAGCCACTTTGGGGACAAAGTCTCCAAGACGGCTCCGGATGGCCTGGGCACTGGCCTGATACTGCTCCATGGTGTAATCCATATAATATCCTCCTTACAGCTGCTGACCGCAAGTACGGCAGAACTTGTCGTTTTTCCCGCAGGGTGCGCCGCAGGCGGGGCAGGCCTGGGCCTGCCGAAGATCGGAAATCCGTGCCTTTACTTCGGTGATTTTTTCCGTCAGCTCATCCGCCTTGGCCAAAAGCTGGGTGACCGGATCCCCTTCGGGGGCCTGCCCCTTGTGGGTATCATACATCACCTGGCCCAGTTGGCGCATGATGTCATTATAATCCCCGTTTAAATCGAAAAGCTGCACATTCAGTTTGGCCACATCCACCATCTGGCCGGCCTTTTTCCCCGCCACTCTGGCAGTGTCGGCGGCAGCGTCAGCCGCTACGCTGGCAGTTCCCCGAATTCGATCCAGCAGATCTTTTACTTTATCGTCCATCAATCATGCGCCCCTTTCCAGTATAATTATTCTGATATGGCTAATATTTCCCTGCAGTGTGGGTATATTTTACACCAAGCGACCGGGAAATGCAACCGAAACCGGGCGGGCAGGCCTTCTGTCACACCTTATCCATTGCTATTTTCCCGAAAAGGTGGTAAAATAAAGTGATATGGTATGCCGAGCAGGCAGAAAACAAACCCACTCAGCCAGCGACAGAACCATCCCAAGACAGACAAAGGGGGCCATTTTATGCGCAAACTGGTGATTGACAAAGGGGCGGTCAAGCACAACCTCTCCGTCATCAAAGACCGGGCCGCCGGAGCGGCCATCTACGGCGTACTCACCGGTGATGGAGGGGGCGCGGGTATTGTCCCCCTGGCCCAGCTGCTGCGCGCGGAGGGAATCGGCCGTTTTGCCGTGTCTGAGGTCAAGGAGGCGGAAAGCCTCCGCCAGGCGGGTTTTGTGGACGAGGAGATTCTGATGCTCCGCTCCACCACGGACCGGGAAGAGCTGGAGCGGCTGGTGGATTTGAATGTGGTGTGTACCATCTCCTCCGTGGACACGGGGATGGCGCTGAACGCGCTGGCGGAAAACCGCTCTACTGTGGTGGACGCCCACATCCAGGTGGACACCGGCATGGGTTTCGGCGGATTTTTGGTCAGCGAACCGGAAAAGATCCTGCTGGCCTACCGCTCTCTGCCCAATGTGGCCCTGTCGGGTATCTACACCCAGCTTCATGCCGCCAAGCTCAAAGACGCTGAGGCCGCCCATCAGCTTGAGCAGTTCTCCAAGGTCCTGGACATCGTACACAATGCTGGATTTGAAACCGGCATCGTCCACGCCGCCGGCTCTTTTTCCCTGCTCCACAACGACAGCGCCCGGCTGGACGCGGTTCGGGCGGGCTCGGCCATTCTGGGCCGGTGCCGCCGCACCAAGGACGACCGCCTGAAAACCGTGGGCTACGGAGAGGCCCCTCTCACCGAGGTGCGCTGGCTGCCCAAAGGGCACATTATCGGCACTGACCGGCCCATCGTTCTCAAAAAGCCCACCCGGGTAGGGGTACTTCCGGTGGGATATCAGAATGGATACGGCGTGACCCGCCCCCGGGAGAGCGGCTTCTGGGCCTTTTTCCACGCCTGGCGCCGATCCAAAAACCGCACGGTGCGCATCGGCGACCAGCGGGCCCGGCTTCTGGGGCCCATTGGCGCGGGAGAAACTTTGCTGGATGTGACCAATTTGAAATGCTCCAGCGGTGATCTGGCGATTTTTGAACTGGACCCGCTGTTTGCCAAAGGCTGTCAAATCGAATACCGATAATCTGACCGTGGCGCGGGGATCGTCTCCCGCCCCGGCAGTCATTGCGCAACTGTACATGAAACTTACACGAAGGAAGCTGCTATTGACATGAATCAACCTCTCTCCTTTCAGCCCCTGCTGTTCGGCGGGGACATCAATGTATACAGTGTAGCCCGGGCCTTTCACGAGGCCTACGGAGTGCGCTCCATCGCCTATGGAAAATATCCCTCTTTTCCCTGTCACGGCAGCGCCATCATTGACTACCGGGTCTGTGCCGAAAATGAGGATATGGCCGCCTTCCGCCGGAATGTGGAGACGGTGGCCCGGGAATTTCCTGACAAAAAGGTGCTTCTTCTGGGCTGCGGGGACAGCTATGTCCAGCTGGCCGCCCACTGTAAGGACTCCCTGCCCTCCAATGTAATCGCCCCCTATATTGACGGTCAGCTGCTGGACACCCTCATCAACAAGGAAAAATTCTATCAGCTGTGCGACCAGCACAGGGTGGACCATCCGGCCACTTTTATTTATGACAAGTCCATGGGCCACGATTTTTCCCTGCCCTGGGGCCCGCCCTACATTGCTAAGCCCGCCGACTCCGTGGCCTACTGGGCCTGCGGGGACCACTCCCTGGCCAAGGTCTACATCTGTCAGAGCTGGGAGGAGCTGCTGGAGAGTCTGGACCATGTGTACGCTGCGGGCTACCCCGATCACATGGTACTCCAGGAGTTTATTCCCGGGGATGACAGCTACATGAGGGTTTTGACCAACTACTCCGACCACAACGGACAGGTCAAGCTCATGTGCCTGGGCCATGTGCTGCTGGAGGAGCACTCCCCCCACGGCATCGGCAACCACGCGGTCATTATTACCGAGCACGACGAGGCCCTGGAATTGAAGATCAAGGCTCTGCTGGAGAGCCTCCACTTCGTGGGCTTCTCCAACTTCGATATCAAGTACGACAGCCGGGACGGCAAGTACAAGGCCTTTGAAATCAACTGCCGCCAGGGGCGCAGCAACTACTATGTCACCGGTGCGGGGTACAACATCGCAAAGCTGGTGGTGGAGGACTATGTGGAGGGGAAAGAGCTTCCCTTCCTCATGACCAAAAACCACTCCCTGTGGCGGATGGTGCCCCGGAAAGTCGCTTTTAAATTTACCCCCAAAAAGTATCACCAGGAGATGCGCGCCCTTATCAAGGCCGGTGCCGACCATCACTCCCTGGTCTACTCCAAAGACAGCTCTCTCAAGCGTCGCCTGCGGGTGTGGAAAAACCACCTGGGCAACATCAAACGCTTTGACCAGTACAACAAAGTACCCAGTGAGGATTAAGATATGACGCAGTATCGTCTCGGCGTCCTGGGGGGCATGGGGCCTCAGGCCACCAATACTTTCTACCAGTTCGTGATCGACCGCACCGATGCCTGCACCGATCAGGAGCATGTGAACGCCCTGATCCTCTCAGACAGCGGCATGCCCGACCGCACTGCCGCCATTCTGGGCAGTGAAAAGGCCCGTGAGGCCGTCTTTCAGCGGCTGCTCGCCGATGCCCGGCTGCTGGAGGGGGCGGGGTGCACCGTCATTGCGGTCCCCTGCAATACCTCTCATTTTTTCCTGGACAAGGTACAGGAACAGATCTCCATCCCCATCATCCACATGATTCGGGAGACCGCGAAGGTGCTGGCTGCCCAGGGGCTGAAGCACCCGGGTATCCTGGCCACCGACGGCACCATCCAAACCGGCCTCTACCAGAAGGAATTTTCTGCTATGGGAATACAAGTAGTTATCCCTTCTCCCCAGGCTCAGGAGCTGGTCATGTCCCTCATCTATGACGATGTGAAAGCGGGGAGGGACGGGGATCCCCAGAAATTTGCCGCCATCCACCAGGAGCTGCTCTCCCAGGGCTGTGACTGCGGCGTGCTGGCCTGTACGGAGCTGTCCGTCTTCGCCGACAAGCACCACCTGCCTCCGTTCTATACCGACGCCATGGCCGTCCTGGCTGAACGGGCGGTCCAGGCCTGCGGCAAACCCCTTCGCCATATTTTCATCAAGTAGAGGTGCGTTATGGTACACACACTGAAGGAATATCTCTCTCTGTTGGAGAAACAGGGCCTGCTGGCCGCCCCCATTTCCCCGGAAATGGACCTCTCCGCCCCCGTGGCTCTGGTCTCTTACGACTCCCGGGAAGTGGTGCCCGGCACTTTGTTCATCTGCAAGGGTGCGCACTTCAAGCCGGAATTTCTGGATATGGCCCGGGACAAGGGGGCCATCGCCTATGTAAGCGAGGTCTCCTATCCTCAGGCCGGTCTGCCCGGCGTGCTGGTATCCGACATGCGCCGGACCATCGCCCCCCTGGCCGACCTCTTCTATGACCATCCCTCCGGAAAGCTGAAGGTCATCGGCCTTACCGGGACCAAAGGAAAATCCTCCACCGCCTACTACCTGAAATATATCCTGGACGAGTTTATGGCGGAAACAGGGGGCAAGGAGAGCGGAATCGTCTCCTCCATCGATACCTACGACGGGGTGGAGCGCTTTGAGTCCCACCTGACTACGCCGGAGCCCCTGGAGCTTCAGCGCCACTTTGCCCACGGGGTGGAGAGCGGCATGGAATACCTCACCATGGAGGTATCCAGCCAGGCGCTGAAGTATCACCGTTCCCTGTGCACCGACTTTGCCGCCACCTGCTTTTTGAACATCGGCTATGACCACATTTCCCCCATTGAGCACCCGGATTTTGAGGACTACTTCTCCTCCAAGCTGAAGATCTTCGCCCAGGGGGCAATCAACTGTGTCAATCTGGACTGCGAGCACGCCGACCGGATCCTTGCCGCCGCCCAGGCCGCTGGGAAGCCGGTATTTACCTTCTCCCAAAAAAATGAACAGGCGGATGTCTTTGCCTCCCAGGTGCGCAAGCGGGGCAACGACATTCTCTTCCGGGTGCGGACCCGTCGGTTTTTCCGGGAGTTCCGGCTGACCATGCCGGGGCTTTTCAATGTGGAAAACGCTCTGGCCGCCATTGCCGTGTGTGAGGGGCTCAACATCCCCGAGCGGTGTATCTATGTGGGCCTTATGAAGGCCCGGGTGCCCGGGCGGATGGAGGTCTACTCCAACGCTGACGACACCGTCATCGCCATTGTGGACTACGCCCACAACCGCATGAGCTTTGAGACCCTCTTCCGCTCCGTTCAGGCGGAGTACCCTGGGCGGCGGGTGGTCACCGTCTTCGGCTGTCCGGGGAAAAAGGCCCTGGACCGGCGGCGGGATTTGGGAGAAATTTCGGGAAAGTACTCCGACCTGGTCATCCTCACCGAGGAGGACAGCGGGGAAGAGGATACTCTGGACATCTGCCGGGAGATTTCCCGCCATGTAGCCGCCCAGAACTGTGAATACTCCATCGAGCCCAACCGGGGGGAGGCCATTCGCCAGGCCATTCTGGGCTGCCACGAGCCCTCCGTCCTGCTCATTACCGGCAAGGGCGCCGAGACCCGGCAGAAGCGGGGCACTCAGTATATCGATACCCCCTCGGATGTGGATTATGTCCACACCTTCCTGCAGGAATATGATGTGGCCCACGGTCTGGACGGCATGGAAAAGGTGCGCAATTTGCTCTCCATCCTGCCCATTCTCAAGCGCCACGAGGGCAAGACCGTGGTGGTCAAGTACGGCGGCTCCGCCATCGGGGCGGAGTCCCAGCAGGACACCACTTTGCAGGATGTGGCCGCTCTGCGGATGGTGGGCATGCGGGTGGTGCTGGTCCACGGGGGCGGAAAGCACATTACCGCCCTGCTGAACAAGCTTCAGGTCCCCACCCACTTTGTAAACGGCTACCGCTACACCGACGAATCCACCCTGGAGACGGCGGAGATGGCCCTGTCCGCTCAGGTAAACAAGGCCATCGTGGCCGACCTGGCCCGGCTTGAAGTGTCCGGCGTGGGGATCTCCGGAAAGGACGGCCGGCTCATCACCGCCGCTGTCAAGGACCCGGACCTGGGCCGGGTGGGGGCCATTACCAGGGTAGATACCAAGGTGCTCCACACTCTCCTGGACGCGGACTTTGTCCCGGTCGTTTCCCCCATCGCCCTGGGGGAGGACGGGGGAAGCCTCAACTGCAACGCCGACGACGCCGCCCGGGCGGTGGCCGAGGCCCTTGGAGCGGAGCATCTGGTCTTCCTCACCGATGTGGGAGGTATCCTCATTGACAGCCACAACAGCAAGACCGCTGTGGACCATATGGACATCAAGCGGGCAGAGGAACTGATAGAGGCCGGACTGATTGCCGGGGGCATGGCCCCCAAGGTCCGGGGCTGTATCCACGCCATCCAAGGCGGGGTAGGGGAGGTCTCCATTCTGGACGGCCGGGTGGAGCACACGCTGCTCCTGCACATGCTGGGCCAGCGGGCTTCAGGTACCACGATTACGGGATAAGAAAAAAAACGGATGGCTTTGCACCGCTTTCTCTTTTGTGTTACATCAGTCCAAGACCCTTGGCCAAGTTGACCGCAAAATCCTGCACATTGGTCACAATGCCCCGGGCAGACAGGCTTCCCCGGTCACTGAGCTTGTTGACGGCAAATTCGGAAATATCCACACAGTAAAAATATACCTGCCGCACAGTGCCGTCGGGCATCACCCGGTAGGAAGGGGTCATATTTCCAGTGGCGATGGTATGAAGCATGGTGGCCAGACAGATCACCGTGGTGGCAGAACGGACCTGGTTTCTCATGGCGTCCTGGGCCTGGTAAACATCCCCCAGCACAGGGGGAAGGGGCCCATCATCCCGGATGGAGCCTGCCAGGACATAGGGTACGCCTTTTTCTTCACAGGCATGAAGAATTCCATTATCAATATGTTCTTCTCTGAGAAATGCCGGGATGGAGCCGTGAAGCCGCACCCGGTTGATGGTATCCAGGTGATTGTAGTGGCCGTTGGGCCGGCTCTCCTGGGTCAAAATATCCTGCCCCAATGCTGTACCCAGATAGGCCGCCTCCAGATCGTGGGTGGCCAACGCGTTGCCGGCAAGGATCGCGTGTACATAGCCCCCTGACACAAGTTTGGAAAATGCCTCTCTGGCGTCATGGTCAAAAGCAAAGGCGGGGCCCAGAACCCAGACCACTTTTCCATGATCCTTTTCGTAGCGGAGAAGCTCATAGAGTTCATTATAGTCTCTGGAAAACGCGGTCTCCCGGGAGCGGCCCTGCCGGAAGGCAAAGCGGTCCCGTTCAGGAACATGGTCCTGAAACCCATTGCTGTGGAGATAAATCCCCTCTTCGCCATGTTCCGTGCGGCCAACCGCCACCAGATCTCCTGCCTTCAGATGGCGAAATTCCCGAATTTGAAACTCCTCTCCATCCCATACAGCCACACAGTCCATTCGACTTTCCCGGGCCAGATGCCAAATCCCATTTTGCTTGATGTACTCAGGAAAAATACTCATGGCGTGATAATTTTCCGGGGCCACGCCATCTCTGGGACAGGGAACTAATGCTGCGTCCGGGGCCTGTTTCAGGGCAGGGTCAGAAAAGTCGGGTGCGGTGTAAGGACGAAGACAGAAACTCATGTTAATCCCTCCGGTAAAGATTTATTTTTCAGGGTTTTGATTCTTTTTTCCATGGCATATTTCACGGTTTCCACAGGTGGAACAGCCGTGTCCGCAGCCTCGTTTTTTTCCATAGTCATTTCGTAAAAGGATGGCAATGGGAATTCCAATCACCGCGATGACAAATACCGCCAAAGTAAATTCACCCATGGAAATTCCCCTTTCCAATGAAAATGTGGAAAACTTTTTTTCATACTTCTATTGTAGCAGTAAATTCCAGGAGAGATCAAGAAAAACAGTTGAATTTTCCACAATAAAACGATACAATTCGGAACATGAGACAACATAGGCCCTCGGGGCCGGGAAGGATATAATATGAAGGAGTTTAAAGGAAGCCAAAACTATGTAGCTTCGGAGGAGCTGCTCCGGGCGGCTAATATTGCTATGGTGCTGCAGAAGCCCCTGCTCATCAAGGGCGAACCTGGCACCGGAAAAACCATGCTGGCCGAGGCTATCTCCCAGGCGCTGGGCAAAAAGCTCATCATCTGGAACATCAAGTCTACCACCAAGGCCCAGGACGGCCTGTATGTGTACGATGTGGTCCAGCGTCTCTATGACAGCCAGTTCGGCGGCCAGGGTGTGGACGACATTGAAAAATATGTGAAGCTGGGCAAGCTGGGTGAGGCCTTTACCAGCGAGGAGCAGGTCATCCTCCTCATCGACGAGATCGACAAGGCGGACCTGGAGTTTCCCAACGACCTGCTCTGGGAGCTGGACCGGATGGAGTTCCACATCCCCGAGACCGGCCGCACTGTGAAGGCCAAGCACCGCCCTGTGGTTATCATCACCTCCAACGCGGAGAAGGAGCTGCCCGACGCCTTCCTGCGCCGGTGCGTGTTCCACTACATCGAGTTCCCCGATAAGGAGCTGATGGCTGACATCGTCCGGGTACATTTCCCCGACCTGGACGAGAAACTCCTGGACCAGGTTTTGGAGGCCTTCTACCGCATCCGCCAGCTGCCTCAGATCAAGAAGAAGCCCTCCACCAGTGAGATCATCGACTGGATCCAGGCCCTGCAGCACGGCGGTGTGGCGGTGGATCGGATTGTGAAGGAGGTCCCCTATCTTGGGGTGCTGCTGAAGAAAAACGAGGACATCGACAACCTGCGCCGCAGCTGGAAGTGAGATACTTTTTCTTTCAAGAAAAAGTATCCAAAAAGAACTTCCACAGCTTCTGCCGGAACCCGGGAATAAGCCGGGGCAGGAACATCAATACTCTGAAAAGCTGTGGAGAGGAAAGGAAAAACCATGTTTGAGGATTTTCTCTATTTACTCCGGCGAAACGGCCTGAAAGTGTCTCTCACCGAATGGATGGCGCTGATGGAGGCCCTCCACAAGGGACTCCACGGGACCAGCTTCACCGACTTTTACCACCTGTGCCGGTGCCTGCTGGTGAAGAGCGAGGCGGACTTCGACTCCTTTGACCGGGCCTTTCTGGAGTATTTCAAGGATGTCCCCTTCCAGCAGGAGGTCTCACAGGAACTGCTGGACTGGCTCAATCGGCCGGATGTGCTCTCAGACTATGCCACCTGGGACGAAGCCCAGGCCCTGAAAAATATGGGCTTCTCCGAAGAGGAGATCGAGCAAATGCTGAAGGAGCGCATGGAGGAACAAACCGAGGAACACAACGGTGGCAGCTACTGGGTAGGCACCCACGGAATGTCCATGTTTGGCAACAGCGGAAACTCCCCCAAGGGCATTCGGGTGGGGGGACAGAGTATGCACCACCGGGCCTTCCGGGTGGCCGGAGAGCGGAAATTTCGTGACTTTCGCCGGGACAACACATTGGATACCCGACAATTCCAGGTGGCCCTGCGAAAACTGCGGCAGTTCTCCGGTCTGGTGGACCTCCCCCCTACTGAGTTTGATGTGGACAATACCATCAGGGATACTGCGGACAACGGCGGCGTGCTGAAGGTGCGGTATAAGCGTCCCAGAGAAAATACGGTGAAAGTGCTGCTGCTGATGGACTCGGGCGGTTCCATGGATTATTACAGCAATCTCTGCTCCGCCCTGTTCCAGGCGGTGAGCAAGTCCGGCCACTTCAAGGATTTGAAGGTATATTACTTCCACAACTGTCCCTATGCCCGCCTCTATCACGACCCCATGCTGCTCTCCCGGAACAGCGTACTCACCAGCTGGGTGCTGTCCAACATTCCCAGCGACTACAAGGTGATTTTTGTGGGGGACGCCCAGATGGCCCCCTATGAGCTGATGGGTGGATATTACGGCGGCTGGGGTCAGGAGGAGGGCCCCAAGTGCGGCATGGACTGGCTGCGGCTTTTCAAGGGCCGCTTCAAGCACAGCATCTGGCTCAACCCCAGCCGGCGGCCCCAGTGGGGAGCCTACTGGTCCCAGACCTATGATGTGATTGCCCGGGAATTTCCCATGTTTCCTTTGACGGTGGAAGGGCTGGAAGAGGGCATGAAGAAGCTTCTGGCGCGTTAAATATTGAAAATATGGAAAAGACGGACTGGATTCAGCCCGTCTTTTCCTGTAAAACGACAATTTATCGACAGTTCCAGACTACAATGAACCTAAAGAGCCTGTGGTAAAAAGCAAAGCATATCTGGAATGGAGGGTATCTGTCATGGAGCTGCCGGTAAAACCGTATATCAAAAGCCGCTTGAAGACCAGCTATGCGGTGGAAGGGCCTGAAAACCAATATCTGATTGACTGCGGAGATGGCGTCAATGTGTTGACGGTTTCGGAAAAGGCGAGGGCGGCACTGGCCGGTATTCCCTATGAGGCGGCACAGACCTATCCCCACACGGTTGAAATGAAAAAAGCCATTCGCCGTTACTGGGCAGATCTGGTGGACCTTCCCCTTTCCCAGATTTTTTTGGGAGAGGGATCCCAGAGCCTGCTGTATGATACCTGCCGGCTGTTTCTGGAACCTGGGGACCGGGTCATCGGGATCGGACCCTGTTATGCGGAGTTTGCCAGTGATGTGGGAATGTGGGGGGCGGAGTATGACTTTGTTCCTCTCCGCAGGGAAAACAAGTTTCAGTTTCATGTGGAAGAGATGCTCCGACGGATGGACGGCAGCCACAAGCTGGTCTACATGGATACGCCCAATAACCCCACTGGACAGGCCATTCCTCTGGATGAGGTGGAGGCAGTGGTGAAGCGGGCAGAAGAGCTGTCCATACCCATCATAGTGGATGAGGCATACGGGGACTATATGCCCCGGGAGCAGTCCGCCCTGACCCTGACGCCAAAATATGAAAATCTGGTGGTGCTGCGCAGTTTTTCCAAAGCGCATGGCCTGGCGGGAATCCGGGCGGGCTATGGCCTGCTGCCCCGGCAGCTGACTGTTCCTCTGGATAACATCACCCACCCCTATATCTGCTCAACCCCGGCCAGAATCATAGCCAGGGCGGCCCTGGAGGACGAGGGCTTTCTGGAAAGGACCCGCCATATTACCGCCCAATGCAAAGCTCCCTTTTTGGAAAGACAGTGGAAAAATCTGACGGTCTCCCATACCAGCCCGGAAACGCCGATTTTACTGTTGACCCACTCCGATCCCAAGGTCAATTTGAAGAAGGCATTTGATCCCTTCCGAATCAAGGTGGTCTCCGGCACTTCCTTTGTGGGGCTTGGAATCAATTCTGTCCGGATCCGCGTCCCCAGCGGACAGGACCGACAGGCAGTAATGGAGGCGATGGACGCCATTGACTGCGTTTGACAGAAATGAAAGTAAGAAAATTCCCTTGACAGCGGAGAAAATCTATCATAAAATGCTTATCAAAGCGAAGACAGGGAACAGTACCTAAAACCGGGGCATAGAGAGAGGATGGCTGGTGAAAATTCTCCGATGGTTTGATGGGAAGGCCCCCTGGAGCGCGGGCAGGAAATGGCCCGCCGGACCCCGCCGTTACCGGGAATGAAGTGCGTGTCAGCCAGACACGAATTCAGGTGGAACCACGGACAGTTTTGTTCGCCCTGAGCCTTTGGGCTTGGGGCGTTTTTTTGTTGCAGCGACCGAGGCACGAGTTGAAATCGTCCTGAGTCACAACTATCTCGAAAAGGAGTATGGACATGAAAAACACTGAAAAGACCATGGAAAAGATCGTCAACCTGTGCAAGGGCCGGGGCTTTATTTTCTCCGGTTCCGAGATCTACGGCGGCCTGGCCAACACCTGGGACTACGGCCCTCTGGGTGTGGAGCTGAAGAACAATGTGAAAAAGGCCTGGTGGAAGAAGTTTGTCCAGGAAAATCCCTACAATGTGGGCCTGGACGCCGCTATTCTGATGAATCCCCAGGTTTGGGTAGCCTCCGGCCATGTGGGCGGCTTCTCCGATCCCCTGATGGACTGTAAGGAGTGTAAGGAGCGCTTCCGTGCCGACAAGGTCATTGAGGACTGGTGCCAGGAGAACAACTTTGATCTGGGTCACAGTGTGGACGCCATGAGCCAGGCCCAGATGAAGGAGTTTGTGGAGGAGCACAACATTCCCTGTCCCTCCTGCGGCAAGCACAACTGGACCGATATCCGTCAGTTCAACCTGATGTTCAAGACCTTCCAGGGCGTCACCGAGGACGCCAAGAACACCGTGTATCTCCGTCCTGAGACCGCCCAAGGCATTTTTGTGAACTTCCAGAATGTCCAGCGTACCACCAGAAGAAAGCTGCCCTTCGGCGTGTGCCAGATCGGCAAGTCCTTCCGCAACGAGATCACCCCGGGTAACTTTACCTTCCGCACCCGTGAGTTTGAGCAGATGGAGCTGGAATTCTTCTGCAAGCCCGGTACCGAGCTGGAGTGGTTCTCCTACTGGAAGAAGTTCTGCCACCAGTGGCTGCTGGATCTGGGCATGAAGGACGAGAACTTGCGTCTCCGTGACCACGAGCCTGAGGAGCTCTCCCACTATTCCAACGCTACCACCGATTTTGAGTTTGTCTTCCCCTTCGGCTGGGGCGAGCTGTGGGGCGTTGCCTCCCGCACCAACTTTGACCTGAACGCCCACCAGACCACCTCCGGCAAGGACATGACCTACTTTGATCAGGAGGCCAACGAGCACTATATCCCCTATGTGGTGGAGCCCTCCCTGGGCGCCGACCGTGTGACCCTGGCCTTCCTGGTAGACGCCTATGACGAGGAAGTGGTAGACGCGGAGAAGAACGATGTCCGCACCGTCCTGCGCCTCCACCCCGCCCTGGCTCCCTTCAAGTGTGCTGTCCTGCCCCTGAGCAAGAAGCTGGGTGACAAGGCCCGGGAGATCCAGAGTGAGCTGTCCAAGTACTTTATGGTGGATTACGACGACGCCGGTTCCATCGGCAAGCGCTACCGCCGCCAGGATGAGGTGGGTACCCCCTACTGCATTACTGTGGACTTTCAGACTGTTGGCAGCGAGACGGAGGAAGCGGACAACGCCGTCACTATCCGTGACCGTGATACCATGGAGCAGGTGCGCGTGCCCATTTCTGAGCTGAAGAGCTGGCTGGAAGAGAAACTGGCCTACTGAGAATATAAAACAAAAGGACCTGGGTGTTTGCTGATACCCAGGTCCTTTTTTAAAATTAAGTAGATTATGAAATGAAAAATATCAATATCCCTTGCAAAATCCCCCAAAAAGCGCTAAAATGTACCGATCATCATGAGCACTGATGAACATCCCCTGGGGGATTGGAGGCGCGGTTATGAAAATTCTGTGGAATATGATTCGTCTTCCCGCCGGCACGGAACAGCGGTATGGACGGGCTCATCAAATTTGGATCGCTGCTGCATTGACCGGTCTGGGCTGCTGTATTGGGATGCTGTCCCTGGTTTTTTCCGCGGTTGCGGTGGATTCACTGGACAGCGGGAATCTGCTGCTTTCATATGTGACCGATCCGCTCATTTTATTTCTCAATCTGTGGCCGCCTGTTTTACTGGTCTGGCTGTTCTATTTTTTGTTTCGCCGGGCGTGGGTCGGTTTTTTGGGGGGATTTCTGCCTGTTATTGGGGTGGCGCTGATAAACTACTATAAAATTCAGCTCCGGGCGGATCCCTTTCTGGCTGTGGACCTGGGGCTGGCCTCTGAGGCGGCCGGAATTGTTGGAAAGTATGAGCTGGATCTGAACTGGCTGATTTGGTTTACCGTCGGTGCGCTGGCTGCCGGATTACTGGTTTCTGTTTTCCTGATGCCGAAGGGAATAAAGGGCTGGGAAATAAGGCTGTTTGGTGCATTGTCCGTGGGGGCGTTAATGGCGCTTTCCTTTTCCGGCCTGTATCTGAATGATTACTTTTATGAAAAAACCGGAGGCGCCATGCCCTGGAATGAGGCAGAGGACTATGTCTCCAAGGGAGGGATCTATCCCTTTCTTCACTCCTTTCAGGAGATGATTTTCACCGCTCCTGAGGGCTATGAGCAGCAGAAAGCTGAGGACCTCTTATTCAGCTATCAGGATGCGGATATTGCTGAAGATCAGAAGGTCTCGGTGATGGGGATTATGCTGGAGGCCTTTTGTGATCTGACGGATTTTGAGATTTTAGCCCAGCAGGACAGCGTGATGGATGTGTATGCGCCCTGGCACGCCTTGGAGGAGCAGTCGGTATCCGGGAGACTGCTGACCAACATCTTTGCCGGCGGTACGGTAGATACCGAGTGGGCGTTTCTCACCGGTTATTCCAATCACAGTGATTTTATTCAGAATACAGATTCCTATGTGTGGTATCTGGATGGGCAGGGTTACCAGACCTTCGGCAGCCACCCTGGATTTGGCTGGTTCTATGACCGACAGAGCATCAATGAATTTTTGGGATTTCAGGAGTACTGGTTTACCGAGAATCACTATGGGGATCTGGTGGACCCTGTAGCTGCCCAGTGGAACTCCGACCATATTCTCATGGAGGAACTGCTGGCGCAGCTGAAGGAGCGTGTTCAGAACGGCCCCTGCTTCTCCTTCTCCGTGTCCTATCAGAACCACGGTCCCTATGAGTGGCAGTATACCATTGCGGATGAATATCTGACCCCAGCAAGTACCGGCCTGACCCAGGAGACCTGTAATATCTGGAACAACTACCTGATGCGGGTAGCGGATACCTTATCCGCCATCAATGACCTGGTCACAGGGGTGGAGGAAATGGAGGAACCAGTGGTTTTGGTTCTGTTTGGGGACCACAAGCCCTGGGGCGGGAACGGAAACAGCGGATACAGTGACCTTGGCTGTACCTTTGATCTTCTCACGGCCCAGGGATTTTATGACTACTATGCCACGCCCTATGTGATTTGGGCAAATTCCGCGGCCAAAGAGGTCCTGGGCAACGACTTTGTGGGAGAGGGCGGAGATTTTTCCCCCTGCTTTTTGATGACGGAGCTCTTTGACCAGTGCGGCTGGGAGGGGCCCGGTTTTATGCAGCTGGCCCGGGAGATCAGACAGGTCACGCCTCTCGTCCATGAACTGGGCATTTATTGGAAAGATGGCGCTCCCTGTTATGAGCTGCCGGAGGAAGAGCAGGAACTGATTGCGGCCTATCAGGAAGCGGAGTACTACCGGGAACATTTTGTTGAGCCGGCAGCTGCGGAGTGAAAAAGGCAGAAAAAAGGATGGGCTTTTCCCCGCCTCCTAATAAGAAAACATGAAAAAGTCAGTAAAATCAATGTTTTCA
>JAXUUN010000021.1:0-46050 GCA_037231075.1 bacterium | reverse complement strand
GAGTGCGAAGCACGAAGCCTGATTGGCGTTAGAGACACAAATTGATAGCAAAAAAACAAACCAGGGTAGACCTTACAATCTACCCTGGTTTGGCACGCCCGAAGGGACTCGAACCCCCAACATTCAGAACCGGAATCTGACGCTCTATCCAATTGAACTACGGACGCTTATCTCATTTGCGCTCCGCTATTATAACAGAAAAAATCTTCTTTGTAAAGGGGAATTTCTCCACTTCTTTTTTTGGCCCTTTCGACGCCTTTCTCCTCCCAATTTCTCCCAGACAAGCTATACTGAAAAGCGGTACCCCGGCAGAGGGCCGGGGTACCGGGGGAACTCACCGATAGGAATCTGCCAGGGCCTTGAACTTCTCCAGGGACCGCTCCAGCATTTCCGTCTGAACACAGTAGGAGATCCGCACATGGCCAGGGGCGCCGAAACCGACACCCGGGACGACCAGCAGATCGAACTGTTTGGCCCGCTCGCTGAAGGCCACATCATCGGGCTCCAGGCTCCGGGGGAAGAGGTAGAACGCCCCGCCGGGCTGCACCACATGGTAGCCCATCTCCCGCAGAGCATTCACCAGCAGCTTGGCGTTGCGCTCATAGACCTTCAGATCAGAGGTCATGTCGCAGCACAGGGAGGTGACCTGCTGGAACAGGCTGGGGGCGTTTACATAGCCCAGGGAGCGGCCCGCTCCGGCCACAGCGGCGTACACATCCTTGCTGTCCGTCACATTCTCGGGCACCAGTACATAGCCCAGGCGCTCGCCGGGGAGGGACAGAGACTTGGAGAAGGAGTAGCACACAATGGTGTCCCGGTAGATGCTGGGAATCCACTCCACCTTGAACCCCTCATAGACGATCTCCCGGTAGGGCTCGTCGGAGATGAGGTAAATGGGGTGTCCGTACTCCTGGCTCTTGGCGGTGAGGACGGCGGCCAGGCGCTCCAGGGTTTCCTTGGAGTAGACCACACCGGAGGGGTTGTTAGGGCTGTTGACCACCACGCCCTTGGTGTGGGGGGTGATGGCCGCCTCAAAGGCGTCAAAGTCGATCTGGAAGGCCTCGATCTCCGGGGGAATCAGCACCATCTTGGCCCCCGCCCCCTCAATAAACACCTTATACTCGGGGAAGTAGGGGGCGAAGACGATAAACTCGTCCCCGGGGCAGGTCAGGCCGTTGAAGACACAGCACAGGGAGGCGGCGGCGCCCACGGTGATGTAGAGGCAGTCGGCGGAATAGTTGGTGCCGAAGCGGCGGTTAAGGGAGTCGGCAAAGCGCTGGCGAGCCCCCTGATCTCCCTGGGCGCTGGTGTAGCAGTGGATGGTGTCGGGCTGCTCCCGCAAAAGCCGGATGGCCGTCTCGTTGATTGCCGCCGGAGCGGGGACGCTGGGATTGCCGATGGAAAAGTCAAAAACATTTTCCGCGCCCACCTCCGCGGCCCGAATCTTTCCGTATTCAAACAGTTCACGAATTACAGACCGGGCGTTGCCCAGTCCCTTCATACGCTCAGAAACCATGGTCACGACCTCCTGAAAGTAAAACCGCCGCCAGGGCGGCATATTTCTGTGCTTTATTATAGCACAATGATTTATCCTAGTAAAGTAAAAATTACAGGCCTGATCGCCCTGAAATTGTCCTTATTTTAAAGCGCAAGGACGGCAGTTTTCAAGGCAGCGGCTTAATATAATAAAGAATTTGGAAGAAACTGACCTTTACAAAATAGGGTCAACGGGCTATAATCTAAAAAAATGTAGCTTCGTGCAGGCTTGGGGGGTGATGAGATGCAGGTTGTGACGGGAAAACCTATTATGGAGCAGATCGTGGCCGGTCGGCTGTGTTTTTACAGGCGCCCCACCCCCTCCCCTCAGCTGTACACCCAGAACAACTGGCGTCAGGAGATCACCCGCTTCCATCAGGCTCAGCAGACCGCGATCCAAGAGCTGGGCTCCTTTTATCTCGCGGCCCGGGAGAAGGTGGGAGAAGCGGTGGCCTCCATTTTTCATATCCACACCCTCCTTCTGGAGGACCGGGACTATGTGAATACGGTCCGCCGGCTGATCCAGGGCCGGGGCGTTACCGCTGAATACGCGGTACAGATGGCCGAACTGAGCTTTTCCTCCGCCTTTTCCGCCATGGAAAGCCCCTATATGCAGGCCCGGGCAGCTGACATCCGGGACATCTCCCAGCGGGTCATCCGGGCCCTCATGGGCAACCGCCAGGAGCTGAGTATGGACGCGCCTGCCATTCTGGTCTCCGACGACTTTCTTCCCAGCGAGGTCATGGACTTTGACCAGCACCGCCTGCTGGGGCTGATTGCCCGAAAGGGCAGCCTGGACAGCCACACCGCCATGCTCATCCGGGCCTTCCATATCCCCTCCATCGTGGAAGTGAACCTGCCGGCCAAATGGGAGGGGCACCTGGCACTGATGGATGGCTACACCGGAACGATCTACCTGGATCCGGAGCAGGCCCAGCAGGACAAACTCAGAGAGCTCTACCAGGCCAACGGCTGCCCCGTGCAGTACGCCGCCCTGTAAAATACATAAAACCGGGACAGCCCATTTTTTCTGGGGCTGTCCCGGTTTTTTATCGGATGGCGCAGGCGGGATGGTAGGTGTGGCACTCCTCCTCCCCCCGGAGGATGCGCAGGGTGCCCAGAGCCAGGGCCTCCATCTCGTTCTCCCCTGGGATCACCACCACCCGACACAGGTTGTGGAGGTAGTCAATGACCATACCGGTGAGCTTTTTGGAGTTGGCCAGGCCGCCGGTGAGGATGACCGCGTCAATGAGCTCGGTAAAGCAGCCCAGCATAATGCCTACTCCCTTGGCGATTTGAAGGGCCTGGGCCCGGTAGACCAGGGCGGCCCACTCGTCCCCCTGGGCAATCCGCCGCTCCACCTCCCGGCAGTCGTGAGTGCCCAGCAGGGCGGACATGCCCCCCTCTCCCCGGAGCTTTTTCAGCATCTCGGCCTTGGTATACTTCCCTGAATAGCACATATCCACCACATAGAGCATATTGAGGCTCCCCGCCCGGTCAGGGGAGAATGGCCCGGCGTCGTCGGACACCGAGTCGATGATCCGGCCGTGGCTGTGGGCGGAGATGGAGATGCCGCCTCCCAGATGGGCCACCACCAGGTTCATGTCCTCATACTTTCGTCCCATGGCCTGGGCGTACTTGTGGCTGGTGGCCCGGGCGTTGAGCACATGGCAGAAGCTGGTGCGGGTGACCTCCCGGAAGCCGGTGACCCGGGCCTCGGGGAGCAGCTCGTCGCTGGTCACCGCGTCGTAAATATAGGCGGGGATCTTCAGGGGATCGGCAAAGGACCGGGCCATAAGCCCCCCCAGATTGGAGGCGTGGTCAAAGACCGTGTGGTGGAGCAGACAGTCGGCCAGCGCGTCATCCACCACATAGCCCCCCGCCACAATGTTGGGGATGATGCCTCCCCGGCCCACCACGGCAGACAGGGTGGTGAGGTCAAATCCCTCCTGTCCCAGCCAGCCCCGCACCAGGGCCACCCGGTAGTCCAGCTGGTCGTTCAGCTCCTTGTAGGGGGCCAGATCCCGGTTGGTGTGGGGAATATTTTTTTCCAATATGGGTGTTTCATCCCGGTATACCGCCGCCTTGGTGCTGGTAGAGCCCGGGTTCAGGACCAGAATATCATAGGCCATGGATTCCCTCCTCAGCTGTTTGACGCCCCGGCCGGGTTGCCCATGGCCGCGCTGATCAAAATGGACCAATACTTCTCCTGGGCGGTGGCCCCCCGGGAATTTACGGTGATGGGCACCGTCGCCCCCAGCACCACCCCGGCCATCTCCCCGCCGGCCAGGCCGTAGAGGGCCTTACCCAGCACATTGCCCACGGCGATGGCGGGGACCAGCAGAATATCCGCCTCTCCCGCCACAGGGCTGTGATATCCCTTGGTCAGAGCGGCCTGGTGGTCGGTGGCCAGATCCAGGGAGATGGGGCCCTCCACCATGCAGGCTCCAAAGTCCCCCCTAGCTCCCTCCTCCTTTAAAACGGCGGCCTCTTCTGTCTCAGGCATGGCGTGAGTCACGCTCTCCACCGCGCACAAAACGCCCACCTTTGGGCAGTCGTAGCCCAGAAAATGGCAGAACTCCACCGCGTTTTTCAAAATGTGCCGTTTCTGTTCCAGGTCGGGGGCCACCACCATCCCGCCGTCGGTGATAAACAGCAGTTTGTGGTAGGCGGGCACATCCAAAATGGCCACATGGGACATGACCCGGCTTTTCCGGATGCCGCTGTCCCGGTTTACCACCGCCTTCAGCAGCGTGCCGGTCTGGAGCATGCCCTTGATGAGCAGCTCTCCCCGGCCCTCCCGAACGAGGGCCACCGCCTGCCTGGCGCAGGCCTCCTCCCCGTCGGCCTCCACCACCTGGTCCTCGGACAGGCTCTCCCCCAGGCGGCGGGCAATGGCCCGGATCTCCTCTCCCCGGCCCACCAGAATGGGGCGGATAAAGCCCTCTCTTCCGGCCTCAAACACGGCCTGCAGGGTATGCTCATCGTGGGCGGCGGCCACCACCGCCTCCTTCACCGGCAGATTTTTCAGGTTCTGCCTCAATGGGTGAAATCCGGCTATTTCCATGAAAACGCCTCTCTTTTTCTTTTTTGTTTCATTGTACCATGTTCATTTTCAAAAGTATAGCCGAAATGCCCCGGACTTTTTCTCCGCGCTTATCCCAATCTCCCCTCTTGACGAACCAACCAAAACTCTATATAATATGTAGCGCGCTATTTGTCCGCTAGTGTGGCTCAGGGGTAGAGCAGCTCACTCGTAATGAGCAGGCCGTGGGTTCGATTCCCACCACTAGCTCCAGCTCGCCGCAGGCAGCATCGCTTGCGGCGAGTTTTCCTTCAAATTGGAAATTTTGATGAATTATTAACTTTTCTTTAATTCTACGGTTTTTCCCCGTTCCCGCTTGCAAATAAAATGGCTGTCTGGTAAAATAATAAAATGTACGGATATGCTGTATCAGGCAGCACACTCTTCAGGCCGGGTCTGGCCTGTGTCAAGGAGATTGGATACGAATGGATAATCAACAGAGAGAAGTCCGGCGCCACCAGGAAGACATCGCCCTGACCCGCGCACTGCTCTGGATCGCGGCGGCTGTCGTTCTGGAAGGTCTGCTGGTGCTTGTCAACCGTTTCTATATCAACTACTATGTGGACGAAATCGAGATCGTTCTCGCCCTGCAAAGTGTTTTGAAGGTCGTACGGATCGCCGGTCTGGTTCTGGCTGCACTCTCCATCGTCTGGGCTGTGATTCGTTTGCGCAAGGAGCAAAAGGTGCTTCTGCCCATCTGCCTTGCCGCTGCCGGCGGAGCCCTCACCATCTGCTCCCATGTGGTTTTGAAGTATAAGGACACCGGGATGTCCATGCTGTTCTGGCTTGTGGTAGCCTGGGCCGTGCTGGCTGTGGTGTACTATATCTACCAGAAGGAATTTTTCCTGTCCGCCGCCGCCACCGGGATGTCCATTCTGGCTTTGTGGTTTGTGCGGTATGCCGGCGGTGTGGGCTATGAGGTGGCCCTGCTCCTGGTGGGCATCGTCCTGGTTCTGGCTGTCACCCTGTTCCTGAAGAAGCACGACGGGGTACTCCCCCTGAAGTCCCCTGTCCCCTTCCTGACTCCCGGCTGCTCCTACAGCGTGATTCTGGCCAGCTGCCTGGTCAGCGTGGTAGTGGTGGTGGCCGCCCTAGTGGTTGGCGCTGCCGCGGCCTATTACCTGATCTTCCTCATGCTGGCCTGGATCTTCGCCCTGTTTGTCTACTACACCGTAAAGATGATGTAATCCGGATTTAAAAAAGCGGTTCCGCACAGCGGAACCGCTTTTTTACTGCCCTTCCATTGAATCGATCTTTTCCTTCTTGACCTTCAGAAACATCCCTACCGCCGCCAGCAGGGCAATCCCTTCCCCGATCAGGAAACACAAAAAGGACCACTGAGGCATCACCGTCACCAGTATCCATGCCGCGGGCAGCGGCAGGAACACATACCGCAGCGCCGATACCGCCAGGGAAAACCGGCTGTACCCCAGGGACTGAAAGGGGGCGGACAAAATGATGCTGGCCGCGGCCAGCGGGAAAGCCAGGGCAGTCATACGAAGGGCCGGAACTCCCATGGCCATAGCCTCCTCTCCCGCCTGAAAACAGAGCTTCAGCAGGGGACCTGCCCACAGGAACAGCACTCCAATCCCCACCAGGGCGGTTCCCAGGGCCAGCTTCAGGCCGAACCACGCCGAAGCGGATACCCGCCGCCGTTCTTTCGCCCCGAAATTATAGCTGATGATGGACACCAGGGCGTTGTTCACGCTGAACACCGGCATAAACACGAAGGTCTGGAGCTTGAAGTAGACCCCCAGCACCCACACCGCCGTCTCAGACCACAGCTTCAGGATGGCGTTCAGGCCCAGGGAGGTCACGCTGGCCATGGACTGCATCAGCACCGCCGGAGCCGCGATGCGCACATACTCTGCCGCCAGTTCCCGTTGGAAGTGAAAGCCCCGGCGGTGGAGGGAAAGCTGTCCGTTCAGTGAGCGGACCAGGAAGCAGCCGATCAGGCCCCCTGTGATCTGACCGATCACCGTGGCCGCCGCCGCTCCGGCCACCCCCATTTTAAAGCCGAAGATAAGGATGGGGTCCAGAATCAGGTTGATCACCCCGCCGGAGCCCTGGATGATCATAAAGCCCGCCGGGTGCCCGGTGGACTGCATCACCCGCTCCAGGGGGAACTGGGCGCACATCCCCACAGACAGGCAGCAGCAGATACGCAGATAGACCGTCCCCATCTCCGCCACCTGCCCGTCTCCGGTGCAGGCCGCCAGATAGGCCTCCGCCCCCAGTGCTCCAAAGGCGAAAAACAGCGCCCAGCACCCGGCATAAAAGGCCAGCCCGTGGTACACCGCGTCCCGGGCTCCCTCCCGGTCCCCCTCTCCCAACCGCTTGGACAAAATGGCGCTGAAGGCCACCCCCGTCCCCACACAGAAGGCCACCATCAGGGTCTGGATGGGGTAGGCGTAGGAGAGGGCCAGGAAGGCCCGGTCGCTGATCCGGGCCACGAATATACTGTCCACCAGGTTATATACCGCCTGGACCAGCATGGACACCATAATGGGCCAGGACATATGGAACACCAGCCGTCCCACCGGCATGGTCCCCAGAATATTTTCCTGTTGGGCCACGGTCGTTCCCTCCCCTCAGTTTACAAAAAAGGCCGCATAAGCGGCCTTTTTCACGGAGCGGTACATCCGCTCCGGACTATCTCGCCCCGGCCAGGGAGCCGGAGACCACCTCGCCGTGGTAAATGACCGCTTTCAGATCCAGATGTTCATCCAGGACAGCGGCGTTGGCCTCCTTGCCCACATCCAGACTGCCCAGGCGGCTGTAAATACCCAGCACCTTGGCCGGGTTCACCGCCGCGGCGGTGACCGCGTCGGCCAGGGGAATGCCGAAGGACACCGCCGTCTTCAGGCAGGCCATCAGGTCGGACACCGAGCCGGCCAGAGTGTTGGGGTCGTCGGCCATGGTGGCACGGTTGCCGTGGACCTGGATCTCCTGGCCGCCGAAGGGATACCGGCCGTCGGGCATGCCAGTGGCCCGGAGAGAGTCGGAGATGAGGATCACCCGGTCTTTGCCGAAGAGCTTGAATACCGCCCGCACCACGGCGGGGTGGATATGGACGCCGTCACAGATAAGCTCCACCTTCACATCCGGGTAGTCAAAGGCGGCCCCCACCACACCGGGGGCCCGGTGGGTAAAGGGGGGCATGGCGTTGAAGAGGTGGGTGGCCTGCCGGGCTCCGGCCTTATAGGCGGCGCAGGCGGTGTCGTAGTCGGCGGTGGTGTGGCCCAGACTGACGGTGACGCCGTCCTGACGGGCGCTCTGGATAAACTCCAGGGAGCCGGGCTGCTCCGGAGCCAGGGTCACAAGCTTCACCATCCCCTGGGCCGCCTGCTGAAGACGGTGGAGCATGGCCGGGTCGGGGTCGTGGAGATAGGCGGCGTTCTGGGCCCCCTTCTTGGCCATGCTCAAAAAGGGCCCCTCCAGGTGGAGGCCCACCAGCTCCGCGCCCCCGGCGTTCTTTTCCCGGTGGGCGGCGGCGTTCCGGCAGATCTTGGTGAGCTGATCCTCCCCCAGGGTCATCCCCGCCGGGCAGATCTGGGTGATGCCCCGGCTGAGCTCATAGTCGGCCATTTTCTGAAGGCCCTCAGGGGTGGCGTCGGAAAAATCCTCCCCCACGCAGCCGTGGAAGTGCAGGTCGGTGAGTCCGGGGATCACATAGCACCCGTGGGCGGATACCGGCCCCAGGGCGTCGGCGGCAATGAGGCCGTCCTTGACGCAGAAGTCCCGGGCCACAAACCCCTCCTTGGGGTCAAATACCAACGCGTTTGTAATTTTCATACCTTGTTCTCCTGTCTTCAGCAGTACTTGACAATGGCGTTTCCGATCCTCCCGGCGCCGGCTTTTTGTAAGAGCAGGGTTATTTCAGTCCCTGCTCCCCTGTCCGGGCCCGGCCAATATGCGGGATTGTCCCCACATCCATGTTTGATCCTTTATGTCCCCGATAATTTGGTTGGTCTTTCCAGAAATCTGTCTTCAGTTTATCATTTTCCCGCCCCCTTTTCAAGGCGCGGCCAGGAATTCCGGCAGAAAAAGAATTCCCTGCCCGGGGGTGACAAACCCCGGCCCGCCGTGGTATGATGAGGCGTACGGCGGCCCGGCTCTGACCGGCCAGGACTCTTATTCCGCCCCCTCCCCCAGGGAGGATTTTCCAAACGAAAGGATGCCTGCCTATGAAAACCATTTCCGCCGCCCTTCTCACCCAGACGGTGGCCCAGCTGTGCGTGGAGGCCAACACCCGTCTGCCCTCGGATGTGGCCGCCGCCCTGGAAACATACCGCGCTCAGGAGCCCTGGCCCCTGGCTAAAACCACCCTGGGCCTGCTGGAGGACAACCTGAAGCTGGCCGGGGAGAAAAACCTACCCATCTGCCAGGACACGGGCATGGCCTGCGTCTTTGTGGAGCTGGGCCAGGAGGTCCACATCGACGGAGACTTCGAGCAGGCCATCCATGAGGGGGTCCGTCAGGGCTACGGGGAGGGCTATCTCCGCAAGTCCATTGTGGGCGATCCCCTTCGGCGGGTGAACACCGGGGACAACACCCCCGCCGCCATCACCCTGCGTCTGGTCCCCGGAGATCAGTGCAAAATCACCGTGGCCCCCAAGGGCTTCGGCAGTGAGAATATGAGCCGCCTTGGGATGCTCAAGCCCGCCGACGGCGTGGCCGGGGTCAAGAAATTTGTGGTGGAGACGGTGAAGCTGGCCGGACCCAACCCCTGTCCCCCCACGGTGCTGGGCATCGGCATCGGCGGGAGCTTTGACAAGGTAGCCGCCCTGGCCAAGCACGCCCTGCTGCGTCCCCTGGACCAGAAGCACCCCGACCCCTACTACGCCGCTCTGGAGGAGGAGCTGCTGGAGGAGATCAACGCCCTTGGCATCGGCCCCCAGGGCTTTGGGGGAAAGACCACCTGCCTGGGGCTTGCCATTGAGGCCGCCCCCACCCATGTGGCGGGGCTCCCCGTGGCCGTGAATGTGAGCTGCCATGTGACCCGCCGGGCCACAGCGGTACTGTAAGGAGGGTTTCCCATGCAATATAAACTGACCACTCCCGTGAAGCGTGAGGACCTGGCCCCGCTCCGGGCCGGGGACACCATTCTCCTCTCGGGCACCGTCTACACCGCCCGGGACGCCGCCCATCAGCGGATGATGGAGCTGCTGGACAGGGGGGAGCCCCTGCCCTTCCCTGTGGAGGGCTCCGCCCTCTACTATGTGGGCCCCACCCCGGAGCGCCCCGGGGAGGTCATCGGCTCCGCCGGCCCCACCACCAGCGGGCGGATGGACGCCTACTCCCCCAGACTGCTGGACCTGGGGCAGGCCATCATGATCGGCAAGGGGGCCCGGAACCAGGCTGTGAAGGAGGCCGTGGTCCGCAACGGGGCGGTCTATCTGGCCGCTCTGGGGGGCGCCGGGGCCCTGATGGCCGCCAGCGTCAGGGAGCTTGAGATCATCTGCTGGGAGGATCTGGGCTGTGAGGCGGTACGGAAGCTGGAGGTGGAAAATTTCCCCCTCACCGTCATTCTGGACGCCCATGGGGGCGACCTCTATGAGAGCGGCCCGGCCGCCTATCTGGCCAGTCTGGAATCTTAAATTTCATGAATTTTCATTGACATGGCGGACAAAAGGCGCTATGTTATCTGCGGCTAACTCTTATCTTACCCCAAAGGGCGGAGGACGACTCCGCCGGAAAGGACTCTGTTATGAAACGAACCCTGTCTCTGCTCCTGTGCGCCGCCCTGGCCGTGACCATGCTGGCCGGCTGCGGCCCCAAGAATACCTCCACCTCCGGCTCCTCCGCCGGTTCTGAGAGCTCCTCCTCCGCTGGCAGCTCCGCCTCCACCGGAGACTCCTCCGGTGCCGTGGCCTTTACCATGCCCAACCTGATGGTTCTCTCCGGCCCCACCGGGGTGGGAGCGGCCAAGCTCATGGCCGACCAGGAATACGCCCGGGAGAACGGCTCCACCCCCGACGGGGGACAATGGATTTTGAACTCCGCCCAGGTGGTCTCCGACAATACCGAGGTGGCCGCCGCCCTCACCAACGGGGACGCTGACATTGCCGCCATCGCCACCAACGCCGCCGCCAACCTCTACGCCAAGACCGACGGCGGCATCCAGGTGCTGGCGGTGAACACCCTGGGGGTCCTCTATATCCTGGAGAAGGGGAACACCGTCCAGACCATGGCTGACCTGGCGGGCAAGACCCTCTACTGCCCCTCCAACACCAAGGGCGGCAACCCGGAGCACATTTTAAACCACCTGCTGGAGAAAAACGGGGTGTCCCCCAGCGATGTGGACATCCAGTGGCTCACCCCCCAGGAGATCACCGCCAAGCTCACCTCCTCCGACGCCGGCATCTGCATGCTCCCCGTCCCCGCCGCCACCGCCCTGATGGTCCAGGACAGCGGCGTGCGTCAGGCCCTGTCCCTGTCTGAGGAGTGGGAAAACCTGGGGGAGGGACCCCTGCCCATGGGCTGCCTCGTGGCCCGCACGGCGTATATTGAGGAGAACCCCGAGGGGGTGGAGGCCTTCCTGAAGGCCTATGAGGCCTCCATCACCTATATGTCCGACCCCGCCAATCTGGAAGAAGCCGCTCAGCTGGTGGCCAAGTATGAGATCACCCCCAGCGCCAAGGTGGCGGAGCTGGCCATCCCCCAGTGCAACCTGACCTATGTCACCGGCCGGGAGATGCGCACCATGCTGGAGGACTACTACTCCGTCCTCTTCCAGGCCGCCCCCGACTCCATCGGCGGCGAGCTCCCCTATGACTCCTTCTACTATGGAGTGGCCTGAGGGTTTGAAAAAGCTTTTACGATGGCTGCCGGCCCCCGCCTTCTGGCTGGGGGTCTGGCAGCTTTGCGCCTTTCTGGTGGACCGGAGCGTAGGGGGCAGGGGGAATGAGCTCCTCCTCCCCTACCCGGTCACCGTCCTGGCCGCCCTTGTGGAACAGGTGGGCGAGCCCCTGTTCTGGCAGAGCATCCTGGCCACCCTCCTGCGGGTGGTGGCGGGTCTGGGACTGGGCATCGTCCTTGGGTCGGCGCTGGCCGTTCTGACCTATCTCAGCGCCTGGTGCGACCGGCTTCTCTCCCCCGCCATCCGGGTCATCCGGGCGGCCCCCGTGGCCTCCTTCATCCTGCTGGTCATTTTGTGGACGGGGCGGAACAATGTCCCTGCCGTCATCGCCGCCATGATGGTACTGCCCGTGGTGTGGGACAGCCTGTCCCAGGGCATCCGGGCGGTGGACCCCAGGCTGCTGGAGCTGGGACGGGCCTACCGCTTCTCCCGAGGAAAGGTGCTCGCCCTCATCTACCTTCCCTCCCTGCGCCCCCACATTCTCGCCGCCCTCACTACCGGGGCGGGGCTGGCCTGGAAGTCAGGGGTGGCCGCCGAGGTCCTCTGCCTCCCCCGGCCCGCCCTGGGCACCCAGATCTACAACACCAAATACCTCTTGGAAATCCCGGAGCTCTTTGCCTGGACGGCGGTGACAGTGGCCCTCAGCCTGGTGCTGGAGGCCCTGCTGCGCCGGGGCATGGCCCGGTGGGGAAAGGGGTGGACCCCATGAATCTGTGCCAACACCTCTCCCTTTCTTTTGGGGAAAAGGAAGTCCTGTCGGACTTCTCCCTGGAAATCCCGGACCGGGGGATCGTAGCCCTCCAGGGCCCCTCGGGCTGCGGGAAGACCACCCTTCTTCGGGTGCTGGCCGGTCTGGAACAGCCGGACGGGGGCAGGCTGGGGGATGTCTCTCCCCGGAAGACCGCCCTGCTCTTTCAGGACGACCGGCTGCTCCCCTGGCGCACCGCCCGGCAGCAGCTCACCGATGTACTCCCCCGGGAGCGGTGGGGGGAGGTCCCCCACCTGCTGGAGCTGGTGGAGCTGACCGGAGAGGAGGAAAGCTACCCCTCCCAGCTGTCCGGGGGCATGGGGAGGCGGCTGGCCCTGGGGCGGTGCCTGGCCCTGGAGGCGGAGCTCTACCTGCTGGACGAGCCCTTCGCCGGAGTGGACCTGCCCCGTGCCCTGCGCATTCTGGAGCGACTGGGCTCTCTGCCCGCTCCCGTGCTCCTGGTGAGCCACGAGCCCGACATTCTCGCCCGTGCCCACCTGATCCTCAGCCTAGACGGCCCGCCCCTGCGCATTCTCCCCTGATCTTCTCCGGGAGCCTTCGGGCTCCCGGCAGCTTGCCGAAAAAGCCCTCCTGCAAGGAGTTCCGCCGCCCGGAGGCGGCGGAATAAAATGAGATCCAGTCATTTCCGGCGACATGCGCGTCGGAAATGACACTTCTCACGGAAGATGGGCCGACTTTTCCGCAAGGAATCGAGGCCCAGCTTGCGTGCAATCCTTTTCGAAAAAGTGGCTGAGCCACTTTTTCGACAGCCTCGCCGGGAGCCTTCGGGCTCCCGGTTTTTTCTTGCCCTTCTTGGGGAAAGCTGGTATACTAAACTGAAATGCCAAATTTTTTCCGGAGGTCCCGCCATGAAAAAGCTGATGGTCATCGACGGCAATTCCATCGTCAACCGCGCCTTCTACGGAGTCAGTCAGAATCTGACCACCCGGGAGGGCCAGCCCACCAACGCCATCTTCGGCTTCCTGAATATTCTGGGCAAGCTGCTGGACGAGAGCGCCCCCGACGCCCTGTGCGTCACCTTCGACCGGAAGGCCCCCACCTTCCGCCACCTCCAGTACGAGGGGTACAAGGCCCAGCGCAAGGGGATGCCCGATGAGCTTGCCAGCCAGATGCCCATTTTAAAGGAAGTCCTCTCCGCCATGAACATCCCCATGTACGAGATGGACGGCTGGGAGGCGGACGACCTCATCGGCACCATCTCGGTGAAGGACACCGCCGCCGGGTGGGAGACGGTGATCGTCACCGGGGACAAGGACTCCCTCCAGCTGGTCACCGACACAACCACTGTGAAGCTGGTGTCCACCCGCATGGGCCGCACCACCACCCGGGACATGACTCCCCAGACCTTCCGGGGGGAGTACGGCTTTGACCCCATCCACATCATCGACCTGAAGGCCCTTATGGGGGACGCCAGCGACAACATCCCCGGCGTGAAAGGCGTGGGAGAGAAGACCGCCATGGCCCTTATCCGGCGCTACGGCTCCATTGACGCCCTCTACGCCGCCATGCCCACCCCGGAGATGGCCCCCGGCACCCCCGCCAAGCCCGGCGTCATCAAAAAGCTCCAGGAGGGGGAGGAGTCGGCCCGGATGTCCTACGGCCTGGCCACCATCCGCACAAATGCCCCCCTGGACTTTGACCCCGAGGACAATCTCCGCCGGGAGGTGGACAATGGAAAGCTCTACCAGCTGTTTTTAAACCTGGAATTTTCCAAGCTCATTGACAAATACCACCTCACCGCCCCCCAGGGGGAGGGCGCGCCCCAGAATGACAAGGTAGTAGCGTGCACCCGCACCAGCGAGGTGGTGGACAGCACCCCCCGGGTGGAGGAGCTTCTGAAGCTGTGGCGGGAAGCGGACTGCGTCAATGTGCTGGCCCTGCCCGACCTGGACAGGGTGTGCGTGGAGTGCGCCCTCTCCCCCACCGAACATCACGCCGCCCTCCTCTTTTCCGACCGGCTGGAGGGCTACAACGACTTTTTGAAGGAATTTTTCTCCGCTGAGGAGATCAAAAAGGCCACCCACAGTCTGAAAGCTCTGTGGCGTGCCCTGCTGGGGGAGGGCATCTCCCCCGCCGGGTTTGTCTTTGACACCGAGGTGGCCGCCTACCTGCTCTCCCCCGCCGACGGCAGCTATGAGCTGGAGAAGCTGGGGATGACCTACTATAACCAGGAGTTCCCCAAGGCAAAGGACTATCTGGCTGAGGGTGCCTTCGGGCCCCTGGCCGACCCGGCGGTCCCCACGGGGGCCCTCATGTCCCACTGCGCCCTCATCGGTTCCCTCCGGGAGACCCTCACCGGGCGGCTGAAGGAGCTGGGCATGTGGGAGCTCTATGAAAAGATCGACCTGCCCCTGTGCGCCGTGCTGGCCGAGATGGAGCAGGAGGGCTTCCTCATTGACCGGGGGGCCCTGGCCGAATTTGGCCAGATGCTCTCCGGGCGCATCGACCAGGTTCAGGCCAACATCTACGACCTGGCCGGGGAGGACACCTTCAACATCAACTCCACCCAGCAGCTGGGGAAAATCCTCTTTGACAAGCTGGGTCTGCCCCCGGTGAAAAAGACCAAGACGGGCTACTCCACCAACGCCGAGGTGCTGGAAAAGCTCCGGGGCCGCCACCCCATCATTGAGGAGATCCTGGAGTACCGGCAGCTCACCAAGCTGAAATCCACCTATGTGGACGGCCTGGGCAAGGTGATCGCCCCCGACGGGCGCATCCACACCTCCTTCCAAAATACCGTCACCGCCACCGGACGGCTCTCCTCCACCGAGCCCAACCTCCAGAACATCCCCGTGCGCACCGAGCTGGGGGCAAAGCTTCGGAAGATGTTCGTGGCTCCGGCGGGGAAGGTTCTGGTGGACGCCGACTACTCCCAGATCGAGCTGCGGCTGCTGGCCCACATGGCCGGGGATCAGGCCATGATCGACGGCTTCAACTCCGGCATGGATATCCACACCATCACCGCCTCCCAGGTCTTTGGCGTATCTCCGGAGGAGGTTACCCCCCTCATGCGCCGCAGCGCCAAGGCGGTAAACTTCGGCATCGTCTACGGCATCTCCCCCTTCTCCCTCAGCCAGGACATCGGGGTGAGCGTGCAGCAGGCCAAGGAGTATATGGACAAGTACTTTGCTCACTACGCCGGGGTTCGGGCCTATATGGACGGAGTGGTGGACCAGGCAAAAAAAGATGGCTATGTGACCACCCTTTTTGCCCGCCGCCGGTGGATTCCGGAATTAAAGTCCTCCAACTTCAATACCCGCTCCTTTGGCGAGCGGGTGGCCCTCAACGCCCCCATCCAGGGCACCGCCGCCGACATCATCAAGCTGGCCATGATCCGGGTGCGGGACCGGCTGAAGGCCGAGGGGCTGGAGGGCAAACTGGTCCTCCAGGTCCACGACGAGCTCATCGTAGAGTGTCCGGAGGCTGAGGCGGATCAGGTCTGCAAGCTGGTGGAGGAGGAGATGGAGGGGGTTGCCGCCCTGTCCGTCCCCCTGCTGGCCGAGACCCACGCCGGCAAGAGCTGGGCCGACGCCCACTGACCCGAAGGGGCAGCCCAGCCGCTTATCCCATGAAAACGACCGACTGTCCCGGAGCCGTTGCGCCGCCCCCCACCCTCTGGTACACTGAAGATGACCCAAAATGCCTTTTGCAAGAAAAGGAGGTCATCTTATGAAAAACCGCACCAACCGCATTCTGCTCATGGTTTTTCTGGCGGGCCTTCTGGTCTACGCCGCTCTTCTCTGGAGCTATTTCCAATATGGCGGAATCTCCCTTGATTCTCCCGGGGCTTACTTTTTCTCCCTGCTCTGCCGGTATCTGCTGCTGGGTGGCCACGCCCTCCCCTTCTTTGCCCTACAGCTGCTGCTGTGCCGCCTGTCTGAGGGCCGCTCCAAATTCCCCGCCGTCCTGCTGTTGGCAGTACTGCTGCTTCTGCTGGGGGTTTTTACCATAGCGGCATACAGCACCCCGGGCTGGGACGCCCTGGGCTATATGCTTCTGGCCGCGGGTACCGTCGCCCCGGTGGTGGGCTGTGTGCTGGCCTGGGGGGTGTGGGGATATTCCCGGCTGTCCCGGAAGAAGTAGCCTCCGTAACGCCGAACATTCTGTTATTTTTTATTCTTCTATTACCAGGAGTTTTCAACATGTACTACGAAATTGTCCCCATGGACCGCAGCCACATCTCCCAGATCGCCCAGCTGGAGCGGGAGTGCTTCTCCACCCCCTGGACCGAGGCCATGCTGGAGGAGGAGCTCTTCAACCCCCAGGCCAGCTTTATTGTGGCCGAGGACGGGGAGGGCAACATCCTGGGTTACGCCGGGCTCCATGTGGTGCTGGACGAGGGCTACATCGACAACATCGCCGTAGAGCCCGACGCCCGCCGCCACGGGGTGGCCTCCGCCCTGCTGGATGTATACTGCCGCTTTGGGGCGGTGAATCTGGCCTTTCTCACCCTGGAAGTGAGGGCCTCCAACGAGGCGGCCATCGGCCTTTATGAGAAGTATGGCTTCCAGCGGGCGGGCCTGCGCCCGGGCTACTACCAGCAGCCCCGGGAGGACGCGGTCATCATGACCCGGGAGTTTCCTCAGAACCAGAATAAGGAGCAAACGATATGAACATTCTTGCCATCGAGTCCTCCTGTGACGATACCGCCGCCGCCGTAGTCAAGGACGGCCGGACGGTACTGTCCAGCTGCGTGTCCTCCCAGATCGAGATGCACACCATCTACGGGGGCGTGGTCCCGGAGATCGCCTCCCGGAAGCACATCGAGGCGGTATACGGCCTGGCGGACCAGGCCCTGGCCGACGCGGGCCTTGGCCGGGAGGATCTGGACGCCATCGCCGTCACCTACGCCCCCGGCCTCATCGGGGCGGTGCTGGTGGGGGTGAACTTTGCCAAGGGGGCCGCCATGTCCCTGAACCTCCCCCTGATCCCCGTCCACCATGTGCGGGGACACATTGCCGCAAACTACCTCACCTATCCGGATCTGGAGCCCCCCTTTGTGTGTCTGTGCGTCTCCGGGGGCACCACCGCCATTGTGGATGTGAAGTCCTACACGGAAATAGAGATCATGGGGGGCACCCGGGACGACGCGGCGGGGGAGTGCTTTGACAAGGTGGCCCGGGTACTGGGCATCGGATACCCCGGAGGCGCTCCCATGGACAGGCTGGCCCAGGGGGGCGACGACAGCCGCTACGAGCTCCCCGTGGCCCATGTGGCCGGGGCGGAGCTGGACATGTCCTTCTCCGGGCTGAAGACCGCCAGTCTGAACCTCATCCACAACGCCCAGCAGAAGGGAGAGGAGCTCTCCCTGCCCGACTTTGCCGCCAGCTTCGGCAGGGCGGTGAGCCACTCTCTGGTCCCCCGGGCCATGGCCGCCGCTCAGGCCCGGGGTTACGGCAAGCTGGCCGTAGCCGGAGGCGTGGCCGCAAACAGCCGCATCCGGGCCGATCTCAAGGCCGCCTGCGCCCAAAGCGGGGACCAGCTCTTTCTCCCCGAGCTTCACTACTGCGGCGACAACGCCGCCATGATCGGCTGTCAGGGGTATTACGAGTGGAAGGCCGGACACCTGGCCGGTCTGGACTTAAACGCATACGCTACCCGGGATATTTCCCTGGGCTAGGTCCCATCTCCTGCCGAAGCCCAGCGCCAGCGGATTCGGCGGGAAGAGGAGGAGCGGCGGAGCGAATGACCATTCGCGCCCCGCGGATGGGAATGATACGCAGCCCGCGACGACGAGACGCTTACGCCACATGGGATATCTCCCTGGGCTAAGCGGCGTTGTCGCCGGGTCCCGGCAGTTATCCACATTATGTCACCTCTGTTTTTTACATTTCTTTTACCAATTTCAAACAGTTTTCCTGGATCTTCTTCATTTTCGTTCTTTCTCGACAGTTTTCCACACTCGTGCTGTGGAAAACTGTGTGGAAAATGTGGAGAACTTTTTGTCCCGTCCGTTATGTATAACTGTTATGTAAAGTATTGTGGCGGGAAATTTTCTGTCAAAGTCCCGGATTGGGGAAAAATTCCCTGAAAAAGTCTGACTTTTTCCTTGACAGGGGGACATCCCGGTGCTATAATACCAACGCACAAGCAAGCAGGTACGGTTCCCCGTCCTCACCCCAGGCCAGCGCCAAAGGGTTAACAGGTAACGATTCCGCCGAGTATTCGGCGCTATTTTGTTGTAATGTGGGGGCCATATCGGCAGCCCACATTTTTTATTGTCTGGAGGTGCTTTCCCATCGCTAACACAGGTCATCAAACCAACGAGGAGATTCGCGACAAAGAAGTCAGACTGATTTCCGAGTCCGGCGAACAGCTGGGCATCATGTCCTCTCAGGAGGCCCTTCGCCTGGCGGAAGAACACAATCTGGATCTGGTCAAGATCTCACCCAACGCCGTTCCCCCGGTCTGCAAGCTGATGGATTACGGCAAGTTTCGGTTCGAACAGACCAAGCGCGAGAAGGAAGCCCGCAAAAATCAGCGCGTGGTGGAGATCAAGGAGATCCGCATGTCTCCCAGCATTGATGTCAACGACTTCAATGTTAAGCTGAGAAACGCCCAGAAGTTCCTGTCCGATGGCAACCGGTGCAAGATCACCGTCCGGTTCCGGGGCCGCGAGATGGCCCACACCAACATCGGCCAGGACCTGCTGCTGAAGTTCGCCGAGGAATGCGGCGAGCAGGCAGTGATGGATAAATCCCCGAAGCTTGAGGGCCGGCACATGTCCATCTTCCTTTCCCCCAAGCCTGCCAAGGATGCCAAAAAGTAAGTAAAGGAGTTTTCTGTTATGCCGAAGATCAAGATCAAGACTCACAGCGGCGCCAAGAAGCGCTTCTCTCTCACCAAAACCGGCAAGATCAAGCGCGCCATGACCAAGAAGCGTCACCTGCTCAACGGCCACGGCAAGACCACCAAGCTGAAGCGGGCTCTGCGCGGCACCACCTACGCCGACAAGACCAACGAGGCCGCCATCAAGCGCATGATCCTGTACAAGTAAGATAAGGGAGGGAACGAACAATGGCAAGAGTTAAGGGCGCGATGATGACGCGCAAGAGAAGAAATAAGATCCTCAAGATGGCCAAGGGCTACTGGGGTTCCAAGTCCAAGCACTTCAAGATGGCCAACCAGGCCGTGATGAAGTCCGGCGTTTATGCCTACACCGGCCGCAAGCTGAAGAAGCGCGACTTCCGTCAGCTGTGGATCGCCCGGATCAATGCCGCTTGCAAGCTCAACGGCATGAACTACTCCACCTTCATGAACGGTCTGAAGAAGTCCGGCATCATCATCAACCGCAAGATGCTGGCCGAGCTGGCTGTCAACGACAAGGCCGCTTTCACCCAGCTCACCGACACCGCCAAGAAGGCTCTGGCCTGAAGGCTGGTTCCATAGAGTTTTTCCCGGCGTCCTGATGGGCGCCGGGTTTTATTTTTTTCTTGCGCAGCGGCGGTTTTTCCCGTATGATGAATAAAAAAGCAGCGGAAAGGACGGTGAACATTGTGAACAGGGGCTATTTGACCCGCCTCTCCTCCCTTCGTCTCACCTTCTGGCAGCGCCAGCTGCTTATCGGCGTTCTGGTGGCCCTGTCCGGACAGCTGTACCTGTCCGTGTGGGCCGAGGGCTTTCGCGTCTCTGCCGCTGTCATTTTGTACCCCGCCCTGCTGGTCACCATGATGCGGGACAGCCACCGCCCCGGCACCGGACTGGTCACAGGCCTGTGCGTACTTTTTATCCGCGCCGCCATAGACCTCTTCCAGGGCAGCAGCCTGCTCCACGCCCTGATTGTGGAATACCCCGGGGGCGTTTTCTATCTGTGCTATGACGCCCTTTTGTGCCTGCTGATCCGGGACCGGAGGTCCGTGTCCCCCCTTCGTCTCTGGGGCGCTTTCTGGCTGTGCGATCTGATCTCCAACGCGGTCAACCTGCTTCTCTCCAGCCATATGCGCCCTCAGGGCTCTGTCCTTCCCCCGGCCCTGTCCCTGGCGGGACTGGCCCTCGCCCGCTCCTTTACCGCCTGCGCCATCCTGTGGGCCTCCAAAAGCTACCGGCAGCTGCTCATTCGGGAGGAGCACGAGCGCCGGTACCGGCGGCTGTTCCTGATGACCGCCAACCTGAAAACCGAGCTCTACTTTCTCAAAAAGGACGCCGAGGACATTGAGGGGGTCATGTCCAGCGCCTACCGGCTCTATGAGCGTCTGGAGGAGTCGGGGGACCAGGAGCAGGCCGCCCTGGCCCTGTCCATCGCCCGGGATGTCCACGAGGTGAAAAAGGACAATCTGCGCATCATCCGGGGGCTGGAGGAAAATGTGGCCCAGGCCTACGACCACCAGAATATGTCCCTGCGGGACCTGCTGAACATTCTGGAGATCTCCACCCGGCAGTTTCTGGGGGCACAGCGGGCGGAGATCCGGCTGGAGTGCAGCTGTCCCGTGGACCTGTCTGTGAGAGAGCATTACCGGCTGCTGTCCATTCTGAAAAATCTGGTGACCAACGCTGTGGAAGCCATTCAGTCCGGGCGGGGCAGCGGCACCGTCCGGGTGAAGACAGGGGTGGAAGGGGCGGACTTTCTGCTCACCGTGGCCGACGACGGCCCGGGCATTCTCCCCAGGTCCATCAAAATGCTCTTTCAGGTGGGCTACTCCACCAAATTTAACGCCGACACCGGCAACATGAACCGGGGGGTGGGCCTGCCCGCTGTAAAATATATCGTAGAGGAGCTGGGCGGCTCCATTCAGGTGGACTCCCAGCCGGGCCAGGGGGCGGTCTTTCAGGTCCGGCTGCCTCTGTCCGCCATCACAGGAGGGGAAACAAGTTGAGAATCTATATCATGGAAGACGACCTGTCCGTCATCGGCGTGCTGGAGGACATTGTGGAGGGCAACGGCCTGGGGACCATCTGCGGGGACACCGGAGACGGCCCTCCCGATCTGCCCCATATCATCGCCCTGGCACCGGATCTCATTCTCATCGACCTGCTCATGCCCGGCAAGGACGGCATTCAGGTGGTGCGGGAGCTGCGGGAGATGGGCTGTCAGGCCAAATTCATCATGATCTCTCAGGTGTCCGCCAAGGAGATGATCGCCAAGGCCTATACCGCCGGCGTCTCCTTCTTTATCCAGAAGCCCATCAACCTCATCGAGGTCCGTCAGGTCATCTCCACCGTCTCCGCTCAAATCGAAAACGAGCGGGCCCTGAAGACCATCCAGCAGGTCTTTGCCGGGCGGGACACCGCCGCTCCCCGGGAGGCCTCCCCATCCGATTACCGGCTGAAGCGGCTGAAATATATTCTCAGCCAGCTGGGTATGGCGGGGGAAAAGGGTTCCAGGGACATTCTGGACCTGTGCGCCCTGCTTCTGAAGGAGGGGGGCAGCGCCGCCCAGATCCCCGTGTCCACCCTGTGTACCCGCCTGCCCGGCCCGCCCAAAACCATCGAGCAGCGGGCCCGCCGGGCAGTGGACCGGTGTCTGAGCCATATGGCCAGCCTGGGGCTGGAGGACTACAACAACGAGATCTTTCTCCGCTACGCCGCCCGTCTGTTCCCCTTCCAGGAGGTCCGGGCGGAGATGGCCTTCCAGCAGGGGAAGGGCCAGCGGGGCAAGGCCAGCCTGAAAAAGTTTCTGGACGGGCTGGTCCTTCTGGCTGAGGAGGACTGACACACACAGGGGCCTGCTTCCTTCAAAAAGTATCAGAGGTCTGCTGAAACCGAAGTTTCAGCAGACCTCTTTTTTCATGAATCCATCGTTTTCCTTCATCTTTCCTCCATCTCTTTGATTTATTCAACGATTTCAGCCTTTTGTTTGTTAAAAGCAGACAAATGATATGGAATATCTTTGTTATTTTAAGAGAAGATTTTTCCTGCTCCGTCGGAATCTGAAGTTTTTTGATGGTAGGGGATTACAATGACCGGGTAATGAGGACGCGCCTTGGGCGCGTTTCCCCTTTCCGGCGGAAAGCGTTGGCCGGGAAACAGATTTTTGGAGAAAGAAGGAGAGATACCCATGTTAGAAATTACCCTCAACATGTATCAGACCGCGGCCATTGCCATGCTCCTGTATGTGGTGGGCCGGTTCCTCACCAACCGTGTGGAATTTCTGAGGACATGCTGCATTCCCGCTCCGGTGGTGGGCGGCCTGATCTTTGCCATCGCCCATCTGGGCCTGCGCATGGCGGGCGTGGTGCAGTTTACCTTCGACTCCAATGTGAAGGACTTTTTCATGACGCTGTTCTTTACCAGCGTGGGCTACACCGCCTGCTTCCGCCTGCTGAAAAAGGGCGGCAAGAAGGTGGTCACCTTCCTGCTGGTGGCCATCGTCATGGTGTTTCTCCAGAATATCGTCAGCTCTGTGCTGGCCGGGGCCTTTCACTGGGACCTGCGTCTGGGCCTGTGTACCGGCTCCATCCCCATGGTAGGCGGACACGGCACCGCCGGCTCCTACGGCCCCACGATGGAAAAGGATCTGCACATCGCCTCCGCCAACGCCATTGCTGTGGCCGCGGCCACCTACGGCCTGGTGGCCGGCTCCCTGATGGGTGGCCCCACCGCCCGGAGCATCATCAACCGCTTTGGTCTGAAATCCAATGAGAGCACCGAGGAGCTCATGGAGATGGCCGATGAGTCCGCCGCCGAAAAGGAGAAGGCCGAGCGGGTGGACGCCGAGGCCTTCACCAACGCCGCCATCCTCCTCATTGTGGCCTCCGGCCTGGGCACCCTGCTCACCACGGCCCTCAACAACATCCACATCCAGATCGGCAACTTTGAGTTCAACTTCACCTTCCCCACCTACATCGGCGCCATGCTCATTGCCACCGTCATCCGCAACTTCTGCGACATGCGGCACATCGTCCTGCCCGCCAAAGCCCTGGATCTGTGGGGCAATGTATCCCTGTCCATCTTCCTGGCCATCGCCCTCATGTCCGTAGCCCTGTGGGATCTGGCCGAGGTGGCCGGCCCCATGATCGCCATGCTCCTGGCCCAGACCGTGCTCATGTTCTTCTTCGCCCGCTTTGTGGTGTTCACCATCATGGGTCGGGACTACGAGGCCGCCGTCATGACCGCCGCCTTCTGCGGCTTCGGCATGGGCGCCACCCCCAACGCCATGGCCAATATGCAGGCCGTCACCAAACAGTACGGTCCCGCGCCCCAGGCCTACTTCATCGTCCCCCTGGTGGGCTCCCTGTTCATCGACTTCTTCAACGGCCTTATCATCACCGGCTTTTTGAATATTCTGCCCCTCTTCGGCTGAGCCCAATAAATTCAATGCCCGCCCCCCAAAACGGGGGCGGGCATTGTGTCTTTTATTGACTTTGCTGCTGTTCCAGCCGCTTGGCCGCCTTTTTCCGCTTGGCGGCCATGTACCGGTCCTCCTCGCTGAAAATGCAGCCGCAGTATTTCTGCATATAGAACCCGTGCTCCCGGGCGAAGGCCTGTCCCTCCTGGAACAGGGGGCGGAAATCCCGGTAGAGAAACTCCACTCCGTACTTCTCCCCCATCTCCCGGGCCACAGCGGCAATGGCCTCGTGGCGCTGATAGGGGGAGATGAGCAGGGAGGTGGTAAAGCTGTCATACCCGTTTTCGGCGGCATACCGGGCGGTCTCCTCCATACGCACCCGGTAGCAGTAGGCGCACCGGCCGTCGATGTCTCCCGCCACGGCGGTGATGAAAGAGCGCAGGTCATAGCTGCCGCCGATGATGAGCTTCATGCCGATCTCCCTGGCATACTCCTCCAGGGTGTGCTTCCGGGCCTGATACTCGGTGTAGGGGTGGATATTGGGGTTAAACCAGAACCCCGTCACCGCCATCCCCTCCTCCCGTAGCCGGGCGATGGGGCGGTTGGCACATGGGGCGCAGCAGATATGCATCAGAGTATTCATGAAAATTCCTCCGGGTCCAGAATGTGGGTCTCCAGCTTTTTCCGCAGGGCGTAGGCCAGGGTCTGGGCGGTGCCCCCCCTGGGCTCCCCGTTGTAGAGGGCGATGAGCCGGGCGGACCGGTCCACCATGTAGCGGTTGCGCCGCATCATGCAGTAGCGGTCATAGCTGTGCTGGACCAGGGTCTCGTAGTCGCACCGGTCCAGAATGGACCAGTACCGGGCCTTCTCCCCCTCCGGCCAGCTGTCCGCCTGGTTCTCACAGGGGCGCACCCCCTCCAGGGTAATCTCCGGGTACTTCTCCCGCAGGGCGATGACCGCCTCGGCGAAGTACAGGTCGCCCCCCCGGGCCATGCCGCACATGAAGTGCCGGTACCCGTCCTCATAGGCCCGCTCCAGGGCCTCTCCCAGCCGCTTTTTGGCCGCCAGGCACCGGGAGTCCTCCTCCCGGCTGCCCCAGGGCAGCTTGTCGGGCCGGTGCCCGGTAAAACAGCAGGTGGTCTCCCGATCCATGCCATCCCCTCCTTCCCCGTGTTTGTCTCTCTCCATTGTAGTGGGCGGGGCGGGGAAAGTCAAATTAAAATTAGAATTTTTGTTCGACTCTCTTGGAGTCCCTTCTCACAGCACGATCAGGTCCTTGGGGGAGCGGGTAATGTCCTCACATCCGCTCTCGTTGAGGATGAGCACATCCTCAATGCGCACCCCGAAGCGGCCGGGGAGGTACACCCCCGGCTCGGCGGAGATGACCGCCCCCACAGGCAGCACCCGGCTCTCGCCGGGGCTGGCGTTGGGGGACTCGTGGATGTCGATGCCAAGAGAGTGGCCGAAGCTGTGGGTGAAGTACTCCTCGTAGCCCTCCTCCCGCAGGCAGCGCCGGGCGGCCTCGTCCACCTCCCGGCCGGTGACCCCGGCCCGGGCGGCGTTGATCCCCGCCTTCTGGGCGGCCAGCACGGCGGCGTAGACCTTCTCCATCTCTTCCGTGGGCTGACCCAGGGCCACAGTGCGGGTCATGTCGGAGCAATAGCCCTCCACCTTGCAGCCAAAGTCCATGGTAATGAACATGCCTGTGTCCACCACCTGGTCCCCGGGGACGGCGTGGGGCCGGGAGCCGTTGGGGCCGGCGGCCACAATGGGGTCGAAGGACATCTTCTCCCCGCCCCGGCGCATGAGCTCATAGACCAGCCGGGCGGCGATCTCCCGCTCGGTAAGGCCGGGACGGATGAAGTTCAAAATGGCCTTGAAGGCCTCGTCGGTGATCTCCTGGGCCCGGCGCATGATCTCCAGCTCCTCCTCATCCTTGGCCGCGCGCAGGTCGTCCAGCAGGGTCTGGGCGGGGGTGAGGATGCAGGGCAGCTCCTGGGCATACCGCCGGTGGGCGTCTACCGTCATCTCCCCGCTCTCAAAGCCCACATTGTGTAGGCCCTTCTCCTCCAGATAGGCCCGGGCCTGAGTCAGGTGGCCGTTGCCGGCGGTGACCAGGGACACATGAGCGGCGGTGATCTGCTCCCTGGCGGCCTCGATGTACCGTCCGTCGGTGGTGTAGTGGGCCCCCTCCCGGGTGATGAGGAGCAGCCCCTCCCCGTGGAAGCCCAGGGCGTACCGCTCTCCCGACTCACTGGTAATCAGCATGGCGTCCAGGCCGTACTCCGGCAGCCTGGACGCGATCTTGGCAATATGGTTCATTCTTACAATCTCCTTACACCAGATAGCTCTGGTAAATTCTCTGCATCTCTACCGCATCCTCGGCCTGGGTTCCCGCCGACTCGCAGATAAAGGTGGGGCTCCAGCCCCGGCGGGCCACTTCCGCGGCCAGGGGGGCCCACTGGGGGCCGTAGCCGTCGTCGTGGGCAAAGGTGCGGTGACACTTCTCTCCCCCATTGATGGTAAACTGGATGTGGGAGAAGTGGCTGTGGAACCGGCTGGCCCGGTCCGCCCCCAGTACCTCCTCCACCCGGGTGAGCATCCGGTCAAAGGCCTCCTGTCCGTCCTCCGCCCCCAGGGAGCGGGCGTACAGGTGTCCAAAGTCGATACAGGGGATAAGGCGCTCATCCAGAGTGCACAGCTCCAGCACCTCATCCAGATCCCCCAGCTGGTTGATCTTGCCCATGGTCTCCGGGCACAGGGTCAGATGGCCAAAGCCCGCCCCATCGCAGGCCTCCAGCGCCGCCTTCAGGCTCTTCAGGGCGATGTCCAGGGCCTCCCGCCGGGTACGCTTCATGAGGGCCCCGGAGTGGATGACGATCCGCTGTGCCCCCATCCACGCCGAGACCTGGCAGGAGGAGAGGATATAGCCGATGGTCTTCTGAAGGGACTCCGGGTCGGGGTTTGCCAGGTTGATGAAGTAGGGGGCGTGGAGGGACAGGGCAATGCCCGCCTCCCGGGCCCGCTGTCCCAGCTTTCTCGCCGTCTCCTCCCCCACATGGACCCCCTTGCCGCACTGATACTCGTAGCAGCCAAGTCCCAGGTCGGCGATCCAGCCGGGGGCCTCCAGGGAGGATTTATACTTTTGGGAAAAGCTCTCCGAATTGCCCGCGGGGCCGAACCGGGCGCTCACAGGAAGCTCCTCCCCCTGCCCAGCAGGCGGAAGGGGGTCTCCAGGGCGTAGCGGATGTACCGCCCCGGGTTGCCCGCCAGGCGGATGGGCTCCACCAGCAGGGGGGTGACCCCGGCGTTGTTGGCCCCCAGGGTGTCGGTGAAGATCTGGTCCCCCACCATGACGGTCTCCCTGGGGGTACAGCCCATGCGCTCCATGGCCCGGAGGTAGCCCACCTTCCTGGGCTTGCCCGAGTGGCCCTGGTAGGGGATGCCCAGCTTCTCGGCAAAGCGCTGGGCCCGGCCGGGCTTTCGGCTGTTGGACAGGAGAAAGAGCTGGATGCCCTGTTCCTCCAGCGCCTCTTTCCAGGCCACCACTTCGGCGGGGGGCTCGGTCACCTTGTAGGGCACCAGGGTGTTGTCCAGATCGGCCAGCACCAGGCGCACCCCCCGCCGGGCCAGCGCCTCGGGGTCGATGGCCGTCACAGAGGGGTAGACCCCCCGGGGAATGGGTGAAAAGGACACGATATTGTCCTCCTTTGTTCTGAAAATAGGGCAAGGCGCATAGGTTAAACCACATACACGCCAAATTCGCGGTAGACAGTATATCACACCTGACTATTTTGGACAAGGGGGCATCGCCTATGCCGCAGACAAAACAGGACACCTTTTTCATCACCCTCACCCCCCGTCAGCTCCCCGCCCTCCAGCCCTGGCGGGCCGCCCCCGCCCTGCTGGCCTACCGGCTGGGGCCGGGCCCCCACCTCTACCGGGCAAACAGCGGACCTCTGCCCCGGGGCGGGCTGATGGTGGTGGACGACGGGGACTTTGACGGCCTGGGGGAGGCAGCCCCCCTGTGCCAGGAGATTTTGCGGGAGTGTCAGGCCCGGGGCTTTGTGGGGGCGGTGCTGGACTTTGAGGGCCGCCTTCCTCCCCTGGCCCGGATCGCCCGGCAGCTGGATGAGGCCTTTGCCCGCCGGGACTGGAGGCTCTTTGTCCCCGAGGACTTTGCCCCGGCCGCCCCCCACGGAACCGTCATGATCCCATCCGCCCTGTCCGGGGGCTCTCTGGAGCTGCGTCTGGAGGAGGCGGCGGAGCGCTTCGGCCCGGAGCGGACGGCCCTGGCTCTGGAGAAGGCGGCGGAGGACTTCTCCCTCCCCGCTCCCACCGGCTGCGGCACCCCCCTGTCCCCAAAGGCCCTGGCGGAGCTGAAGGAGCGCCTGTCCCCCTCGGTGTTTTTCTCCGGGGACCTGTGCGCCCGGTACTTCACCTATATGGACAGGGAGGGCCAGGCCCATTTTGTCCTCTATGACGACGAGGACACCCTGCGCCGGAAGGTGGAGGTAGCCCGGCGTGTGGGCATCCATACCTTTCTTGCCCCCTGGGACCAGGTGTCCTCCTGCGCCGCCCACATCGGCATCCAGCGTTACCCCGCCTCCCCCCGAAACCTCCAGGACATGAAAAGGCCGGGGAGCCTGTAACAGCTCCCCGGAAAAACCGCGTCCTTATGAAACCGCCCCCCGACCAGTACAGGCCGGGGGGCGGCGCTTTGAAAGTCAGAACTTGTCGTAGATGGCCCGGATGAGGGCGATGGCCTCCTCCACAGAGGTGTTGACCTTGGGGGCCACGCCCCCGTCCTTGCCGGCCATCAGGTTGTTGTTGGTGAGCAGGGCCATGGACTCCACCGCCCAGCTGTCCACGGTGGCTGCGTCCTTGAATTTGGCGCTGTCCAGGACCGTGCTGGTGTTGGTGAGGGTGTTTGTGCCCTGGGCGGCGTCCACATACTGGATGGCCTTGTTGAGCATGACGCTGATCTCCTGGCGGGTGATGGGCACATTGGGGGCGAAGATGCCCTCCCCCTTGCCGCTGGTGACTCCGGCGGAGACCGCCTTCAGGGCCATTTCGTCATCGGTATCGGTGAAGTTGTCGGCGGCGGGGGCGATCTTCTCGCCGGTGGCCTTCTCGATCATGTTTACCGCCAGCTCGGCAAACTGAAGGCGGGTGATCTGGTCCTGATAGACGCCCTGGGTGCGCTGGGTGATGAGGCCCTTGCTCTGGGCGTCCAGGATAATGGCCTCCGCCCAGCCGGAGGGGGTCTGGGCCACAGGCTTGACGGTGCCGGGAACGGTGAGGGTGTAGGTGGCGCTCTGCTGCCTGAACTGGTTGCCCGAGGCCACCACATGGATCTTGTGCGCCCCCGCCCCCAGAGAGGCGGTGTTCAGGTGATAGTAGTAGGGGGCCTGGGTGACGGTGGCGGCCAGCTTTCCGTCCACATAGTACTGCACCGTGGCGTTCTTCACCCCGGGGAAGCTCACATAGCTGGCCAGCTTCAGGGTGCCGGTATCGGTGAGCCTGGTCTGGCTCAGCTCCTCCCAGTTGGTGGCGGAAGTCTGCCCCTGGGCCAGGTAGGCCCCGTTGTCGGCGACGACGCCGCGGTAAGTGGAGAGCACGGTGGAGTTGTCGTTGAGGGCGTAGGCGTACCTGCTGCCGCTCAGGCTGGCGTCAAAGTAAAATACCGCCTTCACCTGGGGGTAGACCATGTTCACATAGGAGTAGAACTTGGTCATCTGGTCCACGGCGTAGGCCGTCTGGTCCGCTCCGTAGTTCCGGTAGCCGAAGCCGCACTCGCTGATCATCACGGGCTTGCCGTGGGCCTTGGCCAGGTCCACAATGGGCTTGATGATGACCATGGGGTCATAGTCGTACACGCCGGTACCGTAGTAGGGGTTGCTGGCGGGGGTGCCGGAGAGGCTGTAGCTCATGGGGTTGCCGTACACATCGGTGTAGTTGCTGTTCTGATAGGTGGACATGCCCACCCAGTCCACATACTGGTCACCGGGGTAGAACTGCTCGATGGTCACATTCCGGTTGCTGATGTCCCCGGGGGAGAAGACCATCTGGATGTTGGGGTAGGCGGAGGCGGCGTCGGCCACCTTCCGGAAGGCCTGGATGTAGGTGGCGGGGTCACAGTCGCTCCAGTTGTTCATCTCCGCCCCCACCCGAAGGAGGATGGTGGCGTCCAGATCACCCATGGCCGCTACCCCCTCCCGGATGTAGCTGTCGGCGGACAGCACCGCCTGGCAGCCCGCCGTTCCCTCGGGTTGGAAGTTCCAGGCCAGCTCGATGACGCCGCCATTGGCCGCCCTGCTGAAGTTTTCATAGGTCCTCAGGTAGTAGTCGATCCAGTACTCCACGGAATAGCCGTCCTGGAAATCAATATACATCAGGGCGGCGGACTCCCCGGGCTGGTCGTATCCCAGGGCGCTGCCGAACCAGGTGCCGCTCTCCGGCCCGTAGGCATAGGGGGAGGGGTCGGTGTCGCTCTGGGCATAGATCTTGGGGCTCTGGGCGGCCTTCAGATATTCCATTCTAGCGTTGCCGTCCAGCAGGGTGTCCTTGTAGCCATATCCGTTGGCATTGAGCCACTGGGCCATATCGAGCTGCCGCTCCAGCCAGGTGATGGCCCCGCTGACATCCCCCATGACCTCGCAGGCCCAGGAGGCCTTGGCGCACTTGACCTCCAGGTTGCCGCACACATCATAGCTCATGCCCAGGGGCATCAGCTCGTCGTAGATCTGCTGGGCCAGGGACACAATGGCCCTCCCATCCGTCCCCGCTGATACAGCGGGCCACCGGTCATGCAGAGGCCAGTAGGAAGACGGATAGGTGAAGGCTGAGGCGGAGACGCACATCCCCGCCGCCAGTACGGCCGCCAGGGCCGCGGAGCATAAACGGCGCAGAGCTTTTTTCATATCGTATACCTCCCAATCTGATGCTTTCGCCGCTGCGGTAGTGTATGAAATGATTGTACTGTTTTCCGGCGTTTTTTTCAATATGTTTCAGGCATGCTCCTCCCGTTTTGTTCAATATTTTCCCTCCGGTCCCCGTTTATAAACTTTTCATGAAAAAGCTGGACAGACCCGGCCCCTTGGATTATGATATAGGCTGTAAAAATATGAAATATCGTGCGTATTTTGTCCGTTTTTTGGAAATTGACAGAATTCGGGAGGTTATTTTCCCTATGACCCATTCCTTTTTCGGCGGAGTATTTCCCGCCACCAGAAAAGAGAGCACCCGGCGCAAGCCCCTCAATCTGCTCTCCGATCCCCCGAAAGAGATCATTCTCCCCCTCCAGATGTGCGCCGACGGGTTCTCCGTCCCCCTGGTCCGCCCGGGGGACCGGGTAAAGGTCGGCCAGCCCGTGGCCCAGTGGAGCCAGACGGGAGGCGCCGCCGTCCACGCCAGCGTCTCCGGCCGGGTGACCGCCCTGGAGGACAGGCCCCACCCCTGGGGCGGCTCCTCCCCCGCCATCGTCATCCACAACGACGGACAGGGCACCCCCTGGGACCGCTGGCCCGACCCTCTCACCCTCCGGGAGGCCAACCTGACCCTGCTTAAGGAGCGGGTGCGGGAGTCCGGCATCGTGGGCATGGGGGGCGCCGCCTATCCCACCTGGGAGAAGCTGGACCAGGCCGCCGGACGGGTGGACACCCTCATTATCAACGCCGCCGAGTGCGAGCCCTATGTCACCGCCGACCACCGTCTGCTGCTGGAGCGGGCCAAGTACATCCTCCAGGGAGGCGAGCTGCTGGCCCGGTGTCTGGGGGCCTCCCGGGTGTGGCTGGTCACCGAGGGGGACAAGCTCAACGCCGTGGAGTCGGTGGAGCGCCGGCTGCGCCGGAACAAGCTTATCCACCTGTGTACCATCCGCACCCGCTACCCCCTGGGGGCGGAAAAGCAGATCGTCCAGACGGTGACCGGCCGGGAAGTGCCCCCCGACGGCTCCCCCCTGGATGTAAAGTGCGTGGTGTTCAATGTGGCCACCGTCTGCGCCATTCAGGACGCCTTCTTCCGGGGCCGGCCCCTCACCCACCGGGCGGTCACCGTCACCGGCGGGGCGGTCACCCGCCCCCGGAACCTGTGGGTGCCCATCGGCACCCCCTGGCGCACCCTGCTGGAGGCCTGCGGCGGTCTGCGGGAGGAGGCGGAGCTGTTTCTCACCGGCGGACCCATGATGGGGGTGGCCCTGTCCACCCTGGACGCCCCGGTGATCAAGAGTACCAGCAGTCTGGTCTGCCTCACCCCTCCCGAGCGCAAGCCCGACACCCCCGGCAGCGTGTGCATCCGCTGCGGCAAGTGCGTGGCCCGCTGCCCCATGCACCTGGCTCCCACCTTCATTCGCCAGGCCGTACAGCGAAATGACCTGGCCGCCCTTGAGAAGCTGCACCCCCAGGACTGCATCTCCTGCGGCTGCTGCTCGTTTATCTGTCCCGCCCAGATCCCCCTGGTGGAGGCGGTCTCTCAGGCCAGGACACTTCTGGAGAAAGGAGGGGCTGAAGTATGAACAGCGTGTTTCCTCCCGTCTACCTCTCCCCTCAACTGCGTCAAAGCGCCACCACCACCGCCATGATGCTGGATATGATGGTGGCCCTGGTCCCCACCCTGGGCATGGCGGTCTTTCTCTTCGGCCCCAGAGTGCTGGTGCTGTGCGCCATCTCCGTGGCCGCCTGTATGTTTTCCGAGTGGATCTACCGCCGTCTCACCCACCAGAGCAACACCCTGGGGGACCTGTCCGCCTGCGTCACCGGGCTTCTGCTGGCCCTGAGCCTGCCGGTGAGCTCCCCCTACTGGGTCCCCGTGCTGGGGGGCGCCTTCGGCATCATCGTGGTCAAGCAGTTCTACGGCGGCCTGGGGAAAAACTTCATGAACCCCGCCCTGGCCGGTCGGATGCTGGCCGCCACCCTCCCCATCCTCATGACCACCTGGGCCCAGCCTCTCCACTGGGTCTCCCTTATCAGCCCTGACGCCGTCTCGGCGGCCACTCCCATGGCCTCTCTCAATGACGGCGTTCTGCCCGCCCAGTCCCTGCCCCAGCTGTTTCTGGGCCAGCAGGGGGGGTGCATGGGAGAGGTATCCTCCGCCATGCTCCTGCTGGGCTTTGCCTACCTGCTGCTGCGCAAGGTCATCTCTCCCCGGATCCCCCTGGCCTACCTGGGCACCGTGGCCCTCATCGCCCTGCTCTTCTACCCCGAGGGGATCAATCCCCTGCTGTGGTGCGCCTATCAGCTGCTGGGGGGCGGCCTCATCATGGGCGCCATCTTCTTCGCCACCGACCCCACCACCTCCCCCGTCACCCCCAGGGGGCAGATCATCTTCGGGGTGGGCTGCGGCCTTCTGACCATGCTGCTGCGGTACCACGGCTCCTACCCCGAGGGGGTGGGCTGGGCCATCCTCACCATGAACTGCCTGGTGTGGCTCATGGACCGGATGGGACTGCCCCGCCGGTTCGGCGTCAGCCCCTTTACCGTCACCCGGAACCTGTTCTCCGAGATCCGGGCCAGCCTGGCGGAGATCAAATTCATCCGTCCCGAGAAAAAGCTTCATTTTCTGGGCCTGAAGGAGGGCAAAATGCCCGGGGAGGCCTATCTGGACCCCCTGCGCAGCCATGTAAAGGCCCTGGCCCCTCTGGCCCTGGTCCTTGTGGTCACCTGCGGGGTCATCTACGGCATCCACACCGCCACCGACCTGGATACCGCCCGGGCGGAGGCCCGGGAGCAGCGGGAGCTGCTCTCCCAGGTCATGCCCCAGGCTGAGACCAGCTCCGAGACCCCCTATCGGGCCAATGGGGCCCTGTCCATTCTGGCCGGCTATTCCAGCTCCGGGGAGCTGGTGGGCTACTGTGTGGAGGTCCAGACCCAGGGCTTCAGCGGCCCGGTCACCATGGTGGTGGGGGTGGATCTGGACGGAAAGGTCACCGGCGTGGCCGTCACCAGCCACAACGAGACCAACCGGGTTGGCACCGAGGCCATGACCTCTGAGGCCCTCAGCCGGTATGTGGGGCTGTCGGGCACCATCCGCGCCTCCGGGGCCAACTCGGTGGATGTGGTCACCGGCGCCACCGCCACCTCCAAAGCCATTACCGCCGGGGTCAACCGGGCCCTGGCCATTGTGGCAAATCTGGATACGGAAGGAGAGGTCGAATATGTGGACAGCGATGTATAATGGAACCTATTCGGCCTTGATGAAGGGAGGGACGGGCGTATGAATACCGCACTGGAACTGGCCGGGGTGGCTCTGGCCGCCCTGCTGTCGGAAAATATGGTGCTGGTCTCCTGTCTGGGCATCGGCACCCACCGCCAGTCCTTCCAGGACCCCCGCCAGGCCCTGCGCACCGGCTTCTGCCTGACCCTGGTGATGGTGCTGGGGGCCCTGTGCGCCTGGCTTCTGGACTACCTGATCCTGGGCCGCTTCGGCCTTCAGTATTTCCGCCTTCTGGCCTTCGCCCTGCTGATCCCCGGACTTGTGGCCGCCCTCCGGCGCTTTTTCCGGGTCTGCATCCCCGAGCTGTCCCGGCGGGTGGACGACAACCTCTCCTCCATCTCCACCAACTGCGCCGCCCTGGGCTCCGCCCTACTCATCACCCAGCGCAGCTATGGACTGCTCTCCTCCCTGATTTTTGCCTTTTGCGGCGGGTTGGGTGTGTGCCTGGCCCTGGCCAGCTTTGCCAGCCTTCAGACCGAGGTGGATCTGGAGCGGTGTCCCCGGCCCTTCCGGGGCATCCCCATCCAGCTGATCACCGCGGGACTGATGGCCATGGCCCTGTTTGGGTTTTACGGCCTTCATCTGGACTGATCAACAAAGAAAAGAGCCTGTGGAATTTTCATTCCACAGGCTCTTTTCGTTCCTCTTACCGGGCGCCCAGCTTAAAGGAGGCGCACTCAGTGCCCTCGCACTTGGTGGGGGCGCTGCCGCAGCAGCCCACCTTGATGGACTCCAGAGAGCAGCAATTCTGAGGGCCGTTATGATAGGCGCAGGTATCCACAGTACACTGGATGCTGGTGTTGCAGGACTTGTTATTCATACAAAAAACCTTCCTTCCTTGGGATGGCCTTAGTATGCGCCCTGGGGCAGGGAATATGCGTGTCCAACAAAAATTTTTTTATTTTTTCTCCCCATCGCCGCCGGGCGTCTCCCGGTCCTCAGGGAGCACATCCACCACCTTGGGAATAAACCGGCTGGCAAACCAGCCCTTTCCCCGGTTTTTCACATAGAAGTAACCGATGAAGGAGAAAATCACCGCCCCCACAAAGTTCACCAGCAGGTCCTTCATGGTGTCCAGAAGGCCGATGTCCAGGTATCCCCCCAGCCCCAGGGAGATCTCCTCCCCGCTGCCGGTGACCACGACCACATCGGTGATGTCCCGGATCATGACCGGCGTGTTTCCCCCTGTGGGGTCCAGCATCACCGTGGAGATGGTGTTGACCACGGCGTCCTTCTGCATGTCCAGGAAGAAGAGCTGATCCATGCCGCACTCGAAAAACTCCCACAGCACCCCGATGGTCATGGAGAAGCAGAAGGCCACCACCGCCATGTAGGTGGGGGACAGGGTGAGGGAAAAGCGCTCGTTGCGGTTGAGCAGATCCACCAGGGCAAAGCCGATGGCCGCGCAGAGAAAGCCGTTGATGGTGTGCAGAATGGTGTCCCAGCCGTAGAAGGTGGTGTAGAAGGACCGGATCTCCCCCAGAATCTCCGCTGCGAAGATAAAGAGCATAATGATGATCTCAAGGGTGTTGGGCAGGTCCACCATCAGCGCCCGCTCCACAATGGTGGGCAGCAGCAGCAGCACCAGGGTCAGCAGGCAGAGAAACACACTTTCATAGTTGCCGTTGAAAAACTGGGCCACCATGGTGAGGATGACCAGAAAGCGCAGCAGGATGTAGACCGCGGCCACCGCCCGTTTGCGCCGCAGGGCCGAGTCCGCCGTTTTGAAGATATGTCCCAGTTTTCCCCTCTTTTTTCCCATGACGCAGTCTCCTTTTTCTCATGATTATGAGTGTTCAAAGTATATCCGCTCTATTGTGGAAAGTCAAGGATGACCCCCGGAGCGCATAGACTGCTTTGGAGGTGATCCACATGGATCTGCGCAACAAAACCATTACCGTAGGGGAACTTCTGGATAATCCCCGGTCCCGGGCGGTCTTTCAGCGCCGGTTTGGGAAATTCATGAAGCATCCCATGGTGAACGCCGCCCGCAGCCTCACCCTTTCCCAGCTGGCGGAGATGGCGGCGGTCTACCTGCCCCAGAAGACCATTCAGGATACTCTGCGGGAGCTGGAAAAGCTGTGAGGCCCCGCCCCGGGGAAAACAAAGTTTCCCTTCTTCCCAATAACGGGTTGCCATGGCGGAGATTTTGGGCTAAAATAAAATAAACTGGTATGACCGGAGGGACGACCATGGACATCAGAATCAAAGGACGCCATGGCGTCTCTTTTTTCGCCTGTGACCACCCCGCCTGGGAGGGAGCGGCCCACGGCTTCTCCACCCGGCTGGGCGGGGTCTCCCCCGCCCCCTTCGACACCCTGAACCTGGGGGCCAACCGGGGGGACGAGGGGGCCAATGTGGGGGAAAACTTCCGCCGCTTCTGCGCCGCCATCGGCGCCGACCCCGGCGCTCTGGTGAAAAACCACCAGATCCACAGCGACCTGGTCCGCCGGGTGACCCGGGCGGACATTCAGACGGACCCCGCCGCCCCCGGCGTATTTGAGGCCGACGGCCTGGTCACCGACCAGGAGGGGGTCTGCCTGACCATTTTCTCCGGGGACTGCATCCCCATTTTGCTCTACGATCCCAACCGCCGGTGCGTCGCCGCCGCCCACGCGGGCTGGCGGGGCACCGCCGCGGGCATTGCCGCCCGGGCAGCCCGGGAGATGATCTCCGGCTACGGCTGCGATCCCCGGGACATTCTGGCCGCCATCGGCCCCGGCATCGGCCCCTGCTGTTTTGAGACCCACGCCGATGTGCCCGACGGCCTGCGTGCGGGCCTTGGAGCGGAGGCCGAGGCCTTCATCCGCCCCCTGCCCGGGGGGGAGAAGTTCCAGGTGGACCTGAAGGGGGCCAACCGCCGGTGGCTGGAGCTGCAGGGGCTGCTGCCCGGGCATATCGCCCTGTGCCCAGCCTGCACCGCCTGCTCCCGGGACCTGTTCTGGTCCCACCGCGTCCAGGGCCAGCGCCGGGGCAGCATGGCCGCCATGATCCAGCTTGTATAACGAGGAACCTCTATGAGACGACTGCTATCACTTCTCCTGTCCGCCGGACTGCTGCTCACCCTGTGCGCCTGCGGCGGCCAACCCGCCTCCAGCGCCTCCGTTTCCGGCTCTGGCTCCGCCTCCTCCGGCAGCGCCGGTTCCCAGGAGGTCTCCGAGGCCTTTTCCTTTTCCCTGCCTGTCTTTCCCGACTTCAGCCTTCACCCCACCCTGGGGGCCAACCGGGCCAACCTGACTCTGGCCCCCCTTCTCTATGAGGGACTTTTCCTGGTGGATGAGAGCTTCGAGGCCGTCCCCGTGCTGTGCGAGCAGTACTCCGCCAGCGAGGACAAGCTGGTGTGGACCTTTACCCTCCGCTCGGGGATCACCTTCTCCGACGGCACTCCCCTCACCGGTCAGGTCGTGGCGGAGGCCCTGGAGCTGGCCCGGTCGGAGCAGAGCCGCTACCACACCCGTCTGGCCGACATCTCCTCCATCACCTCGGAGGAAAATACCCTCACCATTACCCTCACCCGCCCCAACGGGAACCTTCCCGCCCTGCTGGACATCCCCATCGCCCACGGCAGCGGCGACCGCCCCTCGGGCACCGGGCCCTATGTGCTCACCGTCTCCGGCGATCAGCTGTCCCTTACCGCCCGGGAGGGCTGGTGGCAGGGCAAGAGCCTGCCCTTCCAGACCATCCCTCTGTACAGCGCAAGCAAGAGCGATGAGCTCATCTACGCCTTTGACGCGGGCAACATCTCCCTTTTGGATGTGGACCTGATGGCCACCAACGCCATGGGCTACGGGGGCAACTACCAGACCTGGGACTACGCCACCACCGACCTTATCTACCTGGGCTTCAACACCGCCTCCGGAGCCTGCCGCGGCGCCCAGGTCCGTCTGGCCATCTCGGCGGCCATCGACCGCCAGGCCATCGTCCAGACCACCTACGCAAGCCACGCCGCCGCGTCGGTCCTCCCCGTCCACCCGGACAGCCTCCTGTTTTCCCAGGATGTTGCCGATGGTCTGGGCTACGCCCCGGACAAGCTGGCCGGTCAGCTGGAGGAGCTGGGCCTGGAGGGAAGGGAGCTTCGCCTGCTGGTCAACAGCGAGAACGAGGCCAAGGTGTCCGCCGCCCAGCTCATCGCCTATCAGCTGAACTCCGCCGGACTCTCCGTTCAGGTGGAGCAGCTCTCCTATGAAGATTTTACCGCCGCCCTCAGTCAGGGCAGCTTTGACCTGTACCTGGGTGAGACGGTGCTCACCGCGGACTTTGACCTCTCCCCCCTGCTGTCCTCTTCGGGCAGTCTCAATTACGGCCGCTGGCGGAACAGCACCTGCGACGGCCTGCTCTCCGCCCTCCGCGCCGCCGGCTCCGGGGAAAAGATCCTGGCCGCCGCCGACCTCTTTTCCCACCTGGCCGAGCAGATGCCCATTGCCCCCCTGCTGTTCAAAAACGGCTCCGTGCTCACCCAGTGGGGCCGGCTCACCGGTCTGACCCCCATCCGAGGAAATGTATTCTACCGGCTGGAAAGCTGGACCATCCAATAAGAAAGAAAAAAGCCGCCTCTCCCCGCCCCTTCCGGCGGGCCCGCACGGGCGGCAAGGAGGAAATCAAATGAGTGTTTACCGCTGTTATTCCCAGAAAAAGCCCGGCTTTGATGTGGAGGCTCAGGGACTGTGCAAGGCCCTCCAGGAGCAGTTGGGGGTGAAGGGCCTGAAGTCCGTGACCATCCTCAACCGGTATGACGCCGACCAGATCGACCCCGCCGTCTACCAGCAGGCCAAGGGCATCGTCTTCTCCGAGCCCCAGGTGGATGTGATCTATGACGAGACCTTCCCCCAGCCCGCCCAGCCCGCCTCCATCCTGGCGGTGGAGGCCCTGCCCGGCCAGTTCGACCAGCGCTCCGATTCCTGCCAGCAGTGCATCCAGCTCATGGCCGGGGTGGACCGCCCCCTCATCGCCTATGCCAAGGTCTATGTGCTGGAGGGGAAACTGTCCCAGGAGGACCTGGACAAGATCCGCCACTACCTCATTAACCCCGTGGAGAGCCGGGAAGCCTCCATGGACAAGCCCGACACCCTGGTACGCACCCACCCCGCCCCCGACCATGTGGCCGTCATCGAGGGCTTCACCGCCCTGGACGAGGGGGGACTTGCCGCTCTGCTGGATCAGCTGGGCCTGGCCATGGACCTGGACGACCTGAAGTTCCTCCAGGGCTACTTCCGGGATGAGGAGCACCGGGACCCCACCATCACCGAGGTCCGGGTGGTGGACACCTACTGGTCCGACCACTGCCGCCACACCACCTTCTCCACCCACCTGGACAAAATCTCCATTGAGGACCCGGAGATCCGCGCCGCCTATGAGCGGTATCTGGCCGCCCGTGTGGAGGTCTATGGCCAGGAGAAGGCCGCCCAGCGGCCCCAGACCCTCATGGACGCTGCCACCATCGGCACCAAGGTGCTGAAAAAGCGGGGGATGCTCCCCGAGCTGGACGAGAGCGAGGAAATTAACGCCTGCTCCATCCATGTCCCCGCCCAGGTGGACGGCAGGGAGCAGGACTGGCTGCTCATGTTCAAAAACGAGACCCACAACCACCCCACCGAGATCGAGCCCTTCGGCGGCGCGGCCACCTGCATCGGCGGCTGTATCCGGGACCCCCTGTCCGGCCGTGTGTATGTCCACCAGGCCATGCGCTTTACCGGCGGCGGCGACCCCCGAGTGCCCTTTGACCAGACCCTCCCCGGCAAGCTGCCCCAGCGGAAGCTGGCCACCACCGCCGCGGCGGGCTACTCCTCCTACGGCAACCAGATCGGCCTGGCCACCGGCCATGTGGCCGAGGTCTACCACGAGGGCTACATCGCCAAGCGCCTGGAGTGCGGCGCGGTGGTAGGGGCCGCCCCCGCCGACCATGTGCGCCGGGAAGTTCCCGCCCCCGGGGATGTGGTCATCCTTCTGGGCGGCCGCACCGGCCGGGACGGCATCGGCGGGGCCACCGGCTCCTCCAAGAGCCACAACCAGAAGTCCCTGACCACCATGGCCTCCGAGGTCCAGAAGGGCAACGCCCCCGAGGAGCGGAAGATCCAGCGGCTGTTCCGCAACGGCGAGGTGACCCGCCTTATCAAGCGCTGCAACGACTTTGGCGCAGGCGGCGTGTCCGTGGCCATCGGCGAGCTGGCCGACGGCCTGGAGATCGACCTGGACGCGGTGCGTAAGAAGTACGACGGCCTGGACGGCACCGAGCTTGCCATCTCCGAGAGCCAGGAGCGTATGGCCGTGGTGGTGGCCCCTGAGGACGCGGAGAAGTTCATTGCCGCCGCCGAGGGCGAGAACCTGGAGGCCTATCAGGTGGCCGTGGTCACCGAGAGCCCCCGGATGGTCATGCACTGGAAGGGCCGGAAGATCGCCGACCTCTCCCGGGAGTTTCTCAACACCAACGGCGCTGTAAAGCACGCCGAGCTGTCCGTGGCCAAGCAGGACCGCGCCCCCCTGTCCCAGCCCCTGTTCTCCAACCTGAAGGAGATGGCCTCCAGCCTGAAGTGCGCCTCCCGCCGGGGGCTCACCGAGCGCTTTGACGGCTCCATCGGCGCCTCCTCCGTCCTCATGCCCTTCGGCGGCAAAACTCAGCGCACCCCCGCCCAGGCCATGGCCGCCCTCTTCCCCGTGGAGCCCGGCCAAGAGACCGACCAGGCCAGCGTCATGGCCTGGGGCTGCGACCCCGACCAGCTGTCTGTGGACCCCTACGCCGGCGCCCACAGCTCTGTGTACACCTCCATGGCCAAGATCGTGGCCGCCGGAGCGGATTATAAGAAAGCTTATCTCACCCTCCAGGAGTTCTTTGAAAAGCTCCGGGAGGAGCCCCAGCGCTGGGGCAAGCCCTTCTCCGCCCTGCTGGGGGCTCTGGACGCCCAGCTGGAGCTGGGTGCCGCCGCCATCGGCGGCAAGGACTCCATGTCCGGCTCCTTCCTGGATCTGGATGTGCCCCCCACGCTGATCTCCTTCGCCATTGCCCCCATCAAGGCCGCCCAGGTCCTCTCCCCCGAGTTCAAGGCCGGAGAGCACCCGGTGTACCTCTTCCGGGCCGAGGATACGAAGGCCGCCTGGGAATCCTTCCACGCCCTGTGTGAGGCCGGTAAGGTCAAGGCCGCCTGGGCGGTGGAGAACGGCCTTGGAGAGGCCGTGATGAAGATGTCCTTCGGCAACCGTGTGGGCTTCCAGGCCGGGATGGAGAATGTGGACTGGTACACCCCCATGCCCGGGGCCATCGTGGCCGAGCTCACCGAAGAGGTGGACGACTCCCACGCCCTGCGTATCGGCGAGACCACCGCCGCCCCCTTCGTGGCCCTGCCCGGAGAGGCCGTGTCCATTGAGGAGCTGCTGAAGCTCAACGAGGATGTTCTGGAGAAGGTCTATCCCACCAAGGCGGGCACCTGCGAGCAGGTAGCTCCCATCTCCTGGGACAATCCCTCCGTGGCCGTGTGCCGGCACAAGGTTGCCCATCCCAAGGCTGTGATCCCCGTCTTCCCCGGCACCAACTGCGAGTACGACACCGCCAAGGCCTGTGTCCGGGCGGGCATCGACCCGGAGATCGTGGTCATCCGCAATCTCACCACCGACCTGCTCACTCAGTCCGCCCAGGCCCTGGAGAAGGCCATCCGGTCTGCCCAGATGGTGGTCCTCCCCGGCGGCTTCTCCGGCGGAGACGAGCCCGAGGGCTCCGGCAAGTTTATCGCCTCCTTCCTCCGCTCTCCCGCCCTCAGCGAGGCCATTATGGACCTGCTCCGCAACCGGGACGGCCTGATGCTGGGCATCTGCAACGGCTTCCAGGCTCTGGTGAAGCTGGGTCTGGTCCCCTTCGGGGAGATCCGGCCCATGGACGACAGCTGCCCCACCCTCACCTATAACCTTATCGGCCGCCACCAGTCCACCTATGTGACCACCCGGGTGGCCAGCGTCAACTCCCCCTGGATGCTGAAGAGCCAGGTGGGCGATCTGCACACCATCCCCATCTCCCACGGCGAGGGCCGCTTCGTGGCCCCCGCCCAGGTCATCGCCGACCTCATCACCCACGGCCAGGTGGCCACCCAGTATGTGGATCTTCAGGGCAACCCCACCATGGATGTGGCCTTCAATCCCAACGGCTCCATGGAGGCCATCGAGGGCATCTTCTCCCCCGACGGCCGGGTCTTCGGCAAGATGGGCCATCTGGAGCGCCGGGGCGACTATGTGGCCGTGAACATCTCGGGCAACAAGCACCAGCCTCTCTTTGAGTCCGGCGCGGAATACTTCAAATAAGCTTCTTTTTCCGGGCCCGTCCAAAAGGACGGGCCCGGCATCGTTTTGGAAAATCGAAACAAAATATTCACACCTTTCCCCCTCTTTTCATGGTATAATGAGACAAATTTAACCAACCGGCACGGGAAAGGAGCGACCTTATGAAGAAGATTCCTACATACAGCGGTACTCTGCGCAGCCACCAGCTGGATGTGCCCCACTGCATCACCCAGTGCAGCGGCATCCGGATTTTCGGCCGGCGCATTAAATCCCTGGTCTTTACCACCGATGTGGCCATCATTAAGAACATCAACGCCGACGCCATCATTGCCGTCTACCCCTTCACCCCCCAGCCTGTCATCACCCAGGCCATTATCAGCGTGACCGATGTTCCCGTGTTCGCGGGAGTGGGCGGCGGCATGACCAACGGCCCCCGCTCCGTCCGTCTGGCCGAGTTTGCCGAGCACCAGGGGGCTTACGGCGTGGTCCTCAACGCCCCCATCTCCGACGAGACCATCACGGAGATCAAAAAGGTGGTGGACATCCCGGTGGTGGCCACCATTGTCTCCCCCAAGCAGGATGTGGCCAAGCGCATTGCCGCCGGGGCCGACATCCTCAATGTCTCCGGGGCGGCCCAGACCCCCCAGCTGGTAGCCATCATCCGCCAGCAGTTCCCCGACATCCCCATCATCGCCACCGGAGGACCCACAGAGGAGAACATTCTCCAAACCATTGCCGCCGGAGCCAACGCCATTACCTACACGCCCCCCACCCCCGGGCAGCTCTTCTCCGCCCGGATGCGGGACTACCGAGACCACTTCTCCGACTGACGGTATCTTTCGTTCCTACAAGCCCGCGCCCGCCCGCCCCGCGGAAGGCGGGCGCGGCCCACGCAGGGATTTTGGAATGGCTCCTGCCGGAGGACAAAAAGAAAAAAGAAATTTTTTCATTTTTCTGTTGACAACCGTCCTAAAATCGGCTATACTAACACCTGCCCTGTTTGAGAGGCACCACGGCGGCATAGCTCAGTTGGCTAGAGCACGCGGTTCATACCCGCGGTGTCACTGGTTCAAATCCAGTTGCCGCTACCAGAAAAGAACGGATTTTTCCGATTCCATATAGACAAACGGCCCGGTGGTCAAGCGGTTAAGACTCCGCCCTTTCACGGCGGCAACACGGGTTCGAGTCCCGTCCGGGTCACCACCTTTTTTCAGCCGTTTATATGGAGGCATAGCTCAGCCGGTAGAGCGTCCGCCTCACACGCGGAAGGTCACAGATTCGAGTTCTGTTGTCTCCACCATGAAATCCCTTAGAGCCACAAAGCTCTAAGGGATTTTTCATTTTAGCCTCGCATTGCGGACTTTTTAAAATTACGACAGAAGTACGACACTTTTCTAATTTTTTGCTTTTAGCATTCCCTGTGATATATCAATTAGTATCAAAAAAGAAACCGCTTCACAAAGCGGTTTCTTTGCTACTATCCGTCTGTCTAGTTTTCATAGCATTTAGTAAGGCCTTTAAATAATGCATATAGTCATTGACTCAAAAGGAGGAAATAGATAAAATAGTATCTAAAGAATTGTGCTCAAACAAGAAAGGATAATGTTAAATAAGCAGGAAAAAAACTTTAATATCCAATTTTGATTATTGAAAAAGAGGAGTGATGGCAATGCGGTGTCCACCGGGATTATATCCCACAGGTTCGGATACTATTGAAAGAGCCAGAAAAAGAATGGCTGAAGAAAAGCGTCTTGCGCAAGCGGAAGCCAATGCGAAAAAGGAAAGATATAATACTATAAAAACCAATTATCCCGTAACCCCAAGGCAAAAACGGTCAAGGTGTAGGAGTAATCGAGGAATAATCGACTCTCCTACACCTCTTTTTACACCGTTCTGCCGCTTTAGATACAGGAGCAGAGGCCAGATCCGCTCGCATCAGTATCCACGCACATCCTCGACAAATGACCCGTTTCTCAAGTGGTTTTCGTACGCTTCTCGAATGATGCGAATAGCGACGTCTACTTCTCCATTTTGAAGATCGTTGTCTTTGATGATCTCCTCATATTCCGCATAGATCCGAAAGACTCGCTTAAACTGCTCCCTGGTCACAGGATTATCGGGGCAAACGCAGTACGAGGCAAAACTTATGATCGAACTGCGCTTGCTTTCAATGTAGAGAGACATGGTGATTTCGGTGTTCTTATCCATTTCTTCTTTCAGAACCTCAATGGACTGATCATACACCACTGCTCTATCATTTACCCATTTCATCCAGGCGTCACGCTTGGCGATATTATCTTCGCTGTAATGGGATTCCACGCTGTTCAACACGGTCTTCACATCGTGAATCGTCGCGGACATTTCTCGCATGGTCTGCCGTTCCTGCTTCTTCCGAGCAAAATATTTCCTGATCTTAATGAACTCGGGAACGACTTTCCCCTTAAACTCCAAAATTTCGCCAACGATCTGCATGATCAAAAAAACGCCGATAATAGCCAGACCTAAAGCGATAGGTATGTTCAGGTACTCGATATAGCTGATCATGTTAACCGATCACCCACCTCGACAAAGGTGGGTTTCTTTTCTTCCGCCATCATCCAACCTCCTTCAAAGCAGGCAAATTTGGAAAGCTTAGGCTTTGGGACTCAGCATCCCGAGCAGTTCCTGATACTCGCTCTCGCTGATTTTGTCGGCGGCATAGAAAATATCGAGCTTCGTCTCGATACCCGCCGTCTGGCCTCTCTCGATCATGCGCTTCAAAGTTCGGTACAACATAGTAGTTTTCCCCTTTCTTAAATATCCAGCTCCGTCAGACCCAGCTCCAGCAGAGTCAGACGGAATTCCTGGTCCACGTTCATGGCATCCGTATCCACTTGTGCGGAATACAGTGCCCGATTGCTGCGGTCGATCTCGTTGTCTACTCCCTTTCTCAGGAACGTCTCGTAGTTCTCCCGCACGTTTGCCGCGATGCCGTCCCAGGTCTCCACCTCCACATGGTACTCGTCGTACTCATATCCGGTGAAGTCCTCGGTCTGGACAGGCGTCACGTTCTGGAAAAGCCGTACAAGGCTTCTTCCGCTTCCGGGAATGCGCTCCACGGTAAAACTGCCGGGGTCAACCATCCCTTGTACTTTCATGGTGCCGCTCCTTTCACGCCGCCTGGTAGGGCGGATATAATTTCTGAAGCCGTCTGCACTCTTTTCGGACGACTTTCTTACCCTCGAAATATTCGATGGCCAGCATGTGGTAACGGCTGCTCCCGAAAGGACCGTAGAGGTTGAAGCTTCCGAAGTCGCCCCCGGCGATGATGTTGAATTCCTCGCCGTAGAACTCTCCGCCCTCGATGACCGGGGAACGGATCGTGGTCTGGTCGATGTAGGTGCTCTTGATGTACCCCGGCATCTCAATGGAATTAGCCAACTTATAAGCCCGTTCGGCCCTGGAATACGCGGTATCGGCATAATCATAGGCTTCATCCGCCAGGTTGTAAGCTTGATTGGCCATAGAATACGCCGGATTGGATTGAATGTTCTGATTGCTCACCTGGGCCCAATTGATGGTGCTCCCGGCCCCCATGGTCACCTGGCCGTTGATGGTGATAAGGCCCGTCGGCCCCACGGCGAAGGTGACCGCCCCGGTGTTCTTGTTGGTGACGGTCAGGCCGTACAGGTCCAGATATCCGGCGGTAAACTTCTCTTTGGCCAGGTCCATCATGCTGTTGCCGTACTTGTCCAAAAAGTCCTCCGCCTGCACTGTGCCGCCGAAGGTCCCCTTGGCTCCTGCCAGCGTCCCCGCGAAGGTGCCCCGCCGTGCGTAGAGGTTGCCCTGCTCGTCCACGGTGAAGTTTCCGTTTCCGATGTTGATGGAGCCCTTCTTCATGGTCAGGGTGCCCTTGTCCAGGTCCAGGATCACGTTGGAGTTGTAGTCCCGGATGACGCCCACCCGGAGCACGTTGCCGTTCAGCACCCCCGCTGTGATGTAGTCGGCCACGATGGCCCCGTCCATGGTGATGGCCAGCCCGAAGGTCTTTCCCCCGTCGTTGGAGTACCGACTCACCTCAGCCCTTCAGTTCCTTGATGGCCAACGCGATGCCCAGTGCG
>JAXUUN010000020.1:0-46666 GCA_037231075.1 bacterium | reverse complement strand
GGAGCTGTTGACAAAATATCCACCCGGGAATAAAACTATGGTAAAATAAGGGCATACGGGGGTGGGAAGATGCAGCTAAAGCTTCACATGGTGACGATAGAAGATCTGGTGCCGGAGGGCCATTTTTTGAGGAAATTGGATGCGGTATTGGATCTTGGATTTGTATATGAGGAAACAGCTCACCTGTACAGTCGGCGGTATGGGCGTCCGCCCATCGACCCGGTGGTGCTGGTGAAATATCTGCTGGTGGGCTTTCTGTACGGAATACCCTCCGAGCGTCAGATTGAGCAGCGAATCCAGACTGACATGGCGCTGCGGTGGTATCTGGGACTGGATCTGTTTGAGCGGGTGCCGGACCACAGCACCATCAGCCAGCTGCGGCGGCGGAAGCCGTCCTTCCGGAAGGTATTCCGGCGGCTGTTTGAAGAAGTGGTGCGGCAGTGTATCGCCAAAGGGCTGGCCAGTGGAAGACTGGTTGGAACGGATTCCACCCATGTGAAGGCCAACGCCTCCTGGGCCTCAGAGGAGCTGGTGGAGCTGCCGGAGAGTCCGGGAGCATACTGGGAACGACTGGACGCCTACGAGGAAGAGGGGCTGGAGGAATTGGAACGCCGGACTGGAAAACGGCGGAAAAAGCGGGTCAAACAGCTCAAAAAGGATCGGCGTCAGACCAAGAAGCGGGTAAGTCGGACTGATCCGGAAGCCGGACATATGAATCGTCCGGGGAAGCCACGCGGGCAGCATTACCTCTCTCACCAGACGGTAGATACGGACTGCGGCATCATTTTGGATGTGACGGTAACGTCGGGGGATGTCTATGACTCTGTGCCGTATTTGGAGCAAATTGAGCGGGTTCACAGGAATATCCTGCCCATTCAAGCCGCGGCGGCGGATGCCGCCTATGACTTTCCTTTGGCCCATCAGGCACTGAAAGAACTGAAGATCCAATTCTTCGTCCGCCCCCAGGCATATCATGACCGCACCAATGTGGAACTGAAACGGGAGGCATTTCAATATGATGAAAGCCTGGATGCCTATGTCTGTCCCAATGGCAAGCTACTGAATCTGAATACGCTCCACCGCAGTGCCAGCGGGCTGTACTGGCTGTATCTGGCGGACAAACAAGACTGTCAGTGCTGTCCTCTGCGTAAAAAATGCCTGAGCCAGCAGGACAAGCGTGGTGCGCGAAAGTTGGAACACAGCTATTTTGCGGCTCAGCGGAAGCGGAATTTATCGCGCCTGAGCGATCCAATCTATCGGGAAGCCCTCAAGAAGCGGCAGATCTGGTGCGAGGGCACCTTTGCCGCCCAAAAGAGAGAACACAATTTAACGCAGATATTGCGGCGAGGTTTAGAGGCAGCGGAGGATCACTGTCTCCTTTCAGCGACCGCTTTGAACCTGAAGCGGATGATATGGAACACGAAATGACGCCAGTGAGCGTCTTTTTTCTGCTCAAATTCCCATTGCAGATTTTCTGAGGCCACTTTGTCAACAGCTCCACAGGCAGCTGAACTTGAGGGCGTCAATGGTATCCAGACACAGAACAACCGCATATATCAGGCGATTTTCTGTTGCGTGTCGGGAGCGGTTATGCTATACTCAACTCAACATATATTTCCAAACACTCTGACCCAGTCCCCCTGAAAAACGGCACATTGTCCCCCTAAATTTGACTCAAACTTGAAGCGAGAGTGCGTTGGAACCATCCAGCGTACCCTCGCTTTTTTCATACCCCGCGGCAGAGCCATGGGGCAGGGGTGATCTTAAATCTGCCCCAGAATTGTTCCAAATCCTGCCGGAATACCGCTCCGCATGGCCGTGATTGATGCAAAAATGTTGCATGGCTGTGGCGCGTGGCCCCGGGGGGGATGGTGGGGGTTATAGGGGGCGGAAGGGGGAAATTGAGGAGTGGTTTGGAAGCACATGGAAGTGTCAAAATGACACGGACAAAAGGCAAAAATAAAAAGGACGGAGACAAGTGACCGGCCATACCGGTCACTCTAGCCCCGGCAGACAATGCAGTCGTAGCGGGTACTGCCCCCTTTGATTTCATAGCTGGGCTTCCTCCCGGCCAGATACGGCCCCTTGGCCGGGCGTTTGACCACGATTCTCCGGGGGGAGCAGGCCATGGCCGCACGGAGCAGCGCCTCCTCGTCCCCGCAGGGCTTCTCCAGCAGGTGGAGCAGCTGGAATTTCTTTTTGATCAGGCCGCTCTTCTGCCGCTGGGGGAACATGGGGTCCAGGACCACCACATCCGGGCTCCGGGTCAGACCGGGCATGGCGGTGATGCTGTCCTCCATGCGCAGCTCCATGCGCTCCAGGATCTCTCCCAGCCGCTCATCCCCCTGTCCCCTCATCATGGCGTCCATCAGGAGCAGTCCGATGATGGGGTCCCGCTCATAGAGGATGACCCTGTGGCCCGCCGCCGCCAGCAAAAAGGCGTCCTCCCCCAGCCCGGCGGTGGCGTCCACCACCACCTTGGGCCCGGGGTCCTGGAGAAACCTCACCGCCTTGACGATCAATTCCCCGTTGAGGTTGTTGGGGGTCAGCCGCCGCAGCAGGCCGGAGAAGTCCCCCTGAAGGACGCACTCCTTTCCCACAAGGGCCAGCCCCCTCTCGTCCCCCCGCAGGTACACCGGATGGGCGCCATTCGGGGGCACATCCCGGCTGACGGGGCAGTGAAGCCGCCCCTCCACCAGTGAGACCAGGCTCTCAGTGGCGCCGGGCCCGGCATAAAACACGATATTTTCACAGCAACCGGACGCTTGTTCCATAAAGTGCCTCCTCTGATCATTCCCAACAGCCAGGGGGAACACGCCCCCAAATAAAGCATCCAAATCCGCCCCGGTGGTCCAGTCCACCGGGGCGTTTTTCTTTACCGGAGCTCCCAGACCAAATCCTCCCTGGGCAGCTTCTTCCAGTCAAACAGGGGGACAAGCTCCCGGGGGGTGATGGGCTGGGGCCGGTCAATGAGGCGGGCGGCGTAAGCCAGCCGGCCCACGATCTCCCGGGCGGTGTACCGGCTCTGGAGCTCCCCCAGCTCCAGGTCCCGGTCCCGCTTGGCCAGCCGCCGCCCCTCCGGGGACAGGAGCAGGGGCAGGTGGCCGTACTCCGGGTGGGGAAGGCCCAGCGCCTCCTGGAGCCACAGCTGTCTGGGGGTGGAGGAGAGCAGGTCGCTGCCCCGCACCACCTGGGTGACCCCCATCATGGCGTCGTCCACCACCACCGCCAGCTGATAGGCGTAGACCCCGTCGGACCGGCGGACAATGAAGTCCCCGCAGTCTTTTTTTAAATCCTCACAGTATTTTCCCTGTAAAAGATCACAAAACGCAATGGATTTTTCGGGCACCTTCACCCGCCAGGCGGGGCGGCGGGTCTGCTCCAGTTCCCGGCGCCGCTCCTCCGTCAGCCGGGCACAGCGGCCGTCGTAGACCTGAAGGCCGTCGGAGCGGTGGGGGGCCGAGGCGGCCAGGCGCTCCGCCCGGGTGCAGTAGCAGGGGTAGATAAGGCCCTGGGCCTCCAGGGACCGGAAGGCTTCGGCATAGGCCTCCGTCCGTCTGGACTGGTACACCGGCTCCCCGTCCCAGTCGAGGCCCAGCCACTCCAGATCCCGCATCACCTGGTCGCAGTACTCCTGCCGGCACCGGTCCGGGTCCAGGTCCTCCAGCCGCAGGACCATCCGCCCCCCGGCCCTCCGGGCGCTGAGCCAGGAGAGCAGACAGGACCACAGATTGCCCATGTGCATCCGGCCGCTGGGGCTGGGGGCGAAGCGGCCGGTGGGTTTTGTTGCGGCTTTACACATGGCGGATTCCTCCTGTCCTGGTGTTTGGGGTAGTTTCGCCTCTCCATCCCCCCGTCCCGCCCGCAGGCGAAACCAATTCCTAATTCCTAACTCCTAATTCCTAACTCCTAATTCTCATACTCCTCCAGGGCCTGGCGCAAAAACTCAGCGTCCTTGTCGTCCAGGGCGTGGAGGCCGGCGGTCTCCTCCAGGTGGTGGGTAAACTCGTGGGCCACGGTGGCGAAGATCTCGTCCTTCCACACCTGCTCGTCCTCCTCACTGAGCAACGCGGCGAAGGAGCCGTAGTAGAGAAGAATGTACCGCCCCAGCAGGTCGTGGACATACTCCCCCATGAAGTACATCTCCCCCGGGGGGAAGTCCGGGTCGGGGCAGGCCTTCTCCTCCAGCTGGATGCCTCCGTCCAGCTCCTCAAAGAAGGAGTCGGGAAATTTTTGGGCGATCTCCTCCAGCCAGTCCCCCATCTGCTCATAGGTAGGTACCATGAGATCCCCTCCCTTACCTGGGGCTCAGGTCGGCCTGGCGCCGGAGGAGGGACAGGGGGGGCACCTGCCGGGGGAGCTTCATGCGGAAGGACATCTGGGGCTTTCGCACCTCATTGAGGGGGGCGCCGTCGGAATCCCACAGCCCCTCCACCGTGAGGGCCTGGGGCCGCACATCGGGGCCCACCAGCTCCAGCTCCTCCCCCAGGGCGAATTTGTTGTTCAGGGTGAGCAGGGCGTTTCCCTCCTGGTCACAGGACTGGACCTTGGCCACGATCTGCCAGTCCCGGACATACCGGGAGTTTTCCGTGTACTGCCCCGGCTGGCCGAAGTAGAAGCCGGTGGAGTAGTGCCGGTGGCTGATGTGCTCCACCTCGTCCCGCCACACGGGATCCAGAGGCTCTCCGGCGGCGGCGGCGTCAATGGCGTGGCGGTAGGCCCCGGTAACGATGGCGGCGTAGTAGGCGCTCTTGGCCCGGCCCTCCAGCTTCAGAGAGTCCAGACCCGCCTCCATCAGCTCTTTCACATGGTCGATCATGCACATGTCCCGGGAGTTCATGATGTAGGTCTCCCCGTTCTCCTCGAAGACAGGGAAGTACTCCCCGGGGCGCTTCTCCTCCATGAGGGCGTACTGGTACCGGCAGGGCTGGGCGCACTCCCCCCGGTTGGAGTCCCGGCCGGTCATGTAGTTGGACAGCAGGCACCGGCCCGAGTAGCTCACGCACATGGCCCCGTGGGCGAAGGCCTCCATCTCCAGCTCCTTGGGGGTTTTCAGCCGGATCTCCCGGATCTCCTCCAGGGAGAGCTCCCGGGCCAGAATCACCCGGCTGGCCCCCAGGTCGTACCAGGCGGTGGCCGACTGGTAGTTGACGATGCTGGCCTGGGTGGAGATGTGACACTGGACATGGGGGGCGTACCGTTTGGCCAGGGCCAGTGTGCCCACATCGGCCAGGATGATGGCGTCCGCCCCCACCGACTCCAGGTACTCCAGCCACTCCGGAAGCCGCTTTACCTCGTCATTCCGGGGCATGGTGTTGCAGGTCACATGGACCCGCACCCCCCGGCGGTGGCACAGCTCCACGGCGGTCTTCAGCTCCTGGGGGCTGAAGTTGCCGGCAAAGGAGCGCATGCCGAACAGATTGCCCGCCAGATACACCGCGTCCGCCCCGTAGGCCAGGGCCATCTGGAGCCGCTCCATATCCCCGGCGGGGGCGAGCAGTTCAATCTTCTTTCCCATATCTGTTTCTCTCCCAAAGAATGGGGCAGGGGACAATTCCCCCGCCCCATGTGTTTTTTGTTTATCCGTTGTAAAGGGTCTGGGTGGCCAAGAAGGCCTGCATCTGGTCGTAGGTGTTGAAGAAGTGGTGCTTGCCGTCGTCCCCCAGGGCGTAGTAGAAGTAGCTGGTGCTCTCGGGGTTCAGGGCGGCATAGATGGCCTCCTTGCCCGGGTTGGCGATGGGGGTGGGCGGCAGGCCCTTGTAGAGGTAGGTGTTGTAGGGGGAGTCGATGGACTTGTCCGCCTCGGTGGGCTGCTTGCCGCCGTTGATATACACCAGGGTGGCGTCGATCTGGAGATAGCCCTGGGTGCCCGCGTTGGGGTTGTTCAGGCGGTTATAGATGACCGAGGCGATCTGGGCCTGGTCCTCGCCGTCGGTCTCCCGCTCGATGAGGGAGGCGATGGTCAAAATCTCCCGGAGGGAATACCCCGAGTCGGCCACCTGCGCTCGCATGGTCTCGTCGTAGATCTCGTCAAAGCGCACCAGCATCTTGTTGATGGCGTAGACCGTGTTGTGGGGGGTATAGAACTGGTAGGTATCCGGGTAGAGGAAGCCCTCCAGCCGGTTGGCGTCCCCAAGGGGGATATCCTGAAGGAAGTCAAAGGCGTAGTCGTAGTTGGCGGCCTGCTCATTGAGGTCCTCCACCGTGGACACCCCCCGCTCCTCCATGAGGGCAAAGATCTGGGAGATGTTCATGCCCTCGGTAATGGTGACGGACACCTCCGCCTTGGTGGAGGAGTTGGCGCTCATTCCGCTGAGCAGGGCCCGGTAGTCCATGTCGGTGTTCAGGGTGTAGGTGCCCATGGTCACATCCTCGTCCCCGCCGGTAAAGGAGGCGAAGAGCTTGAAGAGCCATTTATACTCGATGAGCCCCTCCTCCTTCAGGCGGTCTACCACATCCTTGAAGGAGTCCTCGTTGGAGATGGTGATGGTGACCTCCTTCTCCGGCTTGTTCAGGGCCAGCACATCCCCGGCCAGGATCCAGCCCACACAGGCCAGGAGGATGGACGCGCCGATGACGCCTGCCACATAAAGCAGCACAAAGCTGGCCGTCCTTCCGGCGGATGGTTTGCGTCTTCTCGCGCGGTTGGCCTGGGCGCGGCGGGAAGCGTGCTCCTCCCCCTGGGAGGAGCGGCTTCTTCTCCGCTCCTGGTACTCGTAGTCTCGCTGCGGCATTGGGTTTCAGCTCCTAACGGTTTTTTGCCCCGCCCCTGTCACCGGGGACAGGCCGGGGCCATAGAATAGTACAGAAACGCGGGGACGGCTGTCCCGGCGCAAATGAAATGAGGTGAACGATACTATGTTCTGTGGGAACAACGGTTGGGGCGGCAACGGCTGCTGGTGGATCATCCTGCTGATCATCCTGTTCTGCTGCTGCGGCGGCGGCTGGAGCAACAGCAGCTGCGGCTGCAACAACAACTGCGGCTGCGGCGAGAGCCGGAACAACTGCGGCTGCGACGACTGCGGCTGCTGCTGAAAGCGCCCTACACATCTCAGACAGGCGGGGGAGCCTTCCCCCGCCTTCAGCACTTCGAAAAAGCGGACAAGCCGCTTTTTCAGAAGAAAAATTTTTCCTCCTCGGTGATGAGCAGGTCCACCCGGCTGTCGTGGGCCTCGGTGGGCACCCGGTCCTGGAGGACGGCCCTCCGGCACAGGCCCACCCGGAAGCCGTCAAAATGCTCCAGCCACCGGTCGTAGTAACCCCCGCCGAATCCCAGGCGGTAGCCCCGGCGGTCATAGCACACCGCCGGCACCAGGATGAGGTCGATGTCCTCCTTGTTCAGGATGGGACAGTCCTCCCCCGGCTCGGAGATGCCGAAGCCCACCTCAACGAGGGGCTTATTGGGGTCATAAAGCCGCACCTCCATCTGGTGCTCCGGGAGCATCCGGGGCAGACCGATCCGCTTCCCCCGCTCCACCAGCCTGGCGATGAGCTTTTTGGTGTCCGGCTCCTTGCCGGCGATGCCCCAGAAGGCGAAGATGGTTTTGGCCGCCTCCACCTGGGGCAGGGCCAGGAAGGCCTCAAAGAGGGCCTGGTCCCCCGCCTCCAGCTCCTGGGGGGCCATGGCGGCAAGCTGGGCTCTCACCTGCTTGCGCAGCTGCTTTTTCTCAACATCAATAGTGGACGGCATGGCGCACCTCGTCCGCTTTTTCCTCTCCCGCCAGGGCCTTGACCAGCGCCAGGCCGAAGTCAAAGGCGGACCCGGCGGCCCGGCCGGTGATGATATGTCCGTCCACCACCACCCCCTGGTCCATAAGGGCCGTGGCCCCCTCCAGCTGGTCCTCCATGCCGGGGTAGCACACCGCCTGTTTCCCCTTCAGAAAGCCCCGCTTGGCCAGCAGGGTGGGGGCGGCGCAGATGGCGGCCACCCAGGCCCCGTTCTCCAGGGCAAACTGGATGGTGTGGCCGATGCCCGCCTGCCTGCTCAGGTTCTTCACCCCGCCCAAGCCTCCGGGCAGGACGATCATCTCCGCCTTGGACAGGTCGATCTGCCCCAGGGTCATATCCGCCTGGACGGCGATGCCGTGGCTGCTCCGGACCGCTCCGAGCTCCACCGACACCAGAGCGGTGTCGATCCCCGCCCGGCGCAGCAGATCGGCGGGCACGATGGCCTCCGACTCCTCAAATCCCTCTGCCAGCAAAATGTATACCATATGGAAACCTCCTATCCATACACGCTGCCCATCACTCCGGGACCCGGCCTTATTTTTTCCGTACCTTGGCCCCTGCCGCCTTCACCAGCACCAGGGGAAGCTTGGCCATGCGTCCGGCCCGCTGGGGCTGGGTGACCAGGCGGTAGGCCCACTCCATGCCAGCCTTCTGCCAGGCCTCGGGGGCCCGCTTCACATTGCCGGCGAACACATCCAGGCAGCCCCCCAGGCCGATGGCCAGCCGGGCGCCGGTGTGCTTGCCCCACCGGGCCATCCACTTCTCCTGCTTGGGGGCCCCCAGGCAGACAAAGAGCAGGTCGGGCTGGGCGGCGGCCACCTTCAGCAGCACGCTCTGCTCGTCCTTGAAGTACCCGTCCTGAGTGCCGCACAGAACGATGTCCGGGTAGCGCTCCAAAATCTTCTCCCCGGCGGCCTCGGCCACCCCGGGCTTGGCCCCCAGAAGAAACAGTCTCCCCTTCCGCTCATTGAGGCAGGAGAGCATATCCTCGGCAAACTCCACCCCCGGCACCCGGCCCTTCAGGGGAGTGCCCATGATCTTGGCGGCGTAGACGACCCCGATGCCGTCGGCCAGCACCAGGTCGGCCTCATTGATGACCCGCTGAAACTCCGGGTCCTTTTCCGCGGCCAGGATAAACTCCGGATTGGGGGTGACCACATAGTGGAACTTGTCCTCCCCCAGCAGCTCCGCCCCCCGCTGGGCGGCCTCCTCCCGGGTGAGATCGTCAAAGCGGAGTCCTAATATCTCTCGTTTCAAACTTACCTCCACGCGTCTTTCACGCTCGCCCTCCCTCCGCCGTGCCCCGCAAGGTCAGTGTGCCCGGGGGAACCGTCGCTCAAACGGGAGAGGGTATTCTATTCTGATCCACTTTCCGATTTTACCATGCTTTTTTCCAAAAGTCTATGAATTTTCCATGAAGGTTTTCTGAGCTTTCCCCCTCTCCCCCTCCGCCCCGCCCGGTGGGGCACACTGACATAACAGGGACAGGGACAGTAACAATTTCATTGACAGTAACACTTACCCTGACACTTACTCTAACCTTAACTATAACGCCCCCCTTTGTTGCATTCCCCCATGCAACTTTCCCCCCATTTCCCCCAGGGGCAGGGAGGCGTCCGGGGCATTATAACAAATTAGCAAACAAAAGTATAGCTATTTAGTTATGATTATTCCCATTTTTCCTTTTTCGACGAAATTTTTTCCAGGAAAACCCCTTTTTACCCTTGCCTCACGATAGAAAAACAGTTATACTGTTTGGCAAGAGAGCGGAGCTGCCCGGCTCCGGCCGGACCGTCGGAGCCGGGGGGCAGAATTACCATGTTAGGAGGAAACAGTATGAAAGTCGCAGTGTTCGGCGCCGGCACCATGGGCAGCGGTATCTCCCAGGTCTTTGCCGAAAAGGGCCACACCGTTCTGATGTACGCCAGCAGCGTGGAATCCGCCCAGCGCCACAAGGACGCCCTGTCCAAGACCCTCCAGAAGCGGGTGGACAAGGGCAAGATGACCCAGGAGGCCAAGGACACCCTCATGGCCAACATCTTCGTGGAGGAGAAGCCCGCCGCCGCCGATGCCGATCTGGTCATCGAGTGCGTGAAAGAGGACATGGACACCAAGAAGGCCCTGTTCAAGGAGCTGGATGAGCTGTGCAAGCCCGAGGCTATCTTCGCCTCCAACACCTCCTCCCTGCCCATCACCGATATGGCCCGGGGCCTGAAGCACCCCCTCATCGGCATGCACTTCTTCAACCCCGTACCCTCTATGAAGCTCATCGAGATCATCCGGGGCATCAACACCTCCGACGAGACCTTCAAGTTCACCTACGATCTGGCCAAGGAGCTGGGCAAGGAGCCTGTGGAGGTCAAGGAGTCCCCGGGCTTTGTGGTCAACAAGCTGCTCATCCCCATGATCAACGACGCCATCGGCCTGGTGGAGACCAACGCCGCCAGCGTGGAGGACATCGACAAGTCCATGCAGCTGGGCGCCAACCACCCCATGGGCCCCCTGGCCCTGGGCGACTTCATCGGCTTGGATGTGTGTCTGGCCATTATGGAGACCCTGTACACCGAGTTCGGCGACTCCAAGTATCGCCCCACCTACCTGCTCAAGAAGATGGTTCGGGGCGGCCTGCTGGGCCGGAAGACGGGCAAGGGCTTCTACGACTACACCAAAAAGTAAATTCTGTCCGCGCCGCGCCGGAGGGGGCTTCCCTCCGGCGCTTTTTTCCTGCCCGGCAGGGGCTCTTTCCCCGGGGGGGATATATGGGGTTTACCAATGATTTTGCCAAAACCCATCTATATTTTCTCTTGATAAATTAAGGATTTCCCATACTTTCCCCCTTGCATTTTAGGGGGAAGAATGATATACTTTGTTCAGTTTATTCGACACCTTTGGGTGTACAATAACTCCCGCAACGCCGGACAGGCCCGTGTTGCTCTTTTTTTACCCCACCTTTGTTAAAAATATAACGAAGATGGGGCTTCAATCGAGCCCGGGGATGTTCGGTCATTCCCATGTATCGTTATGCTCCGCTGCGGCGGGCCGTTTATGGTCTGGAAGGCCGGTCCCAAAAGGCGGAAGCGCTCACGATATCGAAGCCAGTATTTTATAGTAGGAGGACTGCAAAATGGATTTTCACCTGTCGAAAGAACAAGAGATGGTCCGCAAGATGTACCGCGAGTTCGCCGAGAACGAGGTCAAGCCTTTGGCCGAGGAGATCGACGAGGAAGAGCGCTTCCCCATGGAGACCGTGGAGAAGATGGGCAAGCTGGGCATGATGGGCATCTACTTCCCCAAGCAGTACGGCGGCGCCGGCGGCGATGTGCTGTCCTACGCCATGTGCGTGGAGGAGCTGGCCAAGGTCTGCGGCACCACTGCCGTTATCGTCTCCGCCCACACCTCTCTGTGCTGCGCCCCCATTTTTGAGCACGGCACCGAGGAGCAGAAGATGAAGTATCTGCCCGACCTGCTGTCCGGCAAGAAGATCGGCGCCTTCGGTCTGACCGAGCCCAACGCCGGTACCGACGCCTCCGGCCAGCAGACCACCGCCGTGCTGGAGGGCGACCACTATGTCCTCAACGGCTCCAAGTGCTTCATCACCAACGGCACTGTGGCCGACACCTTCGTGGTCTTCGCCATGACCGATCCCAAGATGGGCAACCACGGCATCTCCGCCTTCATCGTGGAGAAGAGCTTCCCCGGCTTCTCTGTGGGCAAGCACGAGAAGAAGATGGGTATCCGCGGCTCCTCCACCTGCGACCTGATCTTTGAGGACTGCATCGTCCCCAAGGAGAACCTGCTGGGCCAGGAGGGCAAGGGCTTCAAGATCGCCATGATGACTCTGGACGGCGGCCGTATCGGCATTGCCGCTCAGGCTCTGGGTCTGGGCGAGGGCGCCATCAACGAGGCCATCAAGTACACCCAGGAGCGTGTCCAGTTCAAGAAGCGCCTGAGCCAGTTCCAGAACACCCAGTTCCAGCTGGCCGACATGCACACCCGTATGCAGGCCGCTCAGTACCTGGTGTACGCCGCCGCTATGAAGAAGCAGAACCACGAGCCCTACTCCATGGACGCCGCCATGGCCAAGCTCTTCGCCGCTGAGTCCGCTTCCGATGTGACCCGCCGGGCCGTGCAGCTCTTCGGCGGCTACGGCTACACCCGTGAGTACCCCGTGGAGCGCATGATGCGTGACGCCAAGATCACCGAGATCTACGAGGGCACTTCCGAGGTCCAGCGCATGGTCATTTCCAGCCACCTGGGCGTGAAATAAGATAGGAGGCAGATTGAAATGAAAATCATTGTTTGTGTAAAGCAGGTCCCCGATACCTCCGGTAAGGTGGCCGTCAACCCCGACGGCACCCTGAACCGTGCCTCCATGGCCACCATCACCAACCCCGACGACCTGAACGCCGTTGAGGCCGCTCTGGTTCTGAAGGAGCAGACCGGCGCCGAGGTCATCGTCATCTCCATGGGTCCCCCGCCCGCCGAGGGTATGCTCCGTGAGATCATGGCCCGCGGCGTGGACCGCGCCGTGCTGATTTCCGGCCGTGAGTTCGGCGGTTCCGACACCTACGCCACCTCCCAGATCATCGCCGCCGCCATCAACAAGATCGGCATCGAGAAGGACGACATCGTCCTGTGCGGCCGTCAGGCCATCGACGGCGACACCGCTCAGGTGGGTCCCCAGATCGCCGAGAAGCTGGGCCTGCCCCAGGTCTCCTATGCCGCCGAGATCACCAAGGAGGGCGACACCATCACCGTCAAGCGTATGCTGGAGGACGGCTACATGACCATCAAGGTCAAGACCCCCTGCCTCATCACCTGCATCAAGGAGCTCAACAACCCCCGCTACATGAGCGTGGGCGGCGTCTTCGAGTGCTACGAGAAGCCCTATGAGATCTTTGACTACAACACCCTGAAGGACGATCCCCTCATCGATCCCACCACCATCGGTCTGAAGGGCTCCCCCACCAACATCTTCAAGTCCTTTACTCCCCCCCAGAAGGGCGTGGGCATGATGCTGGAGGGCGCCGACAAGGCCACCTGCGAGAAGCTGGCCGGCCTGCTGGCTGCCAAGCACCTGATCTGATAGAAGGGAGAGTAAAAAAATGTCTAACTACAACAGTGCTGCGATTGAAGAATTCAAGGGCGGCGTTTGGGTATTTTGCGAGCAGCGCCAGGGCACTATGATGCCCACCTCCTTCGAGCTGATCTCCGAGGGCCGCAAGCTGGCCGACGAGCTGGGCTCCAAGCTGTACGGCATTCTCCTGGGCCACAACATCGAGGGCATTGCCAAGGAGCTGGGCGGCTACGGCGCTGACGGCGTGTATGTCTGCGACCACCCCCTGCTGGAGAACTACACCACCGACGGCTACACCAAGGTCATCTGCGATGTGATCGAGGAGTACAAGCCCGAGGTCATGCTCATCGGCGCCACCAACATCGGCCGTGATCTGGGCCCCCGCTGTGCCGCCCGTCTGCACACCGGTCTGTGCGCCGACTGCACCCACCTGGACATCGATGTGCCCAAGTACAAGGAGTTCCTGCGCGCCTCCTCCACCCTGGCCCCCAATGTCATTGACAACATCCCCGAGGAGGACCGGAACCTGAAGATGACCCGTCCCGCCTTCGGCGGCCACCTGATGGCCACCATCATCTGCCCCCGGTTCCGTCCCGCCATGGCCACTGTCCGTCCCGGCGTGATGAAGAAGAACACCTTCGATCAGGCCAAGGCTGACGCCTGCGAGATCATCAAGCCCGAGTTCTCCCTCACCGAGGCCGACATGCAGACCCAGGTCGTCGAGGTGGTCAAGGCCGCCAAGAAGCTGGTGGACCTGATCGGCGCCGATGTGGTCGTCTCCGTGGGCCGTGGCATCTCCAAGGATGTTGAGGGCGGCATCAAGCTGGCCGAGGAGCTGGCTGAGGTCCTGGGCGGCGTCGTGGGTTCCTCCCGCGCCTGCGTGGACGCCGGCTGGATCTCCGCTGACCATCAGGTCGGCCAGACCGGCAAGACCGTCCATCCCAAGGTCTATGTTGCGCTGGGTATCTCCGGCGCCATCCAGCACAAGGCTGGTATGCAGGATTCCGAGTGCATCATCGCCGTGAACAAGAACGAGAACGCCCCCATCTTTGAGATCGCCGACTACGGCATCTGCGGTGACCTGTTCAAGGTTGCCCCCATGCTCATCGAGGCCATCAAGGCTGCCAAGGCTGCCAAGTAAGATTCTTCAAACAAAGGGGCAAGCCCTTTGTTTGAGGGGCTGCGGCCCGCCGCGCGCACTCGCTTTGCTCGCACACTTGCGTGCCGAGAAGTGTTTTTGACGCGGCAAAGCCGCCCCAAAAACGATTTTAAAAAGCGTCTGTTCCAACTGGAACAGACGCTTTTTATTTTGATTCTTTTCCCCTTCTCCTTTTCACCCCCGCTGCTTCCCCGCATAGGATAAAGCAGAAACCCACCGCCCCTGGGGGCGGATACGGAGGTGTACATTCCCATGAACCACGAACTGAACATCTGGGTGGTGGGCGGCGACCTTCGTCAGGCGAAGCTGGCCCAGCTGCTCAGCCAGGACGGCCACACCGTCTATACCTATGCCCTGGACCAGGCCCGGGATCTCCCCGGCCCCCTGCCTCAGGCCACTTTAAACCGAGTCGGCCTGGCCGACTGCGTCATTCTGCCCCTGCCCGTCTCCCAGGACCGGGAGCTGCTCAACGCCCCCCTGTCCGCCGGGGATTACCCTCTGGCGGACATTCTGGACCGGCTGTCTCCGGGGCAGTTTCTCTGCGGCGGCCGGGTGGGAGAGGGGGTCCACGCCCTGGCCCAGCAGCGGGACCTGACGATCCGGGACTACTTTGCCCGGGAGGAGCTGGCCATCGCCAACGCGGTCCCCACAGCGGAGGGGGCCGTCCAGCTGGCCATGGAGCACCTGCCCATCACCATCCACGGCGCCCGGGTGCTGGTGCTGGGCTTCGGCCGGGTGGGGCGGCTGGCCGCCCACCGCTTCCACGCCCTGGGGGCCAGAGTCACCGTGGCCGCCCGGAAGTATGACCAGCTGACCTGGGCCCAGGCCATGGGCTTTGGGGCGGAGCACCTGGAACAGCTGAGGGGCGGACTGTGTGGCTACGACCTCATCGTCAACACTGTCCCCGCCCGGGTGCTGAACCGCCCGGAGCTGGAGGATGTGAAGGAGGACTGCCTCATCCTGGACCTGGCCTCCAAGCCGGGCGGGGTGGATCTGGGGGCGGCGGGGGAGCTGGGATTGACCGTCATCTGGGCCCTGTCCCTGCCCGGCAAGGTGGCCCCCGTCACCGCCGGGGCCGCCATCCGGGACACCATCTACAACATGCTCCGTGAATTGGGGTACTAGGCCCCGGAAAGGAAGATGTGATTTGGAAGACAAGACCATCGGATTCGCCCTGTGCGGGTCCTTCTGCACCCACGCCAAGGCCATGGAGGCCCTGGAGCAGGTGAAAGCCCGGTTCGCCCGGGTGGTGCCCATCGTGTCCCAGGCGGTGGCCGACACGGACACCCGCTTTGGAAACGCCCACGATCTCATGCGGGAGATGGAGCGCATCTGCGACCACCGGGTGATCTCCACGGTGAAGGCCGCCGAGCCCATCGGCCCGCAAAAGCTGCTGGACCTGCTCATCATCTGCCCCTGCACGGGGAACACCCTGGGCAAGCTGGCCGCCGGAGTCACCGACACCAGCGTCACCATGGCCGCCAAGGCCCACCTGCGCAACCAGCGGCCCCTGCTCATCGCCCCCTCCACCAACGACGGGCTGTCCGCCTCGGCGGCCAGCATCGGTTCCCTGCTGCCCCGGAAGTACATCTACTTTGTCCCCTTCGGCCAGGACGACCCGGTGAAAAAGCCCACCTCCCTGGTGGCCGACTTCTCCCAGGTAGCCGACGCCGCCCAGGCCGCCCTGGAGGGCCGGCAGCTCCAGCCCATCCTATTGAGAAGCTAAAAAAACTGCCTGTGCCGACTGGCACAGGCAGTTTTGCTGTTTGCTTGATCACTTCACAAAGTCCTTGGCGACCTCCACAATGTGGTCGGCGCACAGGCCGAACTGCTTCAAAAGCTCGGCGGCGGGGCCGGAGTGGCCGAACTCGTCGTTGACGCCGACGCGGCGCACGGGGGTGGGCTGCCGCTCGGCCAGCAGGGAGCACACCGCTTCCCCAAGCCCACCGATGATGGAGTGCTCCTCACAGGTGATGATCTTTCCGCACTCCCGGGCGGCCTTCAGCACCAGCTCCTCGTCCAGGGGCTTGATGGTGGCCATGTTAATGACCCGGGCGGAGATCCCCGCCTCCTTCAGGGCCTTGCCGGCCTCCACGGCCTCGGCCACCAGAAGGCCGGTGGCGATGATGGCCACATCGGTGCCGTCCTGGAGGACCTCTCCCTTGCCGATCTCAAAGGTGAAGCCCTCCTCCTGGTGGAATACGGGCACCGCCAGACGGCCAAAGCGCAGGTAGACAGGGCCCTGGTGCTCATAGGCGGCTTTGACGGCGGCCCTGGCCTCCACATCGTCGGAGGGGCAGATAACCACCATGCCGGGGATGGAGCGCATCAGGGCGAAGTCCTCGCAGCACTGGTGGGAGGCGCCGTCCTCCCCCACGGAGATACCCCCGTGGGTAGCGCCGATCTTCACATTCAGGTGGGGGTAGCCGATGGAGTTGCGCACCTGCTCAAAGGCACGGCCGGCGGCAAACATGGCAAAGCTGGAGGCGAAGGCCACCAGCCCCATGGAGGCGGCCCCGGCGGCGACGGCCATCATGTTTCCCTCGGCGATGCCGCAGTCAAAGTGGCGCTCGGGGAAGGCCTTTTTAAATGTGGAGGTCTTGGTGGACCCGGCCAGGTCGGCGTCAAACACCACCAGGTCCTTGTGCAGGGCGCCCAGCTCCTTCAGAGCGTTGCCGTAGCTCTCCCGGGTCGCGATCTTTTTCACATCCGCCATCTTACATCGCCTCCAATTCTGCCATCTGAGCGTTGAGCTCCTTCATGGCGATCTCATATTCCTCGTCGTTGGGGGCCTTGCCGTGCCAGCCGGCCTGGTTCTCCATAAAGCTGACGCCCTTGCCCTTGACGGTCTTCATGACGATGGCGAAGGGCACGCCCTTGGTCTCCTTCGCCTTGGCAAAGGCGGCCTCCATCTGGTCAAAGTCGTGGCCGTCGATCTCCGCCACCTCAAAGCCGAAGGCCCGGAGCTTCTCGGGGATGGGGTAGGGGCTCATCACATCGGCGATGTTGCCGTCGATCTGAAGGCCGTTGTTGTCGATGATAAGGCACAGGTTGTCCAGCTTATAGTGGTGGGCAAACATCATGGCCTCCCACACCTGGCCCTCCTGGATCTCGCCGTCCCCCAGCAGGGTGTACACCCGGCAGCCCAGACCCTTGTACTTGGCGGACAGGGCCATGCCGCAGGCGGCGGAGACGCCCTGGCCCAGGGAGCCGGTGGACATATCCACGCCGGGGACCTCGTTCATGTTGGGGTGGCCCTGGAGGTAGCTGCCGATGTGGCGCAGAGTGGCCAGGTCCTCCACCGGGAAGAAGCCCCGGTTGGCCAGGGCGGCGTACAGGCCGGGGGCGGTGTGGCCCTTGCTGAGGACGAAGCGGTCCCGCTCCTCCCACTTGGGATTTTTGGGATCCACATTCATCTCTCTGAAGTAGAGGTATGTAAACAGGTCGGCGGCGGACAGGCTTCCGCCGGGGTGGCCGGACTTGGCGGCGTGGGTGCCTTCGATGACGCCCATGCGCACCTTACAGGCAGTCACCATCAGCTGCTTTTTTTCACTGGCGGTCATAGCGTTCTCCCTTTCATTTCAAAGTTCTGTTTTCTCATGGAAAACGGGAAAAATTGCTTGCAAATCATTATAAAACAGCCGCCCGGAAAATACAAGGCCGCCGGCAAAAAAAGCCCGCCCCGCGCTGGGCGGGACGGGCAGAGAAATTCTTTACTTGGTGGCAGAGGTGGTGGGGAAGCCGGTGTAGGGCTCGTCGGCGGAGATGGTCACGCCGATGCCGCTGAGCACCAGATCGCCGCCGTCGGCGGCGGTGAAATAGACCTCGGCCTCGCCGTCCTCAGTGCCCACCCACTCCTGGATGGTCTTCTGAATGCTGTCCAGGATGGTCTGGTCCAGCTGTCCGGCGTCAAGGACACGGAACTCCTCCTTCTGCTCCTCAGGGGGACCCACAAACAGAGAGCTGGTGTCGGCGAAGGAAATGACGATCTTTCCGTTGCCCTCCACGGCGCTCTCCAGATCCAGGTTCCATCCGGTGAGCTCGGCAATGGCGCCTACCAGGGTGTAGTAGGTGATGTCCTCCTTGGTCTCCATGGGGTACTCCTTGAACTGGCCGTTCATGCCGATGTACAGCGTGGCGCTCCGGCTGTTCTGGGAAGAGGTGGAGGTGCTGCTGTCCGCCCCGATCATGTCGTCGTCAGAGGCGGCGCCGCTGCCCGCTGTGCTTCCGGCAGAACTGGAGGCAGAGCTGGAGGAGGCGCTCCCCTGGCTGCTGGACTGGGCTTTGTTTCCCCCCAGACCCAGGCTGGAGCAGGAGGTCAGGGCCAGCAGAAGAGCGCCGGCGCAGGTGATGGCTAACATTCGTTTCATCTTTTGTTCTCCTTTCTTGGACGCCGCCCCTCCCGGAGCGGAGGGTCGGACCGGGGACAGATTGCTCGCTTTTCCCCCGGCAGGTGCCATCATATCGGACAGGCGTGAAGAAATCGTGGACGGGGTGTGAATTTTTCTGGAACGGATTCTGAAAAAAACCCGGAACTGTGAACGGTTTTAGAACGATTTCTGAAGTTTTTCCATGAACTCCAGATTTTTTCGCAGCCGCTCATTGCCCGGCTCAATGGCCAGGGCCTTCCTAACCTCCTCCACCGCCTGGGCATAGGCCCCCATGCGGTAAAAGGCCATGGAGCGCAGGTCGTGGGGAAGGCTTCCCCAGGCGGAGGCCTCGCAGATGTAGCTCTTGGGCCGCTGGGTGATGGCCAGGGCGCAGGCGGTGAAGTACAATACCCCCTCCCACTCCCCCTGGAGGTACAGCATGAAGGCCAGGTCCATATAGGGCTCCCGGAGGTAGGGGGCCTCGGTGATGGCCCGGAGATACCAGTCCCGGGCCTGGGCCTTCTCCCCCTTGTTCCAGTAGGCCTTGGCGATGTAGCGCATGGAGGCCGCCCGCTCGTCCCGCCAGGTGGCGGTGGGCAGGGCCAGGTGGCCCTTCAGGGTGCGGATGCAGTCGTCCCACCGGCGGCGGTACAGGTACTCCCGGCCCAGATAGTGGACATTCCGGTCGTCGTTGGGGGCCTCCCGCACCGACAGCTCCAGCAGGGGCAGGTACTGTGCCCGGGACTTCGTCGGGTCCGGGTGGTGGTCCAGCTGGATCCCCTCCGCCGTGACCTTGGGCCCCTCCCGGCCCTCCCCCGTCCACTCCAGCACCTCGTGGACCGGATGGACCCACTGATAGCCGTGGCGGGCGTGGATCTTCTCATACCAGAAGGTCACTCCCTCCGACCCGTCGGGGTTGAAGGACCAGGTGTACCGGTAGCTCACCCGCCCCACCCCCGGGGTCCACACCCGCTCCAGCTTTTCCCGCCAGCCCGGGTGGAAGACCTCGTCCAGATCGGTACACACACAGATGTCCGCGTCCTCGTCCACCAGCTCCAGGGAGCGGTTCCGGGCGGTGTCAAACCGCCAGGGGACGATCTCCTCCACCGCTACCACCGCCCCTCTCTCCCGCAGGCGCTGTACCGTGTCGTCCTCCGACCCGGTGTCCAGCACCACCACCCGGTCAGCCTCGGACATGGAGTCCATCCACCGGTCCACAAACTGGCTCTCGTTTTTGCAGATGGCATAGACCCAAACCTTGTATTGGCTCATAACATCCCCCTTTTGAAAAGGGCCGGCGCCCCCTGGGGAGCGCCGGCGGTCTGGCTGCTTACTGGGCCAGGAGGCCTGCCGCGCGCAGGTTGGCCAGCAGCTGGTTGAACTGGGTCACCACATCGGTGGAGTTGGTGGCGTCGCTGACGGCGGCCACACTCTGGAGGGCCACGCCGCCGGCAGGGCCGGTGGGTCCGGTGGGCCCGGTGGGTCCGGTGGGGCCCTCCGCGCCGGCAGTACCCTGGGCTCCCGCGGCGCCTTCCGGACCGGTGGGGCCGGTCTCGCCCTGAGGACCGGTGGGGCCAGTGGGGCCGGTAGGTCCGGTAGCGCCAGTTCCCTCAGGTCCGGTGGGTCCGGTAGGTCCGGTGGGTCCGGCAGGGCCGGTGGGACCGGTAGCCCCGGTTCCCTCAGGTCCGGTGGGTCCGGTAGGACCGGTGGCTCCGGTGGGGCCAGTGGGGCCGGTAGCCCCGGTGCCCTCAGGTCCGGTGGGTCCGGTAGGCCCGGTGGCGCCGGTGGGGCCAGTGGGGCCGGTAGCCCCGGTCCCCTCAGGTCCGGTGGGTCCGGTAGGACCTGTGGCTCCGGTGGGTCCGGTGGGACCGGTAGCCCCGGTCCCCTCAGGTCCGGTGGGTCCGGTAGGACCGGTAGCTCCGGTGGGGCCGGTGGGGCCGGTAGCCCCCGCAATCCCCTGGGGGCCGGTGGGTCCGGTCACCCCCTGAGGACCCGTGGGTCCGGTAGGACCGGTGGGGCCCTGGACGGACACCAGCTCATAGTCCGCCGAGCTGCCCGGAGTGCCGGTGGGGTTGTTCACCCCCGCCCGGTAGAGGCTGCCGTTGTAGGTCACGAAATCTCCCAGGGAGTAGAAGGCCCCGGGGACAAAGGTGGTCACCGTCTGCAGCCCCTCGCCCATGGGGCCGGTGGGACCGGTGGGACCGGTAGGCCCGGTGGGGCCGGTGGGTCCGGTAGGGCCGGTGGCTCCATTGGGGCCGGGGATGCCCTGGGGACCGGTGGGCCCGGTGGCCCCGTTGGGGCCGGGATAGCCCTGGGGACCGGTGGGCCCCGTAGGTCCGGCAGGGCCGGTGGGACCGGTGGGTCCGCTTACCGGTCCGGGGCAGGGGGGCACAGGTCCGGGACATGGACAGGGAGGTACAGGACCCGGCCCTGGGCAGGGTCCGGGGCAGGGAGGCACAGGCCCGGGGCAGGGCCGTCCCGGACAGGGCGGGACCGGGTTACCCTGGGGAGGACAGCAGGGGCCGCAGCCAGAATTGCAGCCGCAGCTGGAATTGCAGCCGCAGCCGCTGTTCCCGTTGAGATAGGCCACCACCCCATCCCTCCGGCTCTGCTCCCACTCAGAAGCATAGTATCGTTTCATAAAACGCTCCTTCTTCACAGTTGGTAATGGTTGCGGCCTTCCCCCCGCCGGGAGTACGCCGCACTCCATTCTATGTCCCCGGGCCATATCGGTGCCTCCAGCCTTTACACCGGAGGTGTTTTCTGTCATAATAGGAAAAAAGGAAGGGGGAAGAGCTCCGTGAAGCAGTATGTCGTCGCCCTGGACCAGGGCACCACCAGCAGCCGCTGTATTATTTTCGACCGGGAGCAGAAGATCGTGGGGGTGGCCCAGCGGGAATTCACCCAGATCTACCCAAAGCCCGGCTGGGTGGAGCACGACCCCATGGAGATCTGGTCCAGCCAGTACTCTGTCCTCACCGAGGCTCTGGCCCAGACGGGCATCGACCCCCAGGACATTGCCGCCATCGGTATCACCAACCAGCGGGAGACCACCATTGTCTGGGACAAGAATACCGGCCGCCCCATCTACAACGCCATCGTCTGGCAGTGCCGCCGCACCGCCGGGCTGTGTGAGGAGCTGAAAAAGGACGGGGAATTTACCGCCTACATCCAGGAGCGCACCGGGCTGCTCATCGACGCCTACTTCTCCGCCACCAAGATCAAGTGGATCCTGGACCAGGTGGAGGGGGCCCGGGAGAAGGCCCTGGCCGGGGAGCTTCTCTTCGGCACGGTGGACAGCTGGCTTGTGTGGAAGCTCACCGGGGGCAGGGTCCACATCACCGACTACACCAACGCCAGCCGCACCATGCTCTTTGACATTGAAAAGCTGTGCTGGGACGAGCATATCTGCCAGAAGCTGGGCATCCCCCTGAACATGCTGCCCCAGGTCATGGACTCCAGCGCCGTGTACGGCACCGCCAACCTTCAGGGGGTGGAGGTGCCCATCGCCGGCATCGCCGGGGATCAGCAGGCCGCCCTCTTCGGTCAGACCTGCTTTGCCCCCGGGGAGGCCAAAAACACCTACGGCACCGGCTGCTTTCTGCTGATGAACACCGGGGAACACCTCTGCCGCAGTCAGAACGGCCTGGTATCCACCATCGCCGTGGGCCTGAAGGGCAGGGTCCAGTACGCCCTGGAGGGCTCGGTCTTTGTGGGCGGTGCGGTCATCCAGTGGGTGCGGGACGAGCTGCGCTTTATCACCGAGGCCCGGGACGCCGAGTACTACGCCTCCAAGGTGCCCGACACCGGCGGGGTCTACCTGGTCCCCGCCTTCACCGGCCTGGGGGCCCCCCACTGGGACATGTATGCCCGGGGCGCCCTGGTGGGCATTACCCGGGGCACCACCCGGGAGCACATCATCCGGGCCGCCCAGGAGTCCATCGCCTACCAGGTCTATGACCTGGTGGAGGCCATGGAGAAGGACACGGGCATCCCCCTGTCCGCCCTGAACGCCGACGGGGGCGCCAGCCGGGACAAGTTCCTCATGCAGTTCCAGGCTGACATTTTGAATAAACCCCTCCACCGCCCCGCCATCACCGAGACCACCGCCCTGGGGGCGGCCTATCTGGCGGGACTGGCCGTGGGGGTGTGGCAGGACCGGGAGGAGCTGCGCCGGCGCAGGCTTCTCTCCCAGCAGTACGAGCCCCACATGTCCGCCCAGCGCCGGGAGAAGCTCCTCCGGGGCTGGCACAAGGCCGTGGGCCGGAGCCTGGACTGGGCAGAGCACGAATAAGGAGGCGCATCCATGTTAAAACCCATTGAGATCCCCACCCTGCTGTTCTGGGAAAACGGCAACAGCTGGTACGGCAGCAAGGGCCAGGCCCGGTTTTTCATCAAGCCCGAACAGGCCGAGGGGGAGGACGCTCCCCAGCTCACCGTCCGGCTGTGGCGGGGGCCCATGTCCATGGAGTTCAGTGAGATTTTGAACACCGCCCGGTTCCCCGTCAGCGAGGAGGGGCTGGCTCAGACCGTAGCCTGGCTGGAGGAGCAGGCCAAGCCTCTCAACGAAGAGTAAACAAAAGCAAAAAAAGTCCCATTCGTCATCAGACGAATGGGACTTTTCATTCCTCCCGCCGGGAGTTTCGCACTCTCTCGCCAAAAGGGGCCTTGCCTCTTTCGGGATTGTTTTACAGCTGCGCCGCGGTACCTTTCCCCACGGCGATTTTCAGCAGAATGGGGGTCACCAGGGCGGAGGCCACAATGCTCAGCACGATGGCAGGCAGGGCCACCTCGGGGATGAGCCCGGAGTCCAGGCCCTTCTGGGCCACCATCAGGGCCACCTCGCTCCGGGCCACCATGCCGATGCCCACCACCAGGGACTGGTGATTGGACATGCCGCACAGCTTGGCACCCAGGCCGCAGCCCATGATCTTGGAGATCACCGCCGCCACAATGAGCAGCAGGGCGAAGAGCAGGATCTGGGAGTTCATGTTGCGCATGTTGGTCATCATGCCGATGTTGGCAAAGAACACGGGGGTAAAGACCATGTAGGCGGTGACGGTGAACTTTTTGGCCACAAACTGCCTTGCCTTGGTCACATTGCAGAGGATAAGGCCGGCAAAGTAGGCGCCGGTGATATCGGCCACCCCGAACCACACCTCGGCCACATAGGACATGAGCAGACAGAAGGCCAGGGCCCACACCGCCACCCGGCGGCTGTGCCAGTGCTCCTCGGCGATGTACCCGAAGAGCCTGCGCACCACCAGGCCCACCACCAGCACGAACAGGAAGAACAGCACGATATGGATGATGACCTCCAGGGGGTTGGAGTCCCCGGTGCTGAAGCCGCTGAGGAAGGACAGGACGATGATGCCCAGAATGTCGTCAATGAGGGCGGCGCTCAAGAGCACCGTGCCCGTCTTGGTCTTCAGCTTGCCCATCTCATTGAGGGTCTCCACCGTGATGGACACGGATGTCGCCGCAAACACCGCGCCCATGAAGCTGGCCTTCAAAATGGCCATGGTGCTGGACTGCTCGGGGAAAAAGATCAGATAGATGCCGCCGCACAGGACAATGGGGAAAATGACGCCCAGCAGGGCCACCACAAAGGCCTGGACCCCGGTGGCCTTCAGCTCCTTCATGTCCGTGTCGATACCGGCGGTGAACATCAGCATAATGACGCCGATCTCCGCCGTCTTTACCAGAAAATCCGTGCTCTCCAGCACGCCGAAGCCCGTGGGCCCCAGAATGATACCGGCCAGCAGCGCGCCCAGGACCTGGGGCAGCTGGATCCGCTCGGTGACCAGACCCAGCACCTTGGTGGACAGCAGGATGATGGCCAGGAGCAGCAAAAATGTGTACGATTCCATAATTCCCTCCAAAAAATCAAAAGAGTCGTCCGGAGAGGAGCTCTCCGGGCCGACCCCATGAATTATAGTCACCCCGCCCGCCCAAGTCAACCATCATTTTTACGGGAATTTCCCCCTTTTTTCTTCCTTTGTAAGGAAAATTGCCCACTTTTCTCCCCTGGTTGTGTTTCTCTCCCTTCCCGCTCCCCTTCCCTTGCGTCCGGGGCGGGATTCATGGTAAAATAGGTCGTCCCGGCGTCCCTCCGGCTATTTTTTTGAGGAAACCGGGGAAAATTTTCCGTAGTGAGGAACTCATATGAATACGAAACATCCGCTGCTCTCCGCCCTGCTTGCCGCCGCTCTGGCCCTGAGCCTGTGCACCTGCTCCCCCGCCCAGTCCGGCGGCGCCTCCCAGTCCCAAGGTGCCTCCTCCGGGGAGGCCGCCGGAGAGAGCGTCACCTTCACTGACGACCTGGGCCGGACCGTCACCCTCCCCGCCCGGCCGGAGCGTGTGGCCGCCCTCATCGGCAGCTTTGCCGACATGTGGTGCCTGGCCGGGGGCAGGGACACCCTGGTGGCCGCCGCCGACGACAGCTGGACCCAGTTTGACCTGGGTCTGGGGGAAGAGGTGAAAAACCTGGGCGCCGTGAAGACCCCCAGCCAGGAAATTCTCCTGGCCGCCGACCCGGATTTTGTCATCGGCAGCACCAAAACCGCCACCGATGTGGAGCTGATGGATCTGATGGACCAGCTGGGCATCCCGGCGGCCTGCTTTGATGTGAGCTCCTACCAGGACTACCTGCGCGTGCTGGACATCTGCACCCGGCTCACCGGAGACACCCAGGCCTATGAGGCGCACGGCACGGCGGTTCTGGAACAGATCGACGCCGCCCGGGCCAGAGCGGACGGCAGCAGTCCCACCGTCCTCTATATCCGCTCCACCGGCGCCAGCTGCAAGGTGAAAAACAGTGAAAATACCGTTTTGGGGGAGATGCTCCAGGACCTGGGCTGCGTGAACATCGCCGACAGCCAGACCTCCCTGCTGGAAAACCTGAGCATGGAGACCATCCTGGCCGCCGACCCCCAGTACATCTTTGTGGTGCTCCAGGGCTCCGACCAGACCGACGCCCGGACCACCCTCCAGAACGCCCTGCTGTCCAACCCCGCCTGGGAGAGCCTCACCGCCGTGAAGGAGGGGCGGCTCTACTATATGGACCAGCAGCTCTACAATGTCAAACCAAATGCCCGTTGGGGAGAAGCCTATGAGAAACTTGCGGACATCCTCTATCCCGGGGAGTAACCACAATTTTATCCTTTTGTGCCTGCTGGCCCTCTTTCTGGCCGTTGGGGTGCTGAGTCTGCTGCTGGGGCCGGAGTCCATGTCCCCCGGTCAGGTGGTGACCGGGCTCTTTGACCCCGCCGACACCATCGCGAGGCGGATCGTCCTCTATGTGCGCCTGCCCCGCACCCTGGCCGGGCTGCTGGCCGGGGCCGCCCTTGCCTGCGCCGGGGTCATCGTCCAGCTGGTGCTCTCCAACCCCCTGGCCGCCCCCAGCACCATCGGGGTCAACTCCGGGGCGGGGCTGGCCGCCGCCCTGTGCTGCGCCATTGTCCCCACCAACCTTGCCGCCGTCCCCTTCGCCGCCTTTCTGGGGGCCTTTCTGGGGGCGGTGACGGTGCTGGCCATCGCCGAGCGCACCGGGGCCTCCCGGCTCACCCTGGTGCTGGCGGGCCTTGCCATCTCGGGGATGTTCAGCGCCGGGGTGGACGCCATTCTCACCTTTGTCCCCGAGTCCCTCAACGGCTACTCGGATTTCCGCATCGGGGGACTGGACGGGGTGTCTTTGGCCCAGCTGCGCCCCGCCGCCCTTCTCATCCTCCCCGCCCTGGTGCTGGCCATGCTCCTGCACAACGAGCTGGACATCCTCTCCCTGGGCCAGGAACAGGCCCAGGCCCTGGGTCTGAACGCCAGAAAGCTGCGCCTTGTGGCCCTGGGCCTGGCGGCGGTGCTGGCTGGGGCGGCGGTGAGCTTCTGCGGACTCATCGGCTTTGTGGGACTGATGGTCCCCCACATCACGCGCCGGCTGGTGGGGGAGGAGTGCGGCCCCCTGCTCCCCGCCTGCGCCCTGGGGGGCGGGGCGGTGCTGTGCGGGTGCGACCTGCTCGCCCGGCTGATTTTCGCCCCCTATGAGCTGCCGGTGGGCATCATCATGTCCCTGCTGGGGGGGCCCTTCTTTATCTGGCTGCTGCTCCATCAGAGAGGGGGACGGCACCGTGGTTGAGCTGCGAAATCTCTTTGTGGGCTACGACGGCGTCCCGGTTTTAAAGGACATCACCCTCTCCTTCCCACCCGGCCAGGTCATGGCCCTGCTGGGGCCCAACGGCTGCGGGAAGAGCACCCTCCTGAAAGCCGCCCTGGGCCTGATCCCCGCCCAGAAGGGGGAGATTCTCTTGGACGGTCGAAACCTCCATACCCTCTCCCCCCGGGATGTGGCCCAAAAGGCCGCCTATCTGGCCCAGAGCCGGAGCGTGCCCAACATCACCGCCCGGCGGATGGTCCTCCACGGGCGCTTTCCCTACCTGTCCTACCCCCGGCGCTATCGGCCGGAGGACTACGCCATGGCCGACCGGGCCCTCCAGTGGGCGGACGCGGCGGACCTGGCCCACCGTCCCATGGGAGAACTCAGCGGGGGCCAGCGGCAGAAGGTCTATCTGGCCATGGCCCTGGCCCAGGACACCCAGAGTATTTTCATGGACGAGCCCACCACCTTTCTGGACATCGGCCACCAGCTGGAGGTCATGGCCCTGGCCCGGCGGCTGGCCGGGCTGGGCCGGGCGGTGGTGCTGGTGCTCCACGACCTGGATCTGGCCCTCAGGGGTTGTGACCGGGTGGCGGTGCTGTCCAACGGAACTCTCCGAGCCCTGGGCAGCCCGGAGGAGGTCTTCTCCAGCGGGGTGCTGGACCAGGTGTTCGGGGTGGGCGTGCGCCGGATGGAGACGCCGGAGGGCTGGCAATATTACTGTACCCCCCTGGGGTAAGGAGGCGGAGCAATGGCATACTTTCCCTTTTTTGTGGACCTGGCGGGGGCGGACGGCCTGATCGTCGGGGGCGGCAGAGTGGCCCTGCGGAAGGTGGAGAAGCTGCTGCCCTACGCCCCCCGTCTCACCCTCGTCGCCCCAGACATTTTGCCGGAGCTGGAGCAGATCCCCGGCCTCACCCTGTGCCGCCGGGCCTTCGTTCCCCAGGATACCAGGGGCCGGGCCTTTGTCATCGCCGCCGCCGGGGACCGGGGGGTGAACCATCAGGTCTCCCGTCTGTGCCGGGCGGAAAACATCCCGGTGAATGTGGTGGACGACCGGGAGGAGAGCTCCTTTCTCTTCCCCTGTCTCATCAGGCGGGGGAACCTGTCCGTGGGCATCTCCACCGGCGGGGACAGCCCCTCGGCGGCCATCTATTTTAAGGAACAATTTGGGGCGCTGATCCCCGGGAACATGGAAGAAATACTGGACTACCTGGCCCATGAGCGGCAGGTAGTCAAGGAGACGGTGCCCCAGCTTTCCCGGCGGGAGGCCATTTTAAAGGCCCTGTTTGCCGCCTGTATGGAGCGGGGCCGCCCCCTCACCGGGGAGGAGCGTGCGCAGATTTTCAGAGAACAGGAGGCGGGGGTATGACCGAGAAAACAGGCCGGGTCTATCTCATCGGGGCCGGGTGCGGCCGGTGGGACCTCATTACCCTCCGGGGGCTGCGGCTTCTGGGCAGCTGCGACGCGGTGGTCTACGACGACCTTCTGGACCCCGCCCTCCTCTCCGCCGCCCCGGCGAAGGCGGAGAAGCTCTACATGGGTAAGCGCCAGGGCAGACACTCCGCCCCCCAGGAGGAGATCTCTCAGACCCTCATCCGCCTGGCCCGGGAGGGAAAGACGGTGGCCCGGCTGAAGGGGGGCGACCCCTTCGTCTTCGGCCGGGGGGGCGAGGAGATGCTGGCTTTGCAAAAGGCGGGCATCCCCTGTGAGGAGGTGCCGGGCATCACCTCCCCCGTGGCCATCCCCGCCGGGGCTGGCATCCCGGTGACCCACCGGGGGCTGAGCCGCAGCTTTCATGTGGTCACCGCCCACACCGCCGATACCCCCGACGGCCTGCCCGGGGACCTGGACAGGCTTGCGGGGCTGTCGGGCACCCTGGTCTTTCTCATGGGCCTGTCCCGGCTGGAGGTGCTGGCCCGGCGGCTGACCGAGGCGGGGAAAAGCCCCCACACTCCAGCGGCGGTGATCTCCGGGGGCTGCGCCCCCCACCCCATGGCGGTGCGGGGCACTTTACACGACATCGCCCAAAAGGCCCGGCAGGCGGGGGTACAGCCCCCCGCCGTCATCCTGGTGGGAGAGGTGGCCGCCCTGGACCTGTCCTCCACCCTCCCCCGGCCTCTGGATGGGGTCCGGGTGGGCCTCACCGGCACCCCGGCCATCCAGCAAAAACTCCGGCCCCTGCTGGAGGAGCTGGGGGCTCTCCCCGTCCCGGTGATGGAGTCCCGGGTGGAGCCCCTGTCCCCGGATTTTGACCTGGCGGGGCTGTTTGACGGGACAGACCGCTGGCTCATCTTCACCAGCGCCAACGGGGTGGAGGAATTTTTCCGCCGGGCCAGAGAGAGCCGCCTGGACCTGCGGGGGCTGTCCCGCGGCAGATTTGCCGTCATCGGCCCGGCCACCGGGGCCGCTCTGGAGCGCCGGGGCGTCTTCCCTGACCTGTGCCCGGAGGAGCACACCAGCCGGGGCCTTGCCCGGGCCCTGTGTGGAAAACTTTCCCCCGGGGAGCGGGCAGTCCTCCTCCGCTCCCAGCTGGGGGCGGAGATTTTACCACAAATGCTGCAAAAATGTGGAATTCCGGTGGAGGATGTACCCCTGTACACCGTCCGGGCGGAAGCTATTGGGGAAAAAATTCCACCCCTTGACTACCTGCTGTTTGGCAGCGTGGCCGGGGTGGAGGCGTATTTTCGCCGCTTCCCCTCCCTGCCGGAGGGGGCCGTCCCGGTGTGCATCGGCCCGGTGACCGCCGCCCGGCTTGGGGAATGGACAGCTCAGCCCTTTCTCACCGCTTCCACCCCCTCGGTTCAGGCCGTTGTGGAGACCCTGTGCCGCCACCAGGCCCAAAAACAGCCATAAAGGATCCCCTGTCCCTCAGGAAGGGACAGGGGATTTTTTGCTATTCACATTGAAGCTGGGCCAACACGATCTCCGGCGGGTTATTGACCCGCAGGGGAATGATGCTGTTGCCCAGTCCCCGGGACACCACCAGGTTGGTGTCCCCCACGGTGTACAGTCCTCCGTCATATTGGGGGAACAGCCCCTGGCCCGGGGCGACCAGGCCCCCGATGAAGGGCAGGCGCGCCTGTCCCCCGTGGGCGTGGCCGCTGAACACCAGCTCCACCCCCGACTGGGCGTAGGTCTCCGCCAGCTCGGGTCGGTGGGACAGGAGAATGGTGTAGCCGCCCTCCCCGCACAGGTGGAAGAGGTCCTCCAGCAGCAGTCCCTCCGGGGACTGGCCGGGGTGGTCCTGGGCGTAAAAACTGGTATCATCCACCCCCACCAGGGTGATGGACGCCCCGTCCCGCCAAATCTTCTCCTCCTCCCCCCGGAGGACCCGGACCCCCAGTTTCTCAAGGCCCTCCTCCAGCCGGGCAAAGGCCCGGGGGACCCGCTGTTCGTGGTTGCCGGTGACATAGTAGGTGGGGGCGATCTCCGATGCCCCGGCGGCAAAGGTCAGGGCCGCCTCCACATCGGTGCGCCGGGAGTCGATCATATCCCCGGTGATGAGGATGATGTCCGGTTTGGCCTCCCCCAGACGGCGCAGGAGGGTCTCGTTGCCCTTCCCGAACTCATCGTTGTGCAGATCGGAGATCTGGGCGACACGGAAGCCGGAAAAGGCCTGGGGCAGGCGGCTGTCCGTCACGGTGATGGTATGGACGGTGACGGCGGTGTTGCCCCACCACAGCCACCCCGCCAGCGCCAGGACCAGCACAGCGGCCAGACAGGGGATCAGGATGTTCTTTTTCTTCATATGGAAACTCCTTATGGGAATTTTACCCCATTTTACCAGCAGTCTTTTGACAAAAAGCAAATAGTTTGAAAACTTTTTCTGAAAACGGAAACACCCGCCCCGGTGTCCCAGGACGGGCATATCTGATGGTCTTATGGTCTCATGGTCTCCAGGGCCTGCCGGGCGTGGCGGACAAAGATCTCCCGGATCTCCTCCAGCTCCCCCAGGCCCTCCAGGCAGCAGTGTACCTCATACCCCGCCCGGGCGAAAACCTGCTTCCAGGAGTCCTCCTCCTCCCCGGCCATGTCGTGGTTGGCGTGGTCCCCGGCTACGATCATCAGGGGCCGGAGGAACACCCGTCGAAAGTTTCCCTTCTTCACCCGCTCCAGCACCTCATGGACGGTGGGCCGGGCCTCCACGGTGCCCACAAACCACCCCTCTCCCCCCAGCTCCCGGAGGACCCCCTCCAGCCTGGGGTAGACGCTGTTGCACCGGGCGGTGGTGCCGTGGCCCATGAGGACCAGGGCGGTGTGTCCGTCGTCCCAGGGGGCGTCCGCCCGGATCAAAGCCCGGGCCACCGCCAGAAAGTCCTCCTCTCCGGTGAGCAGGGGCCTGCCCACCGCCAGGTGGGGGAAATCTTTCGTCCGGCTCTGAGCCGCCTCCAGCAGCCGCCGGTACTCCAGCCCCTCCAGCAGATGGGTGGGCTGGATGAGCAGTTCCTCCACCCCCTCTTCCGCCGCCCGGTCCAGGGCCCGGTCCATGGAGTCGATGTCCAGCCCCTCCCGCTCCCGGGTGATGGCCAGGACCATGCCGCTGGTGAAGGCCCGGCGGAGGCTGTATTCCGGGAAGGCCGCCTCCAGGGCCCTCTCGATGGCTCCGATGGTCTTTTCCCGGGTCTGGGGGTAGCTGGTGCCGAAGCTCACCGCCAGCAGCTCCCGCTTTTCGGGGGAGAATGTCTCTTTCATATCTGTCTCCTTCTCCCCCGCCGGGGGACTTCCTTTCTTTTTTCAAAAGGGGCGCCGTCTTTCAAGGCGGCGCCCCGTGCAGTTCTTTGATGATACAACATCCCTCTTGCCCCTGTCAAGAAAATGACCGATCCAGCACATAGTCGCACCGCTCCTCCAGACAGGCCTTGGCAAACCAGGCCTCCTCCAGGGGGATCCATCGCTTCTCAAAGCTGACAAGTCCCTCCGGTCCGTTGCGCTCCAAGATCCGCTTTCGCTGAAGCTCTGGGTCCACGGTGAGGAAAACACGCAGATCATAGTGGTCCCACAATTCCCGGTGGCAGGCGTAGGAGCCCTCCACAATGGTCACCGGCCCGGGGGACACCCGGATGGGCTCCCCCATGCGCTGGGTGTGGCAGAGGAAGGGGCGGTACACCGCCTCCCGGCCCGCCTCCAGGGGAAGGAGCACCTGCTCCAGAAACCGCTCGTGGTCCACATTCTCCCCGGGGGTAGCGTACCGCTCCGGGGTGCGCTGCACCGGCCGGAGGAAAAAGTGGTCCAGGTGGACCACCGGCCAGCCATACCGCTCCCCCAGCATCTGGGCCAGGGTGGTCTTTCCCCCGGCGCACCGGCCGTCCAGGGCCACCAGCAGCCGTTCCCCCCGCCCGGTCCGCTCCAGAAGCTCCCCCACCAGCAGGGTGAGGGAAGCTCTCCTCTCCACCACCCGGTAAGCGGGACGGCAGGCCGCCCGGTAGCCGGGGGAGTGGGACACAGGGGGACAGCCGGCGGCCAGGTAGCCGCCCAGGTAGTCCTCCAGCTCTTTTGAGGAAAAGCCGAAGGCCCCCTCCCGGGTCAGGGCCCGCAGCACCTCCAGCTTTTCCAGAAACCGTCCCCGGTCCCCAGCGCGGCGGCGGGCGGAGCGGAGCATATCGCTCCACAGCTCCTCCAGGGGGTAGTCCTCCCCCAGGGCCCGGAGGTTCACCCGGACCATGCCGTTCCCGATGTCCTCCCCCAGGGGGCAGGCGGGGTCATAGCCTACCTCTTTCCCCTCCTCCCGGAGGGTCTCCAGCCCTCTGACCGGGTCTGAGAGCAGGTGCCCGCTGCCGAACTCATTCTGATAGACCAGCTTCACCCCGTCCTGGGGGGCCATGGCGGGACAGCGCCGGACATGGCGGAGGAGGACCTCCCTCAGGTCCTCTCCGCCTTCCCTCTCCCCTGCCATTCAGGCCTCGGCCCGGCTCAGGGCGTACCGGGAGGGAATGAGCCCCGCTTTGGTCACCGCCAGCACCAGGGCGGGGAGGATCAGCAGGTGCAGCACCGCCCCGGGGAGGGTGCCCACAAAGTAGCTGCTCACCCACATGGCCAGGGTGTAGTGCTCCGTACCGGACAGATAGAGGATGCTCTGGGCGATCCCTCCGGCCACCCGGCCCAGAATCATGGCGGGCACCAGGGCCAGATAGAGGTCGGCGTACAGCCGGCCGGTGCGGACGAACATCATGAACAATCCGGCGCACAGTCCGTAGATACAGAGCTCCGGGACCATGGTCATCAGCATGGGGGCCCCGGGCATTCCGGTGGTCAGGCTGGACAAAATGGGACCGGCCACCCCGCACACCGCCCCCAGCCAGGGGCCGCACACCAGGCCGCACAGGAGCACAGGCATGTGCATGGGGGACAGGGCGGTGCCCAGACCCAGGCCGTGGAAGGCGGTGGGCAGCACACAGCACAGGGCGATACATAGGGCGCACAGACAGAGCTTTTTCACAGATGACATAGTTTTTCTCCTTTCAGGCACAAAAAAGGTATGCTCTTTTCCTTGGGAAAAGGGCATACCTTCCTGGTACGCGTCATTCACACAGATTTAAATAGTTTCGCCAGATGGGGCGCTTCTGCGTCCGGACCGGCTTCCTGCCGGCAGTAGGTTTATTTTACCGGAAACTCCCGCCCGCTGTCAAGGGCGACCGGTCTTTTTCCCGCCCTTGGCCAGAGCAAACTCATATGCCTCCCCCAGCCAGGCCATCAGCTCCCCGTCCACTTCCTCCTCCCGGGACAGGAGCACATGGTTGGTCCACCGCCCCGGGTAGGGCTCCACCTTCACCGCCGCCCTGGGGGAGTCCAGGGGGCGGGCAAGGCCCACGGTCACCACAACGCACCGCTCCGGCCAGTCCTTCTTTCGCCGAAGGGGCAGGGAGACGGCGGCAAAGAGATGTTTATGGTAAAAGCTGATCTGACTTTTCCGCACCTTTACCGAGGCCTCCGGGAAGGCTCTCTCCATGGCCCCAAACAGGGTCTGGTAGAGCTCCCGCTCCCGGTCCTTCCCCGCAAAGAAAAACAGCATATCCGACTGGTAGTATTCTCCCTGTTCCACGGCCATTTCCCCCTTTTTTTCATCATATCACATCCCCTGTCTTCTGAAAAGTACAAGCCGCCCCAGGGCACGCCCGGGAACGCCCGGCCCGGGCAGGCTGGTTTCGCAATTTAGTCTGATATGTTATATTTTTCCTTTGTTTCTGTGGATACTGCTCATTTTTTGTCTGTTAAGGTCCTGCTTTTCTTTAAGTTTCACCTGTTAAGAAGTCGTTAATTTCGTTGTTTTCATCGGGGAAAATCAGTATGATGATAAAGCTAAACTAGAGTAACTATGTCCAAGACCCCTGAAAGGCGTGAATTTTTTCCATGAGTCTCCGCGTCGGCATCGACATCGGCTCCACCACTGTGAAGGTTGTGGTGCTCAACGAACAGAATAAGCTGCTGTTCCGCTCCTACGAGCGGCACTTTTCCAAGACCCGCGAGCGTGCCCTTGAAACCCTGCACAGTATTCAGGATATGCTCGCCGGACAGAACATCAAGGTCACCATCACCGGCTCGGCCGGTCTGGGCGTAGCCAACGCCGCTGGCATCGACTTTGTCCAGGAGGTATACGCCACCGCCGCGGCGGTGAATACATACATCCCCGACACCGACGCCGTCATCGAGCTGGGGGGCGAGGACGCCAAGATCATCTTCTTCGGCGGCGCCCTGGAGGAGCGGATGAACGGCTCCTGCGCCGGCGGTACCGGCGCCTTTATCGACCAGATGGCCACCTTGATGAATGTGACGGTGGATGAGCTCGACGAGCTCTCCCTGAAGCACGAGAAAATTTACCCCATCGCCTCCCGGTGCGGGGTGTTCGCCAAGAGCGACATCCAGCCCATTTTGAACCAGGGCGGCCGGAAAGAGGATGTGGCCGCCTCCATCTTCCAGGCGGTGGTGGACCAGACGGTGGCCGGCCTCACCCAGGGCCGGGAGCTGAAGGGCAAGATCGTCTTTCTGGGCGGCCCCCTCCACTTCCTCATGGGCCTGCGGCAGCGCTTCGTGGAAACCCTGAAGCTGGACGCCGACCACGCCATCTTCCCTGAGGACGGGGACTGCTTTGCCGCCATGGGCGCGGCCCTGTGCGCCACCGACTACGAGCCCGCTCCCTTTGAGACGGTGCTGAAGAAGCTGGAGGACAGCGCCGAGACCACCACCCTGGTGGACACCATGCCCCCCCTCTTTGAGAGCCAGGAGGAGTACGACGCTTTCATCAAGCGTCACAATTCCAGACGCCCCCCCGAGGTGGACATCAGCACCTACGCCGGCCCCGCCTGGCTGGGCCTGGACTCCGGCTCCACCACCATCAAGCTGGCCCTCATCACCGCCGATGGCGGACTTCTCTATACCTACTACCACTCCAACCTGGGCAACCCCGTGTCCATCGTCCTGGAACAGCTGAAAAAGATCTATGAGCTGTGCGGCGACCGGATCGAAATCAAGGGCGCGGCGGTCACCGGCTACGGAGAGGACCTCATTAAGAACGCCTTCAATTGTGACCTTGGTCTGGTAGAGACCATGGCCCACTACAAGGCCGCCGCCCACTTCGAGCCCGATGTGGACTTCATCATCGACATCGGCGGCCAGGACATGAAGTGCTTCAAAATCCGCAACGGGGCCGTGGACTCCATCATGCTCAACGAGGCCTGCTCCTCCGGCTGCGGCTCCTTCATCGAGACCTTCGCCAAGGCCCTAGGCTATGACATCGCCGCCTTCTCCAAGCTGGGCCTGTTCGCCAAGCATCCGGTGAACCTGGGCTCCCGGTGCACGGTGTTTATGAACTCCAGCGTAAAGCAGGCCCAGAAGGACGGGGCCAGCGTGGAGGACATCTCCGCGGGCCTGTCCACCTCCATTGTGAAAAACGCCATCTACAAGGTCATCCGGGCCGCCAGCCCCGACGATCTGGGTCAGCACATCGTGGTCCAGGGGGGCACCTTCCTCAACGACGCCGTCCTCCGGGCCTTTGAGCAGGAACTGGGGCGGAATGTGACCCGGCCGGTGATTGCGGGCATCATGGGTGCCTTCGGGGCCGCCCTTGCCGCCCGGGACCTGCATCTGGAGAAGAGCGGCCTGCTGTCCGCCAAGGCTCTGGAGAAGTTCACCCACACCGCCAAGCCCGCCACCTGCGGCCTTTGCACCAACCACTGCTCCCTCACCGTCAACTCCTTTGACGGAGGGCGGCGCTTCATCTCGGGCAACCGGTGCTCCCGTCCCCTGGGGGAGGCCCCCAAGCGCCTGCCCGACCTGATGCGGTACAAGTACGCCCACCTGCGCACCCTCCAGGGCAAGGGCCAGGGCAGCGGCATGCGGGGGAAGATCGGCATTCCCTTCGGTCTCAACATGTACGAGAACCTGCCCTTCTGGTTCGAGCTGTTCACCAAGCTGAACTTTGAGATCGTCCTCTCCCCCGAGTCCTCCCGGAAGCTGTACCTGAAGGGCCAGCGCACCATCCCCTCGGACACCGTGTGCTACCCCGCCAAGCTCCTCCACGGCCATGTGGAGGCCCTGGTGGAGGCGGGGGTGGACGCCATCTTCTACCCCTGTATGCCCTACAACTTCAACGAGGGCGTCAGCGACAACAACTATAACTGTCCCGTGGTGGCCTACTACCCCGAGCTTCTGGCCGCCAATGTGCCCGAGCTGAAGACCACCCGGTTCTTAAACCCCTACTTCGGCTTGCACCGGCCCAAGGACTTCACCCGGAAGGCGGAGGAGTGGTTCTTCAACGAGTTCCAGGTCCCCAAGCGGGAGACCGCCGCCGCCGTCAAGGCCGCCTACGCCGCCTATGACGCCTACAAGACCGATCTGCGGGAGATGGGCAAGCGGTACATCGAGCAGGCCCGCCGGGAGGGGCACCCCATCCTGGTGGTGGCCGGCCGTCCCTACCACATGGACCCGGAGATCAACCACGGCATCAACGACCTCATCACCTCCTACGGCTTTGTGCTGGTCACCGAGGACGCTGTGGCCTATCTGGAGGATAAGGCCCCCCGGCATGTGCTCAACCAGTGGACTTACCACGCCCGGATGTACAACGCCGCACGGTATGTGTGCACCCAGAAGGACATGGAGCTCATTCAGCTGGTGAGCTTCGGCTGCGGCATCGACGCCATCACCGGCGACGAGATGCGCTCCATTCTGGAGGAGGGCGGCAAGCTCTACACCCAGCTGAAAATCGACGACATCAGTAACCTGGGCGCCGTCAGGATCCGGATCCGCTCCCTGATGGCCGCCATCGAGGCAAGAAAGGAACATTGATTATGGCGAAATTGGTATATGATGAATCCGGTCGTCTTCTGTTCACCAAGGAGATGAAGGAGGAGTACACCCTCCTGATGCCTCAGATGCTCCCCGTCCACTTCGGGATGCTGAAAAAGCTGCTGGAGTGCGAGGGGTACAAGGTGGATATGCTCACCACCAACCACCGGGGGATCGTGGACGAGGGATTGAAGTATGTCCACAACGACACCTGTTACCCCGCCCTGCTGGTCATCGGCCAGCTCATCGACGCGGTGAAGCACGGGGGCTACGACCCCCACAAGGTGGGACTGCTCATCACCCAGACCGGCGGCGGCTGCCGGGCCAGCAACTATATCCACCTGCTGCGGAAGGCCCTGGTCAAGGCGGACATGGCCTACATCCCCGTGGTATCCGTCAACCTCTCCGGTCTGGAGCACAACCCCGGCTTCAAGCTGACCATCCCCTTCATCCGCAAGGCGGTGTACGCCATGATGTACGGGGATATCATCGTCAATGTGGCCAACCAGGTCCGCCCCTACGAGGTGAACAAGGGGGCCGCCGACGAGATGATCGACCACTGGTCCCAAAAGCTGGTGGACGGCTTCCAGGCGGGCAAGGGCATGTCCCGGGCCCAGATGCGGGCAAACTTTGACCAGATTTGCGCCGACTTTGCCGCCATCCCCGTGGAGGGCGAGCCCAAGATCCGTGTGGGCGTGGTAGGCGAAATTTATGTGAAGTTCGCCCCCCTGGGCAACAACAACCTGGAAAAGTTCCTCCTCAGTGAGGGGGTGGAGCCGGTGGTGCCCGGCCTCACCGACTTCATCATCTTCAAGATCTTCAACCGGGTGTCCGATGTGGACCTGTACGGGGGCAAGTGGATTAAGAAGGCCGCCTGCAAGGTCTTCATGTCCTACATCGAGAGCTGCCAGAAGGACATGATCGAGGCTCTGGAGCGCTCCGGCCGCTTCCGCGCCCCCGGCACCTTCCAGGACCTGCACAAGCTGGTACAGGGCTACCTGGGGGACGGCAACAAGATGGGCGAGGGGTGGCTGCTCACCGCCGAGATGCTGGAGCTCATCCACTCCGGCACCAACAACATCGTCTGCACCCAGCCCTTCGGCTGCCTGCCCAACCACATCGTGGGCAAGGGCATGATCCGCAAGCTGAAGGATGACTATCCTTACAGTAATATCGTGGCCATTGATTACGACCCCGGCGCCACCAAGATCAACCAGGAGAACCGCATCAAGCTGATGCTGGCCAACGCCAAGGGCCTGACCCATCAGGAGACGGGCGCCCAGCGGGAGCCCCAGCCCCAGCGGGAGCCCAAGCTGGCCCATGCCAATGTGTAATTTCCAGCAGATTTTTCAACCCCTCCCCCCAAAGGCGGAGGGGTTTTTCTTGCCCTGTACCGCCAAAGCTGGTATGATGGGAGCAGAAACAAAAAGGAGGCCGCCCCATGCACATCCCCGCCTGTGAAACCAAGCAGCTGGAGCTGGTACGATTTGACGCCGCTCTGGAGGAGGCAAACCGCCCCAACCCCAACTATGACATTACAAAATGGCTTTATGTCCCGAATTTCTACTCAGAGTATCGTTATATCCTGGGCACCCGGGGCAGGAAACCCCTGATCTGCGTGGGCATCAACCCCTCCACCGCCGCCCCCGACGACCTGGACAACACCCTGAAGTCGGTGGAGCGTGTGGCCCACTACAACGGCTACGACAGCTTCATCATGTTCAATGTCTACGCCCAGCGGGCCACCAACCCGGACGACATGGAGCTGAGCTGCAACCGGGAGCTCCACCAGGAAAATATGCGGGCCTTCGATTACGCCCTGTCCCTGGATGAGGCGGGCTCCCCCGCCGTGTGGGCCGCCTGGGGCACCATCATTGAAAAGCGCCCCTACCTCCCCCACTGTGTCCGGGACATGATCGACCTGGGCCGCTCCCACAACGCCCGGTGGTTTTCCGCCGGAAAGCGCTCCAAAAAGGGGCACCCCCACCACCCCCTCTACCTGCGCAAGGACAGCCCCCTGGAGGAGTTTGATGTGACCGCCTATCTGGATCTTCTGGAAGCATGACAAAAGTACTCCGTAGTTTGTCAAAAAAGCCCTCCTGCAAGGAGTTCCGACGCCCGCAGGCGGCGGAATAAATTTTAATCTCGTCATTTCCGGCGACATGCGCGTCGGAAATGACACTTCTCACGCACGGTAGGCCGACTTTTCCGCAAGGAATCGAGGTCTACCGTGCGTGCAGCTTTTTTCGAAAAAGTGGCTGCGCCACTTTTTCGACAGTTTCAGTGCCTGACCGTTCCCACGGTCAGGCACTTTTGTTATTCCTCCCGCTCCCGGATGGTCTCCTCCAGCAGGTCCAGTAGCTCCTTCACCCCCGGGTTCTTCTGCCCCGGCAGGCTCACCACGCCGAAGGAGAGCTGTCCCCCGTCCGAGATGGTCCGGGCACACAGCCCGGGATGACCAACTCCCGGCAGCCGGGCGGTCACCGCAAAGGCGTACCCCGTCTCCACCAGGGTGAACATCACCTCCTGGTGGTCGCAGAAGAGCACCTCCCCGGTGCTTCGCCCTGCCACCGCCTTACTCTGGACGGCAAACAGGTCGGGCGCGCAGATGGGGGGCCGGCAGACGGCGATCCGCCCTCCCCGCTCCAGCTCCTCCAGGGTCACCGGACCCTCCCCCGCCAGAGGGTGCCCCGGGGCGCAGACGCAGCAGGCCGGACACCGGAACAGCTCCCGGTACCGGGTCCCCTTGGGCACCGACCCGGCGTAGGAAAACATCAGGTGGATCTCCCCGTCGGCCAGCAGGTTTTCCATGGAGTCAAAGGGGATCAGCCGCAGCACCGGCAGCAGCTGGGGGTCCTCCCGGCGCAGCCGGTCCAGAGCGGGGGTAATGAGCTTCAGCTCCCCCGTATTCCGGCAGCCCACCACCACCCGCCTGGGGGCCTCCTTCCGGGCCTCCTTCATCCGGGCCCGGGACAGGTCGGTAAGCTTTAAAATTTCCCCGGCGTAGTGGGTGAACTGAAAGCCCTCCTGGGTCAGGCGCACGCTCTTGCTGGTGCGGTGAAACAGCTTCACCCCCAGCTCGTCCTCCAGGGTGTTGATCTGGTGACTCACCGCCGGCTGGGTGATCCTCAGCTGCTCCGCCGCCCGGGAGAAGTTCAAGAAGTTGGCCACCGCCATAAAACACTCCAGCTGGGTGGTATTCACAAAATGTCCCCCTTCCTCCTGCCCCTGTTTGTAAAACAAGGAAAAGCAATAAATATCTTTTATAGAATATAGCACATTTGAATTTCACATACAAGAAAAATCGTGCTATAAAAAAAGCTGTGGGTCGAAATAGTTTCACCCTTAACAAACGCAAAGAAGGGAGTTTATGGCAACATTTGATCAGGAGCGGATTTTAAGAGACAACCGCCGCATCTCGATCCAGATGGAACAGCTGGTCAACAGCGCTCTGGCCCCCTGGGGGATGACCGCCGCCCAGACCCAGATTCTCCTCTATGTGCTCCGCCACAGCCAGGAGGGTACCACCCTCACCCAGATCCACCGGGAGTTCGGCTACTCCATGGCCGCCCTCTCCGGTATCATCAAGCGGCTGAAGGAAAAGGGCTTTGTCCGCACCGAGCACTGGGACGGGGACGAGCGGCGCAAGCTGATTGTGGCCACTTCATCCGCACTGGAACTTCAGCAGCGGCTGGACCGCTCCTCCGCTCAGGTGCGGCAGCAGCTGTGGCGCTGCTTTACCCCCCAGGAACTCCGTGACCTGGACTGCCTGCAGCGCAAGCTGCTGTCCAGCCTGTCCGCACTCACCCATCAAGCAAAGGAGGAACCAACACTGTGAAAACTGTTTTGCGCCAACTGGGACGCTACCGGCGGGACGCCCTGGCCTGTATCGGCCTGACCGCCATGGAGGTGGTCATGGACATCCTGCTGCCCTTTATCACCGCCATCATCATCGACCGGGGCCTGGAGGCAGGCAATCTGTCTGTGGTCTACCGCTACGGGGCCCTGATGGTGGGCATGGCCTTTCTGGGCCTGGCCTTCGGCGCTCTGGCCGGTAAATACGCCGCCGCCGCCTCTGCCGGCTTTGCCGCCAATCTACGCCGGGCCATTTACGGCAATATTCAGACCTTTTCCTTCTCCAACATCGACAAGTTCAGCGTACCCGGCCTGGTCACCCGGATGACCACCGACATCACCAATGTGCAAAACGCCTTTATGATGGTCATTCGTGTGGCGGTACGCTCCCCGCTGACCTTTGTGTTCAGCTACATCATGTGCCTGATCATCAGTCCCAAGCTGAGCCTCACCTTTCTCATCGCCATCGTCTTCCTCATCGTGGTGCTGGGGAGCATCATGGTGGTCACCATGAAGATCTTCAACCAGGTGTTCCGGAAGTATGACGACCTGAACGCCAGCGTCCAGGAGAACATCTCCGCCATCCGGGTGGTGAAGGCCTTCGTCCGGGAGGACCATGAGAACGAGAAGTTCTCCAAGGCCTCCTCCAACCTCTACCGCCTGTTTGTCAAGGCCGAGGGCCTGCTGGCCTTCAACAACCCGGCCATGATGACCGCCGTCTACTTCTGCATCATCATGGTATCCTGGATGGGCGCCCGCTTCATCGTGGCGGGAGACATGACCACCGGCAACCTTACCAGCCTGTTCAGCTATGTGATGAGCCTGCTCATGAGCCTGATGATGCTGTCCATGGTGGTGGTCATGATCTCCATGTCCATGGCCAGCATCCGCCGGATCAGCCAGGTCCTTACCGAGGTCCCCGACCTCCACGACCCCAGCAAGCCCGTACAGGAGGTGGCCGACGGTTCCATCGACTTTGACCATGTGAGCTTCTCCTACAAGCACGGCAGCGGCAAAAACGCCCTCAGCGACATCGACCTGCACATCCGCTCCGGGGAGACCATCGGCATCATCGGCGGCACCGGATCGGGAAAGAGCAGCCTGGTGAACCTCATCTGCCGGCTCTACGATGTGAGCGAGGGGGATGTGAAGGTGGGCGGTCTGGATGTCCGCCAGTACGGCATGGAGGCCCTCCGGGAACAGGTGTCCGTGGTCCTTCAGAAGAACACCCTCTTCTCCGGCACCATTCTGGATAACCTCCGCTGGGGCAACCCCAACGCCACCGACCAGGAGTGCATTGCCGCCTGCCAGGCGGCCTGCGCCGATGAGTTTATCGACCGCTTCCCCGACGGCTACCAAACCCGCATTGAGCGGGGGGGTGCCAATGTATCCGGCGGCCAGAAGCAGCGGCTTTGTATCGCCCGGGCCCTGCTGAAAAAGCCCAAGGTCCTCATTCTGGACGACTCCACCTCCGCCGTGGACACCGCCACCGACGCCAAGATCCGCGCCGCCCTGGCCAAGTACCTCCCCGGCACCACCAAACTGATCATTGCCCAGCGTATCTCCAGCGTGGAGAACGCCGACCGGATCCTGGTCCTGGACAACGGCCGGGTCAACGGCTTTGACACCCATGAAAACCTGCTGAAGACCAACGCCATCTACCGGGAGATCTACGACTCCCAGGTAAAGGGCGGGGGCGACTTCGACCAGAGCGCGTAAAAAGGAGGCAGATCAACATGAAACAGTCCAAACCCCGCGCCGCCTCCCTCTCCGTTCTGAACCGGGTGCTGCGCTATATGCTCAGGCTCTACGGCCTGCCCTTTGTGCTGGTGCTTTTGTGCATCATCATCTCCGCCGCCGCCACCGTGGTGGCCGCCACCTTTCCCCAGTCCCTGGTGGACGACTATATCGTCCCCATGATGAGCAGCGGCTCCACCGACTACTCCGGCCTGCTGTCCGCCATCGTCCGTCTGGCCCTGCTGATGGCCCTGGGCGTGGTGGCCGCCTTTGCCTACAACCGCATCATGGTCTCCATCAGTCAGGGGACCATGCGCCGGCTGAGAGACGACCTCTTTCACAAGATGGAGTCCCTGCCCATCCAGTACTTTGATACCCACGCCCACGGGGACATCATGTCGGTGTACACCAACGATGTGGACACCCTCCGCCAGCTTTTGAGCCAGAGCATCCCCCAGGTCATCAACTCCACCATCACCATGGTGGCCACCCTGGTGACCATGGTGATCCTCAACCCCGTGCTTACCGTGATCTCCATTCTCACCGCCGTGGTCATGCTGACGGTCACCGCCAATTTCTCCAAGCTGTCCGGCAAGTACTATGTGCAGCAGCAGAAGAATCTGGGCATTGTGGACGGCTTTATTGAGGAGATGCTGGACGGCCAGAAGGTGGTCAAAGTCTTCTGCCACGAGGAGGCCGCCAAAGCGGACTTCGATAAAGTCAACGAGGATCTGCGCCGCAGCGCCGAGCTGGCCAACCGGTACGCCAATCTCCTCATGCCCATTAACGCCAACATCGGCTGGATCAGCTATGTGCTGGTGGCCATTATAGGCGCCGTGCTGGGCATCAACGGCCTGGCCGGAATCACTCTGGGCACTGTCATCACCTTTGTGGGCCTCAACAAGAGCTTTACCCAGCCCATCACCCAGGTGAGCATGCAGGTAAACTTCGTGGTCACCGCCGCCGCCGGCGCCCAGCGGGTCTTTGACCTGATGGACCAGCAGCCTGAGGAGGATCACGGCTATGTGGAGCTGGTCAACGCCAAGGAGGACGCCAACGGCCAGCTCTCCGAGGCCCCGGAGCGTACCAATGTGTGGGCCTGGAAGCACCCCCACAAGGCTGACGGCACCGTGACCTACACCCGCCTGGAGGGCGGCGTGGTCTTTGACGGGGTGGACTTTGGCTACACCCCGGACAAGATGGTCCTCCATGACATCAGCCTCTGGGCCAAGCCCGGACAGAAGATCGCCTTTGTGGGGGCCACCGGCGCCGGCAAGACCACCATCACCAACCTCATCAACCGCTTCTACGACATCGCCGACGGCAAGATCCGCTACGACGGTATCAACATCAACAAGATCAAAAAGCCCGACCTGCGTCGGTCCCTGGGCATCGTCCTCCAGGACACCCACCTGTTTACCGGCACCGTCATGGAGAACATCCGCTACGGCAACCTGGAGGCCACCGACGAGGAGTGTGTGGCGGCAGCCAAGCTGGCCAACGCCGACGGTTTCATCCGCCGCCTGCCCGACGGCTACGACACCATGCTCACCGGGGACGGGGCCAACCTCTCCCAGGGCCAGCGGCAGCTGCTTGCCATTGCCCGGGCCGCTGTGGCCGACCCGCCGGTGCTGATCCTGGACGAGGCCACCTCCTCCATTGATACCCGCACCGAGAAGCTGGTCCAGGACGGCATGGACGCCCTCATGTACGGGCGGACCACCTTCGTCATCGCCCACCGCCTGTCCACCGTCCGCAACGCCGACTGTATCATGGTCATGGACCAGGGCCGGATCATCGAGCGGGGCACCCACGACGAGCTGATGGAAAAGAAGGGCACCTACTACCGGCTGTACACCGGAAACTTTGCCGAGGACTGATTTTAGAAAAACCTCCGCTCCAGGCGGAGGTTTTTTCTTGCCCTGGCGGCCCCTCAGCTGGTATGATGGAGACAAAACTGGAAAGGAGGCCCCGCCCATGAAGCTGCCTTGGAAGACTATCCTCTCCCGCCTGGCCTACGCCGCCCTGGCGGCCATATTCCTGCTCCCGGCCGCCATCTTTCTCAGCGCTCTCTTCAGTCTCTCCTTTGATCTCCCCGCCTATGGGCAGCAGGCCCTGCTGGCCCTGTGCTGGGCCGCCGTGGCCGCCGTTCTGCTGGCCATTCTCCTTCCCCGCCGGTGCAAGAAGGCCATTCTGGCCCTGGTGCTGGCGGTGGCGGCGGGCGGCGCCTGCTACTGCGGCTGGGGCCTGTGGCGGGACAGTATCCCCACCCTGAAGGAGCCCAGCCGCTACACCCTCCTGTCCAGCTACCAGCCCTTTACAGAGGGCTCCCTCACCGCTAAATTGGACCGCTCCGCCTCCCTGCGCCTGGAGGAGGGCCAGGATCTGCCCCGCCTGGACGGGGCTACCGCCCTGTATCCCGTCTACGCCGCCTTTGTGGAGGCCGTCTACCCGGTGGGGGAGTATCCCTTTTTTGATGAGGCTGGGGAGAGCCGTGTGCAGGTGGCCTGTACCGGCACGGTGGAGGCCTATGAGCGCCTCATTTCCGGGGAGACCGACCTCATCTTTGCCGCCGCCCCCTCCCAGGAGCAGCTGGACCTGGCCCAGCGGCGGGGGATGGAACTCCACCTCACCCCGGTGGGCCGGGAGGCCTTCGTTTTCTTTGTGAACAGCGGCAATCCAGTGCAGGGGCTCACGGTGGAGCAGGTACAGGGCATCTACTCCGGCGCCATCACCAACTGGAGCCAGGTGGGCGGGAAAAATCAGTCCATCCGCCCATTCCAGCGCATGGAAAACAGCGGCAGCCAGAGCGCTCTGCTGCGGCTGATGGAGGGACTTCCTCTTATTGCGCCGGAAACAGAGGACCAAGTGGCCGATATGGCCGGCATCATCCAGCAGGTGGCCGACTACCGCAACTACAAAAACGCCATCGGCTTCTCCTTCCGCTTCTACTCCACCCAGATGGTGCAAAACGGGGACATCCGCCTGCTGGCTCTGAATGGGGTCCTACCCACTAAGGAGACCATCCGGGACGGGAGCTACCCCATTTCCGACCTCTTCTACGCAATTACCGCCGCCCCCATGTGCCAGAGTGCCCCCCAGGACACAGACCCGGTCCTGGCCGCCTTTCTGGACTGGATGCTGTCCCCGGAGGGACAGTCTCTGGTGGAGGAGAGCGGCTATGTCTCCCTCACATAGCAAAGAGCCAACCGGCCACTGCCGGTTGGCTCTTCTTATTTTTTCTTCTGGGACAGCTTGTCCTTTAATGTCTGCCGCAGCCGTAGCACCTGGGATATGTGGTAGTTGACCACTGTGTTCTCCACCGTTCCCCCCTCCAGGGAACACTGATCGGAAACCCTGGCCCCCAGAGCCCGCAGCGCCTGTCGGTTCTCCTCGTTCAGGCACCCCAGCCGCTCCATGTTGCGCAGCGTAATCAGTTCTGTCAGCAGGGCCTGGGCAATATCCTCGCAGCTCTCCAGGCGCTTCAGCTCCCGCTTCTGGCGCTTTCTGCGAAGCAGCCGCTGGTCGGCAAAGAGGGCCAGCTGACCTTCCAGCGCGTCGATCTTTTTCTCCAGGTCCTTTGTCTCCGGCAGATGGTCGTCTCCGTCAAACATGTCCTCCAGAAATTCAATCAGATCCCGGTCCAGCCCCTCCATGGTCTGGCGGATTTTCAGACTGTTGTCATAGGGGAAGATCAGGGTGTTTACCGCCATGCCGATGGCCAGTCCGATGGCCGTGTCCCAGATCCTACCTACGGAGTAGGCCACAGCCTCCACCTCCGGGTTGAGGCACACATTCACCAGCACCAGGCATGGGAGCACCGGCACCAGCTTCAAATGAAAATACTGATACCCCGCCAGAATGAGAATCACGCCGATGCCCACCGCCACCATGGGGTGCACCTGGAGGGTCAGCATCAGCAGGGCCAGCAGCGCCCCCACCGTTACTCCGCAGATCTGAGTCAGGCAGGCCAGCAGGGAGGCGGTGAAGGTGGGGCCCACGGCGGAGATGGCTCCAATGGTGGCGAAGACCACCTTGGCTGGGCTGGCCCCGTACTGCTCGACGACCAGCAGAGCCAGTACCACCGCCAGCGCTGTCTTGATGGTCCGCATTCCAACCGGGAGATTCAGGGCGGAAAGGCGCTTGTTCATGGTTTCACCTCAATCTTCAGTATAGACCACAATCCTCGTGATAAAAAAAGAAGGAACAGCAAAACTGTTCCTTCCTTGTGTTGGCGTTACCTATCTTCCCAGTCCGTCTCCAGACAAGTATTTTCGGCAGAAATGAGCTTAACTTCCGTGTTCGGA
>JAXUUN010000046.1:0-11754 GCA_037231075.1 bacterium | reverse complement strand
ACCTCCAGGAGGACGACCCCTATCTGGAGGAGAACGCCATGATCGTGGAGGAGGTCCTCCGCCAGCGGCTGGAGGGCATCAAGAACGAGAAGGGAGTCTACATCACCCCCGCCTTCCCCAAGCTGGTCTATGTGCTGGACGAGCACAACTGCCTGAAGGGGGGCAAGTACGACTATATCACCGAGCTTGCCGTCAAGTGCTCCGCCAAGCGGATGTACCCCGACTACATCTCCGCCAAGAAGATGCGGGAAAACTACGAGGGCAATGTGTTCTCCCCCATGGGCTGCCGCTCCTTCCTGGCTCCCTGGAAGGATGAGAACGGGAACTATAAGTTTGAGGGCCGCTTCAACCAGGGCGTGGTCTCTCTGAATCTGCCCCAGATCGGCATTCTGGCCCGGGGAGATGAGGAGAAGTTCTGGAAGCTGCTGGACGAGCGTCTGCAGCTGTGCTTTGAAGCCATTATGTGCCGCCATAACGCCCTGAAGAATGTGAAGTCCGACTCCTCCCCCATCCACTGGCAGTATGGGGCCATTGCCCGCCTGCCCAAGGGCGCCTCCATCGAGCCGCTGCTCTACGGGGGCTACTCCTCCATCTCCCTGGGCTATATCGGCCTGTACGAGGTGACCAAGCTCATGAAGGGGGTCAGCCACACCCAGCCCGGAGGCACGGAGTTTGCCCTGAAGGTGATGAACCGTCTGCGCAAGGCCTGCGACGACTGGAAGAAGGAAACCAACATCGGCTTTGCCCTCTACGGCACCCCCGCCGAGAGCCTGTGCTACCGCTTTGCCCGTATCGACAAGGAGCGCTTCGGTACTATTCCCGATGTTACCGACAAGGGCTACTACACCAACAGCTACCATGTGGATGTGCGGGAGCACATCGACGCCTTTGATAAATTTACCTTTGAGAGCCAGTTCCAGAAGATCTCTACCGGCGGGTGCATCTCCTATGTGGAGATCCCCAATATGCGCCACAATCTGGAGGCCCTGAAGGATGTGGTCCGCTTCATCTACGACAACATCCAGTACGCCGAGTTCAACACCAAGAGCGACTACTGCCAGGTGTGCGGCTTTGACGGGGAGATTGTCCTCAACGACGACAACCAGTGGGAGTGCCCGGTCTGCCACAACAAGGACCGGACCAAGATGAATGTGACCCGGCGCACCTGCGGCTATCTGGGTGAAAACTTCTGGAATGTGGGCAAGACCAAGGAAATTAAGGCCAGAGTGCTCCACCTTTGAGTGCTCCAGGGGGGACGCTGTCCCCCCTAGATACGAAGCCGGTTCCCAAGGAAACCGGCTTCGATACCCCCCTCGCCTTTTCACAGAAAAGGCGGCCCTGGCCGCCACGGCCAGGGGCTAAGGTGTCCTGCGGCGAAGTGAATTCGCCTTCGGACCGTTTGAAATTCTTTCCGTCTGGGGCGGGAACACTGCGAGGCTGAAATATATGAACTACGCCGACATCAAGCGGGTGGATGTGGCAAACGGACCCGGAGTGCGGGTATCCCTGTTTGTCTCAGGCTGTACCCACCACTGCAAGGAGTGCTTTAACCCAGAGACCTGGGATTTTTCCTTCGGTTCCCCCTTTGGAGAGGAGCAGGTGGAAGAGATCCTCGGGCTGCTGGACCGGAGCTATATCCGGGGGCTGTCCCTGCTGGGGGGCGAGCCCTTTGAGCCCCAGAACCAGCAGGCTGTGCTGGAGCTGGTGCGGAGGGTGCGGGAAAAGCTGCCCCGGAAGGATATCTGGTGCTACTCCGGATACCTTTTTGAGCCCTTGGCCTCCGGACAAGTGGGAGAGCACAGCAGGGAACTGCTGGAAGAGCTGGATATTCTGGTGGACGGGCCCTTTGTTCTGGAAAAAAAGGACCTTGGTCTGCGGTTCCGGGGCTCATCCAACCAGCGCATTATTGATGTCCCGGCCTCGCTGAAGGATGGGACGGTACATCTCTGGCAGGAGAGCGATTAAAACGCCATCTTTTTCGGGATGGGGGAAGAATAGCGTGCAAAAATGTCCGCTTGAGAGAGCGGACATTTTTTGTTGCAAAATTTTTCTGCCCCTTTGCCAACTTCTTTACCCCAAAGACGATCTGTGCTATACTAACTCTAACTGAAATAAATTTCCCGAGGAGGAGATACCATGGATCTGACGGAGCATACAGTGAGCAGTGAAACCATTTTTGAGGGACATATCGTCAAGCTGACTCTGGACCAGGCCCGGCTGCCCGACGGAAATGTGGCCAGCCGGGAGGTGGTCTACCACCCCGGCGGCGTGGCCGTACTGGCCCTGGACGGGGAAAATAATGTGTATCTGGTGCGCCAGTACCGCTATCCCATCCGCCAGCTGCTGCTGGAACTGCCCGCGGGAAAGCTGGACCATGGAGCCCAGGAGGATATGCTGCTGGGCGCCAAGCGGGAGCTCAGTGAGGAGACCGGGCTGGAGGCGGAGGAGTGGACTTATTTGGGCTACACCCTGGCCTCTCCCGGGTTCTGTACGGAAAAGCTCCATATGTATCTGGCCAGGAAGCTGACCAAAAAACAGCAGCATCTGGACGAAGATGAGTTTCTGGATGTGGTGGTCATGCCCTTTGAGAAGCTTGCGGAGCAGGTCATGGACGGCACCATCACCGATGCCAAGACCGTCTCGACTACTTTAAAGGTAAAGGTCCTGCTGGGGCTTTAAGAGAAGAAAAAGGAGGTCCCCCATGGGAAAGACCGTTTTGATCGTGGAAGATGAGCAGAATATTGTGGACATTCTGTCCTTTAATCTGAGCAGGGAGGGGTACGATACCCTGGAGGCATACGACGGTCCCACAGGGCTTCAGCTGGCCCTGGAGCAGAATCCGGACCTTATTTTGCTGGACCTGATGCTGCCGGGGATGAACGGCTTTGATGTATGCGCCAAGATCCGGGAGAGCGGAAGCTCCATTCCCATCATCATGCTTACCGCCCGGGAGGAGGAGGAGGACAAGGTCATGGGCCTGGAGCTGGGGGCCGACGACTATATTACAAAGCCCTTCTCCATGCGGGAACTGCTGGCCCGGGTGAAAGCCAATATCCGGCGGGTGGGGATGGCCCCTGCCGCCGGACCCTCCGGCGCGGCCCCTGTCCAGGGGAACGGCCGTGTGACCATCGACGAGGAGCGGGCCACCGTCTATAAAGACGGCACCCCCATGGATCTGACTCAGCGGGAGTACGACCTGATCCGCTATTTGGCCGCCCAGCCCGGCAAAGTGTTTTCCCGGGAGGCCCTGATGGAGCATGTATGGAACTACGAGGGCTATGTGGGCGATGTCCGGGCGGTGGATGTGGCCGTGCGGCGCCTGCGGGAGAAATTTGAGGACGACCCCGCCAATCCCCAGTTTATCAAGACCAAGCGGGGAATGGGCTACTATTTCGGCGAATAACCGGACACGGTTCCGGACAGAAGGGAGGTTCCCCCATGCTGCGCAGTCTCCATACGAAACTGGTCATGATCATGGTCCTGCTGATCCTGTCCCTGATGCTGGTGGTGGGGGCGTTCCTGATCAACTCCGTGACCGCCTTTTATCTGGAGGACTTCTATACTCAGGTGTCCGATGTGTTCAAGGACCCCCTGCTCAAGCACGATCTGGAAACCAGAACAGAGGGGGAGGAGGACGACGCCAAACAGCTGGATCAGGTGCTGAACGCCTATGTGGGCGAACTTGGCGTGGACGGACGAAACCGGAAGCTGTACATCCTGGATGAGAACGGAGAGGTGCTGATCTCCCCCGATGGGGAAGATGTGACCCTGGAATATACAGAGAATCTGACCTTTGCCCTGACCACCGGCATGGAGACCGGAGAGACCGGCGATGAGAGCAATCTGGCCCTGGACTATATGGATGTGGCCATTCCCATCCATCGGGGAGACAATGGATATGTCATCTATATCCTGGACAATAAGGCCACTGCCGACAACCTGACCAATCAGATGTTTATTCTGATTGTGGAGGCCCTGGTCTTTGGCCTGGTCATCTCCATTCTCCTCTCCTTCCTGCTGTCAAAGACCATGGTGACGCCCATTCAGCGGCTGACCGAGGGGGCCATGCGCCTGGCGGAGCGGGACTTCTCCCATAAAATTGAGGTGCTGTCCCAGGATGAGATCGGCGTACTGACCGACACCTTCAACGACATGGCCGAGCAGCTGAAGGATACATTGGGTCAGGTGGAGAGCGAGCGCAACAAGCTGGATACCCTCTTTCTCCATATGAACGACGGCGTGGTGGCCTTTTCCAGAGACGGAAAGGTGATCCACTCTAACCCCGCCGCCGCCCAAATGCTGCTGCGGCGGATCGAGCCGGATACCACCTATGCCCAGCTCTTCGGGGACATTGCCCCCCTGGAGCAGGTTCTGGCGGCCCCCGATCATCTGGAGGGGGAGATGCGGGTGCGGGACAGCTTCCTCCAGCTGCTCATGGCCCCCTTCGACCGGGGACAGCTGAACGGCGGAGCTCTGGTTGTGATCCACGATGTGACCCAGCAGCGGAAAAACGAGGAGATGCGCCGGGAGTTTGTAGCCAATGTCTCCCACGAGCTGCGCACCCCCCTGACCAATATCCACTCCTACGCGGAGACTTTGACGGAAAACGCCGGGGACATTCCGCCGGAGATGGAAAAGAAATTCCTGGGCGTCATTCTCAACGAGAGCGAACGGATGACCCATATCGTGCAGGATCTGCTCACCCTGTCCCGGTTTGACTCCAACCGGGACGAGCTGAAGCTGGGCTGCTTCTCCTTTGGGGACGCGGTACAGGATCTCTATAACGCTGTCTACATGGAGGCCCAGCGCCACAGCCATACCCTGGTCCTGGATCTGGAGCCCGATCTGCCTGACATTGTGGCCGACAGGGAGCGGATCGTCCAGGTGATGATGAACATTGTGTCCAATTCCATCAAATATACCCCCGACGGGGGACATATCACCATCGCTGCGGGCCGCCGGAAGGACCGGGTCTGGCTGGTTGTGGACGACGACGGCATTGGCATTCCCCAGGAGGACCGCCCGCGAATCTTCGAGCGGTTCTACCGGGTGGATAAGGCCCGTTCCCGTCAGTCCGGCGGAACTGGCCTGGGGCTGTCCATTGCCAAGGAGATTGTGGACCGGCACCAGGGGAAGCTGGTCCTGCTCAACAAGGAGGGGCCCGGCCTTGCCGTCATGCTGGAACTGAAGATTGAGGGACCAAACCATGAAACAAAATCATAAGCGCCGGGCGGTGGAGCTGGGGAAGGATGTGCTCATCCTGCTGCTCACCTGCTCCGCTTTGTGGCTGGCGGGAAGGACGCAGCTTTTGGGCCCTTTGCGCAATCTGATGCAGGAGGACCGGCCCCAGACCGCGGCCGGCCAGAGCCAGGGAGAGGAACAGATCAAAAGTGCTGTTCCCATGGCCATGGTGGTGAACATTCCCAGCGGAGAGGGGCTGGCCCAGGGACCCGAGCTGCCTGAGGGAGGAGAGAGCATCCGCCTGGGCATTGCCCATGACCAGGGGGCCTGCCAGGAGCTGTTTCAGCAGGTGGCCGGCATACTCATTGAAACGATCTCCAGCGCCGGTACCCCGGAGAGCATCACCCGCGGCCAGTGGGAGCAGGCCCTGACACAGCAGCTGGGAATTTATATGGACTTTCAGGGGGAGATCCCAATGCCGGTGCTGGTGTCATGGCTGTCCGGTGAGAGCACCCAGCTGGAGGGGAATGTGCGCCGCATTGTACTTGCCGTTTGGGAGGATGCGGTGGCCCTGTATTACCGGGACGAGACAGACGGGCGATATTACCGCTGCCGTTCCGAGATGGCCGATCCTCAGACGCTGAAGGAGACACTGTCCACCTTGACAGACAATGGAGTGTTTTATGCCTTTGAGTCGGAGGAATATGAGATATTGGACCCGGATACGATTCTGTTTCCCGACAGCCCCAGTCTGCCCGTCTATACGGTTTCCAATCCCGTCAGCGGCGGGGAGGATTCTCTGCGAAGCATTGTGGAGGATCTGGGGTTCAACCTGAATTCCACCGACTTTTACCCCACTGATGAGTGGGTGGCCCGCAGCGGGGGGGACAGCGTCCGCCTGTCCGACCGGGGGGTGGTGGAGTACACCGCCGGGGACGAGAACAGTATCCTGCCCATCCTTCGCCAGAGCGACGGAGACGGAGTCCTCTACGACAGTGTGGAGACCTGCCGACAGGTGGCGGCAGCTCTGCTGGGCAGCCGGTGCGGCGAGGCAAGGCTGTACCTCATCTCCGCGGTCCAGGACCAGTCTGAACTGACGGTGGAATTTGGGTACAGCCTGGACGGGATTCCCGTCTGTCTTGATACGGGCTATGCCGTCAGGTTCCTGGTTTCTGACGGACGGATCACCCAGATGACCGCCACGCTTCGCAGCTATGCATCCAGCGGGACCTACTCGGTGGTGATGCCGTCCAAGCAGGCCATGGCTGCCTTTTCGGCACTGGACCTGGACGGTCAGGAGCTGCTGCTGACTTACACCGACAACGGTGAGGATACTGTCACCGCCGGCTGGGCGGCCAGACGGGATACAGCCGGGAGGGAATAACATCATGCCCTGGACAAAGCTGAAAAATTTTATTCTGTTGATCCTGGTCCTGACAAACCTCTGTCTGCTGGGGCTGGTAGTCAGCCAGAATCTGCAGACCAGCCGGCAGGAACGCCAGACCCGGGAAAATACCATCCAGTTTCTCACTAACCGGGGCGTGCGGATTGAGGAAGATTTGTTTCCCCAGGACATGGAACTGCAGCCTATGGTTGCCCAGCGCGATCTGGAGGGAGAGCAGGCGGCCGCGGCCGCGCTGCTCCAGGGGGAAGTAGAGGCGGAACCCAGGGGAGGCGAGGTGTACCGATATTATAATGAAAACGGGTCGGTACAGTTTCATGGTGACGGTACCCTCTCCGTCCAGCTGGAGCCGGGCATTTATTCCGTGGGAGAAGACGGCGGGGCGGACTGCGCCGCCGTACTGGCGCTGCTGGGCTTTCAGGGTGAACTGCTGAAGGAGACGGGAGAAGGGTTCGTTTTTCAGCAGCTCTGGGAGGGGGTCCCTCTGTTCAGTCAGCAGGTGACCGTAGTTTGTACCCAGGGAAGTGTGAGCGGCATATCGGGAGGCCTCCGGCTGATGGGACAGGTTCAGCCGGACCAAAGCCGCGAGAACATCTCGGTGGCCACCGCTATGGTGCGCCTGATGAACGGGATCAGCTCCCTGGGCGATGTGTGCAATCGAATTGACGGCATCAGACAGGGGTATGTTTGTTCTGCCTCCCTGTCCGGTTCCGTGACAATGACCCCCGTATGGCAGGTTACCACCGATACCGGGTCCTACCAGCTGGATACCGTGACCGGCGGGGTAAAACGGGCGGAATAAAAGCTGCCGGTACAGCTTTGAGATATCTTGGGAGGAAGTTCATGTCAGATCGTAATAGCCCCGTTGGAGTCCTGGATTCAGGAATCGGGGGGTTCAGTGTGGTGCGGCAGGTACAGCGCCTGCTGCCGGAAGAGAATATTCTTTACTTTGGGGACGGGGCCCATGTCCCCTATGGGAACCATCCGGAAGAGACCATTGTGGCGATGAGCCGGTATATGTTTGATTTTATGGAACAGCAGAGGGTCAAGGTCCTGTTGGTGGGCTGCAATACCATCTCCTGTGTCATCGAACAGTGCATGGATCGGGTTTCCTGTCCCGTGTTCAACGCGGTTCAGGCGGGGGTGGAGGGAGCCGCCCGGACAAACGGCGGCCCTGTGGGCGTTATTTCCACCGTGTTTACCCATAACTGCGGAGTTTATCCGCAAAAGATTCTCTCTCAGGGGGCACGGGGGCTGAAGGTATGCAGCCGGGGCTGCCCCAATCTGGCCGGGCTTGTGGAGCACAATCTGGGCAGCGGCGACGGAATGGACCAGGTGGAAAAGGAGTTGCGCAGAGAGCTGGGAGAATTGGTGGAACAGGAGCACATTCAGTGCTGTGTGCTGGGTTGCACCCACTACTCCCTTGTGAGCGACAGCATCCGCAGGATGTTCCCTCAGCTGACGCTGGTGGATCCCGCCTGGGAGATGGCCAGGATGCTGAAGGAGTATCTGCAGAAAAATGACCTGTTTACCGATCGAACAGAAGAGGGTCGGGTATCCATATACACCACCGGAGATGTTGAGGAGTACAGCCTGCGGGCGAAACAGGCGGGGCTGCGGCGGGTGGAGCAGGTGAAGGCCTACCCCCCTTTGAAGATTTGAGGGAAACGGGGACGAAGACCGGGGGCCTTTGTCCCCCAATCCATGTAAGGGGCTGCTGCCCCGAAAGAGGTGCGTAATGAAACAACTGCAGTTTGCCGTGCCCACGCTCTTCGGACTGGAGGGCGTGTGTGCCGATGAGATGAGAAGGCTGAATTTGCCCCAGGTCCGGGCGGAAAACGGGCGGGTGCTGTGCGTGGGAGAGGCGGCCGATCTGCCCCGACTCAACCTGAATCTGCGCACCGGCGAGCGGGTGCTGCTGGTGCTGGGGACCTTTCATGCCGCTGACTTTGACGCTTTGTTTGAGGGAACCCGGGCGCTGCCCTGGGAGGAGTTTATTCCCCGGGAAGGGCAGTTCCCTGTGAAAGGTCACAGCCTCAACTCCGCCCTGCACTCCGTGCCCGCCTGCCAGTCCATTATCAAGAAGGCCATTGCCGCCAGGCTGGGCCGCCGCTATAAGCTGAATACCCTGCCCGAGACGGGGGCCCTCTATCAGGTACAGTTCTCCATCATGGGGGACGAGGCCACACTGATGCTGGATACCAGCGGAGCGGGGCTCCATAAGCGGGGCTACCGGGCCCAGGGTGTGGCCGCCCCTCTGCGGGAGACTCTGGCCGCCGGCATGGTGCTGCTCTCCCGGTATAAGGGGAGAGATCCCCTGTGCGACCCCTTCTGCGGAAGCGGCACCATCCCCATTGAGGCCGCTCTCGTCGCCAAAAACCGGGCTCCGGGCCTGAATCGCAGCTTTTCCGCCCAGAAGTGGAACTGGCTGGACAAGAAGCTGTGGATGTCCGCCGCCGACGAGGCCATGGACAAGGAGTTTGACGGGGACTATGAGATCTGGGGCGGGGACATTGATCCCCAGGCGGTGGAACTGGCCCGGCACAACGCCCATCTGGCCGAGGTGGAGGATGTGGTGAGTTTTGAAGTATCCGACGCCCGGACCTTCCACTGGGGCGGCCTCTATGGCCGGGTGGTGACCAATCCCCCCTACGGCGAGCGGATCATGGAGCGCAGGGAGGCGGAAGAGCTCTACCGGGCGTTTGGGAAAGCCTGGAACAAGTTTCCTGAGAGCTGGAAGTTGTATCTGCTGTCCTCCCATACAGAGTTTGAGCGGACCTTTGGGAAGAAGGCGGACAAGAAGCGCAAGCTCTATAACGGGATGCTCAAGTGCGACCTGTTCATGTACGGGATGAAATAGAGAAGGGTCGGGAAGAGTGTGAGACACCTGTTTATCATCAACCCCGCGGCAGGAAAACACGAGACCAATGCCCACCTGGAAGGACTGCTGTCCAGGCTGAGCTTTCCCCATGAGGTCGCTTATACCCAGGGGGAAGGAGACGCCCTCCGGCTGACCCGGAAGGCCGCTGAGAATGAGGAATCGCTGCGGGTCTACGCCTGCGGCGGGGACGGCACGCTGAACGAAGTGGTCAATGGGGCGGCAGGGCATGACCATGTGGCTATCACCAATGTGCCCAAGGGGACAGGCAATGACTTTTTGAAGATATTTGGCCCGGACTACCGGAAACATTTTTATGACCTGGAGGCTTTGGCAGTCGGTCCCCAGCGGGCCTTTGATCTGATGGACTGCAACGGAAAGCTGGGGATCGATGTGGTATGTGCCGGCGTGGACGCCCGCATTGCCGCCGGCGTCCACCGATATAAGGATCTGCGCTTTGTGTCCGGAAAGGGAGCATATGTGCTCTCTCTGATCGAGCACATCTTTCTGAAAGGGATCAACCGTCTCATGACGGTGCGCATGGGGGATATTGTCTGGGAAAACCGCCCCACTGCCATTTTGTGTATCTGCAACGGCCGGTACTATGGCGGCGGCTTTATGCCGGTGGCGGAGGCCATGCCGGACGACGGGGTGCTGGATATGCTGCTGGTCAGAAAGGTGAGCCTGCCCACCTTCCTGCGCCTGGTGGGAAAGTATGCCAAGGGGCTATATTGGAAGTACCCCGAATTGATTGAGGACTACCACGGGCGGGAAGTGTCCTTTTCGGCCAATGAGCCCATCACGGTGGTGGTGGACGGAGAGGTAATGGTCGATACCCACTTTACCGTCAGGCTGTCAGATCAAAAGGTGAACTTCTTTTATCCCGAGGGATGTGACTACCGAAACGGGGAGAAAATTAGCACTTGAAAGACTTGTTTGTGAACAGAAAGTAAACTCTGAAAAAAATTCCCCCATTTTTTTGAAAATGGGGGTTGATTTTTTCTGGGAAAGCGGTTATTATCATAGTTAGATTTAGCACTTAAATAAACGGAGTGCTAAACCGATTGGATTTGTTGATTGGAAAATTTACATCATATAAGGAGGAACCTGTTATGAAACTCAAACCCCTGGCTGACCGTGTGATCGTAAAGCTGGTAGAGGCTGAGGAGACCACCAAAGGCGGCATCATCCTCACCGGAGCCGCCAAGGAGAAGCCTGAAGTGGCTGAGGTCATCGCTGTTGGCCCCGGCGGCATGGTGGACGGAAAGGAAGTCGTCATGACCGTAAAGGTGGGTGACAAGGTTATCACCAGCAAGTACGCCGGTACCCAGGTGAAGCTGGACGGAGAGGAAGTCACCATCGTGCGTCAGAGCGACATTCTGGCCGTGGTGGAGTAAAACTCGTCCAGGGGGGATTGCATCCCCCTAGATACGAACACGGTTCCCAAGGAAACCGTGTTCGATACCCCCCTCGCCTTTCCACGAGAAAGGCGGCCCTGGCCGCCCCGGCCAGGGGTTAAGGTGTCCTGCGCAGGTGCGTGTCCTGCTCCGGACTGATTTTAATTTCAATTCCGCAAGACGGAATTATCTTGGAGGTAATGCGTTATGGCTAAGATTATTTGCTACGGTGAAGAGGCCCGCAAGGCTCTGGAGAAGGGCGTCAATCAGCTGGCCGACACTGTGAAGATCACCCTGGGCCCCAAGGGCCGCAATGTGGTGCTGGATAAGAAGTTCGGCGCTCCCCTGATCACCAACGACGGTGTGACCATCGCCAAGGAGATCGAGCTGGAGGACCCCTTTGAGAACATGGGCGCCCAGCTGGTGAAGGAAGTTTCCACCAAGACCAATGATGTGGCCGGCGACGGTACTACCACCGCCACTCTGCTGGCTCAGGCCATCATCCGTGAGGGCCTGAAGAACCTGGCTGCCGGCGCCAACCCCATGATCATGAAGAAGGGCATTGCCAAGGCCACCGCCACCGCCATTGAGGCCATCAAGGCCAACAGCCAGAAGGTCAACGGCTCCGCGGACATTGCCCGTGTCGGCGCTGTCTCCTCCGGCGACGAGACCATCGGCAAGCTGATTTCCGAGGCCATGGAGAAGGTGGGCCACGACGGCGTCATCACCATTGAGGAGTCCAAGACCGCCGAGACCTACTCCGAGGTCGTGGAAGGCATGCAGTTTGACCGGGGCTACATCACCCCCTATATGGTCACCGACACCGAGAAGATGGAGGCTAACCTGGACGACGCCCTCATCCTCATCACCGACAAGAAGATTTCCAACATCCAGGA